>NZ_LJYG01000045.1:0-3832 GCF_001440035.1 Bradyrhizobium manausense | reverse complement strand
GGGCGATCTTTCTGCTCGGCGGGATCGGGGTCGGCGCAGCAGCCGTGGCGCTGGCGCAGCTTGCCGATCTCGCGCAGTACGCCTTCGCACTCTTGTTGGCGAAGTCGCGCTATGCCGTGCTGGCGGTGACGCCGCTCGGCTTCATGCTGTCGGCCTATATGACCCTCCGTCTGTTCCCGAATGCGCAGGGCAGCGGCATTCCGCAGGCAATCGCCGCGCGGCAGCTGACCGATCAGGCCGCGCGCGAGAACCTGGTCTCGATCCGGATCGCGATGGGCAAGATGATCCTGACGCTGTTCGGGCTGCTGTGCGGCGGCTCCGTGGGGCGGGAAGGGCCGACCGTTCAGGTCGGCGCCTCCATCATGTTCGCGCTCGGTCGTGTCTCGCCGCGCCGCCAGCCTGGATTGATCCTGGCCGGAGCCGCCGCCGGCGTCGCCGCGGCCTTCAACACGCCGCTGGCGGGAATCGTCTTCGGCATCGAGGAGATGAGCCGCGCCTTCGAGACCCGCACATCCAGCCTGATCATTGCCGCCGTGATCGCGGCCGGCCTGACCTCGCTCGCGTTGGCCGGCAATTACGCCTATTTCGGCAGCAGCGCGATGACGCTCTCGCGTGGCGCCGACTGGCTGGCCGTTCCGGCCTGCGGCGTCGTCGGTGGCCTCGCCGGCGGCCTGTTCAGCCGCGTCGTCATCGCCATGGCGCGCGGTTTCAAGAGCCCGCTCGGACGCGCGATCAAGGGCCATCCGCTGTGGTTCGCCTTTGCCTGCGGCCTCGCGGTCGCCATTTGCGGCCTGGTGTCCGGCGACACCATCTACGGCACGGGCTACGTGCAGGTGAAAGAGGCGCTGGATCACGGCACCCCGCTGCCGCAGGAATTTGGCGTGCTCAAGCTGCTGGCGACGAGCTTCGCCGCGATCAGCGGCATACCGGGCGGGATCTTTTCGCCCTCGCTCGCCGTCGGCGCCGGCATCGGCAGCAACATCGCCGCGTTCTTCCACGACGCGCCGCTCGGTGCGATCATGCTGCTCGGCATGGTCTCGTATTTCGCCGGCGTCGTGCAGGCGCCGATCACCGCCTTCGTGATCGTGACCGAGATGACCGACAATCACGGCATGGTCGTGCCACTGATGGCGGCGGCGCTGATCGCCCATTTCGTCTCGCGGATGATCTGCGAGGAGGGTATCTATCACGCGCTCGCAAAGGGCTTCGTTGAGCGCGCCACGCGTCCGCGTGAGGGAGAAGGAAGATGAGCCGTTTCTGGAGCAGCTTGACGCATGAGCTGAAACCCTACGTGCCGGGCGAGCAGCCGCGCATGGCGGATCTGGTCAAGCTCAACACCAACGAGAACCCGCTTGGTCCGTCGCCGCGTGCGCTGGAGGCGATCCGGGGCGCGGCGGCCGATACGTTGCGTCTCTATCCGGACCCGCAGGCGACCGCGCTGCGGGCGGCCCTTGCCGCCTATCACGGCGTGAGGCCCGAGCAGGTGTTCGTCGGCAACGGCTCGGATGAGGTGCTGGCACACGCCTTCGTCGCGCTGCTGAAGCACGATGCGCCGCTGCTGTTTCCCGATATCACCTACAGTTTCTATCCGGTCTACTGCCGCCTGTTCGGCATCGCCTATGAGACCTTGCCGCTCGATCAGGCCATGCAGATCCGCACCGCTGATTATCGCCGGCCGGCCGGCGCGATCATCATCCCCAATCCGAACGCGCCGACAGGCATCGCGCTGTCGCGCACCGAGATCGCGACACTGCTCGACGACCACCCTGATGTGCCCGTCGTCGTGGACGAGGCCTATGTCGATTTCGGCGCCGAGACGGCGATTCCGCTGGTCGCGTCTCATCGCAATCTCCTGGTCGTGCAGACCATGTCGAAGTCGCGCGCTCTCGCCGGGCTTCGCGTCGGATATGCCATTGGCGACGCCGATCTGATCGATGCGCTGATGCGCGTGAAGGACAGTTTCAATTCATATCCGCTCGGCCGGCCTGCCCAGGAAGGTGCGATCGCGTCCCTCGCGGACGATGCTTATTTCCAGCAAGGCCGCCGTCGCGTGATCGAGGGCAGGGAGCGGCTGACCCGCGGATTGAAAAGCGCCGGTTTCGAGGTGCTGCCCTCGCTCGCCAATTTCGTCTTCGCGCGCCATCCCGCGCACGAGGGGGCCAAGCTTGCGGCGGCGCTACGGGAGCAGGCGGTGATCGTCCGTCACTTCTCGGCGCCGCGCATCTCGGATTTCCTGCGCATCACCGTCGGCACGGACGCGCAGATTGATCGGCTGTTGTCGGCGTTGTCCGGGATATTGCGATAGAGCGAGAAATCGTAGAGCCTGTGAGTCATTTCCGCATTCGATATTAAAGAGTGGGTAGCGCCCGCGCTGATGTCGGGGGCCGTCGATGTCGAACCGCCGGGGGATGGCTGTGCTGTCTATGCTTTTGCCAGTTGGTGTCCTTGCAGGATGTTGTTGGTGAGGGCGTACCAGAGCACGACGGCACGGACCTTCTCGATGCCGCGCACGGTCAATTGCCTGAGGTCCCAGTTCCGCCACCGGGCATGGATGCATTCGCAGATCGTGCGGGCTTTGTACTGTGCCTTGCCGGCTTCGCTGGCCATGCGGGCCCGCCAGGCCGCGACGCCAGGACCGTCGCTGCTCCGAGGTAAAAAGGGATCGACACCGCTCCTGGAGTTGGGCGGAGGACAGTAGACCTCGACGCCTTCACCGTGCGCCCATTCGATGTCCTCGCCGCTGCAGAACCCGCCATCGGCGAGGTAGCGACGCGGCAAGCGCTTCAGCCGAGTGCGCGTTCGCTCCAGCATCGGCCGCATCAAGCCGCGATCTGATCCGTTGTTGTCGATGTCGACCGTGACCACGATCAGTTCGCCGGCCGCGCTGGCCACCTGCACATTGTAGGCGGGGCGGAAGCCGGCATCTGCCATCTTCATCACCCTTGCCTGCGGGTCGGTGGTGGAGGCCCGGGGCTCCTTCGGCTTTTTGCCATTGCCGCCTTTTTCGTCGAGTTGCTTGCGCTTCCGCTTGATCTCGTCCAAAGCCCTCTGCGCAGCCTGCACCCGCTCACTGCGTTCGCGTGCCGCGCGCTCTCTGGCCGCCCTGATACGCCGGCTGCTGGCTTCCGGATCCGCATCGACCTCGCGCTTGAGCTCTTCCACCACAGCCTTCGCTTGGGCCATCTGCCGGCCGAGCGTTGCCTCCCGCCGGAACGAGCCGGCCCCCGCATTCGCCCGTATCCGCACCCCGTCCTGGGTCAGCTTCTCCAGATCAATCAGCCCTGCCTCATTCAGAGCCACCAGATGTTCGACCAGCAAACGGTCCAGCAGGTCCGCGCAGCCGACCCGGAAATCCGACAGTGTGTGATAGTTCAAAGACACGCCGCCGCAGAGCCAGCGGTAGACGTCGTGACTGTCGCAGAGCCGATCCAACGCCCGCGCGCTGCCAACGCCATCGCTCGTGGCGTACAGCCAAAGCGCCAGCAGCAGCCGGGGTGATGGCGCCGGATGGCCCGGCCTGTTTTCCCGTGCCTTAACCCGATCTTCCAGCTCGCTCAGGTCGAGCCCCTCGACATAAGCCCAGATCACCCGGGCCAGATGATCCTGCCCGATCAGGCTGTCGATATCGACCGCCCGCAATTCGACCTGATTGCGCACGGGCTCGCGCAGCCGAGGTGCACCCCGCGGCACCGCTTCGGTTCGTGGCGCCGACTGATCCGGCAATTCGCCAAAAAGTCCCTCGTCAGCCATCATCCTCTCCAGCAGATCAGTCTGCCTAGAGAATCACATTCGCCCGACACGCGGTACAAAAGATTCACAGTCTCGTAGGGTG
>NZ_LJYG01000044.1:130924-142553 GCF_001440035.1 Bradyrhizobium manausense | reverse complement strand
CCCGCCGCGGATGGCAGGTGGTGGCGAACTCGGATGGCGTCCTCCATCCGAGCCGTGAGTGTGGTCGTGTGTCGTTGTAATCCGCGCGCCAGCATCCGAGCGCGACGCGGGCCTGGGCCAGCGAGGTGAACAACGTCTCGTTCAACAATTCATCTCGCAGCCGGCCGTTGAAGCTCTCGATGAAGGCGTTCTGCATGGGCTTGCCGGGCGCGATGTAGTGCCAAGCGACGCGGCTCTGATCGGCCCACGTCAGAATGGCGTTGCTGGTGAGTTCGGTGCCGTTGTCGCTGACCACCATCTTCGGCTTGCCGCGCTCAATCATCAGCCGGTCCAGCTCCCGCGCAACGCGGGTGCCCGAGAGCGAGGTGTCGGCCACCAGCGCCAGGCACTCGCGGGTGCAATCGTCGACCACGGTCAGAATGCGGAAGCGACGGCCGTCGGTGAGCTGATCCGACACGAAGTCGAGCGACCAACGATCGTTGAGGGCCATCGGCGCCATCATCGGTGCCCTGGTCCCGATTGCCCGCTTGCGGCCACCACGGCGGCGTACCGCGAGCCTCTCTTCCCGGTAGAGCCGGAAGAGCTTCTTGTGGTTGACCAGATAGCCCTCCCGCTTGAGCAGCACGTGCAGGCGTCGATAACCGAAGCGACGGCGCTCCTGGGCGATCGCCCTCATGCGCTGGCGAAGGTCGGCTTCGTCCGCCCGGGTCGTCTGGTATCTCATGGTCATGCGGCAGCAGCCGATGGCTTTACACGCCCGCCGTTCGCTCATCCCGTGGGCATCCACGAGATGCGCGACAGCTTTCCGCTTGGCCGCGGGCGTCACCATTTCTTTCCCAAGAGGTCCTTCAACGCCGCATTGTCCAGCATGGAGTCGGCCAGCAACCGTTTCAGCCGCGTGTTCTCGTCCTCCAGCGTCTTCAGCCGCTTGGCCTCCGACACCTCCAGCCCACCGAACTTGGCCTTCCATTTGTAGATGCTGGCGTCGCTGACGCCATGCTTGCGGCAAAGTTCGGCGACCGACACGCCGGCCTCATGTTCCCTCAAAATCCCGATGATCTGTTCTTCCGTAAAGCGGCTGCGCTTCATGCTCTGGTCCTTGTCGTGGGCCAGAACGAACTTCAAACTGGATTAAGCCCGTGGGGCAAGGCCACTCCGGTACGACATGAGCCTAGCGCGCGCACACGATTTCGCGTCACCGTCGAAAATGAAGAGACCCTTGCAGAGATAGTGTTTGGTCCCGACATTTATCCTGGCACCAGCGTTGTTGATCCGAATTCGTCACTGAGTATGCAAGCTGCCGCCGCTCACGAGCTTTGTCATTATTACCGCTGGAGAGACAAGACTGAAGTGGAGGACGGTGTGCTGGTGCATGTCGACGAAGCGTTGACCAGTTTAGAAGCCGTACTCCGCTTCCCGAAGCTTGGCGAACACGATATCAGGCAGCTTGTCTCGGATGCTATTCAACGGCTGCAGATATTTGTACAAGAGAAAAATAGCGAACTTAGGACATGACGGCACTTCGGCACATTTTTTTCGCGAGCTGCCTACTCTCAATCGCTTTCGAAAAGCAGGATGAGGAAGACGTCAGCTGCTCTGAGAGCCGCTCTTAATTCGACCGCGAGCGGTCCTCGCGACGTTGCGGCGTAGACATCGTTAAGCTCGCCTTCCAGAAGTCCGTTGGCAACGATGAGCGCCCGGACAGCCGCACGGACATCGCCGTCGCATGCTGCGTTTCACCCGATCGGCCGCCAGCTCCAGCGGATCTAGCTCCGGAATCGATTTGAGATCGGCGGGCATCGGAATTCCGTGTTGACGCGCCACCCGTATGTTCTTATTTTGTTCTAATGTCAAATTGAAACGCGGGGGAGGCCCACCGGCCGAGCTGTCGCGTCCGCGCGCGCTGTCTCCTGGGATACACATTGAAAGCCCGGTCAGGGTCCGGCAGCGCGACTACCAGGCGGCCTTGGACATGCACCACTTGTGGGCCAAGGGCAGGAATTGTCCCCAATGCGGCAACAGGGACGTGAATGTGATCTTCGAGCCGCCGCCGATGGTTGGGACCATCGCGGGCGGTCGACAGAAGGGGAGTGAGCTATGAGTGATGATTGGCTGCCTGAGGCTCAGCCACAGAGCATGGTGCGGCTTTTGACGCTGGACCGCAGACCACTCTCCGAACGGCCTAAGCTCCGCGATCGTGGATTAGTGGATTTTCGTCGCGTTTGCGACCAGGTGGGCATCTCGATCGCGAAACCGATACGATACGGCCAATGCCAGCAACGCGTCACAACTAAGCTGTGAGCAGTCTGGGGAGGCAGCTTTTCACCCGTTGACAGCGACGTCTAAACTTACGCGCAGTGCTGCACGCGTAGGTATAGTCGGAAGAGTATTCGGGTGATTCGCGACAAGGAAGCTGCTGTGGTGCAACGCCTCTCACAGAAAGAAGCTGGCGCCTATTTTACGCCGGACCCGGTCGTCTCGACGCTCCTGCGTTGGGCGGTCCGGGATGAAAGCGATCGGCTTCTCGATCCCTCGTGCGGAGACGGAAGGTTCATCGCTGGGCATCGCAATTCCGTTGGTATCGAGCAAGACATGGACACGCTCGGAACCGCAATGGCGCGGGCTCCCTGGGCGCTTGTGCATGAGGGCGATTTCTTCGCTTGGGCTGCGGAGACTGCAGAGCGCTTTGACTGTGCCGCCGGCAATCCGCCATTCATTCGATACCAGTCCTTCAAGGGTGATATTCGGGCTCGTGCGCTCGGGCTGTGCGCCAGACTGGGGGCCGAATTTACCGGTCTCACGTCTTCGTGGGCCCCTTTCCTCGTTGCTACCGCTGGCCTCTTGAAACCAGGTGGCCGAATGGCGTTTGTCGTGCCCGCCGAGATCGGGCACGCCCCATATGCGGCTCCGCTGCTGGACTATCTGGTTGAGCACTTCGCCACGGTTCACGTTGTTGCAGTTCGCGAAAAACTCTTCCCTGATCTTTCGGAGGATTGCTGGCTTCTCTTTGCCGACGGACATGGAGGCAAGACGAATGAAATCCGGTTCTCCGTCTTGAACAGGTTTGCTCCATCGGCAAGGCCGCCGCGGCAATGTATCCGTGTTAGCGTTCGCGAGTGGAGAAGCGCTTGGAAGCGGCGACTGCGTCCATTCCTCGTTGCAGATGACGCGCGGGATCTCTACCGACACGTCGCTGATCAGGCGGATACGCGACGCTTTGGAGAGCTCGCAAGCATCGGTATCGGCTAGCGGACCGAATGGGCACAGTGGTCGAAATCGGCTCTCGAAATACAGGTATCACCGTGCTGTTTGATGGTGCTGCAAGATCAATCGTTCTACACCGGGACTACATAACGCCGTCGAAGAAATAGAATTTGCGACGCGGACAGCTTCGACATCGGCCTTGGGGCCGCCCAGGCAGCCCAACCAATCCTGGTAGGTGCCTGGGAGGCTTTTCGCCGATACAATTTGGCGGCGCCCCGTGGGCTTGACTCCACCTCGCGGAGCCGGGGTGCAGCTTTATGAAGAAGGTGAGGCTGGCCGCCGAAGTTAGTGGCGCGTGGGACAGCGCTTCGTTGTCCGTCACGAATCGCCGAGTCACGTCGCTGCTAACTTCACCGGCAGCGCGGGTGTGGCAGGGACAGCGTCGCTTCGCATTTCCCGGCGCCGAGTCGCGCCCGCGCTGCTTACGGTCACTGAGACTGAGATCATCCGGGGCACTCGGCTAGGAGCGGGAGAACATTGTCTGGTTGAATGTCGTCGGCCGTCGTCTTGATGTACTTGTGCCCGTTGTGCGTGGCCCAAACCACACCAACCCTGCGTCCATTTTCTTCGACATAGAACTCCCATTCGGCGCTCTCGATGTCTTTGACAACCTGTTCGATGGATCGCTTCCACGGCTTTCCATCGGGGTTTACTCCGCCGACGTGTGTTATTCTTTCGTCAGGATTCTTTCTGTCCGTCTTGTTGGCGTAACGAATGCGTGCGCGTTTTGCCATTTGAGTCTTTCCTAAATCTGCAAGCCTGAGGCACTAGCTTAGACCGGGGCAGTCAATTCGACCGGCCGCCAATTCAGGTAGGTGCTTCCAGTCCTTCTCAGCGATACTCCTTGATCGCCCCCCTTGAGAATTTGGGCCCCTCGGGAGCAAAGGTGGCCAGCCTCTGTCTTCGAGGACGGGCTGGCCACCAAAGTTTGCGACGCAAGCCCATAGGGCAGTACAGGCCAACGGACGCACATATTCGAGCGGCACATCGCGGCCCTGCGGTCGCAAGCGCTTGCGGTGCTTGCAGCCAATCAGGCTCGCGCGGACGATCAGTCTCTGAGTCTATCAGGTCGCCAAGTTGCGACACTTGATGCCGAGGAGGCTCAGGCAATGGTAGACATACTCGATAGCGTGAAACCCAGCCTCGGGCCGAAGGAGGCGCGGAAGATCGCTGCACGCATACGCACTCTTCTAGGAGAGCCGCGTGAGTGCCAACCGGCGGTTCGGGTAGGTTGCCTGCGAGACTTTCGCCAGCGCGGCGCGCCCAAGCTCATTGATACATTGATGATTGGCGCGCTGAATTGCACCGGCTTTGGACAGTTCGGGCCAGGCGGCCGTCAGCTTTCGGAAAGCTAGACCGCGTAAAACGCCTTTGAAGTTGGCGGCGAGTGGTAGGGACAGCGCTCACCCCGTGTATGCGTGGGGGCTTTGGGGCGCCGAGTCGCGTAGCTGCTAACTTCACTGGGCAGCGCGGGCGCGCTTGCAACAGCGCCTGATCCATTCCACTCGACCAGCGCCGAGTCGCGCCCGCGCTGCTTCTTCTCTTGAGGCTCAGAAAAGCGATGACGGAGCAGCAACGCGTGGCATTCGGCGGCGTTAATGTTTCAGTTGCGACGCCGGATGTATTTCAATTCTCTCGGCCGTCATAACGACGCGCTTCGCGGCGTAGTTGGGGAGGGAGCTTTCGGTCAAGTCAGCTGGGATAATTCGAACATTCTTTCGGCAAGCGGGCAGGTGAGCCATCGCCTGGATCTCCGCGCAGTCGCTCTTCAAGGCTTCCCGTTCTGCCGCAGGTGCGACAGACTTTGCAGAAACAATCGTAACCATTCCGGGCTGAGGTGCAATGCAGTGGTAGCCGTCCACGGCGTAGAGGCACCTCACGTTTCGAATCTCGATAGGCTGCCCGATAAACTTTGCAGGGGCAGCATAAAGGTCATCTGAATCAACGATCTTGAAGTCGTTCGGGCTGAAGTACGAGACGAATTCTCTAATGTTCGCTGTTTCCAGCCCGGGGGCGTCCGCAGCGAGCGCGAGCCGCGTCGAACAGAGTACGATTGTAGCTCCAAGAAGGTGCGCAAGCCTCTTCCGCTTAAGAAAGGTTCGTTTGTGCCCCTTCGGAGTCGGCCTTCCTTTTCGAATGATGAATCGACGCAATTTGCTGCAACCTCTCGGCCGTGATGTCTATGGGCGTACAGTCGGAACGTGTTCGGTTAAGGGCATTCCGAGTGAATGATGCGGGCCCACCAATTCGGGTAGGTGCCGAGCGGCCCCTTTCGCGGCGATATCGCTTGGCGGCCGTAAATCAATCGGATCAACGCGCGACACCGGGTCAACAGGTGGGCAACCTGTAATGCGAGCGTCGCGCGTTGCAATTCAGAAAGGGGCTCGCCTCAAATTAGCTCGCATTCCTACTAACGAGATATCCCTGCCAGCTTCTGATAATTGAAGTATGACCGAGCGGGCTGACGAGAAGCTGTCGAGACAATCCCGAAGAGATAATGATGCGGGCTCAAGCGTTCCGCAGAGGGAGGCGGGCGATGGCGCGGGTGCACAGCGATCCCTGTCAATTTAGACAGGCGCGCCCCGGCCTGATGTTGGCGCATGACCACACTGACGAGGGGCCAAAGCTATGCAGCGCTATTATTTCCCGATCATCCACAACGGTCGCTTTCAGCCAGACAGCGATGGTGAGGTGTTTGGCTCGGCCGATCTCGCGGGCCAGTACGGCGCCAGTGTTGCGCGGGGTATCGGTGGCGATCCCGACTACGATCCTGTTAGCGAAACTGTCGTGTTGGTCGTTGATGACGCCGGTGCACGACGGCAGCCAAATGAAACGAAGAGGGTCAGTTGAATGAGTGTTCGATGCGCGTTGTCTCATTAACGTATCCAGAGAATCTGAATAATCAACCTTAGGTTAGGTAGGTACTCATCTCAACGGCCAAGTACCCACCTGTAACGCCATGCAGCGTTTCTTGCCTGGGTACAAGCATACCCTGTGCGTGCCGTGGCCTGTAGCTCGGCGCCGTCGGTGCTGACCGCAATGAGCACGCCGCCTGCGCATTGCGCCGCTCCATGAAAGCCTGGCAGCGCTCATGCAACGGTTGTTGTTGATACCCCAATACATCTGAGCAAACTGTCGGCATTCGATCCGATTTTGGCGTAAGTAACAACTGGACGGCGCCTATGGACTTCGATCTGTGTCCGACCGAAGGGCCGAGCCGGTAAACGGGCGCAGACTGCGATCGATACTGCTGAATCGGAAAGCTCGGCATCGCTTTGAAAACAGGTGCCGGGCAAGTAGATAGCAGCAGGCCGCGGTCAAGACATTGAGCTTCGGCAGCGTTACAGGGGCGTACGACCACGAGCGAAAAGGAAACCAAAGACCTCATCGTGGCTCCCCCCAAGCTTCCGAATGAAGAAGTGCAGGATGCCACCTTGGCGTGTAGGAAGTCAACCGCTTGCACTGATGAAGACTGTGCTTTGGTTCTGTCTCTGGGTTGGACTCGGGATCTTGGACCGAGCCCATTCATGGCTAATCAAGACGCTGTGACCCGCTGCTTCGTTCCGTTTTTGAGGGGTTCACAAGGTGCTGTCGGTCACGATACACTCGCTTGAGCTGGTTGCCTTGATCAATCCACTGTCGTCGTTGGCCCGAGTCTTTAAAATGAGATCTCATCCAGCACAGCTTCTCGAGGAGTCGCATTGCTGGCTTACTACATCGGCAATTCCGCGCGTGAACTTGGGAGGAGAAGGTCGGCGTAACTACGAAGTGAGAGCACTTTGTTTGGAGAGCTTGGCGCTTCTGGGGTGAGTCTGGAGAACCAAATTACCTCGCCGTATGATGATAACGAATCCATATTCGGCAGCGTTTGTGCAGTTGACGCAAATCAAGTTTGCCTAAACTGGGAACTGGCCCGTCAGTTGGTGTTCGCCTACCCGATTCCGCACTTCCGACGGCACAACCTAACGTGATCGGGGCTTGTTGGAATGCCTGCGCGTGCAGCGAATAGCTAGCGCTAGCATCCGTCCGAGGACACCGCTACCAACAGCGTCCCGAAGGAAAAGTGCTTCGCTAGCCAAATGAGTGGATGCTCTGTCTTGAGCACGTCATATCTAGGACGCATCGAAATCGCGAGGTGTCCATTCCTCTCCGGGTTCTAAGTCAGTTACGTCAACTACATGGCCCGTGCCTTCAACCGTCCACCCTCCCATCTTGGCTGCCCCCTCGTAGGTGGCCATTCGTCGAGAGATAACCACTTCGTCCGTAGCGATGTTGTAGAGCTTCACTTTGTAAACGGTGGTCCTGGCCATCTCTATTTCCATTTGCTCTTGATCTGCGTCGTCGGCGTATCCCTGCACATGGATCAGCACTAAGTTGCCCCGCCTGGGCAGCGGCGCAAGCTTGTCGAGGATGTGCTGCGGGGCTCCTTCTTTGATCTCTACGCCGTATCCGTAGACCAACCCGTCGTCGTTGGCGATCTCGTGTATCGTATACTCGATTTCATTTAATTCATTGGGCGTGAGGTAAAGTGCCGCGGCAATCGCCTCGGCTTCCTCGCGGTCGTACTCATCGTCAAGCTGCCCGCTGCTCATTGCGCACCCCTGATCCAAATGCCGTTTCCTATCAACTTCGTCTGCATCGACTGCCAGCATATGCTTCAACGCCTTTACGTAATGAGTGTGAGTGGTGAGATTCGATCGAGTATCCTGGGCGGCGCTCGCGACTTGGGCATTTGGCAAAGCTCGGTATTCTCAGCGAGTGGGAATCAGTTCACGTCTCGAAGGTAATTCAGCATACTGTTGCACGCATTCTCGGCCTCAGCGAAGCTTTGGAGCGGCCAGCCGAGAATCCTGATCGAGCCACGGCTCTGGGTCAAGCGGACGCCACGAGGCGACGTAGCCCGACCTTCCGCGGAAGCCACGACCGGTCGGGCTCTGGAAGCTGATCACGAACGAATAGCCGCCGCTGCTCGCACTCCATATTTCCAGGTCTTCGGAAGCGCGATGGAATTGCAGAGGCATCAGGCTCCGTTCGCCTGGTCAACCCGAGGACGAAATGCTTCGGTCGATCGAAATGACGGGTCAATACACGGCAGCTCTCGTCGGAAAATTGCCTTTCCTCGTCAAGCCATGGCATAGATCTGGAATTCCTAGCAGCTCGGCTTATCCGGTCTAGCCAAGGTTTGTAGCGCCAAGAGGGGCATGCGGCGCCTACTAGGATTGGCGGTTGCCCAAACATTTAGCTGCGCCAGAGACACGGCCTCGTGCGAAGCAAATTGAGCTTCGAAAATGCACTTAACTTCGCGAGTTGTAACAGCAAGCGCGTGCTCACCTACCAGGACTAGTTGTTGATTACGGCGAAGGAGGCATGCCAACGTTGCTAACGAAGCTGACGCTGGTCAAAGCGCCGGCTTGCCAAAGGCAGGGGGCGTTCGCAAATAGTAGAGGAGAGATATCATGGATCGCTCTGTCGCCGCTATCGCACTGACGTGTTTGGGAATCGCCCTTTCCAGTGTTGCCGTCGCACAGACGGTTAGACAGGATAACAACACCCTTCCAGGGCAGGAGCGCGCTCTCAGCGTTGCGCCCGGCTCAGTGCAGCCGACCAGAGGAGTCGTGTTTTTAACAGCGGCAATCAATTCAGACGGCAGCATAGCGGGCTGCTTCGGTTGCAACACCGCGAACACCAAAAGGTTAGGGGCTGGCATATATCAGATCGATTTCGGGCACAACGTACAAGCAATCAAGGGTTGGAGTCGGTGGGTTCAGGCGGACACCTTGACGATCGGTGCGGAAAACGCTTGGTGTAACACTGCTGATCGGGCCGGCAACGACAATGCAGTTTGGGTGAACTGCCAGACTAGCAGTGCGCCGGTTGATGCATCCTTTTTCTTGTTCGTCGCAAGGTAAAGCGACCGAGCCGCACGATGTTTCATCTTGCGCCGGATGGAAGCCGTGACGCGGCGGACCAGCCCCGAGATCCAGACCCTGAACCGATGCGGGTGGTTGTGGCCGCGGTACCCTTTGTCGACATGGCATGGAGCACGAACTGTCCACCCTTCGGGAAGGTCACGGGGGTGTAACCGTCCGGTGAGGGCCGCGGGATGATCGCGTGGCGCGGTGGCCCGATCAGGCCGCAGACTGAACGGGGGTTCTGTTCCAATCCCAAGGCAGCAGCTCATTGAGCTGACCTTGAGGGGTGCTGGCGATGCGGGCCAAGACGTCCGCCAGCCAGGCTTGCGGATCGACGTCATTGAGCTTTGCCGTCATGATTAGCGTCGCCATGGTGGCGGCGCGGTCGGCACCACGTTCGGAGCCGGCGAAGAGCCATGACTTGCGGCCGAGGGCAAAGCCGCGCAGCGCGCGCTCCGCCGCATTGTTTGTCAGGCAGATCCGCCCATCATCGATGAAGCGAGCAAACCGGTCCCAGCGGCGCAGCATGTAGTCGATTGGCTTGGCGACCGCGGACGAGTTTGACAGCCGGGCACGCTGCTCGCGGAGCCATGCTTCCAATGCCGTCAAAGGCGGAGCGCTTTGCTCCTTGCGCATGCGCAGACGCTCTTCGGCGCTTTGGCCGTTGATGCTGCGCTCAATATCGAACAGCGCATCGAAGCGCTTGACCGCCTCCAGGGCAATCGGCGAGATCGCTGCGGCATTCTTGTCGCGCCTCGCATTGGCCGCGATGTCCGCCAGCTCGAAGAACTGGCGCCTGGCGTGGGCCCAACAGAGTGCGGACGTGATCGGCCCCTGCGCGCGCGAGGCGTCATACAGCTCGTTGTAGCCGCTATAGGCGTCGGCCTGCAGGATGCCGGAGAAGCTTTGGAGATGCCGTGTGGGATGCTCCTGCCGCCGGTCGCGCGAGGCGTAATAGAGCGCGGCCGGCGGCGCCCGTCCGCCAAACGGCCGATCGTCGCGAACGTAGGTCCAGATATGTCCCTTGACCGTCTGGCCCTTGGCCAGGATCGGCACCGTGGTGTCATCGCCATGCAGTCGCTCGGCGGAGAGGACGTGATGCTCGATCAGCCGATAAAGCGGCTGCAGGGCCACCGCACAGGCGCCGACCTGGTCAGCCAGTGTCGACAGACTCAGATCGATGCCCTCCCGGGCGTAGCGCTCGCTCTGCCGATTCAAGGGCTGATGCTGGCCGAACTTCTCGAACAGGATCATGGCCAGCAGGTTCGGCCCGGCAAAGCCGCGCGGCGTCACGTGGAAGGGGGCTGGCGGCTGGGTGATCGTCTCGCAGTCCCGGCACGAGAACTTCTCGCGCACCGTCTGGATCACCTTCCACTGCCGGGGAACGACCTCCAGCGTCTCGGTAATGTCTTCGCCCAGCTTTGATAGCTTCGATGAGCCACAGCAAGGGCAGCTCTGCGGTGCGGCGATCACGACCCGCTCGCGCGGTAAATGTTCGGGGAACGGTTTGCGCGACGGACGCTTGCGCTGGAAGGATTGTACCGTCTGTGTCTTGGCCGCCGCCCTCTCGGCCGCCAGCTCGTCTTCGGTTGCGGTTGCTTCCAACTCTTCGAGCTCGAGCTCCATCTGCTCCAAGAGCCGTGCCTTGCGCTCCGAGCGGCTGCCGTAAATCTGGCGACGCAGCTTCTCGATCTCGAGCTTGAGGTAACTGATCAGGGCCTCGGCCGCCTTCGCGTCGGCAGCTTCTGCTTTGGCGCTCGCCGCAACCGCTTCCGCTTCCAGGCGCGCGGCGCGCTCCGCGAGGATCATCGCATGCGCGGCGGCCAGATCGGTGGGGAGCGATTCAGATGTGGTCACGATGTTGATGGAATCACATCCATCACGATCCGCAAGCTCAAAGCCTCATCCGACCGACGTCGGTCGCCACGTCTCCTGTGGGTGCCGCCAGTCGATTCCGGACAAGAGATAACCGAGCTGCGCCGACGAGATCGTCACCACACCCTCGGTCGGGCTCGGCCAGATGAAGCGGCCGCGCTCAAGGCGTTTTGTGAACAGGCAGGCGCCCTGGCCGTCATGCCAGATCACCTTCAGCAGGTTGCCACGGCGACCGCGAAAGCAAAACAGGTGGCCGCCCAGCGGGTCGCGATGCAAGATCTCCTGAACCTGCAACGCCAGCGACGGAAAGCCCTTCCGCATGTCGGTATGGCCGGTCGCAAGCCATACCCGCACGCCGGCCGGCAACGGGATCATCGCGGCCGTCCATCAGTCAGCGCCGCCACGACTGCGCTTAGCGTCGCCGCGTCAACCGCACCGGTGATCCGCATCCGAGCGCCGGCAGCGAACTCAATCTCGATCGCACCGCAACTTCCCGAGGGCGCCGTCAACGGTTGCCGGTCTGGCGCCATGGAGACTGCCGCAAAACGGACCTCATCGTCCTGCCGCTGCATCGGCTC
>NZ_LJYG01000044.1:79462-130890 GCF_001440035.1 Bradyrhizobium manausense | reverse complement strand
AAGCCGTAACCAAATTGCGGTGAACGTCATGTCGTCGAGCAACTTCGACAACACTCGCCCCAGGAGCCAGACTCTCCTCCACGATCCGAAGCTTCTCGGCACTCGTCCACCGCCGTCGCCGCTCAGGACCGGACAGAACCGTAACCGTCGTCACGTTTGCTCATTTGCTTGCGAATTAATGCGCAAACCATCTCACGCCCGTACCCGATCCGGGAAGGCGGCCTCCACCGGAGGCGTACACGGGGGTGGCGATACTTGCCTTGCATCCGAACTCGTAAGGCGCGCGGGCTTTGGCCTTCCCGATGCACTCGGCCAGAACGCCTCGCCGCTGGGCGAGATCAAATCGGAAAGGTGGGCGACATCGCCTCGGAATCCACGGGCGACTTCACATCGGTACGCCTGGGCGACTTCGTCGGAATCCGCAGGCAGAAGCACCGCTCTGCGCTGGAGATCGCGGAGCGCATTCTTTGGCTTGCCTCACAGGGAGAGCGGGAGGCCGCAACAATTAAAGAGCACTTGCTGAACGAGTTTTTGGCGAGCGGTAGCTGTAGCGTAAGAGCTGAGAAGGCCATCTCGATAGCAAGCACGGCTCCGCGTTTATCTTCGCACATAAGCTGTCGGGGATACTAGAGCGGTTTCCAGTTGATGTGAATCGGAACGTCACAGTGGGCTGGCCTTGGACTCGCAAATCAGATTCGGTGTCATCTGCGGCAACATGCGGGGGCATACGATGGCGAAGGGGTACTCCAAGGACCTCAGGGTACGTGTGGTTGAACTTGTCGAGTCCGGCGAAAGCGCCCGCGAGGCGGCGCGCATTCTCAATCTTGGCGCTTCGACGACGATCCGATGGATGGATCGCTGGAGGAAGACCGGGGACGTCAATGCCAAGCCCGGCGGCGGGCACAGCCGCTCGCCGTTGGAGCAGCACAAGCAGTGGCTGATCGAGTTGATTGCCACGGAACCGGACCTGACGCTCGACGAGATCCGCGTGCGTCTGCGCTCTCAGAGAAGGCAAAAGGCCGGCATCGGTTCGATCTGGCGCTTCTTCGACCGTCACGACATCACCTTCAAAAAAAACATTGCACGCCGCCGAGCAGGATCGGCCTGACGTTGCTGCCGAGCGCGCCGCGCTGAAAGCCGAGCAGCCCAAACTGCGTGCGCCGCGCCTCGTCTTTATCGATGAGACCGCTGTCACGACGAAGATGGTCCGGCACTATGGGCGTTCTGCTCGCGGCAAGCGTCTCGTCTCTGGCGTACCCCACGGTCACTGGAAGACTCTGACGCTTGTTGCCGCGCTGCGCATCGACGGCCTCACGGCGCCCTATGTCATCGACGGTGCAATGGACGGGCCGTCGTTCCTGGCTTATGTCGAGCAGGTCCTGGCGCCGACCTTGCGCAAGGGCGACATCGTCTTCATGGACAACTTGCGCACTCACAAGATCGCCGGTGTCCGCGAGACGATCGAGGCTGTTGGCGCCTGCGTGCGGTATTTGCCGGCCTACTCGCCTGACCTCAATCCAATCGAGCAGGCCTTCTCCCGGTTGAAGGCTGCACTGCGCAAAGGCGCAACCCGCACGGTCGATGCCCTGCTCAAACTCATCGGCAAGCTCGTCAAATCGGTTGCCCCGCAGATGTGTGCCAATTACTTTAGACATGCTGGATACACCAAGTGACCCACATCATGTGGAAAACGCTCTAGCAAGTAATTGAGATCCTCTGCCGGAAGAAATTCGAGCCCTGATTCAATTGCAGTTACGCATCGCGGCCGAAATCGCGGCCGCGGCGCCAACTGCCGACAGACTGAAATTGAAAAGCCATTCCACGGAATGCGTTTTGGCCCTAACCGATAAATCGTAATCACTCTTACCCTGCAGCCCTCTCGGATCAAAATCGGCTAGTGACATGTCGAGCGCCGACGCTCCATTCGACTCCTGAGACAATTTTATCGAAGTGACATCCGCACCGAGAGCCGCCTCGATAGGCATATAGTTATCTACGTCCTTTAATTCTTCTTTGATTTCACTCACGTGCTCGACCCCCTGAATCCTCATCTTCGGGTGTTTATCAGAATTGCAGAAGACAAACGCCGTCTGCTTCTTGTCGTGACTCTCGGCAAATGCGTAAATTCCATTTCCCCAAGGCCTTATTCCCCAAGGCCCGAACGCCTTGGAATCCCAGCGCACGTTTAAGTTAACCAGCTCCTCCTTCGAGAGATAATGGACGTCTTCCGTACTCGAAGCGACAGACACAAATTTTGGATCTACTCCCATTTCTTGGACATAGGTAATCAGAAAGCCCGCGATGACCTGCGCCGTGCTCAACGAGAACCCGGCGCTCGCCCCAGCGGCATCTTGAATGTCTGCACTTGGTTGCTGCGCAAAGTTATTCAGCTCCCATGAGAACTGGTGAATCCCAATTTGATTGTTGTCAGCTTCCCGTACGACGCCCCCCAAAAAAGCATACGAACAGGCCGAGACGCATTGCCCCTCATCAATGTCAGCAGTACTCGACAAGTCAGGGTCGGTTGGGGCGGTAGTATGGCCCACGGCGACGCGCAAGGAGTACTTCCGAAACAAGCGCCCTAGTTGAACGCCCGCAGACAGATTTCCACCCGGTGAGTTTAGGTACACGTTCGGGTACTCGGGATGGGTCTTGAAAAATTCTTCGGCCTGTTTCGGCGTCTCGGCAACAATAGTTCCTTCCGCTGCTATCCAAGAGCACTCAGCGCAGTTGCCGCCCCGGCTTGCTGTCCAAAAGTGCATTGGCTCTGCCCGCAGCGAAGAACTCGCGCTAACAAGCAGCGCTACGGAGAACAGAACACCAAGGAGCCGGTCAGAATGGTGGTCCATGAGCGCACCGCAGCATTTCACAATATTGTAGCCCTGCGACTGCCTTCTGAAAAGTACATTTCAACCACAGCGCGACGGAATGATGCACTTCCAGGCCGGCCCAACCAGCGTGTAAGCTTCGGCTGGTTTTCGCGATGGCCCGGTCCCGAGCGCGTCGTCTTAGAGGAGCTTTTGCACGCCCGCCATTCGCTCTCGTCGAGTGTAAGCGTGGCTCGGCGACGAACGCTCAACTTTATTCTGGATTAGCGCCGTGCCGTGGGCACGATAGCCAAAGGAAAGCACTCAAACTCGTTGAGGAAGAACGTGCGCACGGTTTCATTCCTCGCCTGTCGCGTAATCTTGCGCGGCACTTTTGGTCGGACAGTACGCGCAGCACGTCATGCATGGTCGCGCTCGGCACCCCAGGCGAGAACGTTGAACCGGTATTTCAATTCACCCGAAAACCATCCGAGCCTGCTACGGTACGGAGTAATGGAGGCTGATATGATTTCTCCGCAAAACGTCATCTGGGGGCCGAGAGAAGGTCGTGATCCTGGCATCCGCGTGCTTCAAGATGAAGTCGAGGCAAAGTTCATTCCGTGGATCGACTTGGAACGTGAACTTCGCGATCGACTGATGCCGCAGCTGTTCGTCGATCCATCAGGATTTACATTCGTTACGCGCGATTACCACGGCAAATCCAACTGGCTCGTGCAGCTTATGGACGAGGATGGCGAATGGTATTGCGATGTATGGTTTGGAGTAAATCCAGACAACGGTTGGGCCGTTGACGGGATGGTGCACTTTGGGGAGGCCGACGAGGAGCCGCATGTTTGGCAAAGCTACCAACGCTACTCGGACGGCACATATAGACGGCTACCGTCTTGGGCCTCGAGTCTCGATGAGTACAAGAGAAGGGAAGGGAAACCGACGTCCCAGCGATGATGGAGATTGAAGCTCAGAAGAGATCACGCCGACCCAAGCAGGACGAGGCGATCGAGACGCCCATTTCAGTCGTAGCAACGCGAGGGTTGGCGGCGCGCCTGCGGCCGAACGATTGAGCGTCGTCATCCAGCTGATTCAATTGGAGCGTTAACGCATCTTAGGAGGAGGTCTGCCGATCTTTGGGCGTGTCTCTCGTGATCGGGCCGCGGGGCAAGAATATATCTCTTCATGTTGCCTCCAGGGAACGCAGCTTTCAAAAAACCTAACCTGCACTCTATACCTGCGACTTATCGCTGTAATCTACTTGAATTGCATCGTATTCGCCACTCTGAGCCTTCGCATCAGCGGCATGACCGGCGTTAACGCGACTCCTGCGCCCGTGCTGGTTCGACAGCCATCGGCGAAGGGTGAGCCTGCATTGGAGGCGTACCATTCACTCATTTCGCCCTGCATCGACGGGACTCAATGTAGCGGCACTGAAGGGACGCATCGGGCCACATCTTCTTAAAGACTTCGATGAAGCCGGAAGCGGCGAGAGCAATCCGATCCTCACGAACGCGACGCAGTGGATTGTATCCGTATGGCTGTGATGGATCGCTGGCATTCAGATAGATCATGTCTGATGCGCGCCTCGATGGTAAGCGGTGTGTCTCCCGCACCTTGTTCGGCGTGAGCTGATCGGCAACATGCGAGCCGTCATATACAGTAAGGTTCGCATATATGGTTGACCATATAGTTGACGCTTCAGAGCCACGGGGCCGGGTGGATATCCAGGTCGGAGCGGGGCGTCGGCGGCGGTGGAGCGCCGCAGTCAAGGGGCGGATCGTGGCGGAGTCATATGCGCCGGGCACAGTTGTGTCCGAGGTGGCGCGCCGGCACGACCTCTCACCGCAACACCTGTTTGCTTGGCGCAAGGCCGCGCGTGCGGGTCTGCTGAGCTTGCCGGCGGAGGATGCGCCGCTCTTCGTTCCGGTGGTGTCGGAGCTTCGTCCCGCTGGGATGTGCATGGAAGCGGCAATGCGGAACGGGATAACGATCAGCATCGAGATTGGTGATGCGGTGGTTCGCGCAGCGGCGGGGGTCGATCCGGCCTGGCTGCGCGATGTGCTGCGGGCCGTGAGGGCGACGACATGATCGCGGCTTCGGCGGGCGTGAAGATCATGGTCGCGACGCGGCCGGTCGACTTTCGTAAAGGTGCCGATGGTCTCGCCGCGCTGGTGCGCGAGCAACTCCACCATGATCCGTTCGCGGGAACGATTTTCGTCTTCCGTTCAAAGCGAGCGGACCGTTTGAAGATTTTTGCCTGGGACGGGTCCGGGCTCGTGCTGCTGTGGAAGCGGCTGGAGCATAGCGCGTTCCGCTGGCCGCCGATCAGCGATGGCGTGATGCGTTTGTCTGCCTCACAGCTCGCCGCGCTGATGGACGGCCTGGATTGGTCGCGCCTGCATGTCCGCGACATTGGTCAGCCGAGCGCAACGTCGTGAACCCTGTGACCAATTGAACCATGTCGGCTGCAGTCTTCCACAAGGGCCCGCGAATCAGCTTGAGTACCGGGCGTGAGCGAGACCACGGATCAACTTCCGACCGATATCGAGGCGCTGCAGGCGCTGGTTGCGGCGGCACGCGCGGAGCGCGACGCGGCGATCGCAAAGTGCGACGCGGCGATCGCCGAACGCGATCAGACGCTGTCGCAAATGGATCGCCTTCAGCATCTCTTGCGCCAGCTGCAACGCGCACAGTTCGGTCGCCGCTCGGAGAAGCTCGATCCTGAGCAGTTGCAGCTGGCGATCGAGGACATCGAGCAGGCCATTGCCGGCGATGAAGCGGCCCAGGACAGGAAGGACACGGCAGGCGCACGCCAGCGTGCTGAACGGCGCCGCGCCAGCCGTGGTGCGCTTCCGGCCCATCTGCCGCATATCGACGTCACGATTGCCCCGGAGGATACCAACTGTCCGTGCTGCCGCGCGCCTCTACATGTGATCGGTGAGGAGACCTCACGGCGGCTCGACGTCGTCCCGGCGCAGTTCCGCGTGATCGTCACCCATCGTCCCAAATATGCCTGTCGGGCCTGCACGGATGGCGTGGTTCAGGCGCCGGCACCAGAGCGGCTGATCAAGGGCGGCTTGCCGACCGAGGCGATGGTCGCCCATGTTTTGGTCGCCAAATATGCCTGGCACCTGCCGCTGTATCGGCAGGCTCAGATACTGCTGGCGCAGGGTATCGACATCAAGCGCTCGGTTTTGGCGTTCTGGGTGGGCTATGCAGGCGCAGAGCTTCGTCCGCTTTGGCTCAGGCTGCGCGAGATCATTTTGACCGCGAACAAGATCGCGGTGGACGAGACCACAGCGCCTGTGCTCGATCCCGGCCGCGGCCGCACCAAGAAAGGCTTCTTCTGGGCGATCGCGCGCGACGATCGGCCGTGGGGCGGGGCCGATCCGCCGGCAGTGGCCTACACTTATGCACCTGGTCGCGGCGCCGTCCACGCGCTCAAGCTGCTCGACGGTTATCGCGGCATCGTGCAATGCGACGGCTACACCGTCTACAAGACCATTGCCGACACCGCGCCTGACGCGGCGATCACGCTCGCCTTCTGCTGGGCTCATCTGCGGCGGCGCTTCTTCGACGTTGTCCAGGACGGTCCTGCCCCGATCGCGAGCGAAGCGCTCGAGCGTATTGCCGCTCTCTATGCGATTGAGAAGACGATCAGGGGCCGTAGCGCCGACGAGCGTCGTGCCATCCGCCAGGAGCGCAGCAAGCCGCTGGTGCTGGCGCTCAAGGCCTGGTTCGAGCAGCAACTCACCCGCGTCTCGGGCAAAGCGACAATCGCCGAGCACATCCGTTACGCCTTGAACCACTGGATTGGCCTGATGCGCTTCCTTGACGACGGCCGCATCGAGCTCGACACAAATATTGTAGAGCGAAGCATCCGTCCTCTTATCCTCAACCGCAAGAACGCACTGTTCGCGGGGCATGATGAGGGTGCGGAGAACTGGGCCTGCATCGCTTCGCTTATTGAGACCTGCAAGCTCTGCGGCGTGGAGCCGCAGGCCTATCTGACCGACGTCCTCACCAGACTCGTCAACCTCTGGCCGGCCTCGCGTCTGGACGAACTCATGCCCTGGGCGTGGAGCGCCGAGCAAGCTAAAAGCCTCGCCGCTTGATGAACTCGCTTCCTGGACCGCGACCGCTCCAGCCGGCCTCGTCGCCACCGGCTCCGTGTGTTCCGACAACGTCAACAACCCGTCGCGCACCGCCTTGCGCCAGGTCGACAAAAGCTGCGGCGACAGACCGTGGCGCCGCGCGACGTCCGAGACGATCGCGCCCGGAACAAAGGATTCTGCGACGATCCGTCCCTTGACCTCGCCGCTCCAGCGCCGCCGAACCCGTAGCTCCGATGCGTCGACAACACGCTCGATCATATATGCGAACCGTCCTCTTCAAGACGGAACGCATATTGCCGGTCTGCTCAACAGCAACAAGGTGCGGGAGACACGCCGCTTACCCTCGATGGCACTTGGGCCACAATGCGCTCCACCAGATCGCGGTGAGGGTCGATGAGCGCAAGTCCGTTGCCGCGCTCGATGTCCTGCAGCGCCATCATCTCGAGCAGTGTCGACTTTCCGGTACCTGTCTTGCCGATGATGTAAACGTGTGAGAAGCGGTCTTCGTCTTTGATACCGAAAACTCGCTTGTCGCCGTGAAAATCGGTGCGCGCGAAGTGCGTCAGATTGTGCGTATGCATACCTCTATCATCAGGTAGTTGCCCGACGATCCGAGAGGTGGGGACGTGCCGCACTGCGTCGGCAGCATCACCTAACCATTTTGTACAACCTCTTTAGAACTGTCTCAAAAAGGAGTACCGTGCAGGCTTCACTTGTAAGGGAGTCAGTCATGAAGCCCTTTAATCGCCTCGTCCTCTGGGCAGGTTCAGTAGGTCTCAGCCTAGCATTCGCGAGCCATAGTGCAGCGCAGTACTATCAAATAACACCGAGGACGATGGTCTATCCGTACTATCAGGGAGCCAACGCGATTTATCGACATTATCGAGCTTATGATATCGGCTCACCGATGTTCTTCCGACGCAATCTCCCCCCACCAAGCTGGAATTACTATTCTCGATCAACCGGCGGGATCTTCGTAAGGCCTAGAAACTGCTACGGCCCATACTGCTAGCAACTCTCATTCCACCATCCGCTCTTTTTTTCGATCGAGAGTTCACCGAGCAAGAAGACGCTTGTGATCATGAGAAAGAGAAGCCACGCGAACTGATCGTGAGTGAACAGTGGATCTCTGCTAGCTAGCCAAAAGAAGAGAAGGAGGCCCAGTGCATACGCCGTGTGAAACGGATATCGGCGAAGTAGCTTCTGCTGTAGCTGCGGTCGGTATATTGAATAGATCCAGACGACAAGCATTGCACCCTGGGTGCACACTAAGACAATTGTCATTGCTGCAATTATACACCCCCGTAAGATTTTGAATATTCAAGCGTATGAACTTATCCGGCCCCAGAATACCGACGTGTCGTTCCTCGCACGAACTCCAATGACGTTAGGACAAGGTGGCGATATACCCGGCGAACACGCACGAAAACGTAACCTGCTCCACCTGCGCGCTTTGTCAGATGCCGAGATCGGCGATCATTGGTTTCCTGCGCACGGCCCGGCCAAAGACAGAAAGACTGGATAGTACCTCGGCTAGCGCCGAACTCTCGCGTTTCCGCGTTCTCGTGCCGATCTGACACGAGTTCGCGTCTCCACCGGACCGGAGTTGAGGGCGAATATTGGGTCAGAGTTGATCTTTCGACGTTCCGCCCCGCGATCCGGGACCTGCATGCGTGTCCGGGTTTCGGTGGCGAGGCGGAGGCATCGGGACGAGCGTCCATACGGTCGATTAGGCATTTATTCTAGTCCCGCTCAGTGATGGACGCTCGCCTCCGCCTCGCGATCGAGCACCCGAATGGGTCGGGCGCTCGTAGCGAGGAGGACACGATGTCCAACATTGCTCTTTCCCAAAAGTCCATAAAGCTGATGAAGCTGTGCGAGATTGAAGGCTTCGATAAGCTCGATGATCTTCTTCTCTTAGCGACTCTTGCGGACACTATGTGCCCAGCCATCTGCATGATGGAAGGGTGCGACCACACCGCCGAGATGGAGCCCGATCAAGACCAGGGGTTCTGCGAGGCCTGCGGCGGCAACACCGTCGTATCAGTGCTTGTGCTCGCCGGCCTGATCTAGGAGGCCGACGATGCTGGTTCGAAACTACTACCACTGCGCAGAGTGTAACCGCGAGTGGAGCGACGTGTCGCCCGTGCAATGTGACGAGGATTGTCCGCATTGCGGCGGCCGACACATGTCCCCGTACAAAAGCGAAGACGCGGAGAAGCGCGATGATGAATAAAATCGCCCTTCTCAACGACGCCTTCCGGCAGACGTTCCGCGGCGGCAAGATCATGATGACGATCGGCGTCGCAGAGCTACCAGACTGCTTAAAGGCCGAGGCGCTGCGTCAGGTCGCGGACTTCTCCGGATTTACGGAGGAGAACGATCCGTATAGCGAACACGACTTCGGAAGCTTTGACCTCGTCGGTCGAAAGTTCCTCTGGAAGATCGACTACTACGACGAGAATATGAAGTACGGCTCAGAAGATCCGAGCGATCCCAAGCGGACCACGCGTGTGCTCACGCTGATGCTCTCCAGCGAGTACTGAATAGAGCAAGAAGTGACCGCCTTCCATCTAGACACAGCGGACAAAGGCTCCAGCAGGAGGAGTACCGCTGTGGGGACCATCGGAAGGCCTGCTGAATCCTTGTGGTTAGGCGCCCGATCAGGGCGGAATTGACTCGGACACGATCTGTCCAGCCCTCGCTAGTGCGAGGGCTTTTCTTTATAAGAATAAACCCCCAGCTTTAGCTGGGGCGTGCGTTTAAAGGCGAAGCCCGTGAGAGCATCACTGTTGGTCGATATTACCAACCAACATTAATGGATCATGAATAGGCGCCTCTACCAGCAGACCCACTCAACGTGGGTCTGTGATTACCATATCGTCTGGTGCCCGAAGTACCGTGGAGCAGTACTGAAGGATACGTACATCAAACAGGAACTAAAGCGAATGTTCAAGTACATCGCGCAGTGGAAGGGCTGTCCCATCCACCAGTGGCACATCGGAGACGAACATCTGCATCTCTACCTTTCCATTCCGCCAAAATATTCAGCGGCGTACATCGTGCAAGTCCTGAAAGGAAAGAGCTCCATGTGGCTCAAGAAAAAGACGAAGAAATTCCCGCAAGGCACGTTGTGCGCACGAGGGTACTTTGTTTCTACCGTCGGACTGAACGAGCAGCAAATTCGCAACTACATTAAAATCCAACGCCACCACCAGCGAGACATGCCCACACTGTTTAGTCCGCCTAACGGCGGACAAGAAAGAAACCACCGGCTTTAGCCGGTGGTTTTCATTTATGTGTAAAAAGCATTACCCGAGCGGGGAAGCGTGCCACAAACGTACGATTCGCACATTATCGGAGCTTTGGAAGTTTGATCCTGAGCAAATGTTGGAGATGAATAAAGAGAAGGGCAGCGGATATTTCCTGCATTCGACAATCTCGCATCTGTGTCATGTGTCGTGCCGCGTAGGGAGATTCGCCTGAAGAGTATGCCAATATCCCATGCTGCTGATGAGCGAATCGTTCGGGCGAGGGAGTGTGTCGCATTTCCTGCAAGGGACTATTTGCGATGCTCACATGAATCTTTCCTTCGCGGGGAAGTTGAATTGACCGTTTCCTGCTCCTACATTCTGCCAAGCCATACTTCAATCGCTCTTAGTGTAAGATTCAGATTATGGATTTTGAGATCGATTTTCTTCCAGTGGGTGACGCCTCGAAAGCTGGCGACTCGATCGCCGTCCGTTACCAGGACGGCAACGAGTACAAAGTGATGGTCATCGACGGTGGGACAGATGACGCAGGCGACGCGCTCGTGGCCCACATGAAAGCCACCTACGGTGACCGGATTGTCATTGACGACGTGATCTGCACGCACCCTGATAGCGATCATGCCTGCGGTTTGCGTGCCGTCATGAGAGAGATGCCTGTACGGCGGCTCTGGCTGCACGGAGTCTGGCACCATGCAACCGAGCTCCTGCCGTATTTTGCGGACAAGCGCTGGACTGCGGACGGCCTCGAAAAGAAGATTCGATCGGAATACTCGGTCGTCGCTGAGCTAATTGATCTCGCTGATGCCCAGAACACGCCGGTTTACGAACCGTTCGCTGGCCAGAAGATCGGGCCCTTCACGGTTCTGTCTCCGACGCGCTGGCACTATTTGCGACTCGTGCCGCAATTCCGCAAAACGCCAGACCCTGACGTGGATCAGCTCAAGGCGGAAAACATGTGGATCGAGGGTGCGAAGCCCGGCATTCTCAGCGGACTGATGAAGACTCTTGCCGAGAGGGTGGTCGAATGGATACCGGAAGGTTGGGATGTCGAACTGCTGAAGGACGGAGCAGTCACCGCCGCAGAAAACGAGACTAGCACGGTACTGTACGGCAGCTTCGGCAACTTCTCGGTGTTGCTTACCGGTGATGCCGGCGTGAACGCCCTCTGGTGGGCGATGGATCACGCGGGCAACGCGAGCCTTGATCTATCCAACGTTAACCTGGTGCAGGTACCGCACCACGGCAGCAGAAGCAATGTCGGCCCTGCGGTTCTCAATCGGCTTCTCGGACCCCGGCTGCCGAAAGGATCGGCGAAGAAGCGTGACGCGATCGTGTCTGCGCCGAAGGACGATGCGAGCCATCCGCGTAAAATGGTCATGAACGCCTTCTTGAGGCGAGGAGCGCCCGTCTGCAAGACGCAGGGGACGTCGTATCGATACTTCGTCGGTATGCCTGCTCGTCCGGGCGAGCGCCCTGCCGTGCCATTCGATTTCTTCGATCAGGTAGAAGCATATGACTAACGGTCTCGGGCTCTTCGACGAATATAACCGGCAAGCACGGCTCTTTCCGGCGCTGCTTGCCTTGCTGCCACCGCTCCTCGCCCTCCTCGCCTGGTTTCCAAATCTACTGCTATCGAACCTGGGCAGTACGCTGCTGACGCTTCTGTGCAGCTGCGGCATTCTCTTCGCGCTCGCCGTGTTTAGTCGGGCGACCGGCAAGAACGTGGAAAAGCGCCTCCTGAAAGAATGGGGTGGCTGGCGCACGACGTTATGGCTTCGCCACAGCGACATCAGTCTCGTCGCGCCGACAAAGCAGCGCTACCATCAAGCGCTCGCAAGGCACGTGCCCAACCTCAAACTCCCGACCGCGGTACAGGAACAAAACGATCAGGCCGGCGCGGACGCCGTGTACGCGTCTGCCGTCGAATGGCTCAAGGAGTATTGCCGAAAGGGAAAATACCCGCTGGTCCAAAAAGAAAACATCGAGTACGGATTTCGTCGCAACATGCGAGGAGTGCGGCCGTTTGCGATTGCTGTGACCGCCGTCGCGCTGGTGCTGAGCATCGGAGCTATGATTCGCGAAATTTCGATTTCGTCCGCGGGCATGACGGCTGCGCTACAGAGCCTCCCGATTGTGGTGTGGGGATCAACACTGCTCCTTCTCATCGCGCTCGGCGCCTGGATGATTGCCGTCACCGATGCTTGGGTGCGGGAGGGAGGAGATCAGTACGCGCGTGCTCTGCTTGCTACATGCGAGGGTTTATAGCCCTACTCGCAAATTGCGTGTTCGCGGCCAAAATTCTAAAGCTGCGCGCAATACGGCTAATTCAAAACACACAAAAGCCGCCCCGGAGGGCGGCGCCTGTGTTTAATCGTCCGATCAGTTTTTCCTGCATTGCTCTTTGCTGGTAATGCCGCGGTCAATCGATCGAAATCGGTTGCCCACGGGTTGCCCAAAAAACTGATAAAAACGAATTTTCCTAGCTCACTTTTGATCGCCGCTGCGCATCGTGAAGAGTTGCCATAGAGGCAACAGCTGAGCCATTTTTCGCTATACCGAGCGAAGAATTCGACTGCCTCCGCTACTGTCGATCCCGCGGTTCGAGTCCTACCCGGGGAGCAAAAGTAATATTCGGTAATACACCGAACACGCACCTTCGCTTGTTGGCAGATGCTTCGACAACGCTCAAAGAGGGAAGTAGAAGCTATCGAACTAGACGCGGAGAAAACAAGACCGAATCGATTTTACCTCTATCCCATCTTTCATATTTCCACTTCACGAGAGCTGAGACGAAGTCGTTAGACCTTAGCTGCTCAGCAATGTGTGCCTGTACGTGTGGATCAACGAGCGCACGAGCAGCTCCGATTGTCCCTTCGGCACCTAAGCCCGCTAGCCACACGAGCCATAAGTCTTTCGCTTTCGGATTCCGTCCGACAAAGATGACCCCATAATCATCGTTGCCGGAGTTGGGATGTGTAATTCGCAAATCGCCAAACAAGCCATGAGAAATAATCCACTTAGCTTTTCCCTTTGGGCGGTGTGCGGTCTGCTCGGCGTCTTCAAGTGCCGAAAAATAAAATGCATTTGCGCCTGCATCTTTCAGACACTGATTCAGCTCTCGACTGAGCGAATTCCCGACGGGACCGCAAATCAGAATCACGTCTTCGGACGAAAATGCTTTCGGAGAAACGTCATCGTCAGAACATGAAATAGTAGAAATCGTCTTGAAACCAACTTGAGCCAACTCCGATTCAACCAGCTTTGCGGCACGCGTGTCGCATTGATTCACATGGGTGAGAGTGCTTGATCCATGCTCTTCATAAAAGACCCCTGTAACAATCTTCGGTTTTGACGCGAACCGGTACACCGAAAGTTTCTGCGCATACGAACCCTCACGGTCAAGACGAAGTACTCTGACTTGCAAATAGAATGCGAGTAGCAAGGCAAGAGCTAGAAGAATAAAGGCAATATAAGGATGGTCCGCAAATTGCTCTCTAAAAAGACTACTAAAGAGGACAAGAACACTGGGTATGGCAAACGCGATCCATTGAACAGTCAGCCGCTGGCGGTGGATAAAGTGGTCCATACAACACCCATGGCGTAGTAAACGAATTCCCCGGCGATACCGGGGAATTTACTGCAACTAACGTCTGCTGTAACGATACTTTTGAAAGGCCATCTCAATTCGTTCGCTAAGAATTACAAGTAGCCAGGCAATAGTGCCTATCAGAATGAGGATGCCAAAAGCGCACCAAACGTTTGCTGCTATCTGCAGGAACTGATTCATCGTCATCTCCCACTTTCACGGGTTGCAATATCCTGCGTAGGCAGGCGTCCGGCGTCGCCTAGCCAAACGTCTGCCAGCGAGGAACAACCAACGGGAGAGAAACTCTGGCCACACTATACCTATGGTTCCGCCAGTCAAGAAACCAACGCTGAACGGCGTTAGGGAAGACCTCATCTCGCCTTCATTGTGTGACTGCGGGCACTTTTCCGCGTCTAGCGCTTCGCCTCTGCGCGAAAGAAAATCGATGTATGACTCGCAAGACCATCGTCGTCTCAATATCGCTGTCGCCCGAGGAATGCGATGACGTTGATCGCATCAGAAAACGAGAGATGCGAACAAGGACCGGCCTTATCCGAGTAGCTCTGCGAGACTACATTCGCAGACAAACGCCCGGTCCTTCGTGACGGAGCAATTATCCACACGCCCCGCTCCACAAAACCCGCCAACCGAGTCAGAATCCAGATTCAATGGATGTAGAACTTCTCACTATAAAGGAGGCGGCGCATATATTGAGAATATCCGTACCATCACTACGACGCCTGCAGAGTGATCGACACATTCCGTTCATCAAGATCGGAGGATGCGTTCGCTTCGACAAGAAGGATATTATCGACTATCTCAATAAGCGCAGATATCCCGCGATGCATTAAGCGACGCGTGAATCACAATGTCGTTCAAATCTATTTTGAAATACCGACTTTTTGCTCGAGGACAGAGATGCGGGACATCAGTAGATCGATCTCTTTTGCATAACCCTCGACATTGCCGATCCTATCTCTCAATTCCTCTACATCGCGACGAAGATCAGCGACTTCAGCGCGCAGATCACGGAAATTTTGATTAGTCTCATTGCGGAAATCATTAAATTCGTTGCGGAAGTCGGACAGCTCTGTTCTCAGGTCGGCGATGTCCTCAGCAACAGCAGCGAATCCTGTCTGAATAGCTTTTTCAATAGAGGCCAAAGTCGGTTCTGCCATATCGATGCAGTATACCACGCACAAAAGCCGCCCCGGAGGGCGGCATTTTGTGTTTGTTCGCTCATCAGCTTTTCCTGCATTGCTCTTTGCTGGTAATGCCGCGGTCAATCGATCGAAATAGATTGCCCACGGGTTGCCCAAAAACTGATACGAGCGTCCTTGTCTGGCTCTGTTTTGCCTACTCCTGATCATCGTGAAGACTTGCCATAGAGGCAACAGCTGAGCCATTTTTCGCTACACCGAGCGAAGAATTCGACTGCCTCCGCTACCTGCGATCCCGCGGTTCGAGTCCTACCCGGGGAGCCCGACGAGAAAAGTTGCCGCGCTGGCACATTGTAATTTCAGCGAATAAGTAAGCCAATCTTTCAATCTGCGTTCTTCTGAACAGTCAGTTGTTTGCGTGTCCTGTCAATTTTTGTTGCCCACGGGTTGCCCAAAAACTTTCCGTAGGTTTTTATCGTCGCCGATGCGCGACGTCATACCGCGAATGTGATACAATCCTTTCATATGAATGAAGCGCTGATCGACACGATTGATCTCTCCCGCATCCTTGATGCATCGCATGAGGACAAATGGGTCGCGATTGCGCCGGATTATTCCAAGGTCATCGCATCCGCGAATTCAGTCGATGAACTGATCCGGTTGACGGGGGAGGGCGATGTAATCTTTCATCGCGTCTTGCCGCATGATGTGAGTTTTATCCCGAGCGTCTTCTAGAGAATGAAATACAAATATTCCGTCGTTCCGGGGCAGTTGGATATCGGCGGCCGCGTCACAAGGCGTCCGGTAGTCGAAGTTGAAATCTCAAATGGCAAAGTCGCGAGAAAATTCCTTGCGCTCATCGATTCCGGTGCCGATCAAATCACCATGCCAGCAGCGATAGCCGAAGCGCTTGGCATTGATCGAGCGGCATGCAAGACACGATCGGTATTCGGTATCTCAATGGAGCATTCAGAAGGTTTCGTCGCCGAGCTCTCTTTTCGATTGCGGAATCAGGCGAGCAGTTTCACTGCGCCAGTCATATTCATTGACACGGATGTACCCGTGCTGCTTGGCCGCGAGGGTTTCTTTGACCATCACCGCATCAGGTTTGAACAAGATCACGACACGTTCGCAATTGCCCCTATCAATCGTCAGTAGCAGCGACCTCGAAAACACATGCGCGGCGCCTGCGGCACATTCATCGGCCGAGGAGGCGGCATGTACGAAGGGCGCGGACCGAGCTGCTGAATTTGTTGATTGTAATATGGCTGAGCTCGGAGGCGTTGTTGGTATCCCCAATCGACGACTCCTTCGGCAATGCGCACATATCTGCAGACTTGTCGAAATTCAGGACCGAAGGGGCCTGCGAAACTTAAGACGGTGCACACTTGCTGAAAGCGATCTGCCGTGGCTTCTGTGCAGGGAGTAACAATGCCTATTACAATTAAGCAGTTCCGTAGAAATGGGCGCATGAGCGGCCTCCATCAATCGGACATAACACCCTACTTTACGAGTCTCTAGGTTTTAAACAATGGCCTTTTCTTGCGTTAGCGAACACCAGTTTCCTTGCGAATAGCCAGCTCACCAATTCCTAGTATTCCGATGATTATGAATGCTGAGACAGCGAACCCGCTCATCGTGACTAAGTCCCATCCCGGGATGAGAACCACAAGAAAGAGCGTCCAGTCGTACACTGCTACGAAGTGGTAGCGCAGAAGCATTTTTCTCATTCGGGGTCTGGTGCTTGAAATGACCCACAAGACTAATAGAAGGCAGCCAAAGCCAAGGAGAAACCAATCGAACTCCATCATTGATGCAAGGATAACATGTAAAGAATCACAAACGCCGCCCTCAGGGCGGCGTTTGTGCGTAATCGTCTTATCAGCTTTTCCTGCATTGCTCTTTGCTGGTAATGCCGCGGTCAATCGATCGAAATAGATTGCCCACGGGTTGCCCAAAAACTGATACGAGCGTCCTTGTCTGGCTCTGTTTTGCCTACTCCTGATCATCGTGAAGACTTGCCATAGAGGCAACAGCTGAGCCATTTTTCGCTACACCGAGCGAAGAATTCGAGTGCCTTCGCTACCTGCGATCCCGCGGTTCGAGTCCTACCCGGGGAGCAAACTAAAACGAGGAGGCACGAAGCTGCCTTGGCTCATTTCAGGGCTTGGATTACGCATATTCGGGGAGCGTCCCTTTGGACATCTCCAACCGCTTCTGCTCTTCCTGCCACCGGTTGCCCGCGGGTTGCCCATGCTCGGCACGCGTGAAGCGTCGGGGATTCAGCAACTCGATCGCCGCACGCATCGTCGAGGGTGCGACATGGGCATACCTCATCGTCATCACGATTGTGGAATGACCGAGAAGTACTTGTACCGTGTTGAGTGGAACGCCCCTCATGGCAAGATGGGATGCAAACGTATGACGGAGAACGTGCCACGAAATTCGTCGCAAGCCCGCCTTCTTACATACCCTTTCGAGATGATCGCTCAACCAGCTATGGTTCAGCGGTCTACCCATCGGATTTGTGAAGACATAACCGGTCTTTTGTCTTCTTCGGAACAGAGTCTCGTAGACGTCTACATCGAGCGGGATGGACCGTATTCGATTATTCTTCGGAGGGCCTATATTCTTCTCGCGATCGCAGTAGGAGGCCTTCACGATCACCACACGATTTTCCCAATCGATAGCTGACCATTGAAGCCCCTTCAGTTCACCTTGCCGCATGCCAGTGCGAAGTGCCACTAGGAGCATCTCGCGCATGGTGCCGGTCGCGGAGGCGAGGAGCATCTCGCACTCATCTGGAGACAGATAATCCGTTTGAGGTGGCGGACATTTGGGCCACGGTATACCTGGTGGCCTTGAAGCAACCTCAAGCCAGTCATAGGCGCAACTAAGGCATTTGCTGAGCACAGTCAGATGGTTCTTGATGGACTTATTGCCGAGCCCGTTTTTGACCTTTAACGCTTTGTACTTCTCGATGTGATATCTCTTAATCTCTCCGACCGGTATCTTCCCGAAGAACGGAATGAGGGAACTCTTGAGTGTGTATCGCTTGATCCTCTGCTCGGAGAACCGGTTGTTCGGTACGACATAGTCGTCGAACCATTTCCAGGCGAACTCCTCGAACGAAACTCTTTTGTTATCCGTCGCTCCGTGGATCGATTCACCCCGCGCAAGTCTTTGTCGGAGGGTTGCCTCAAACGCCAGGGCGCCAGTCCGCGAGTTTTCAGGGCTCCGTTTTCTGTAGCGTATTCGGTCAGCTCGGAGATCTACCCACCATGATTGTTTGATCTTTCGTACAGCCATAATCTTTTTTAGTCGATCGTTTCTGTCCGCCGTTTCACCAAGTACGAGACGATGTCCCGTTTGCTGAAACGAACACTGCCACCGATTTTAATGGAGGGAATTAGCCGGCGTTGTTGTAGTCTCCGGACGCTCGGCACTGACATTTTTAGTAGCTCTGCCACCTCAGCAACGGTCAGCAGGTCGATTGTTGGATCGAAATCAGCCGACATATGTTTCAAAGAGCAATGCAGAATCGGCTTCAATTGCCGATGAGCAATATGACTCTACCATGAGGATCGCAATTACCGGGTTCATGCTAAGCATCATCTCTCGTTGCCAGGTTGTTTGTAGACGCGAGAAGTTGCCAATAAGGCAATTGAAAACGCCTGTTGAGTATCTGGTCTGTGAGAAGATCCAACTGTCGCGCTCGAGCCATGATGTCGAGTCCAACACTGTCCATAGGCATGGTCGGGACGCAACCCGACATCGTATTCCGTTTGAGCTTTGTATAGAGCTACCTCCTCCTCGCACCCAGAGGGTAATCTTAGCCCGCACTGAGAGGATCTCCTCCTCTGCGCCGCAGCCTGCGGCTAACGGATTACAATCGTGAAGCGACGCACGAGCAGGCAAAAGTGATGAGGCATACCGCAAAAGCCGCCATATGACGGCTTTTGCGTTGTAAGGCCCCTACCTATCCACGCCTAACGCCGACTTTGAAGGTCAGCGATCGCCGCTTCCTTCTCCGAAGGCGTCATGTGCGGATCACGGCGGATCATCTCGATCTTTCCTTCGATGAAAGCGCGTGCTTGGGCGAGATCTTCCTCAGTCTGCGGCGTCTTCCGGGCGAAGGCATCGCGCATATCAACAATCGGCGCGTCAGTTTTTTTCTGGGTCTCTTCAATCGCCGGCGGCGTCGGCGGGGGACCACGATCAAGCGGCATGGCACCTTCTCCTTCCGCCGGCGATCGCGGCGGTCAACTGTTGACGATGAAGGCGTAGTTAGGGTCGAGGAACACCAAATGGAAGCCCAGGTTATCAATTCGCAGGTTCGAGTTTGACGCGGCCAGCAGCGCCCAGCTACCCCAGTGGCCGTTGTTGTCTGCGCTGATGAGTTGCGTTCCGAGCGCGCCCATCGGTTGAGTGTTTAGATATGCCGCCTGAAAGGTTTCCACAATTGGAGCCCAGGAGCCTATGAAACCCGTCTTCTGTTGGGCATCGGTGGCATCATAGTCGTATTGATAGATTAAGTCCCAGCCACCGCGGGTGTGGTTGTAGAGCAACGCCTGATTGCGATACCTGTTAGCTCCGATCAACCAAGTGCTGTTCCACACCGGCAGCACTGGGTACGGATGGCCATGAGCGGATGCTGTCGTGAGGTAATTCGCCAGAGATGTGAAGGGAATGTCTGTTTGCCAGTGGTCATTCCGAGCCCAATCGAAGACCCGAAAATGAGGCGTGCCCTGAGCGTTATAGGCCACAAACGCCTCCACACCGAGCCCAGACCGGTTGGTCGCCGTGAGGTACAGCCATGTGTTTACATTGCCGCCTGGCGGCGATGGACACACGAAGTCGCAGGAGAACGACGTACCGTGACCCCACCCCGTCTTGAAGGGTGAGGTGTAGAAGACGCCATAACCCACTCCGCCGGGCGGGGGCGGCTTCTTCAGTTCGTCAGCCTGAGGACCCAAGCGCTCGACTAAACTCGCGACCGCTTGGTCGCGCGCAGCGAAGTTGGCATGGGGATGGGTGACCGCCATGCGCAGCTTGCTTTGCATGAACGCATTTCTAAAATTTTGATCCACCGGCGTCTTGGCCGTTATCTCTGCGAATTTCGCCTGATGATCCTCGATGGCCTTGTGCGCACGGTTTGATGGTGGAACTGGACTGCTTATCCCATTTTTCGACATAGTGAGGCCTCCTGCCTGCGCTCACGCCTTTCCTAGCGTGAGCTCGCATTCTAGTTCAGGCAACCGGTGGCATTTTGTGAAACAGATCACAATCGAACGTTGAGTCGCACACTCTTTGGCAAGCTTGAGCTTGTGAAAATGTCGGCCCGGCCCCTGGTTCGATGAATCGAGTTGGCCGAGGTCCTGGCAGATTCCATCATGTTCTAACTCCATCTGCGGTTCTCGAGTCTGGTTTGCCCATGATAACTGGAGCGCGCTTCATCAGCTTGAACTTCCCCCCGTTCTTCGGACAGTGTCCTAGACAGTTGTTTGCATTGTAGCGGCAGCGTGCAGTTGCGCAAACTGACGCGGCGGCATCTTCAGGGCGGTGTGGATGCGATCATTGTTGTAGTAGCGGATCTGCCGGTAGGTTTCCGCGATCAGCTCGCCGTATGAAGCGAAACGATTCGGATCGCCGAGCTCGACCTTGAACTTGTCGTAGAAGCTCTCCTGATACCCGTTCTCCCACGGGCACGCCGGATACGATCGCGAGATTGCCGAGCCGACCGTCTCCAGCGTTCTGACGAACGAATGCGCGCGGTACTCGCTGCCGTTGTCGGAGTGGAAGATGACGGGACGCGTATGACTGAAGAGCGCATCCTGGAGAGCCGCCATCGTGAGCGCGAGTCCCTTGCTCTTGGAAATCGACATCCCGACGATCTCCCGCGTATAGAGGTCGATGACCGTGGCGACGTACAGCTTCTTTTTCTTCCACCACAGCTCGGTGAAGTCGGCGGCCCACGCGTGATGCCGGTACGAGGGCGTCACCGCGAACAAGAGGTTGGCGTAGATGACCTGGATCTTCTTTTTCTTGAGCCATTTTTTGCCTCTGCGCCGGTACGCCTTGATGCCGAAGAGCTTCATCACGCGCTCGATGGCTTTGTGGTTCCGGCCAAGGACGAGCGCGATGCGTGGGGAGCCGTACGAGGGATGTTCGCGGAGCACCTCCTCGATCTTCACCTTGAGCATCCAATCCCGCCCGGCTCTCTTTTTCGCGTAGTACAACGTGGAGCGGGCAATGCCTAAGAGCCGCGCCTTGGCGCTCTTGGTGAGTGACGCATCCTCCATCACTTCTTTTTTTGGGACTCGGAGAGCTTGAGGGTGATCTCTCCGACAAGACGAAGTAACTCGTCGCGTTCGCGCCTCAGTTTCGCGAACTCCAAGATGGAGGGTACGTTCTCGACCTTGCTGCCGAGCCAGCCGTATACGGTCGTCTCGTGGACGCCGTGCTCCTTGGCCGCTTGCTGGACGGTGACGGATCCCTCCTTGATGCGGCTAATGACCTGCTCCCGGACATCCGGAGCGACTTTGAACTTTCTCATATGCGATTAATTCTAACGGGTAATCCCGTCCAGAATCAGTGTCCGAATTTTGGGGGGAGGGTCAAGCGAAAATGAACAACGTCGACCCATTCGCTTGGCTCAGCCTAACACTTCAGCGTATCGTTAACGGCTGTCCGAGCAGCGAAATCGACGCGCTTATGCCATGGAACCACGCCGCGTGAACGGCCTCAGCTCGCCGCTTACTAGTCAACTACCAACCCTGACAATTGATGGAGAAGACGTGCAACTGGCAATAATGGTCAATAAACCGCAAGGAAGTTGAATTTTGAATGAAAGCGTCCTGCTGAGCACGGTTGCTCTGCTTCTGCCGCTGACCTGGCCGCGCGACCACCCTCAATGGTAGCTCCGATCTGTGGCTTCTATACCGGGGTCAAGCGGCGGCTCCGCACATCATTACTGGGACGTGGTCAACGTCGGCGGAGCAGTCCAAAGGGTGTCGGCGACTAATCTGACCACGACACCATGGACTCTTGAGTTGTCGCGATGCGCCGCGGTACGTTGGAATGTCGCGGCGACAGCGTAGCGAACGTACGTTCGAGGAGACTCGATTGATCACTTAGACGCGTCCTCAGCAACTTAGCACGTACGGCAAGGCAAGTTATAGAGCCCATTTCTCCATTGAAGCATGCATAAACCCGCAACCGCGGACGCAGGCGCCGGAAGATTGTATGCCCAGCCAGCGAGAAGAGCACAGAATACTATATTGGTTGCGATTAGCATCTCGGGATGAAGAACCGCCATAAAACCCGTGGCGGATGAGGGATACGTTTGCCATTGATGTCCACAACAACAGAGGGTTCGATGTTGCTCTCTCTACACTCTGGGAGTCGGAAATGAAGCGGGTCTGCATTGTCGGAGGCGGGCCCGCGGGGCTCGGTGCGGCAAACATGTTTCGTAAGTCCGGTGTCGATTTCCAACTTTTGGATGAAGGCCCGCCCCTCGATGTGCGCCAGCACGATTGCGCCGATCACCTAGGTACCGGGATAGGCGGAGCTGGCCTCTTTTCGGATGGAAAATTCAGTTATTATCCGTCCGGAACCTCTCTCTATACGCTATCGCCCCCCTCTCGGCTCAAAGCGGCGTACTCCGAAACCATCATCGTCTTGCGAGAAGCCGGTATCGAAGCCCCAGAATTTCCCGTCCGCAGCTTCGATTGCGGGAACCCCGATGTCGGTGTTGTTCACAAGGCTTATCCTTCACAATCTGCCACCCTGGCCCAACGGCGTAAACTAACAAGCGCTCTCGCCAACCAGTATCAAGTTGGTCGGATTAGACCTCTATCCCGCGTTGAAGGCATCAAACGTGCGGCTAATGGATACGTGGTCACGTATCGTGACCGGCCTTCCGATAGAACAATATCCGCGACATTCACAGATGTGGTGCTCGCGACTGGTCGCTTTGGTGGTCTCTCACTCAAGCGACTATGGAATTCGCCGAGCCTCGTAACTGAGCAGCAGCGGTACGAGCTTGGCATTCGCATTGAGCATCCAAATGGAGTCGGCTTCCTTTCCAAGATCAAGGACAATGACGTGAAGCTGCTCATAAACACGTCGAGCGCTCCGGTGCGAACATTCTGCACGTGCCGCCACGGCGAGGTTTGGAACATCCGATACGACGCAATGTCGGCATTGTCCGGCAGGTCGGACGGTCCTCCCACGGATTATTCCAACTTTGGCCTACTTCCAAGATTTGCGGGGGATCAGGCGCATCGAGGGCGTAAGATTTGGGAGCATTTCATTCATACTTTCGGGAAGGCACGGCAAGCGCTTTGGCAACCGCTCAGAGGGTTTATGGATGGGACGTCGATGGAGCTCACTAGAGTCAATTTGGCAAATAGACCCTGGTATCCTCGGGAAACTTTTGTTCCCGGAGATATTGGCGGCATAATTCACCCCGAGCTAAAAAGGATCTTGAGCGACAGCATCTACGCACTGCTTCGTCAATACCCCGATATCGATTGTACCGACGCGGTGTGCTTGTTCCCCGCAATCGAGGGAGTAGGGTGCTTTCCGAGCACGACCCAAGAGTTGCGAACGCGTAGTGACGGCGTATGGTGTTGCGGCGACTTGGTAGGCAAATTCCGTGGTCTTGTGCCGGCATTGGTAAGTGGCCACTACGTCGGGCTGGCCATCGGGAATGAGTAGTTTAGTACTTCACACAAGATCGAGAGCTGACGCATGAATATAACTGAGGAGCGACCAGTTGTTTTTACGGCACTTTCCCGTCACATCTTTTATGCCAGAATGCTAATCTGTAAGTTCGCACTTCTGCACGACGCGGTGCCGATAAACCCTTTTACGAATTGGGGGTATTTCCTAGACGACTTAGTCGATCGGGACCTCGTCCGCCGAGCCAATAACAATATGATCATCAGAGCTGACGAACTCTGGGTGTTCGGTCCCATTTCGAATGGGGTTTTGTTCGAGATTCAGCTTGCTATGCAACTTGGAAAAGCAGTTCGGTTCTTCTCGGTTGGACCTCGTTACCAAGACATCTTGCCGCTTCGTGCCGACGCCATCGAATTCGAAGCCGATGTGGAGAGCTCAAAGGAGAGTGCGGCACTCATCGAAAGACTGGCGATGCAGGGGGCTGACCGAAGCCAAGCTACTACCAAAACGCATGAGGACCGATGATCATAGCGATCGAAGGCATTGATGGAGCGGGTAAAACACATGTCTGCAGGCTGCTGACCAAACGGCTCGAAGCACGTAAGGTGCCGGTCAACTTGTTGGAAAGGGCTGCAGTAAAGCTAGGCGACGAATTTTCCGATCGTTTGCTATCAAGTTTGCGCTCGATGATCTGGCCGGAAAGTTCTGAGCCTTTATCAGACCCTTTCGGCACACATTTCCATCTTTATCTTTTGGCGGCTTGGTTTGTGGCGCTCAACAAATATATGCAACTGCTACCGTCGACAACACACCAAATCCATGTCATGGACGGTTCGTATTTTCGCGTCATTGCGAAGGCTTATCTCCGCGGGCAACTCAGCATAGATTGGCTTCACTCACTGTTCGAAGCGGCCCCTCACCCGGATTTGGTTGTCCTATTGGATGTCGCCCCCGCTTTGGCATGGAAGCGCCGGCCGACATTCAAGGCGACGGAGCTGGGTCGGTGGGACGGCTTTGCAGATAGTCCGGAGCAGTCTTTTTGCAGATACCAAAACGCAATCCGAGAGATCTTGCTGAAACTGGCAGCCAAGCGGGGCTGGACCGTGCTCGCGCAAACCGCCGATAGTTCTCCGGAGCAGATTGCAGAGCGGGTTGAAGAGATTGTGATGTCACGGCTTGCCTGACCGAACGACGAACTTAGGTCTTGGCGTATTCAAACTCGTTAACGATAGGCCGCGAAAGCAGTTTTGGAACGACATCTCCCCAATCACCTTGATCCGGTTGCCGCTGTTGATCGGGTTTTAGCAGCGTGAGCACCGCGTCCGGCACCGATCCACTCCCCAGGCGCTGTGCTTGACTGAGGACGTAATAGAGAGAAGGGGCTATATGGTATTTCTTGGCTATCGCAAGTAGCTCGGCCCAATTCAGCTTTTCTTTGCAGGTCGTCAATAGGCCATCCACGTCTCCAAACATCTGCAGTTTCAGAGTGCCGTGTTGGAACGCCTCTTGGTACAACCGCGCGGCGCTGAACCAGAGCATGCCGGTGGGGGATTGGACCTTTACAGATTGACCGAGGAGCGTGCGCTCCCCTGCCCCGCGCCACACGTCCGACAGGGACATCTCGGGGAAGAGGTTGACGTGAAAATCGACAAAAATTGGAATCGCAACGGCGCCATCGTCAGACGAGTAGCTTTTGATTTGTCTCTTCTGCCACGCCAAGGGAATCAATTTGGCCGGCACCGGAGAGGGCACGCGGGTAGTTTTGGTGAGGGAGTGGAGTGCGTGCTTTTCTCGAAGCGATCTCCATGTGATCTTTCGGAACAGTGGAGTAAATCTGCCATCTCGGGGATTGAACACACCGTGCTTGTATCCGAGCCGATAGGCTTCCCTTTGGACTCGCCAAGCGTCACGCGGCTGGATCATAATGTCAATATCTTGCATAGGCCGAAGCAGAGGGTCGGGATACACCGTGTTTGCTAGAGCCACTCCTTTAAGCAGGAAGTAGTCGACCTCTATCTTCTTCAGAGCATTGACGAGGCGGCCGAGTTCTCTGAACTGCTCCCGTGAGCGCGCCTGCGATAGGCTGCTCCAGTTGTGGATGTACTCAGCTATAAAGCTCGGTATCGCATTAAGCAGCTTCATCCGCTGCAGATGGAATGCCATCAAAGGTACCGTTTGGTACGTCTCGGCGCGCCACAAGACAAACGGCCAGTCTAGCGAGCTATTAACAACCGCGGCAAAGTGCGCGTCTTCGGCCTTGGTCAGGGTCACCCTGCAGCTCAGCAGTAATAGTGTCTCTTCTGGCGTCAGCTGCACCATGGAACCTTCCCGCTCATTTAGTCGATTTGCTCATTCACCTTCTTCTTTTTCGCGCCGAGGATTTTCGCGCGTTTCTAGGGGCCTCGGCGTTTGCAGTCCCATTTTGCTTATCGCCGGGCTCTCTTGGATCCAGCAAGCCTCTGTACTCCTCAAGTTGAGCCTCGAATTCGTTCTGGCTTCGATCGAAGCCCTGGCCAAATATCTCCTTTAGATCGATATGGTTAGACGCCTGTTTTTCCCTCGAAGGGCCGCTCGGCCTCAATAGAACGGATCGTGAACCCAGGTCGCCGAAGGGTAGCAGCGACGCAAGAAGCCTGGGATTTTGTCCGATGCTTTCGGTCGAGTATTTCTCCGCCAGCGATTCCGCCAGCGACCCAGTTAGAGTAATGACAAGCTTGCCGTCTTCTGTTTCGACCGTGTACCCAAAGACTGTGGACCGCGCCATTTTTTCTCTCTCCCAGATCGGGATGAGCGATTGTTGGTCATCGGAAATGACGTGCATCGCTCACCGCGTCGCGACCACCACGCGTGCAACACCGGACATGCTCTTGAGACAACTCTACGCTACCAGGCACGCAGCGCCCGATTGACGGCAAGTGATCGCCGGTGCAGCGTTTGGCCTCGCTTCCAGAGTCGATACTCCGCCTTGGCGAGAGCCACAGCGCGCCGACCAAGATTGCCCATCGCTCGTGCGTGCCGTGTATTTCCAATCGCACGCGCTTTCTTGGAAATTCCAAAAAGCGTTACAGCCAATCTCCTGTGTCTCCCGGCGGGCGAAACCGAATAGCGACGAGAGACTTTCTTTGAAAGCCACCGAGGGCGCGGGAAAGACGTAGTGCGCCGGGATCCGGAATTCCGCTTGAATCGACGATAGCGTGCCATGCTGTTCTCTCCGCAAAAACCACACGTGGTTATCTAATCACTACCGCAAGCATGCATTGTGCTGCTTGGCCGGCAGGTCGCCTCATGATTAATCGCCATCACAGCGCCCGAGCCAGCTAAGTTCAACCTGCCAGTTTTGGGAGGGGGCGCTGGTTGGCCGATGTCTCGGCAGGCTCCACAACGCGCCGGTATGCCGCTGTCGACCGGCCGGCAAATTTCAGGCAGGAAGCAGCGTTCGTCATAATGAGCGTTGAACAGCGAGAGTCCACTTCAGGTGAATGTGCGCGTTTGGCATTTTTTGCCGCCTAGCATCTTAGCTGCTGGAAAGTACATGATGCGAGAATGAGAACAAGGACGATGCTTCAAGTTCACTATCAATTACATGACGAGTCACCAGCTGGACACCAAATGCGGTTAGCTAGCGCTTTTGATCTTCTATTTGAGGAGGTCCTAAGAATGTGCTCCGTTGTTGGATGTGTTCATCATCACGTTGCACCAACCGAGTCGACTCATGCCGGGGGTCGGGAGTAAACTTATCTCTATAGAGAGTATGAACCGCGAAGAATTGGTACCAAGCACAAAGCTGATTGCAATATACGCGAGGGTCTCGACTGCGCGACAAGAGGAGGAGGGGACCGTCGAGACCCAGTTAACAGCGCTCCGAGATTTCGCTCGTCAGCGCGGTTATAGCATCGTCAAAGAATACATTGATGACGGCTGGAGTGGAGACATTCTTGTCAGACCGTCGCTGGATCAGCTCCGCCAGGATGCGCGAGAAAAAACATGGCAAGCCGTTTTGGTCTATGACCCTGATCGGCTAGCTCGACGATATTCCTACCAAGAACTGGTGATGGACGAATTGCGAGAGGCCGAAATTGAAATCATATTTGTTACTGTTTCTGCCCCTAAGAATAGCGAAGAGAAGATTTTGCATGGCGTGCGAGGTCTGTTTGCTGAGTATGAGCGCGCAAAAATCGCGGAACGCTTTCGGCTCGGGAAACTTCGCAAAGTAAAAGAGGGCCACATCCTCGTGAGTGAGGCTCTCTATGGCTATAACTACATTCCTAAGCTCGACGGCAAGCATGGATATTACGAAATTAATCCAGAAGAAGCGCGGGTTGTGAGGTTAATTTTCAGCTGGGTCGCCGACGACGGCTGCACCTTACGGAAAATCGTGCGCAAACTACAAGGACTCGGCATAAAGCCCCGCAAGAGCAAGCGGGGAGTTTGGAACACGAGCACGCTCAGCACATTGTTGAGGCACAAGGGCTACATCGGCGAAGCCCACTGGGGCGCATCATATGCTGTTGCGCCTCAGCACCCAATCAAACAAGACGCGTATCGAAAAGTAAAAAAGACGAGTCGTCGAATGCGACCGGGAGAAGAGTGGCTCATTATTCCGGTGCCTGCAATCATAGATAAAAAGCTCTTTGAACGTGCTCGGGCGCAACTCGACGCCAACTTCGCGTTATCTCAGCGGAACAAAAAGAATGAGTATCTCCTTGCGGGCAAGATTGGATGCGTCTGCGGGAGAAGTAGATCCGGTGAAGGTGTGCTGCGGGGTAAGCACCTCTACTATCGTTGTACCGATAGAGTGCTCAGCTTTCCTCTGTCGGCAACGTGCAAAGAACGGGGAATAAATGCGCGTATCGCCGATAGGCTCGTTTGGGACAAGATTGCCGATTTGATGGGCTCGGAAGAATTGCTCTCTGAACAGATCAGTCGCTGGTTGGGGACGCGCCGGGCAAAGGTGCAGTCATCTGGCGACGATGTTGCCGCGGCGGAAAAAGAATTAGCCGCATTGAAGGTGCAGGAGGATCGCTACAACAAAGCGTATGGCGCTGGCCTGTTCACGGTCGAACAGCTGAGAGAATACACGACCCCGCTGCGGGAGAAACTCACGTCGTTGAAAAACACAATTGCGAGTGCGCAACAACAAGAGAACGCTATTCATGTCACCGAAATGCCGAGCGCCGACGAGATCAAACAATTCTCTGATGCAGCGCAGACAACACTCCACAACTTGAGTTTTCAGGCGAGACGGGCGATACTGCTGAACACGGTAGAGAAAATCGTGGGAACGGCCCAACAATTACAAGTCCGTGGCTATATTCCAGTAAAAGATCATGTCGAGTTCAAAACTAGCAATAGGCATGGTCAGGATGCAACACGACATCGTATTTCCGTTTGAGTTTCAATTAGAGCTACCCCCTCCTCGCACACAGAGGGTAATCTTAGCCCGCACCGAGAAGGGGAGGATCATCTCCTCTGCGCCGCCGCCTACGGCAAACGGATTACACTCGTGAGGCGGCACAAGAGAACGTCTCCATTTTTGTCATTCATTTCGCCACAGCGTTTTGTTGCTTGAGTGGCTTACGCGCCTCCCCGGCTTACCTCTTTTCCGAAGCATGGGAGAATGTCTACTTTCAGGCACGAAAGAGCATTGAGAGTAAGAAGCAGCTTCGTTTTTTGCATAAGAATGTTGTCTAGACCTGTTCATTGCGAGCGCCGACGACCTTGGAGCGGACACCGGGATGACGGCAGAATCCATCGCTGCAATGGCAAGTGCGATCGTCAAGAAGATGGATACTCCCCCCACCGCCGGCCTGTTCAGACCTCATTTTGGTTTGGAGCCTTTCTCTTTGTGAAGCAGATTACATTGTCGACCGATGAATCCTGGTAAGTAACTTTCGGCAGGTGTGTTCCAATCCGGATCCTGGAGGGGCGCGGATATGCACAACATGCTTCGTCTACATTGGAATCTATTAGGTCTGCGTAAGAGCGTCCTGTCTTTGGCGCTTGTCGCGGGATCGGGCTTCAGTCTGATGGCGACTCCGACGGCCTGTTTTTCTCAGCCGCTTGATGCTGCCGCGGCAGGCTCAAGATCGGTGGGCCAAACAACGCCGATCGAGGCGCCTAATTTGTCCCAAGCCAAGATAGAAGAGATCATTCTGCAATTCATTCTTGTAGGTCTTTTCGGCGGCCTCTTCACATTCGTTTTGTCTACTTTGCGTGATTCCAAAGTGCGAAATGAATCTAACCTTGCCTCGTTGCGCGATCTGATTATGCAAGTTGACGACCTGTATCGTGCCACCAAGCAGACAAAACGAATGATCCGCGCGCGTCTCGAGCAACGTGACGACGGGTATCAAATCGTCGCCAAGTTCTTCGCTGCGCGGATGGAAGAGCTGAGTAACACCCAGCTAAAGCTCGAACAGATCCGCAATGCCATCCGAACCCGACGCGATCTCTTCGATGAAACGCGAAGAAAACGTATTCTTGACGAAATTGAATATTCTGACGACTACCTCCACCAAGTGGTGCACGAATTTGAGACAAGGAAGGTGACTTGGTGTGATGCGTATTGTCGCATTTCATCGTCGTGCAAGACATTAATGGATTTTTTCGGCGAAAGTCAGCAATGTGAAGAGATTGAGGCTGATATTAAGATCATGCGTGACGCGAACGCCACCTTAGATCGCTTCGGTGCGTTTAAAAGAATCATTGGAAAAACTGGAAACCAACGGCACAAACGGGTTTCCGATGCCTGCATGCTGCTCGTAATACGAGAGATGCGGGACATAGTTTTAGAGCGGCAGCGCCGATTAATCGATCGTTTGATGCGCGGGTCCATCAAGAGTCCGACTGCCGCATCATCACCGAACGATGAAATGTCTAATAGGATCCAAGAAGATCGCGGTGTGCTTGAAAGGGTCGGCTAATGTTCGAACCATCGTCCGTGCGATGATGTGTAGGCTGTTCGCATGCCCTATCGGGTGGTTCGTTCTAATAACTCGATTTACCAAAGTGTTTGTTGTTTGAGAGGCTTACGCGTTTCCGGCCCCTCTTTTGATGGCTTGCCCCGCTCGTTTGCGCTTGCATCATCGATGGTCTTTTTCAGGTCGAGCAGCATGTTTTTGACCCACTCCATGGATGTTTCAAGCGCCGTGAACCGCCCGTTTGAATACCAGGCCATTGCTATTAGGGCGCTCAAAAGCCCAATGAAATACTCCCAGCCTATGTGAATTGTTATGCCTTCCATGCGGCGAGCCTAGACGCGAAAGGTTTTCCGACCAAGGCTCGGGAATGTGCCTGGCAGATGCAGCCTGGCGCCTCGTCGAAATCCACGCGATCGAGCACCATTCAACGTATGAACATTGAGGCCATCGGCAGGGCGACGAATGAGCAGCGGCAGGTCACACCGACGGTCTCCAATGTTCTCGAAGACGGCACCATCGTTGAATTGGTATTTCGAATGGAAAATCGCACCACGTTGTTTGCGACCTCGCTAGCGGGACGCTGGACATTGGCTCGGCAGGTAGACGTGCCAGGCCGCCATCGACTGGTTCCGTTCTCGCCCAGCAACAATCTGATCAAGAATGAGGTTGTCCTGCTTCCATCGGAGCCACACTCTTATGGAACCGAGCAAGAGCTCGTCTCCGAGGTTATCAGCTTCATCCACCGCTATGCTGATCTCAGCCCGTCCTTCGAGCAGGTTGCGGCCCACTATGTGCTGCTCAGTTGGGTCTATGATGCCTTCAATGACTTGCCGTACCTTCGCCTTCGAGGCGATTTCGGGACAGGGAAGACCCGGTCGCTCCTCACGATCGGCTCCCTTTGCTACAAGCCGTTCTTCGCAAGCGGCGCCTCGACGATCTCACCCATCTTCCACACACTCGATGCTTTTCGCGGCACCCTGATTTTCGACGAGGCCGATTTTCGCTTTAGCGACGAGCGATCCGCGATCGTCAAGATCCTCAACAACGGCAACGTCCGCGGCATGCCGGTTCTGCGCACGGTCATGAACCGCCAGCGAGAGTTCAACCCGCAGGCGTTCCATGTCTTTGGACCGAAGATCGTCGCAACGCGGGGCCGCTATGAGGATCGCGCGCTGGAGAGCCGGTTCATCACGGAAGAAACGGGCGCGCGGCCACTGCGAAAAGATATTCCGATCAACCTACCACCGACATTCAAAGATGAAGCCCGCGAGCTGCGTAACAAGCTACTCCTCTATCGTTTTCGCAGACGGCACGAGATCACGCTCGATCCATCCCTCGCCGACCCGACGCTGGAGCCGCGCATCAACCAAATCATGCTGCCGCTCCTCAGCGTCCTCAGCGATCGCCTGCTCCAGGCTGAGCTTCGCAATGCGGCGAAGCGCGCTCAGGATTCAATCATTGCCGAGCGTGGCCTCCTTATGGAGGCGCAGGTTCTGGAAGTCCTCATGGAGCAAATGCTGTCTTCCAGTAGAAGCGTCGTCCCGGTGGCGGAGGTTACGAGCGGAATGATCCGCCGCTACGGTGCGGAGTATGAGCGACCACTAACAAATCGGTGGATTGGAAGCATCTTGCGCAAAAAACTGAATCTTGTGACCTACAAATTCCATGGGGTGTACGTGGTGCCTATGGCTGAGCGTGAGAAGACAGAGATGTTATGTCAGCGGTATGGTGTGAGCGTCACTATCGACGCCGCTTCAAAGGAGGGACATGGGGACGTGGGGACTTCTGGCGCCTTCTAGGGCATCAAGGGCTTTGACGGGTCTCGCAAATATATGCGAGGGGAGTGCTGGCATTCAGCTCACGAGAGGCGCTCTCCTACGTCCCCACATCCCCAAGTCCCCATCTCCACCCGATCTTCATGCCGGATAAGGCATCCTTTCTGAAGCCACGATAGATAGAATGAGGGCCGCAGTTTTGTAGTAAGTGCCGAGTCGGCACTTTTTCGTGTCTCGGACGAGACCACATTCAAGGGGATCATAGCATGCGTGCCTGTCATTTGCTGACCGGCTTGCACCAACTATGCATCACCGACACCAATCATACCTTCGTCCGTATCGTCGTCGCTGGGGGCTCACCCAGCAGGAGCTCGCATTTCTAATTGGTATCAAGAGCCGAACTGCCATCTCTCGAATTGAAGGGTTGAAGCGAAAGCCAAGCCTCAATGCGGCACTCATATGCATGATGATCTTCGATATACCTGCATTAGAGTTGTTCCCGGGGCTCCTATCGGAGCTGCGTCAAGCCATTCTCGCGCGAGCCAACGAACTCTATGACGAACTTCAAGGCAATTCATCGAAAGCGGCGCGCCTGAAGCTCGATTTTCTTGAACAGCTCGTGGAGCGAGTGAACGCGAGACATTCTGAATCAACTGTATGAGGATGCTCCGCCGCTATGCCCTCGTCCTCTCGGTCTATCTAAACACGCGCGGCTTTGCTTTCATCCTCTTCGAAGGTCACCTGTCGCCCTTCGATTGGGGGATACACGAGACACGCGGCCCCCGAAAGAACGGCACATGTCTCACTCGCATCACAACTGTTTTCGATCGATATGCGCCCGATGCTCTCGTCATTCAGGACACGACGGAACAAGGAACAATGCGAGCGCGGCGGATTTGCAACCTGAATACCTCGGTTGTTAAGCTCGCGAATGATCGCGGCATTCCCGTGTTCGCGTATTCGCGGGACCAGGTTCGACGCGCGTTCGAGGGCTACGGATGCCCGAACAAGGCAAGTCTTGCTGAGTTAATTGCGAAGCACATTCCAACCCTTCAGCAATATGTCCCGCCGCCTCGCAGACCGTGGATGAGCGAAGATCGCCGAATGGGACTGTTCGATGCCGCCGCGCTCGCACTGGTGTTCTTCCAGCACCTCGCCACCGGGTAGTGCGCCCTATTGGGTTCGGAGAAGCGATACCCGGGGTCCGAGTTCATGCTCGAATACCATTCTGCGGTCTAGACTCCATCATGAGCCGAAGCAAGCAGGCGTCTCATTCGATATGAGGAAACGAGAACAGGACGTCATGATAAAGCAATATGCCGCTAATAAGCATCGGCTCACGTGTCTTAAGCCCCGCTATTTGGAAATCTTTGAGTATCGAGTCGGCCTTGCAGATGGGTGCTTCCATACACTACGCGAAGCAGGCGAGAAGTATGGGGTCAAAGGGGTGAGAATTGGACAGATAACTGTGCGCGTTGAATACGAGCTTGAGCAGTTGCAGATGCGGATCAGACATCAAGAAAGGTGACCAACGCGCCTGCACCCAAGCGAGGGCCCCGCTAGATACCGCGTGAGAGCGGATTTCCATAGCATTATCGGTCCGTGAGCATGGCTCGACGCTAGCAGCTTCCCGCCGGGCGAGCTTCCTTCGACATATGGATTGAATAGGAGTAGCATCACGGCATTGAAGAGCGAGCATTCGGAGGGCGTACATGCCCAACCTTCTGCAAATCGCGCCTGTTGCGGCAGCGCTGATGATTACAGAAGCAGCTGAAAGGAAAGCGGAAGCGATCCGATCATTCGAATGGCACGGCCTGGTCGAATACGGGGACACCGGCGAATTCGAATCGTGCTATCTGGCAAAGAGCAGCCACAAAGAGCCTTATCCGATCCTGTATATCGCAGAGAAGGCGGATCGCACTCTCGAACTCAAAGTGACTTTCGGTCAACGCGGCGTGCCGATCCGGAAGCGGGATGAATTACTGCCCGACAACAAGAGGCCTCCAGCATTTCCGTTTGCTCTCGACGGGCCAACCAAAGAGAGCAGGTTCTTGAAAAATGCGAGCGTGGGCGTGCGCCTATATACCACCACATCGACTAGTGGATCGAACGAGCTTTTCTCAAAGTCATACGCAGCCACTCTCTTCCTGTCTGACTTCAGTTATGGGATTATTTCAAAAGAGTTCAATTATAGAGTGTTCGTTACGATCCCATTGCCAGCTGCCGATCCACTTCTATCAAAATTAGCCACAGCCGACGGTCTGACGGCTTTGGTACCCGAACCTGTGGGCTCCGACGTATCGATCTCGTTTCGGCATCGTTCAGTTTGGCTCCCGTTCGCGAATCCCAAAAGCGATGCATCGGAAGCTCTTGTCGCCTTAAACGAATGCGTCAACAGACACTTGCCACCGTCACGGGATCAATCGGACCAACACAAAGGATCATCATCCACGAGTTCAGAGCACTAGACGAAGAGACCATGCTCGATGCACGGCAGCCGCCTTAGTAGAAATTGAACTTGATCCAATCTCTGACCGATTCGATGCTTAACAGAAATCCGAGCACAACAAGTGCTGCTAGAGCAATCAAGCGTTTGGTGGTCGGATCGGCTTTCGAGAATGCTCTAGCCCAGTTGCGGACTTTCTCGACGGCATTCATTGAACAGCTCTCGATGCGTGCGCCTGGATAACGTTCAGGCATCGGTTGGCACGGGACATACCCGTTATGGTCTTAGCGATCGCGAAAATCTCAACAATCCATGCTTCAGGTATTCATGCACGATCGCCTCACTTCCGCTGCTGAGGCAGTGAAAGGTTGTAGCCGTGAGCTGCCCGAATATCAGAGGTAGGGTCGGAGGTAGAGCAGGCTTCGCGGGCAGGATATGCTCCAAGACACCCGAGACGACGTAAGAAACAATTAGAACCGGGACCGATACGATGGTTGTCGCTGCGAGCACAACAGTAGTTATTAACGCGACTGGAAGCACAATCGGGAGCGCGAGAAGAGAGAGTAGGCTCAACGCCAACACCCTGAGCTCACGACCTAGTCCAACGAAGTAGAGAGCGATGTTCAGAAATCCCAATATGGTGCCAATAACAAACGGGATTGCAAATAGTATCATCACTAAAACGAACATAAGCGGCAACCCAACTAGCACCTCACGCCGCGATGTCATCTTCGCACCCAAGATCCACAGCAGAAAAGCTATTCCCGACAGTAGCTGCAAAGTCTTGGTCACAAATTCAGACAGAGATTTGCTGCTGAGTAGATATAGCAATGGGTTGCTGCCGCATTGCGACGCCACATCGCGCGGCGCACAATCCCACCATTCAAAGAGCTGGTAGGAGACAAGCGCGTGGATGCTCTCCTCGTTCCAGCGGGACATAGTTGCATTATCGAAGCCAATGAGCGCTAAGCCTTCGAGAAGAAGATAGAGCAGGAGAGACGAGCCAAACCACACGGCAGCCGTAGCCCAGAAGGAGCTTTTTCGATGCTCACCCTGATGTTTGGAGTCTTCTTCGTGTGGTGACGTATTCGCCATCTTGTGGCGTCCTTGTGAGGGGAACCGCGCGACAGCCGATCTAAGCGCTACAGCATTCAATCAAGCTTGCTGCTTGCTCATCTTGTTCTCCGCCAGGACCTCACCATTTGTGCTAGAGAGCGGCCGTCCGCGGCTCCGCAACTCTAATCTCCGACGGTTCTCACGACAACAATGCAAATCTCGGCTGCATCCTAGCTTCCTTCTGGATGAGGTCTTCACTTCAGGACCGAGATCTCTGCAACGCAATTGTCCTCGACGAAGACGAGCTTCGTTTTGGACAGATAACAGCGCGAGTCGAATACGAACATGAGCAATTGCAGATGCGGACCAGAGATCAAGGAAGGTGACCGGCGCGCCTGCACTTACTATTGCTGCACTCGCGAAGCATCGCAGCATTCAGCTTTTTGCATATTCGCGCGATCAAGTGCGAGGCGCCTTCGCGTGCTACGGATGCTCGAACAAGCAAAGCTTGGCAGAGCTGATTGCGAGGCATATTCCGGCGTTCGCACAATACGTTCCATCGCCCCGGAAACCATGGATCAGTGAAGACCGGCGGATGGGCTTGTTCGATGCAGCAGCGCTGGTGTTCTTTCGGTCGATCGAGGATGAGATCGGATAAAGGAAGCACTTGTGAGACCAGCGCGCGAAGAGAAGGAGGGTCTGCGGCCCTAGGCGCTCGACCGAGCAATTCTTGCTATCCGAGCTGAACGCGTTCCCGTTGCTGCCCGGGGGAGTGTCACCTCACCGTCACTGTTGCGGTGCAATCTTACGAATGTTAGGGCGCCGTGCGCCGCCAGTGCATATTTCCGCGTAACAATCCGAGTGGTTGCGCAGCAGCATAGTTGAGGCGTGACATGAGCAATCGTGCTCGGCTTTTCAACCGTGAATTACTTCTACGCCATCGTGTTGAGTGGCTCGTTTGGCAGCTAGCTCAACTCCAGGAGCTTCGAGCTCGGGTCACCAAATCCCCAAGTCCGAACAGCGGATGAGTTGTTTGCGCGGTCCCAAACAGGCGATCTCAGCTGCGAGCATTGGTAGAGTTCGCCTGCGCACCATAAAGCCCCCGTTTTAGCGCGCCTCGGCTCCGCGGCGGCGCGGCAACTTAGAATATTCCTTGATTTTACGATTAAACCGTTCAATAAATATCCAATTAAATAGGGCGCGGGTTGTGTGCCCCGATAGCTGCCCACAAGACGGCGGCATACCGAGTTCGTCGTTAGTCGAACTAGCAGCGTCGAGCCATCGGCGGGCACCGCAAATCGCGACTGTGATTAATACGCCGTGAGATAGCCATCCGAGTATGAATTCGTGCGACCGATCATGCGCGAACTATTGGCGAAACAGCAAATTACTTGAAGGAGATTTGTTATGGGCAGGGCAGTCCTTGTACTTGCTATCTTTGTTTATGGAGCGTGTGTCAGCTCCACTTGGGCCCAGCAAGGCGCTTGGTGTGAGGCCAACTGCAAAGCCCTCTGCACGAAAATATGGGGCAGCGCCGGAGCCGCGAACTGCTTTGCGCAGATTCCGTGCTCGAATTACGTCGGCAAGGCTTGCGCGCCCGCGTCCGTCGTGAACGCGCGATACACTGCCTATTGTCACAACAATGCAGGAAAAGGGACGTACCGCTCGGCTTGCAGTCACTTTCCGATGACAATCAGCCTCTTGCGGTTACAGTCGTGGTATACTTCGTTAGAATGAGAACACACCTATTCATAGCCGCCAGCGCAGTACTTTGTATCCTTAGCGCTGGAGCAGTTCTTGCTCTCTGGCGTGGGTCTTTTTCAGCTGCAGTTGCAGAACCGGCACATCAGGCATTGTCATCAGCATTCGCGACGGCGCCGACATCCGGCCCAGCGCCGCTTACGGTGGAGTTTTCTTATCATGCCGATTTTGATAGATACTACTCGATCGATTTTGGGGACGGACAGAGCAATAGTATTTCAGTCTGCGGCAGACCTACAGGGTCGTACCGCGGCGGGTATTGTAGCTTCACCGCCACCCACACCTATTCCTCACCCGGCATCTACACCGCGCGACTGATCGAAAGTTGCGTTAGAAACACGCTGTGTAAAGCACCTTTTGAACAGAGAATTGACGCTGCCGCGAAGATAACCGTCGGCAGATAGACGAACTGCATGTTTGTGCAGAGATATTGATGGGCACCTCACAGGTGGCACAGGCTATGGTTCAGCAGGGTACGAGGGCGATTGCGGTAACCGGGAGCATGCCATGAATATTCAATACATTTACGATTCGGATACTGCCTCTATGCCTCTGGAGGCCAAAGCTGCTTTGAACACTGTCGCTACTTATTTCGACGGTCTCTTCACAAACAACTACACGCTCTACATTGATGTGGGATGGGGCTACGTAGGTGATTCCGCCCTCACTGACGGAGGTGCAGGGAGCTATAGAAATCAAAGCACCTACACCTATGCTCAACTCCTCCAATCAACATACGCATACACTCAATTGCCGGCAACGAACCCGCTTCCGGGCGGAAACTATGTTATCTCGCAAGCGGAAGCGAATGTCCTTGGACTATCGACGATCGCAGGCAGCGCAAACAACCCAGATGGATGGATCGGGTTCGCCACTACGCCCGGCACGGGCGAAACTTGGGCTTTCACCCCCTCCGAACTCACATCGACCTCGGTGGACTTCGTTGGCACAGCTGAGCATGAGATCACGGAGATAATGGGGCGAGTCTCGTGGGAGGGGCAGAGTGAGTACACTTACACGGCGGTCCCAGCTTCTAATGGAGATGTGAAGGAACAAGCATCTCCTTTGCCGGTGACAAACGCAGAATCGGTAATGGACCTCTACCGTTATAGTTCAGCGGGCGTCCGCGAAACTGCCACTGGTGGCATAGGTAGTACCGGGTACTTCTCTGTCAACGCAGGCACCACAATTCTCGGGATTTGGAATAATGATCCAAAAAATATGGATGATCCTGCTAGTGGTGATTTAGGTGATTGGGCCAACGGCAAGAACGCTGGGCTCCTAAACAGTTTTGACGCGTTCAACAACAACGAAACGCTTGACGTAACTGCGCCGATATCTTCATCGGACCTTACGTTGATGCATGCTCTGGGTTGGACCACCACCACAACACTGCCGGACTTGGAGATTGATAGTCTGACGCCGCTGAACGCAACGGTGACGGCCGGTAGCTCGATTTCGCTTGGGGCAGTCATTCATAATTACGGCACCGCTTCGGCAGGTGCATTTAAGACGCAAATCTACATCTCTCCCCACAGCACATACGATTCAAGCGCCATCGCGCTTGGTGCCGACTTCTCGGTCGCCTCACTAACCGCAGGGTCCGTGATCAATTTCAATGAGTCGGCCACGGTGCCAAGCAACCTCTCCTCCGGAAATTATTACCTGATCGTCATAGCCGATTATCTCAATCAGGTCACAGATCTCAATATCGCTAATAATTCCTATTCGGTCCCAATCGCATTGAGTTCTGTACACTTTATCAATACCCGCGCAGATCTATTGGCCGCCTTACAGCACTTCGACTTCTCGGGTCACTATGTCCTCGGCGCGAACATTGATGCTACGGGCGTCACCATTGCGCCTATTGGCTCCTCAAGCAGCCCATTCGGCGGCACATTTGACGGAAATGGCCACACGATCAACGGACTTCACATTGTTGGAAATGGGACCTTCGTCGGTCTATTTGCGGATGTTGGAGCCGGCGGAAGGATATCGGACCTCGGGCTGACGAATCTCTCTGTCTCCGCACCGCGTGGCTATGACGCTGGTGGATTGGTGGGCCGCAATTTCGGGACAATTGAGAACTGCTACACGACCGGAGCAGTGAGCGGCACAGCCGGAAACTTTGTTCCTGGACTGACCGGAATCGCGATCGGCGGAATCGCGGGTTGGAATTTCGGTAGGATTGAAAATTCGCGCTCCTCTGCAAACATTACGAGCAACAGCACCAGCTTTGTCGATCTGGGCGGACTTTCTGGAGGCAATACAGGCACCATCGACAATTCACACGCGAGCGGCGTGATCACCGGGCACAGTGGCGCATACGGCTCAGGGCTTGTGGAAATCGGGGGCCTAGTCGGAGCACTCGGATTTAGTAACGGAACGAGCGGAGTAGTCGAGCACTCATACGCTTCTGGGTCAGTCATCAGCACGGGCTCGAACACCTCCGCTGGTGGCCTCATAGGCGCGTCGCTGAACAACAGCCTAATCACACAGTCGTACGCAACAGGGCCGGTGATCGCGGGCGGGCCTAGTTGGGTCGGAGGTCTCGTTGGCAGTCTCTTCAATGGCACCGTCTTGCAATCCTTTGCAACGGGCTCGGTCCGTGTCGGTGATTATGGGGATGCTGGCGGACTCGTAGGCCAAATGAGCGCGGGCACGATCCTGGAATCGTACGCAAAGGGTGCCGTAACCGGAACCAGCTCTACAGACGCGGGCGGTCTCGTCGCGCATTCCTATGGTGGCACCATCAGCCAATCCTACGCGACAGGAAAAGTCACTGCCGGTATTTCCTTTGGCATTGCTGGCGGTCTCGCTGCCCAAAGCAGTGCTTTCACCACGAGCTCCTATTGGGATTATCAGACCACGGGACAGCTGAGAAGTGCGGGAGGTATTCCTGAGCCGACTACCTATCTAAAATCCGGCATCCTACCCGCGGGCTTCGACCCATCAGTTTGGATCGAGAATGGTGGATATCCACATCTGCGCTACGTGCCACAGTCGAGCGTAATCGGCGGGAAGATTGCCGGAGCTACTGTATTTGCAGACGACAACGGCAACGGTACGCGCGATCCAGACGAATCCTTCACCATTACCGATGACCAGGGTAGCTTCGAGCCGATCGGGGGTACCGGGCCGCTGGTCGCATACGGCGGCATGGATACCTTCACCGGGCTCTCCTTTAAGGGAATACTTGAAGCTCCGGAGGGGTCCACCAAGATCAGCCCGATCTCGACGTTGGTTGTAGCGCTTCAGAACCAAGGCGTTTCCAACGCGGACGCACAGGTGCTTTCGGCGCTATCGATCAATCCAGCTGTTGACATAACGAGCTTCGATCCGATTGAGCAGCTTCTCGTCAATGACGTCGACGCCGCGCAAATCTACTCAAAGAACGCCGAGATCATGAATACCGTCGCGGCGATCGCATCGGCGCTCACGAATACTGGATCGATCGCTCAAAACTCGGTGCAAGTATTCAATGCACTCGCCACCATCATGAACAGCCAAGGTACTGTACCGGTCGACCTGACCGATACGGCTCTCATTTCTCAACTCTTCACGGCGGCTGCGCTGGCATTGAGCGTACCAATCGATCCAAAACTTTTGTCAGCCGCGGCGAGCGTGGTAGCAGTCAGCAACTCGATCATCGAACAGGACGCGTCACATTCAATCGGCCAGACCCTGATGGACGCGGTGAGCCGCGTGGAGCGCCTCGGCCAAGGAGCACTTTCAGATGCGCTTCAGAAAGCCGCGGCGGATCCGAGCTTAATCGATTCTATTGTGAACGCGTTCATGGGCTCTAACCTCGCCAGTGCGCTCGCACCGGAGACCACGGGCGCTAACCATGCGCCATGGCTTGCAACGGATGCTATATCGGCGCACCCGGTTTCTGAGCTTGCCGGAAAGTCCAGCAGCAACGTGTTGGATACAACAAATGGCAAGCTCCTGTTTACGGATGCGGACGTCTCAGACACCCATCAGGTCGGTGCAGTGCTTGAACAATCTTCCATCAAATGGACAAATGCTGACGGAACAATCTCATCGACGACGCTGCCGACCAACACGTTAGATGCGCTCATCCATGCTGTCCAAGCAGCCGTCCTCAGCGACAGCACGAATGGGAGCATTGGAGAAATCTCATGGAGCTTCAGCGCCGCTGATCACTATTTCGATTTCTTGGCGGCCGGCGAGTCGCTACGTGCTACCTACGACGTCGCAGTTAAGGATAACCAGGGCGCCACATCGCTCGAGCCGGTCACCATCGTCATCAACGGCACCAACGACAATCCGATCGCGCTTCCCGATAGTAACGGCGTGGCAAAGGGATCAACGATCTCGGTAACCGCGCTCGCAGGTGTGTTGTCGAACGACACCGATGCTGACGTTCACGACCATTTGGTGGTCGGCGCGGTGAACGGATTGGCATCCAACGTAGGCCACGTGGTGAAGGGTACCTACGGGTCGCTGACACTGAATCCTGATGGGAGCTACCGCTACGTGGCCAGCCGCGCATCGAATGATGACCACGACCGCGAAGGAAACCATACCCATGAGTCTGGGGGAGACGATCAGTCGACCGATGTTGTCCGGCAAGATGTGTTCACGTACACGATCTCCGACGGCCATGGAGGCTCGGCGACCTCAACGCTGAGGATCGTCGTTTTTGATCCGGGCACCAAATACCAATCTGGCGTCAATACGACTCTCATTGGCGGAAACGGCCCCGACGTGTTGGATGGTTCAGCGGGGCACGATGTGGCGATCGGAAGTAAAGGTGCCGACGTCCTGATCGGCGGTGACGGCGATACGATTACGGGGGGCCATGGTCGGGACACGTTCCTTTTCCGCCCCAACTTCGGAGCGAACGTGATCACGGACTTCAATATCAGCAATGATGTACTTCAGTTTGATAAATCACTCTTTGCAAGCGTGACCGATATCCTAGATCACACAACGAACACTGCCGCTGGCGCAGTGATCAACGACGGACACGGAGATACGATCACCCTTACCGGGCTGATGCTCTCCCAACTGCAAACGCACCAGAACGACTTTCATTTGGTTTAGGGCGAATTTCAAACGGACTAAGCGCTCACGATCCGCCGGTTTGAGGCACGACAGCATTTGGAGCCGTTCACTCAGAACAGCACAAGTGTAAGTCTGACGCGGACTGGACATTATGAGCCTCTTAAAACGACTTGACGATGAGATTGATGAAAAGAAGTAGGACGAAAACTCCGCAAATCCGAAGCTCAATGAGCTAAAGCCCTCGCCGCCAGATGCTCCCAGTACTCTGCATCTGCAAGGAGCTTCCAGCTCTTCTCAGGTTGTCGCGCGGCACTCTGTCGGCAAAGCAAGGCCATTGCGCGAAAGCGGCGGGCAGCTTCCATTCCAACCTCCCATGTTTTCCCCAAACATATTTTTCAATTTTGCGATGGAGTCATCATGAATATAACCGATAAGCAAATTTCTCTTTGAACCGCAGCCAATTAGGTTCCCTCGACCAGCTGATCGGGAACTAGTTTCGGTTTAGGCTTCACATCGGTTGCGGACGCTCGCTGTGGCCGCTTGGTGCGCGTCAAAGCGCACTCCAGCTATGGGCGACCTGGCATCGCGAGTGCGCGAGAGCACAACGGCATATGCGAAGCTCGCGAGCGGCACGTTGCAAATGTCCGAAACCGAACCGACCGGACGCGTGGCTTGCTCTCTAAATCGTCCGTTGCTGAGAACCGAACCATATTGGCGATCAGCCTGGCGGAAATGCCGGGCTTTTCGTCGCACTCACTTCCCGGGATCACGAGTGCCGGCCTCCGAGCACAGCACCGAATGGCATTTGTGCTCTCGCCTCGGACGTCAGTCCTCGAGCACGCTATCATTTCCCTTGAGCCCTGGGGTGGTTTCACGCTCTGGGCGCAGGTGCGAGCGATAACGCGGCTCGCGCTCACGCGGCCGTTCCGACGGATTGCGACCAATTTTGGCTTGGAGCTCCGTAAGATCTATGAACACGTCGGCTTGCCGGCGGAGCTCGTCAGCGATCAAAGGCGGATGGCAGGCGATCGAAGAGACCACGGTGACGCGGACGCCGCGGCGCTGCACGGCTTCGACCAGCGAGCGGAAGTCTCCATCCCCGGAGAACAACAACGTCTGGTCCATGTGCTCTGCGAGTTCCATGGCATCGACTGCAAGCTCGATGTCCATGTCACCCTGGACCTTGCGGCGACCGGACGCGTCGATGAATTCCTTGGTCGCCTTAGTGACGACGGTGTAGCCGTTGTAGTCCAGCCAGTCGAGCAGCGGCCGCAGCGAGGAGTACTCCTGATCCTCCACGACCGCGGTGTAGTAGAACGCCCTGAGCAGCGTCCCGCGACCTTGAAATTCGCTCAGCAGCCGCTTGTAGTCGATATCGAAGTTGGCGGCATAGAGATTGGCTCCATCGATGAAAAGCGCAATCTTACTGGCGAGTGACATGATGGGCGGTCTCTGGACCGCGAAGTACCACGCTGGGGGCTCAGTGCATGTGAACCCGCCTAAGAAGCACTTCCAAAGCTCTTCATCTAAGCTTGATCACACAAAGGCTATACCGTAGTCCTTTAATCTTCAAACAGTTTTGCGGTCGACAAGATTAATTCGTAAGCATTTTCCGAACGGCGGCCGCTGGCGGCATCGGCGAACGATCCGGCGCGCGAGATTGGGTTCGCGCTATCGACTCTCCTCCGATGTGCGACAGTTCTTTCGCAGTGCAATCGTGAACTCGCTCTCGCCTCAAAATGGCACACACAAGCGTACGGCATCCATTGCCGAGAAGATGGACCGACCCCGATCGATCTCCCTTCCTAACGCTAGGCCAATCTGGTCCGGCGACCTGCCCCGTCCTCCCAGTCATAGGCTATCGGACCACTGGCACGTAGCTCGTCGCGCAAAGCAAACAGGAAAAGAGCCGGTCCGATGCTACGCGCCTCGCTCAGTCTAAGAAGCGCTTCCTTCATCGATTGCGCGCGACTGCGATCGGGCGTGACGATTAAAACGCGGAATGCTTTCCAGCCGAATTGAGTTTCGTGCTTCTTCGCTGAATGTGCAGCAAGGTACGCCTGCATTTTGCGCGCGACGCTCGTTTGCGCAAGGTCGGCACGCATTATCGGCATCGTGCCACGGTCAATTTCCACCATGAAGCAGCGACGCGAGCTATCCGAAAATCTGACACCGAAGGTCAAGTCCGGCACAAGCCCGATCTCCTGCGTCTTCCCATTATGCGACACCCCGACTCGCATTATGAGTGGATTGCGCATGCTGCGCGTCTGCTTTGGAAATTCAGATATAAGCTCATCTGATCGAATGAGAGAGATATCGTCTCGCTGCCGCAGCGCGCGATCGAGCGACACTTGAAAGTCAATAATCTCCAATTGATGTTCGATAAATGGTCGACCTGCATTCCGATTTCTTCGGCTCAGCTCGAGATGTGCGCACTCGATTCCGCGCCCCGCAAGCAATTCGGCGCCAAGCTCACCAAGTGCGTACACCATCGGTGCCGACCCTGACGTGGGATAGTAGTCGAGCTGCGCGTGCGGACGGTCGACATATCCGGCATGGAAGAGACGACATAGTCGATCGTTGGCGCGATCGAGTGAGCGATCAACGAGCGCCGCAATGTGCGTGGAGCGCAAGAAGCGATGGCGCGCCAGCTGCCGCAAGATTAACACGTCACCTTCAGTGACTCGGAAGGTGGGTGGTTCTAACGACCGGCGGAAGCGAGGCCGGCGCTTCGTGGAGCAAGCTGATGCTGTATTCATAGGCCGAATGTAGCAGATCCGACATCGCCCGCAGACGATCGATCCCGCGCGTTCAACGCAAACGTGAACAATCGCCGCTGTGGCACATACGTTCACGCGCCGGCACATAGCAAAACACGCTTCGAAACGCGTATTGGTGAACGGTGCAGACGAGCGCAGCCTCAGGCGCTATCTACATTTTCGAAGGGAGGTGGTACACATGGACCTAGACGGAAAGATCGCCCGAGTTAAAGAGCTCATCGTGAAGCGCGAGGAATTGGATGTTGAACTCGGCGAACTTCTTGGCGGCGCAGTCCGCGAGCGCCGTATCCCCAAATGCTCAATATGTAATGAACCTGGACATCGCGCGAGCACGTGTCCTTCAAGAGCAAACCCTGCCCCAAACTAAAAACAAGCCCGCTTCGGCGGGCTTCATTTTGCGCCCTACGAGCGCCAATCATTACCGCCCAGGTCCTGCGGCGGCGCAGGACCTTCATCAACCGGCTGCTCTAAGCTAGTCCCCGGCTTTTGGATATCCGTCCGAGCAGCCCGGTGGATTGGGCTAACGGCATAGCGCGCTCGAAGACGCTTGCGAAGAGCCTTCTGCTCATCAACTGTCATGCGCGGCTCCTGATACAGGTCCGTGGCTGGGACGCCAATCGACAGCGCGGCATCTGTCAACCCGCGGACATACGCGGCGAAATGGTACTGCGGCTGATTGAGGATGAATTCGGGAGTAGTTCGCATGTCGCGCGCAAGCGCATGGGCAGCTGCATCGCTGATCTTCGAAGCCCACTTTATTGCGGTGGCGCCATAAAGTGCGTCAAGCACCTGTGGCTGCATTTGTTGCAGCCGCTGATGCGCGAGGATCAAGCCCACGTTGAGCTTACGCGCCTGATCGAGGATGACGGGGATTTTTGGATCACGCTTGATAAAGTCCTGACATTCATCGATGTACACGAAGCATGGCAGGCGCTTGTGCTTCGGAAGAAGTTGTCGTTTGTGTGCCGCGAGCAAGATCATGGAAATGAAGAAACGTCCAACAATCTCCACGCCATCTTCTTGGAGAAGACTCTGCGGAACATTGATGAGGATGACCTTCGCAGCCCCCATTTCGGTAAAGAAGTCGAACTTGGACTTGGGGGCAGAGAACATCCTGGAGAGAGTTCGGATGCGCTTAACGGCAAACAGACGGTCGACGACTTGCTCCTTGGTGCGGTCGAATTCCTTACTGTTGAATTTAAGCTCAAAGAAGCGCCTCGAATCCGGATCGAGCATCGAGACGTACTGCTGGAACTGAGCGAGCCCGCGTGGCTGCATGAGGGAAATCAGCGTGTCGAGCGTTGCCGACGGAATAGTCAGCAGCAATTCGATCGTGAAGTGAAACAGCGTATGCTGACGGCTCGTCATCTCCGCCGAAAGTAGTGCACTGAAGATGTAGTCGTACAGCGAGAGCACAGCGTTGCGGAAACCTTCGTGCTCGGCAGGGGAGTAGGAACGCGCGTCATCCAGGCCGACATCGAAGAGGTTGAGCGCGACCGGCCACTCGATATCTTCGGCGTCAATGACAACGAGCTTGCCATCAAGGGGCTCTCCCGGCGCGAATACTTTCAAACCTTCGATCGCTTTAATGAGGTCGCGGTTGCTCTCCATGACAACGATGGACGCTTGATCACCGGCTACCAGGTCGAGGTCTCGCGAGATCAAATACTGGAGGAGTGTCGATTTTCCGGTGCCTGGCGGAGCCACGATCCACGCGTGCTCAAAGCGGGATTTTTGAGGTAGCGAGAAGGGAACAGGGCAGAGAAGGAGATCGGCGAGGGGAGTACCTTTGAGATACGTCTCGGCGAGCTCTATGGGAGGAAGATCGGAATCGCTGGCATAGATCATCGGTCGTCGGGGCTTCTCATCTTCTGGAGAGTTCCCAGACGCTTCGCACAAATTGACGTACAGACGTTCGTACAGTCTTGTAAAAAGACCAACCTCGACGTTTTCCTTTCGGCAGATGGTACCCATAATTCGGTCCACGACATCGCCAGGCTTGCGCAACAGGCAGACGAGCGGAACGGTGAGTGGTGCAGCGTCCGCGTTCTCGGACAACTCGGGCAAACTCGAAATAAAGCCCCAACAGACATCGCGCAGGGCCGTAGTGAGCAGATCGCTTACGCGTTCCTCGTTGGCGAGAAAGTGCTCTTTCGCGCGCAGGTACCGGCGCAGGTCTGCATGCTGCTTAATGGAAAGCGTCGCGCGGTGGAGGTCGATATCGGGGAAGGAGAAGATGGTTGTTTCCAGAGCGAGGATCTCCTCCTGGCATCGGTCCAGCACCTTCAGAAGTGCGGCTGACGACGGAAGGTCAATTAGCTCTCCAACCTGTTCAGCAATGTACGTATTGATGCGAGCGATTGAGTCCTCTCGTGCCCAGATGGACCTGAGATGCGCAGCGCGCACTTGGTTGTACAGGTCGATCGTCTCCGCGAGGTCACGCGCTCGCTCATCCGTGAAGCGACGAAGAAATGGAGTAAAGACCGACGGGCGTGAGTATTCAGAACTCAACGATTTCCTCCCGTCCATTGAACGTGGCCGCCTCCTCAAGATATCCCTTTAAATTGGTCGCGGCTTCTCTGACAGCCTGTTCTGCCCCAATTAGTTCGTCCATGCTCTCACATTCGACATGCACACCACGAATGAGGCCATCGACCGTGATCCGAAGCGAGAGCGCTGCCATCGTGGCACTTACCGCGGCGCGGGCTAGGCGATAAAAGGTTTTTCCAGTACCCAACAGCTGCGCGTTCGAACCGGCGGACCATGAAGGGTGGTCCCGAGTGCTCTCGAGATGCTCCCTCGTTGCCTCTTTGTGCCGTTCGCGTGACTGGCTCTCATAAACTACACGATTGCCGAGCCCATATTTTTTGATGAGCGCGTGCGCCTCTGCATTAAGGTCGATGCGCGCGTCAAGCATGAAGATCATCTTTCCGGTCAAATGACGTCGCTCTGAGCGCTTTAACTTGAGCGCCATGAACTGCGCAGGTGGTAGGACGACATTCACTGCCTCTGGAGAGTCGCGGGCGGTCTCTTGTTCGGAGATCGAAGCTAACCGATCAGGGGCGCCGTCAAGCTTGCGAGCCTCTTGGTCAGGGACCGCCTCTGACCGTTGATCTAACTCTACCTCGGTTCGAGCATTTTCTAAGCCGTACCTAACCCACAGAATACCAACGAGAATGGCCGCGGCGATAAGAGCTGCGACAGTGTGCAGTGCTGCGTCGTTAATGCGGTAAGTAGATGTCGTGCTCTTCTCGTCTACGGAAGTCGTACTCTTCTCGTTTACGTCAGATCCTGTCGTACTTCTTGGTGAAGGCGGCCCATCGCCGGGAATCATGCACACACCAGTCGTCGTGTCACACCACGCACACCCTCCGCCGCAACCTTGAGCGTCCGAATTGTTGCCCGGGGGGTTCTCACGACTAGTCTGTTGGCGACCCAATGGCGATTTCCCGGTTAGCTGTGCCATACGCCGTACAAGCTCAAGTCGCCGCTGCCACAATTTCGCGCGGTCATCTAGTGAACCGCGTTCAATTGATAACGCCGAATCGCAGGCGCTGATGCCCGCATTCAAGCTTTGAGCATCCGTGAAGCACGCCTGCCAGTGCTGCAGAAACTTGTCGTACTCGATGTCATACGGCTGCTGGTCCGGCGCGTTCTGCTGAACAGTGTTCTGTTCTGAGTAGTTTCTATCAGCAGTTTGCGGCACGGAAGAAAGACTGAAGACAAGCACGTCGTCGCGGTGCCCGATTACGTGGCAACTCGAATCTACGACCGGTGCCTTGCCGTACATTGTAACGCCGCGCTGATCCGGCGAAACGGGTCCTGTTACTGCATACGGTAGCGCACCACATACTTTGGAGAAAACATAGGCTGTCCCTGAGTATTTATTGCCGTCTCTGCGTCCGTCAAAGAGGAGGGTTCTGGACTGAACCCCGGCTTCCAGAAGCCCGGCGGCCGGGGTTTGGTAGTGAAACTGTCGCCGCGCACCGGCCGCAGAAAGCGAGACCAAGGAGCCATTGTGATCCCAGAGGGTGGCTTGCTGGGCGGCCGTTTCGGCAGCAATCACAACTAGCGACAAGCAAACGCACAAACAGATGTACGCGCGAGTCGCATGTCCACAGCCCGCGAACTTTCTAGCCGATGCGCTCCGCTGCAGCGTCACACCTTACCCCTCCCGTTCGGGTCCGGCGGAAGTGCAATGCTAGCTAAAGACAATCACATCCACGCTCTACAATCCAGACGGTTCTTGCGAGCCACCTGTAACTGCGAACGGACCTCATGCGGCGTTCAACCTTGACCTCATAAGGCCGCCGTTGCCGGCGGACTATTGGGACAGCAATAGCAACCGTTCTGCTACTTTAGCGAGCTGCTTTTCGGAGGCATTTGCATTTCGCCAAACCGACTTAATGTGGAACGCCTTTCGGCCTACTGTAACTCCCGATCGAGCTGGCGAGGGAGGAAAACATGGCGCAGCGTCTGTGCAGCGTGTGCGGAAAAGACAGAGATATGAAGAATGGCAAAATATGTGAGAAAGGACATTTTGTTTGCTACGAGTGCCAGAAGGGGCGGACGAGGTGTCCGTTGGATGGCACTAAGCTCGCGTAATCCGCTGGCGCCTGCGCCGTCAGGCCGCGTTTGAACGAGCACCCGAAGTATTGATTCACTAACGCGCTTACGACGCCGTCGCAGCCCTTAAGTATTGTATGTATCTGTCGCGCGCGGCCTCGAGACTCGCGTGCTCCGGTGCGTATTCTTCCCTGAACATTTCAGCCCTGTCGCATATGGGCTGGATTCCGGATGGCAGCGCTTTTTTCGGAAGGGCAGCCGCGATGGCATCCCATTGCTCTTTCATTTTCGCAATCGAGCGATCCTTGGCACAGAATCTTAGTACCGTAAGTAGCTTATTGTCCGGCACTCCGAGATCGACGCCGCGCAACACCTCTACGCCCATCCCGTTCAGTTCAGTTCTGGTGTCTTTATCCACCGTAAACAAGCCATCGATTTGCTGCAGTTCAAACTTGGTGCCGTGAAAACCAGATGATTGCGTCGCGTACCCCTTCCGGTACATTTGAACTATCGCGGCGCGCACCTGTGGCTCAAGCCATTCTTTGAACGCAGCCATATAGATCTCTTCTTCGCTAGGTTTGGGGTTTTCCCTAAGCCGCGCCTCTCCCTCGGCTTTCATGGTTTGATGGACCTGTTGTCGCAATGCGCCGAACTGCGAACGGAGCGTCTCTGGACTTGTCCTGAAGGCGCGCCTTTCTAAGGAAGACATTGTTGTTATTCTATCATGCTCGTCACGAGCACGATCGCGATGGTCGGTTCGACAACCCTTGCTGCCCAAGGCACACCAATTTTGGATCTCGCTGAATCTGGAATACGCTTGTTCGCCGCTTCGCGGAACGTTTGCCACTTGTGTCAGTGACGATGAGCGTGTTGATGCGCGTAGGTATGCGACAACAGGTCATTTTTCGTCGACTGACGCCGAGGGGATGCAGCTGGCCTTCGAGATGGGGGGAACATGCCTCGCAACGGCAGCGCTGACGTTGACGTTGACGTCAACGTCGAGGCGATCTCAAAGTGAAGACCGAGAAAGAGAATTCTGCGAAGACAGATGCAAGCTTTCGATTGGCAAGCGCTGCGATTCGCTTCTTCAACAAGCATCACGCGTGGATAGGCTTGATCTCAAGGCAAAGATCTTCTCTCCCAGTTTGTATGTAAGTCTCACAACATGACGTCCTCCCCATGAAGAGATTGAACGCAAGGCAACTCCTCGGACGGAAGTCCGTTGCAGCTTCAATCTCGAACTGTAGGGGAACCAATGACCGCGCTCGCGCGGCGTTGTGCGTCAGCACAACGGAAGTCGCGCGCACCGCTTTGCTGTATTGCTCTCACATGGTTAAGCATGGCGGCGGATGCCAACCGCTCACCCCGCCTTACCTTAAAGGCGGGGCGTACGGCGGGGGATAGGGAGCAGATCAGCTTCCAAGAAGGAAGGGCTGGCTTTGGAGGGCCAGCCCCG
>NZ_LJYG01000044.1:68958-79393 GCF_001440035.1 Bradyrhizobium manausense | reverse complement strand
CCGGCGGGCTGTTTCTGTGTCGGCCGAGTTTGAAGAACTGCGGCGCCTCTCCACTCGAACACAGCCTGAACCAGTGTGTGCGGCTGTAGGGAATTCCAAGTGCCTTGAGTCCACGCCAGTTGACCACTTCCTTTCCAGTCATCGCTTAGCTCCATTGGGGTGGAGCCGTCGCGACGGCTGTTAGTCAGCCGACCAGCAATCTTACCGTAGTCCGAAGATTCGTGGATCCAATTTTTGGTAATGAAAGCTGACGGAATTCCCCGAGAATGCCCGTAGTTTCGGTAACGCCAACAGTGCTAACAGGATTCGAGGTTGTAGCTGTTCGCGAGATGCGCTTCAGCCGCTTCGTTGCCTCCATGACTGCTCCGATTGCTTCTGGCTTGCCGGGTGGGGCTTGCACCCGCTGGAAAGCGCCGCCTTTACACGGCGCACACCGGCGTAAGTGTTTAGCCTGGACCATCTCCTCTCCCCCCGGCGTTGTGGTGCACAGCTAGCCGCATGTCACCTCGATGAGGGAGTACCCGCATTTATTTCCCCCCTTAGTATTCACGCGCACGCCTTTAGAAGGAGGCCCCTTACACATTTGCGCCGCAATCTCATCATCGCTGCCAAAAGAACCACAGGCGAAGAATGCATCGTGCGGCCCAGCGCAATTTGCTTCGAATTCGCCTGTGCAAACTCGCCTTATAACTTTCGTCTGAGGAGCGGGCGTCACACTAGGCGTTTCGGTGGATGTCGTAGCAGTTGATGAAGCGCTTGAAGGGGAAGTCGACGTAGCTGGCGGCGCCAGGTCTTCTTCAGGAGGAGCCTTGAAAGCGGATATTGAGAACTGACCATCGCTTCCAATCATTTGAAGCTGCAGGTCGACCTCTCGCGTGGGTTTCGGGCTGGGTAAACATATCTTTCCAGTCAGATAATAGCCGGTATCTCGGAGAGTCCTGGCAACGCTTTCGCTATCCTTAATCTCGACAGCGACCTTGGCTGGTGGGCGAACCGCTGCGAAATAGAAGCGACATTCTCCTTTCGGAACACGAATTTTCACGGTTCTCGTTTCGCCGTCTTTAAATGAACCGCTAGTGTATTCGTCCGTTGGCTCTGCCGTTCCGAACATTTTTTGCTGTCTGGAAAGAAGAAAATCACTCCAGAACTCGTCGGGCAGGCTTTGAGAAGCGGCGAATGCGCGCCACGCAGTGTAGTACGTCGCGTATGTTCTTACCAATTCAAGGCCAGATCCGATGACAACTAGGGCCAGCGCGAAAAACATAAAGCGGGTGCCCGCAGCTACGTTTCTTGATAACAATAGTATGGTTGCCAAGACTGCGACGGCGAGACCAAGGCCGACGGCCCCATAGCTGAGATACCCACCGAGCGTCTGAACGATTTCCTTCGACATTTGCGGTCTCCGCGGCCAGCAATGAGCGGCGATTTCACGCCAGCGGCGTCAATACCTTCGTCCTTTGGCTGCTCGGTGCCGAGCGTAAGCTAACCCCACAACAATGATAGAGATGGCGACAAAATACATCAGCTCGGTAGTCCCATCTCCGCCATCAGGTGAAATGCCGAACAACCTTTCAACGAAATCCATGATGTCCTCCTTTGAAATGTCACTCCTCACAAATTCAGGATCCATGTGCCACGATTGCGCGTTCCGCAAATCAGCTTCCGGTCCTTGGCATGATAGAGAAGGTCGGCCGCCAACGCGTTAGGAAGGCCGCCGGAAATGCTTCTCCAACTCGCACCGCTATCCCTGGTCTCGTAAACACCACGGTCGGCCGCGACCCACGTTCGGTTCGCATTCGCCGGATCGATCGCAACTGCGTTCATAGAGAGAGCCGGCAGCCCGTTGCGGCAGGCCGACCATGACCCGCCGCCATCGTCCGAGCGATATACCATCGCGGCGTTCGCCTGCATTTGCTGGATCGTCACCCAAATTCTCTTGGTATTCGCTGGGTCGAGCTTAAGGCTACTGATGTAGCGCGGCGTTGGCGAGCTCAATACCGTCACCTTCCAACCCGTAGCGATCCAGTCGAGACGCGCGCACCGGCCGTAATAGGTACCGACGAACAGTGTATCTGGATTGATGAGATGCAACGCAGTCGCCCAGTCATCGGACGGAAATCCGAGGGGCACCTGGTCCCAGTGCGCCGCTTTGTCTCGCGAGAGGAACGCCGCCATCGCACCGACCGCGACGGTCGAACCAGAGACCTCGATCGGTGGGTAAAAGATTGCGCTTTGGCACGCGAGGTCTTGGTACGACCAGGTTACCCCCTTATCGGTCGAACTCTCAAATCCCAGTACGCCCGTCTGCTGATCGCAATAGAACGAGTGATATACCTCATTAGGATCCTCCTGGTTCACGCCGCACTCGCCGCCATCGCCTTCGGCGATCTGGTCCCACACAGGCGATCCCGTAAAACGCACCGTGCCATTGTCCTGGGTGCCCGCCATGAACCATTGCGACGTATTCGGATCTGCGGCGATGTACTCGATCTCAGTGATCGCGAGCCCGTTATTGAGCGGCGCCCAGGTCGCGCCACGGTCAGGCGATCGGAACAGGCCGCCGTCGCTTCCGGCATAGATGACATTCGGATCGTCCGGCGAAAACGCGAGACAGTGCTGATCAGGATGGATGCTGTGGGCGCCTTGTGTGCTGATGTCAGTAAATCCCCAGGTCGAACCGCGCAGCGATCCCCGGTAGAGATCGATAGCGCCGAGGTATATTTGCGCCGGATTGTCGGGAGCCGCGGCAACATACCAATCGTACTGCGCTTGGCCGGTCCAGGGATTCTTGGGGTCAACGGCCGGCAGCGATGTAATCCGCGTCCATTTGCTCGCGGCGCGCCGCCAAAGGTAAGGTGCCGTCTTGATCGCACCGAAAAGATAAGCGATGTCTGGGGCACTAGTCACACGTGCCACAGAGAGGCGCGTCCAAGTTCCCGAAGGCTTCGCTGGAAGGACCACCGGCTGAAAGGAGTTGCCGGTATCGCTGGAGACAAAGAGACCATCGGCAAAGGTCGCGAGCAATTCAACCGTGCCGCCGCTCGGATGGACGCTGATACTCCAACAGATTCCGCTTCGCTTCAGCGACCAGGACGATCCGCCGTTTGCCGATCGATAGAAGCCGCCGCTCTTTCCGGAGGAATCGATGGTCGCGGCATACAGTATATTGGGATTTTTTGGATCTACCACGAGATCGAAGAATCCGCAGCCTACAAATGGGCCTGACGCCACGACGGTCCAACTTGTGCCGCCATCGGTCGAGCCATAAACCCCCACACCGAGATTGAAATAGAAATTTCCTTCACCGCTGCCCGCATAAACCTTGCGCGGGTCCGTCGGATCGAAGGCGATGGCGCCAATGGCGTTGGACGGCATCTGGTCGGTTCGCGCTGCCCAGGTGGCGCCCGTGTCGGTGCTTTCCCAAATACCACCGCCTGCTGCACCGAGCAGCAAATGCGACGGACCACTTGGGTCAACCGCGATGCTCGATACGCGACCGATAACGCCGATTTTGTTTTTTCCATAGGTCTGACCATTCGGGATGGCGGTCGGTCCTAGCGGTTGCCAACCAGCGGGCGCTCCAGGTGCCGCGGCCGCAGCATGCTGGGGCGCGAGCGAGGCGGCGGTCTTAGCAATCGCGGCGGCGTAGCGCTTGGCGCCTCCTGGAGCTGGCGTGCGCGGCTTTTTCTTGCGCGGCTTTGCGCCAAGCGCCCTTTTTGACTGCTGCGGCTTATCGACAAATCCAAGCGCGCGTTGCACCGACTGTGGAACGCCGAGCGTTGCCATTGCCTCAGCGCTCATCGCGGCGCTGCGATGATCTAGATAGCCAAACAATCGCTGCAGCACCTTGCCGCCATAAGGCCGCTTATATGGCTTGGTCTTACTTTTTCGGCGCTCGAGTCTTACGTCGACCTTGCCGCGCATTTGTCTCCCCCCGAAAACTCTTCGAGGGCTCGGTCGCCGCTGTCTCGTTTTTGCTCTTGTTGGTGTCCTGCCGCGAACCGGAGCCTCGCGATTCCGTAAAAAACCGCAGCCGTTCGGCTACACGTCCTCCCGGAGGAGGGCGCGTTTTGTCGCCACGCCGTCCGACCATCGACACGTTCCTGCTGCAACGAAATTAAAGGCAATTACAAGATGAGAGTACTCGCTAGGGCTGCAATTGCAAGCGTTACATGACTGCGACGTCGCGAGTACCTTGCCCGGACTGAGTCCGAAACAGCACTGGGGTCTAAGAGCGGATGGATATAGGACGGTATCCGCAGGAGCCAAAAGGTCTGTACCTTCCGGTCTTGCTCGATCAGCCATCATCGAGGCCGGCTCTGACAGTTTTTCGGATGGAGGACGCCATGGGCTGACCAGTCTAGTCGCCCTTTATCCGCCAACGCCCCGAGCTGAAATCCGGGTTCTTCGCATGGACGACTACTTCTGGTGCCGCTAGCGTCACAGCGTCAGTAATAATCCTCTCGAAGGTTTTTCTCTCTCTCATCGGATGCTACGAGGGCTTCAACTTCCGATGACTTCAGCTGCAGACGTGTTGCAAGCTCGACACTGCTGCATCGTGCACGGGATAGGTCCTCTATATGTCCCACTAGCTGGGTCCAGTACCCACATCTCGTATTCGTCTCCGACCTTGTAGCATCGGCAGTGATACATTCGCTGCGGGACAGCTGCGGCTGCCAATCGCGCTTTGGGTGTCGTCTTGGCGGTCGTCTTAGCTTTCTTCGTGGCCACAATACCCTCCGTCGGTTGAACTATCACTTCAGCAAGGAAATCAGGGACGAGCTCCGCTTCTGACGGCATTGGTTATGGACGCTCCAATTTCCGATGCCAGCGCTGCGTTGGAAGCAGCCGGACCCAACGCTGCGGGACGAAGCCTTCTCTTGCCGCTGACTGGATCAATGACGAACTCGGCCCATTTCGGGTCAGGCGGGCCAAACGTGATCGTCAAATCCTGCGTCCGGTCCCTCGTGGCGCTCAGGAAGGTGCCGTTTTGGTTGATCGAGCCCATTGTCAGCACCCAGCCGGGATTGAGGGTCCCGGTTGAGACTATGTCGAACTTGACCTCATGGGAGAGGACATTGGATTGGAGTGGCCCGCCGGAGTCCGCAGGTGCGGGCGTATCGCCGTTGTCGATCGAGATCATCGTAGCTTTCAGCCATTGAAAAAGCTTGAGATCGCTTTGAAGGATGAACGGTCCTCGATTTCGATCCTGCGGCGGACAAGCTCGCAGTTTCTTCAGCTCTGAAACAAGGAAGAAGGCCCCGATCTTGTCGACCCTTTGAGCCTCGGTCGATACGGTTGCACCGGCAGCAAGATTGAAAATGCTGTTGGCCGGACTTGGAGGCAGCCAGTTGCCTGTCGGATTCAGGATTCCCTTTTCGTCAATGGTGAGCTGCAGCGAGATTTGAACTGCCCACGAATCGAACCATTTGAGATTTCTATTGTACGGGTCGATGCTGGGTGGATTTTCTTGGTAGAGACGAACGACGGCGTCCTGGACTTCACATCTCACATTTCTGACGATCGCTTGAATAAAGGCGGAGCGCTCACTCTCGCTCGCCGACAAATTCTCCTGAATCTCTGGAACGTAGGTCCCACATCCGGCAACGCAGCCAGATACCACGACCAAAGCGAGCAAATTCCTTGCAACCATCGCTCGTACTCATTCAGCTGGAAATCAATTCTCGAAAAACGCCTTGCCTCAACTTCACATCTGAACAAAGTCACGCCGCCCCATCAACCAAAGGTAGTTTTGGCGACGGCATTATCTTTTCGAGTGTTGCACATCAGCAACAACCGAAATGGGTACCATAGGGTTGCAGCTACCGTTTCGCACGCCTGAGCTGCCCAATTGATCCAAAAAATCAGCCCATGCCGCAGCAATGGGAGAGAGCTTCTATGCGCAGGCGTTGAATAAGTTTGCTGCGGACGTGATGTGCGCCGTTGATGGCTATTGCTGCAATAACAGGCTAGCGATCCGCTAGCTTTGTGAGATGAGCTTCGAGCTTTTGCAGCGCAGCGCGTTTCTCAGGTAGGTAATCGTATCTGTCGTAAATCTCATCGAGATCGGTTTTGCCTCCTCCAGTCACGTGATTGAGCATGATTTCGGCGATCTCACGCGAGACTCCCATGCGCGCAAGCGTAGAGCGGAAGGTGCGCCGAAGATCTCGTACTTGCCATCCAGTCACACCCGATTGCTTGTCGAGCTCCTTTTTCAACTTGCCCCACGAGCCGTCGTTGAAATGCGTGCCCTTGATGTAACCGGGGAAGAAGTAATCCGTATTCTTGTCTCGCCAGTTGTCGCCGAGCTTATCTTGCCGATTGAGGATCGCGCGCGCCATTGGAAGGATGGGAATTGCATGAGCGCGCCCGTTCTTGGTGAACTCTCCGGGAATGGTAATCACGCGTCCTTCCTGCCAGGCGCGTTGTAGCCGTCCTATTTCACCATTCCGACATCCCCAGAGAATGACGAGCCGGATCATATCGCCGAAGAAGCCCTGGCCCGCGCGCCAGATTTTTCCGAGCTCGTCGTCGTTCAAGATGCGGCTGCGCTTCTTGTCTTTGCCTGGAGCCGGGTAGCCTTCGAGCGGACTGCGCTTCATGTAGCGGTGCGGAGGTTTCGTGCACCAACTGAGCATTGTCCGGAGTGCGCGGAATGCGTGAAGCTGCTCACTGGGTACATCGGCGAGCTTGCCCAGTTCACGCTCAATCGCCGCATCGTCGAGGTCGGCGAGGGTACATTTGAACGAGAGGCGATTGAGAAGCCTAAGCGTCTCGGATTTCGTGCGCTCAGCTTTGCCTTTGTAATTCTCCTCAATGAAGACGAGCTTCGCTTGCTCGAACTCGATGCTGATTTCCTTCTCCCCGACGGGCGTGCCGAGCGCGACAAAGGCGCGGCGGCGCGCTTCTGCAAGCTTCAGGTCAGGGTAGTGACCAAGCCGGATTTTGGTGCGGTTGGGCTCTTTGAGGACGATCCAGGTCTTTCGACGTTTGCCGACGCGCAAGCCGAACGCCGGCGTCTTCCGGTCCATGTACAAACCGGGCTTCAGTGACTGGACGGTGAGATCTGTGAGCCCAAGAATTGGCACGATTTGGCACGCCTTTCACGTGGATTGAGGCGGATAACCATGCCGAAGTATACGAGGGTCGAGTCGCGGAAACCACTGTAAAACAAGGGGTTTACGGGCACCATGTGGAACGGTGGAGATGCTTCACAAAAGATTGGGAAGCTGCCGTTCTACCATTGAACTACGCCCGCCGATGCGCGTGTCCTGCGCCCATCCTGATTAGCCGAGACGGTGTCCGGCGCCAAGCGGTTTGGCGCGTCAGGCCGGACAGTTGTTAATATCCTGGCAAGATTCCAGGTGCGCCGAATTGTGGCAGTGTTATGATAGCGGTGTCGGGGAGCAGCGTGCACTGAGTGGGGCGTGTGCATGGTGGGGCGTGCCTACACGATATTCGACACGGCGATAGGGCGCTGCGGCATCATCTGGAGCAGCACCGGCGTGGTCGCCGTGCAATTGCCCGAGGCACGGGAGATCGACACCCGCCGCCGGATTTTCCAGGTCCATCCCGAGGCGCGCGAGCAAGTCGCGCCTGTTAACACCGAACTCGCCATCGAGGGTATCGTGGGCCTGCTGCAGGGCAGCGACCCCGATTTTTCCGATGTCAGCCTCGACGCCGGCGGCGTGCCGGCCTTCAACCGGCGGGTCTACGAATACACCTGCACCATCCCGCGGGGGGAGACGCGCACCTATCACGACATCGCCAAGGCGCTGGGCGCCTCCGGCGCCGCGCATTCGGTGGCGCAGGCGATCGCCAAAAATCCCTACATGATCATCGTGCCTTGCCACCGCGTGCTGGAAACCGGCGGCTATGCCGACCGGATTTCGCCTTATGGCGGGGTGATCTCCAAGCGACGCCTGCTGGCGCTCGAAGGCGCGCACCCGATCGCCAGCAAGACGCTGTTCGAGGTGCTGCTGCCCGTTGCCCAGTCGCGGTCCCCCTCCTAAATATGCGGGATGGATGCGACCACGCTGCTGACGTCTCAGTCGATGACCGTCTGCGAGTTTCGCTGCGACGCGGGACCGGGCGACACGCCGTTTGCCGAGTGTCGCACCGGTCATTCCATCGCCTATGTCCGCTCCGGCAGCTTTGGCTGCCATTGCCGCGCCGGCGTCTTCGAGCTGGTGGCCGGCTCGCTTTTGGTCGGTGCGCCCGGCGAGGAATACACCTGCACGCATGAACATGTCTGCGGCGACGTCTGCCTCTGCTTCTTCTTTAGCGACAATCTGGTCGATGCCCTCGGCGGGCGGCGCGAGACCTGGCAGGTCGGCGCGACACCGCCGCTGCCTGAGCTGATGGTGCTGGGCGAGCTTGCCCAGACGGCGGCAGATGGCAACAGCGACTTGAGCCTCGACGAGATCGGCCAGATTCTCGCCGGCCGCTTTGTCGATGTGGTCTCCGGCAAGCCGCGCAAGCGGGTCACGCCGACGGCGCGCGACCGCCGCCGTGCGGTCGAGGCCGCGTTGTGGATCGACGCCAATTCGCATGACGAGATCGATCTGGAACAGGCCGCGCGCCTGGCGGACTTGAGCCCGTTCCATTTCCTTCGGCTGTTCTCCAACGTGCTCGGCGTCACCCCGCATCAATATCTGGTGCGCTCACGGCTGCGGCACGCGGCGCGCCTGCTCGCGGACGACGACATTGCCGTCACCGACATCGCCTATGACGTCGGCTTCGGCGACCTCTCCAACTTCGTCCGCACCTTCCACCGCGCCGCCGGCCTGTCGCCGACCAGGTTCCGCCAGGCCTCGAAGGGGATGCGCAAGATTCTCCAAGAGCGGCTCGCCCTCAACTGACTAGGCTCGTCTCCGGTGCGCGCCACGAGCGGCGCGCTTTGCGATGGAGACGATCATGTACGACCATATCGGATTGCGCGTTGCCGACCTCGACGCCGCCACGCGGTTCTACACCGCGGCACTGGCGCCGCTCGGTTACGTGCTGTGCTCGAGCGGCGACGGCTATGCCGGCTTCGGGCCGAAGGGCGATCCGGCATTGTGGCTGCATCTGAACAAGGGCCGCAAGGCCGACGGCGCGCATATCGCGTTTCGTGCCAAGGACCATGACGCCGTGAAGGCGTTTCACCGCGAGGGCCTGAAGAGCGGCGGCCGTGACAATGGCGGCGCGGGCCCGCGCAAGGATTACAGCCCGACCTACTACGCGGCGTTCTTGATCGATCCCGATGGCAATAATGTCGAGGCGGTTTGTACGTGAGCGATCGCCACGCGCGCGATCTCGTTGGGTGGGCAAAGCGTAGCGTGCCCACCAATGCGCGCAACGATGCAGACGGTGGGCACGGCGCGCGAAGAGCGCACCTTTGCCCACCCTCCTGATTCCGGTTGAGGAAACAACATGGCCTCCATCCACAACGACGTCTCCCTCCCCGCTCCGGCCCGCGACGTCTGGGACGCGGTGCGCGATTTCGGCGCGCTGCCTCAGCGGCTGGTGCCGGGCTTCGTCACCGCATGCCAGCTCGACGGCGATACGCGCATTGTCACCTTCGCCAACGGCTCGGTTGCGCGCGAAGTGCTGGTCGATTGCGACGATATCAGGCAGCGGCTGGTCTACGCGATCAGCAGCGAGCAGCTGAAGCATTACAGCGCCTCGGTGCAGGTGATCGCCGACGGCGAGGCAAGCTGCCGCCTGATCTGGACCATCGACATGCTGCCGAACGAGCTTGCAGCTTACGTGCAGGAGCAGACCAAGCTGGCTGTCGCCGCCATGCACAAGGCCTTCCCGTAGTTTTTATTTGCGCATGATCTCCGCGCAAACGCGTTCCGCATTTGTCGCGAGGGAAAACCGCTGCACACTTTTCCGGATCATGCGCGTGCAACGTGATCCGTCTCACAGAGCCCGCCCCTCATCGTCCGTAACCATGGCCGCGTGCGTCCAGACGGCCTCGCTCTCCCGGCGGCGCCACGCACGCGAGGAGCATGCCATGAGAGGTGCGGACAAGGTGATCTGCCAGGCAGCTGCCGTGCTGCTGTTGTTTTCGATTTCGAGCGCGCCGGCCAACGCGCAGTTCCTCGGCGGCGGAGGTGCCGGCGGCCAGGACATGATGACCCAGATGGCGCCGATGCTGGAGATGATGAAGGCGAAGATGGGCAAGCGCCGCTTCGCCATGCTGATGCAGACCATGGGCCCGATGATGAGCCGCATGATGGAGAATGGCGGCGGTGGCCTTGGCGGAATGATGGGCGGCAGCATGGGCGGCCTCGCCGGCGGCAATCTCGGCGGCGGATTCGGCGCACCCAATCACGGCGCCGGCTACGCACCGATGGGCGGCATGGGCGGCGGCGATATCATGGGCATGCTCGGCGGCGCCGGCGGCGGCGACATGATGGCGATGATCCCGCAACTGATGCGGCTCGCC
>NZ_LJYG01000044.1:67192-68953 GCF_001440035.1 Bradyrhizobium manausense | reverse complement strand
GGCGGGGGCCATCGCCGCCACAGGCATCGCTAAAGCGCAACGGCGTCTCGCCGCCGCGGTTGAGCTGCTTTGTTTGCGGATGATCTTGTCGGAAAACCGGTTCCCACTTTTCCGGATCGTCCGCTAATCGGCAACCGAGAGCACAGGCGCGACGGCGAGTTTTGCGTCTCGCGGCCCCCAGCGCGTCAGCACCACGCTGGAGCATGAGAGCACGCCGAGCACGACCATCGAGCTCGCGGCGAGCCAGAAGAAGCTTTGCGCAGTCGCGTCATGCGTCGACAGCCACCAGCCGATGCCCGCGATGTAGATCAGCCGGGCGGTCTGCGCCAGCACAGGACCGATCACCTTTGCTGCACCTTGCGAGGAGAAATACATCGTCGTTGCAAGGCCGAAGAACGCGTAGAACGGCCCGACCGTCGAGAGATATTGATGGCTCGCCGCGCGCACGGCCGCGCTGTCGGTGAAGATGTTGACCCAGAGATCGGGGAAGATCGCTACAAAGCATGCTGGCGCGCCGACGGCCATGAAGGCGGCGGCACCGGCGGTCCAGGCGATGCGGCGCGCCCGCGCGATGCGGCCCGCCCCGATCGCCATTCCGACCATGGGCACGCAGGCGATACCGAACGAGAACGCGATCGAGGTCAGAAGGAATTCGAGCCGCGCGCCGATGCCGTAGCCGGCGAGGATCGCGGTGCCGAATTTGGCCAGCATGTGGGTGAAGATCGAGATCGTCAGCACCGATTGCAGCGGCGAGAAGCAGGCGATGGCGCCGACCTTGAGGATGTCGAAGAACATCACCCATTGGATGCGCAAGCCGCGGAGTTTTGGAACGACGCGGGCGCGACCGGAGAACAGGTACCAGCCCATCACGCAGATATTCATGGAGTAGGCGATCAGCGCGCCGGCGGCGACGCCGCGCATGCCGAGTTGCGGAAACGGGCCGAGCCCGAGGCCCAGCGTGCCGCCGAGCACGATCTGCCAGACCGCAGAGTTGAGGATGAGAAACGACGGCAGGCGCATATTGCCGGTGCCGCGCAGCACGCCCGCCATGGTGTTGAGCAGCCACGGCAGCACGGCTCCGCCGAAGAACACCTGGGTGTAGGCGATCGCATGCGTCAGCACATTGCCGCGGCCGCCGAGCATCGTCAGCACCTGAGGGCCGAAGACCAGCATGCCGAGCATGAAGACGAGGCCGAAGGTGATGCCGATCAGCAGCGCATGCGCAGCCAGCGTCCCGGCACGCTCGCGATCGCCGGCGCCGAGCGCGCGTGCGATGGCGGAGGCCACGGCGCCGCCCATGGCGCCGCCCGACATGGTCATGGTCAGGATCACTGTCGGAAACACCAGCGCCATCGCGGCCAGCGCCTCGACGCCGAGACGGCCGATATAGGAGGTCTCGGCGATCACCGTGCAAGTGCCGGCGGACAGCGCGACAACGTTCGGCCAGGCGAGGGAGAGCAGCGTGCGCAGGATCGGCCCGTCGATCAGCGCGCTCCGTGTCGGGCGCGTGGGCGACGGGCGCGGACGTTCCTGCTCATCGACCGGGATCTCGGCGACCTCAGTCATTTCCTCTCCCGGACAAATCCGCCATTCGCGGCGTGGCAATGCTTAGGTGCATCAATCAACTTGCTCGCGCGAAAGGCGCGGCTGCGCACTTGTTAGCACGCTGGTTGCCGATTCCTCCTGCGTCAGGTGCAGGCGTGCCCTGCGGCAGCGCATTTCGATAGGTGGAACTAACCGATCGTCCAGACCAACGGCGGG
>NZ_LJYG01000044.1:45393-67170 GCF_001440035.1 Bradyrhizobium manausense | reverse complement strand
GTTGGGCGCAGGTGTACGCCGATGTGCCGGCCGCATCCGGCGGCGAGTCCCTCGAACAATCCCTCCAGCACCTTGGCGCAGGCGTGGTGATAGTCAGTGACGTCGTCCATCAGCTTCCAGCTCTGCTGCCGGATTTCGAAGCTGCCTTTGGATTGCGTGATCTCGGCCGCATCGTCCTGCGCGGCGAGCAGCGCGCTGAGGAAGGACGCGAACTCGCTCGCGCCGCCGCGGCGCATCGCCAGCGGCGCCGCGATCTCATCGAAAAACTGCATGCCGATCAGCTTGCCGGTGATGTGCAGGAGATAGCCGGCATCTTCCGGCCCGAATAGCTGCACCATCACCGGCGCGGCGGTGCGCACATATTCCATGGCGTAGTTGCGATAGGCCTTTTCGAGCCGCGGCCTTGGCCAGCTAGCGAGGGGAAGCGCCGGCGCGGTCTTCGGATCGAACAGCGGGGCCTCCAGATGCCGCGCGTAGACGAGGCGCTGATCCGGTTCGAGCGGATGGTCGTATTGATGGTAGTAGCCTTCGAGCCCGTCCTGGCCGTCGACGCTCTGCTTGGTGCAGACGAAGCCCAGCCGGAGATCGCCGAGTGCGACGCCGTTGTTGGCGTGCCAGCCGCGCAGCATCGCGCGGCTGACCTCGCCCGGCACGCCGCAGATTGCCGCGCCTTTCCAGATCCAGCGCGGCGGCGGATAGCGGATCCAGGCCTTGGTGTCGCTCTCATACATGTATTCGACATGCACGCCGCCGATCCAGTTGGAGAGATAGTGATATTGTGCCGCCGCCACCGCCGGCGGCAGATGATCGATCCCGAGCTTCTTCAGCCCGGGCAGGAAGCGCTCCTGCTGCTGGCGACGGAATACGCGGAAGACGAACTCGGCGGCGTCAGCCGTGCCGCGGCGCGTCACCACGGTGAGGATCAGGCCGCTGAAATAGGCGTGGTAGAGATCGGCGACCGCACGCCAGCGCTTCCATTGCGCTGCTTGCGTGGCGTCTGCGGCGGTCATCGTTTGCTCCCGGCTTGTTGTTTTGCGGGAGTGTGTCATCGCGGATGGGCTGGCGCAACCGGTGGGCGATTTCTGTCGTAGCCCGGATGGAGCGCAGCGAAATCCGGGTTTAGTGCCGCAAGCGCAAGAGTCCCGGATTGAGCTGCGCTGCATCCGGGCTACGAAAATTACACCCTGAAATGCTTGCTCAGCTTGAGGCCCTGCGCCTGGTAGTTGGAGCCGATGCGCTGGCCGTACATGGCGTCGGGGCGGGACAGCATCTTCTCGTAGACGAGACGGCCGACGATCTGGCCGTGCTCGAGGATGAACGGCACCTCGCGCGAGCGCACTTCCAGCACGGCGCGCGATCCTAGCCCGCCGGCACCGGCATAGCCGAAGCCGGGATCGAAGAAGCCGGCATAGTGCACGCGGAATTCGCCGACCAGCGGGTCGAACGGCACCATCTCCGCCGCGTAATCGGGCGGCACCTGCACGGCTTCCTTGGAGGCGAGGATGTAGAACTCGCCGGGGTCGAGGATCAGGCTGCCGTCGGGACGGGCCGAGATCGGCTCCCAGAAATCTTCCACCGCATAGCCGGAGCGGCGATCGACATCGACCACGCCGGTGTGGCGCTTGGCGCGATAGCCGACGAAGCCATTGCCTTTCTCCCCGGAGAGATCGACCGAGACGGCGACGCCGCCGGTGAGATCGGCATCGTCGATGTCGACGAGACGCTCAACGGCATGCAAGCTTTCGAGCGCATCGGCATTGAGGATGGCGTCACCAGTGCGGAAGCGCACTTGGCTCAGGCGCGAGCCTTCGCGGACCAGCACCGGAAACGTCTTCGGGCTGATCTCGGCATAGAGCGGGCCGTGATAGCCGGCGCCGATCATATCGAAGCGGCGCGTGCCGTCGGCGATCACGCGGGTAAAGACGTCGAGCCGGCCGGTCGAGCTTTTCGGATTGGCCGCCGCGACGATCTCCGGCGGTAGCGCCAGGCTCTCCAGCAGCGGCACGATATAGACGCAGTTGGTTTCCAGCACCGCACCGTCGGCGAGGCTGAACTCGTGCAGCTTCAACTCGTCGATGCGCTCGGCGACGGTGGCGCCGGGACCGGGCAGGAAACTGGCGCGGACGCGATAGGCGATATCGCCGAGACGTAGATCGAGGCTCGCCGGCTGGATCTGGCTTTCGACGAAATCATAGGCGGGCAGGATGAGGCCCGCTTCCGCCATCGCCGCGATCATGCGGTCGGGCAGGATACCATTGGCGTCGGCGGCAACCGTGAACGTCAACCGGGGGTCCTCGTCAGGGGTCGCGTATATCCGGACTTGCGGGACATACGAGCCTTTTACGGCTATCCGATGGACGCCTTGACGGAAAGGGCATTGCGGAATATGAGCATCACTTATCCCGTGGTGATTTGAGCCGGCCGGCTTGCAGCCACGTTAAATAAGTCGCTAAACAGGCCGGGGACCTCTGTGATCCCGGCCCGTGGAGATATCCAGGCCGGTTTTTTTATGACCATCTCGACAAGACGGTCATATCGGAGGGTCCTATGTCGAAGTCGCCTGCCTCTTACCGCCCCGAAACCCGCCTGGTCCATTCCGGCACCCTGCGCTCGCAATATGGCGAGACATCGGAGGCGCTGTTTTTGACGCAAGGGTATGTCTACAACAGCGCCGAGGAGTGCGAGGCGCGGTTCAAGGGCGAAGACCCCGGCTTCATCTATTCGCGTTACTCGAATCCGACGATCGCGATGTTCGAGCGGCGCATGATCGAGCTCGAAGGCGCCGAAGCGGCCCGCTCGGCGGCGACAGGCATGGCCGCGGTGACGACGGCGATCCTCGCGCCGCTCAAGGCCGGCGATCATGTCGTGGCCTCGCGCGCGCTGTTCGGCTCGTGCCTCTACGTCATTCAGGATCTGCTTCCTCGCTACGGCATCGAGACCACGCTGGTCGATGGCGCCAATCTCGACCAATGGCAACGCGCGGTGAAGCCGAACACCAAGACGTTCTTCCTGGAGAGCCCGACCAATCCGACGCTCGACGTGCTCGACATTCCCTCGATTGCCGAGATCGCCCACAAGGGCGGCGCGCGGCTCGTGGTCGACAACGTTTTCGCGACGCCGATCTGGCAGAGCCCGCTCGCGTTAGGCGCCGACGTCGTCGTCTACTCCGCGACCAAGCACATCGACGGCCAGGGCCGGTGCCTGGGCGGCATCATCCTGTCCTCGGAAGCCTTCATCGCCGAGCACATCCACAATTTCATGCGCCAGACAGGCCCATCGATCTCGCCCTTCAACGCCTGGGTGCTGCTCAAGGGCCTGGAGACGCTAGGTGTGCGCGTGCGCGCGCAGACCGACACGGCAGCGCGCATCGCCGATGTGCTGGCGAGCCATCCCAAGATCGCGCGGCTGGTCTATCCCGGCCGCGAGGACCATCCGCAGGCGGCTCTGGTGAAGAAGCAGATGCGCGGCGGCTCGACGCTGGTCGGCTTCGAGGTCAAAGGCGGCAAGGCGGCTGCATTCCGCGTGCTCAACGAGCTCAAGCTCGCAAAGATCTCGAACAATCTTGGCGATGCCAAGAGCCTGGTCACGCATCCGGCGACGACGACGCATCAGCGGCTGAAGCCGGAAGATCGTGCCGCACTCGGCATCAGCGAGGGATTCATCCGCTTCTCGGCCGGGCTCGAGCATGCCGATGATCTGATCGAGGATCTGACCGCGGCGCTGGAGAAGGCGTGAGGTGATCGCTAAATCGTAGGGTGGGTTAGCCGAGCGGATGCGCCAAGCGCATCTGCTCGGCGTAACCCCACCAACTTCGTTCGGCATTCGATGAGGCATGGTGGGTTACGGCTTCGCCTAACCCACCCTACGGCAGTGGAGTTACATCGGCCGATAGGTCCGCACGTCCGCGGGCACGTTCACCCCGATCTTGATCTGGCCGACCGAGTGGATGATGTCGTCGCCGAGCAGCTGGGCGAAGCAGGCATAGCCCCAATCGTTCATGTGCAGGCCGTCGGCGATGACGAAACTCTCGACCGGAAGCGCCTGCTTCTCGTGCCAGTCGCGCATCACCTCGAAGCGCGGGAAGATGCCGACGTGACGAAGCTCGGCGACCTTGCCGAGCAGCTTCACCATCTTGCTTGCGCTCTCGGAACGCTCGGTGACCCTGGGCGAATATTGCGGGTCGACAAGCACGATATCGGAATTGCCCGCCGCCTGGATGCGAGTGATGCCGTCCTCGACCATCTTGGCGGTGTCGCCGGGATCGAGATTGCGCAGCACGGCGTTGGTGCCGACCTGCCAGATCACGAGATCCGGATGCACGTCGATCACCTCCTTCTGGAGGCGCTTCATCATCTCGGGCGCGTCCTCGCCGCCGACGCCGGCATTGATGACCGTGATGTCAGCAGTCGGATATTGCCGGCGCAGCTGCGCAGCGAGACGGTTTGGATAGTTGAAGTCGGGCGAGCTCGCGCCATAGCCCGCAGTCGACGACGAGCCGAACGCGACGATGACGACGGGCTTGCCCGCGACGAGCTTGCCCGCGACATGCGGCAGCGAGCCCATCGTCTTGGCGCCGCCCTTCGGCGGCAGGCAGGGGACGCGGCTGAAAATATCGCCGGCGGATTTTGCGACCTGCTTCACCTTGTCGATGGCGCGCGAGGTGAGGCCGCGCTGATCGGTGGGCTGCTGGGCCGTCGCCGCAACCGTGGTCTGCGACGGCGAGGTGGGCGCTGGGTTAGCGGCCTGCTGTGGCGCGGCAGTCGCCTGGGCGGCCTGAGCTCGGGCAGGCGCCTGCAGCACAGGCATCAGCATCAGCAGCGTCGCCACTGCGGGCGCGGACAACCATGTCGACAGGCCAAAAGGGCGGAAAGAACTCATTAACGCTAGACCTCAATTCTGCTGCTCGGTCGGCCCCAGATGGGCAGCATCGATCACGAACTGCGCCAACGCCCGGCCAAGGCAATCATGGACCTGCTTCGCCAGCTCAGGGCCGCGCGAGGCGCTGAACAAGTCGAACTGACCCTGATCATTCCACTGCCGCATGATCGCGAAACGATCGAACAGCGGGATATCATGCTCCTGCGCCACCACCCGCATATTGTCGAGATAAGGCGGTGCCGAGATCATGGATTCGGTACGCGGGCTGTATTGCAAATTCATCAAGACGACGTCAGCCCCTGCATGTTGCAGCGCAGCGACCCCATCGGTCACGGCGCCGCGAAAGTCATCGGGATCGATCGATCGGATAGCATCCACCGTCCCGGTCTGCCAGATGACCAAAGTAGGTGTTTTTGCTTCCATCAGCTTAACGAAGGTTCCGGCGGCCTCCTCCGCCGTCTTCTTGCTCTGTAGTTCTACGGATACGTGCACGGTCTCCGAAGGGGGCAGTTTCTCTTTCAAGATCGCCTCCATCCGTGCCGGATAGGAGCTGCTTTCCGAAAATGGGATCGTCGTCGACCGGCTTCCGATCACGAGGATCTCAAGCGGTTTGCCCGCCTTGACGGCGTCGGCGACCTTGGGGAGCTGGCTCTCGGTGGCGAGCAGATAAGGCGGCACGTCACAGGCTGCAGGGATCGGCGGCGTCGCAGGCGCGGCCTCGTCTGCGCGCGCCGAAGGCGCGGTGAGGTACCCGCATAGCAGGATCAGGCTCAGGATAACCTTCGCCGTCATCAGCCCCCTCCCGCCAGATCGGCGTTGCCGACGGCGTTTTTGGTTTTCGCGCCGCTCTTGTCAGCTACGCGCTTGTACCACGAAATCACCCAGGCCATCGCCCACATGATCAGGATTCCTGAGAGACTAATCAGCGCATGCATGGCGGGTCCACCGGAGACCTCGGCCAGGATGAAATGGCCGGCAAAGGCCAGGAAGACGCCGAGACAGAAGATCTCCAGCGAGTGCTGGCCGCACACGATCAGCGGCCGCAACCATTGCGATTTCAGGCCCGGCCATTCCCGCGGCAGGAAGCGCACGGTGAGCGCGGCCAGCGCCAGGAAATGCGTGAAGCGCAGCACGTCGAGATCGGTCTTGTCGATCGGATACATCCACTGCTCGATCCGCTTCGGCATGAAGTGCGAAAGCTGCGGGACGTACCAGGTCAGCGTCACATAGAACGCCGCAACGAGATAGCCGATCGAGATCCACATCGTCACGGGCGATGCCAGAATGCGCGACATGCGTCGCGCACCTCCGAGCGCGCACCATGCGCCGAACACGAACAGCAACTGCCAGGCAAAGGGATTGAACGCCCAGAAGCCGTTCGGATAGGCGGAGAAGTACAGATCGAACTGCCAGGTCGCCGCGTAAAGCAGCGCCGAGAGCGCGAGCGTGACATCGGGCCGCCATTTCATCGACCACAGGATCAGCGGCAGCGCGAGCATCAGGACGATATAGAGCGGCAGCACGTCCATGTTGACGGGACGGAAGCGCAAGAGAAGCGCCTGCACGATGGTGATGTCGGGCTGCTTGAGAAAATCCATGATGCCCATCTCTTCGGTGTAGAGCGGGTTCTCGAAGCTGGTCGCGACGTAGGAGATTTCGGCGAGGAAGATCGTGAACAGGAAGACGTGGGCGACATAGATTTGCCAGACCCGCCGCAGGACGCGTGCCGTGGCGATGACGACACCGCTCTCCAGCATCGCGCGGCCGTAGACGAAGGCTGCGGTGTAGCCCGAGATGAAGATGAAGATCTCGGTGGCGTCGCTGAAGCCGTAATTGCGGATCGTGAACCAGGTCAGCAGATTGGGGGGCAGATGGTCGATGAAGATCAGCCACAGCGCGAGGCCTCGGAACAGATCGAGCCTGAGCTCGCGCTCGCCGATGGCGGGCAGCGTGATGGCCGGCGCAGCAACGCGCGGCTTCGCGTCGACCGGTTTGGCCTCCGCGGGCTTGGCGCCCGCGGTTCCCGCGATCGTCGATCCCGTCACTTGATCGGCAATGGTCATGGGGACCCAAAAACCCTTCCGCAAATCGCGACGTTTCAGGAGTGTACCGGTCCGGTCGCCGCCTCGCAAAGCGGCCGGATCACATCTGGGGTGTACTTCTTCGTGAATTCGGGCGGGACGATGTCGCCAAGGCCGCCTGGGGCGTTTGGTTCCTGGCCGGGTTTTCGTTATGATGACAGCCATGTACCGCGCCGTGACCCGCCAGATCGAAGTGACCGTCGAGCCGAACTTTGTTCCGGAACAGTCCTCGGCCGACCGCTCGCGGTATTTTTGGTCCTACACCATCGTGATCACCAATTCGGGCGACGAGACCGTGCAGCTCAAGACGCGGCACTGGATCATCACCGATGCCACCGGGCGGCAGCAGGAGGTCAAGGGCGAGGGCGTGATCGGCGAGCAGCCCGTGCTCGCCCCCGGCGAACGCTTCGAATACACCTCGGGCGTGCCACTCTCCACCGCCTCCGGCTTCATGACCGGCCGCTACCTGATGGTCAGCGAAACCGGCGAGCGCTTCGAGATCGACGTGCCGACGTTCTCGCTGGACAGCCCCGACAACAAGCGGGTGTTGAACTAGAGGCGGCGCCAAGCGCGGTATCGTAGGATGGATTAGCCGAAGGCGTAATCCACCACTGACCGTTTCCGCAGAGAGAAAAGAGGTGGATTACGCTTCGCTAATCCATCCTACAATGCTGGCGCCTACGCGTCTTCCACGCCCGCTTCATCCGGCGTGAATTCGTACACCGAGCTACAGAACTCGCAGGTCACGACGACCTTGTCGTCCTTGACCATGGCGCTGCGATCGTCAGGCGAGAAGCTCTTCAGCATGGACGCGACCGCGTTGCGCGAGCAGGAGCATTGCGCTTTGAGGACCAGCGGATTGAACACGCGCACGCCGCGCTCGTGGAAGAGGCGGTAGAGCAGCCGTTCACCGGAGAGATCGGGATCGATCAACTCGACGTCCTCGACCGTCTCGATCAGCGAGCGCGCCTCGACCCAGGCATCGTCTTCGGCGACGCTGTGAGCCTCAAGGCCCTCGGGCGCATCGCCGGGATGCAGATCGGCCTGCCGCGCGCGCTCCGGCGCCTTTGGCAAAAACTGCATCAGCATGCCGCCGGCGCGCCAGCGGTGCTTGCCGCCGTCGCTCGAGCGCCACTCCTCGCCGACCGCAAGGCGCACGCGCGTCGGGATCTGCTCGGAGCGCAGGAAATATTCGTGGGCGGCGTCTTCCAGGCTGCCGCCGTCGAGCGCGACCAGGCCCTGGTAACGGCTCATATCGGGCCCCTGGTCGATGGTCATGGCGAGATGACCGCGGCCGAGCAGCGTGCCGGAATTCATTCCAGGTTCCTTGGCATCACCGAGGCGCTCGGCATCGAAGCGCGCATAGGCGCGCAGGCGATCGGGCGCCTGATAGTCGACCACCAGGAACGACACCGGCCCGTCGGTCTGGGCCTGCAGGATGAAGCGGCCCTCGAATTTGAGCGCCGAGCCGAGCAGCGTCGTCAGCACGATGGCTTCGCCGAGCAACTTGCCGACCGGTGCGGGATAATCATGCTTGGTCAGGATGTCGTCGAGCGCCGGGCCAAGCCGCACCAGACGGCCGCGCACATCGAGCGCATCGACCTCGTAGGGCAGCACGGCGTCATCGACGGGAACTGCGGAAGGCGCGCGAACCGGGCTTTCGGGCCTGGTTTTCATGTCGGGGGATTGGGAGACCATGGCGCTTTATCTGGGGTCGGAGGGCGGAAATGGAAGGGCCCCCGCATTCCGTGCTCAGAATGGCGGGCCGCGTAGCCCGGATGGAGCGCAGCGCAATCCGGGGAAGTCTTTCCGCGTTAAGAACCCCGGATTTCGCTGCGCTCCATCCGGGCTACAAGTGAGCCTACTTCACCGCGTCAAAACACCAGGCCAAAATGCCCTTCTGCGCGTGCAGGCGGTTTTCGGCCTCGTCGAACACGACTGACTGCGGACCGTCGATCACCTCGTCGGTGACCTCCTCGCCGCGATGGGCGGGCAGGCAGTGCATGAACAGCGCATCGGGCTTGGCCAGCGACATCAGCTTGGCATTGACCTGGTAGGGCTTGAGCACGTTGTGACGGTGCTCGCCCTCCTTGTCGCCCATCGACACCCAGGTGTCGGTGACGACGCAATCTGCGCCCTTCACGGCGGCCTCGGGATCGGTGCCGAGCACGATCGGCGCGCCCGTCGCCTTGATGAAGTCGCGCATCACCTTCTTCGGGGCAAGCTCCGGCGGCGTTGCGACATTGAGCTTGAACTTGAAGCGCTCGGCGGCATGGGCCCAGGACGCCAGCACGTTGTTGTCGTCGCCGGTCCAGGCCACGGTGCGGCCCTCGATCGGGCCGCGATGCTCCTGATAGGTCATGAGGTCGGCCATCACCTGGCACGGATGTGAGCGCCGCGTCAGGCCGTTGATGACGGGCACGGTCGCGTTCGCCGCGAGTTCCAGCAGCGCCTCGTGATTGAGGATGCGGATCATGATGGCGTCGACATAGCGCGACAGCACGCGCGCGGTGTCGGCAATGGTCTCGCCGCGGCCGAGCTGCATCTCGGCACCGGTGAGCATGATGGGCTCGCCGCCGAGCTGGCGCATGGCGACGTCGAACGAGACGCGCGTGCGGGTCGACGGACGCTCGAAGATCATCGCCAGCGTCTTGCCTTCGAGCGGCCGCACCGGCTGATGCGCCTTCTGCTTCGCCTTCATGGCGGAGGAGGCCGCGAGCATGCTCTTGAGCTCCGACAGCGGCAGCTCGTTGATGTCGAGGAAGTGCTTGGGTGCCTTGCTCATCAGCTTGCCGCCCGCTTGTTGCCTGACAGCGCCGTGCAGGCGCGCTCGAGCCTGACGATGCTGTCCTCGATTTCCGCCTCGGTGACGATCAAGGGCGGCAGGAAGCGCACGACATTGTCGCCGGCGCCGACGGTAAGCAGCTTCTCGTTGCGCAAGGCTGCGACCAGATCGCCTGATGGCACCACGGCCTTGATGCCGATCAAAAGCCCCTCACCGCGGATTTCGCTGACGATATCGGGATGACGGTCGATCACGGAGGCGAGCTTCTGCTTGAGCAGCAGCGACATCTTCTGCACGTGGTCGAAGAAGCCGGGCTTGAGCATGACGTCGAGCACGGCGTTCGCGGCCGCGATCGCCAGCGGATTGCCGCCGAAGGTCGAGCCGTGCGAGCCGGGGCCCATGCCGGCGGCCGCATCTGCAGTCGCCAGGATCGCACCGATCGGAAAACCGCCGCCGAGCGCTTTCGCCAGCGACATCACGTCGGGTGTGACGCCGGTGCGGCGATGGGCGAAGAGATCGCCGGTGCGGCCCATGCCGGTCTGCACCTCGTCGAAGGCCAGCAGCAAGCCTTTCTCGTCGCAGAGCTGGCGGAGCGCCTTGAGGAAGGCTGAAGTCGCCGAACGTACGCCGCCCTCGCCCTGGATCGGCTCGATCAGGATGCCGGCGGTATGCGGGCCGATCGCCTTCTTCACGGCCTCGATGTCGCCATGCGGGATCTGGTCGAAGCCGTCCATCGGCGGACCGAAGCCTTCGAGATATTTTGCCGATCCCGTCGCCGCCAGCGTCGCCAGCGTGCGGCCGTGGAAGGCGCCTTCGAAGGTGATGATGCGATAGCGCTCCGGATGGCCCTTGGAGAAGTGATGATGGCGGACCAGCTTGATCACGCCCTCCAGCGCCTCGGCGCCGGAATTACAGAAGAACACGAAGTCGGCAAAGCTCTCGTTGCAAAGACGCGCAGCGAGCTTCTCGCCGTCAGGGCTCTGGAACAGGTTCGACATGTGCCAGAGTTTCGTGGCCTGCTCCTGCAGCGCCTTGACCAGCGCCGGATGGGCATGGCCGAGTGCATTGACCGCGACGCCCGAGGTGAAATCGAGATAGCGATCGCCATTGGTTGCGATCAACCAGACGCCTTCACCGCGCTCAAAACCGATATCGGCCCTGGCGAAAACGGGGAGCAAATGCGGCGCTGCGCTGTTGGTCATGACGATCTCTTTGGTGGTCACTTCGGATGTTTCGGACGGCCTGAACACGCATGGCGCAGCGCGTCATTTGGCCCGGAAAACGAAACGTGCCGCCTTTTAAGGGCGGCACGCGCGACTATCTTATGCCTGGCAATACGGGTGTCAATGCCGCCCGGAAAGCCTCGCGAAACGCTGAATCCGTAGTCTTGCGGTGGCGATTTTGCGGGATTTTCGCCACGGAACATGTGGAAGCGAGTCGGCGGACTCTTGCGCGTGAGTCACGGCATATTGTAGCGTTTGGCTTGTCAGATACGACATCTCGTGCAGCGGTTCTGATCCCAAAAGTCCTCATGTACCGGCGTAAACGTTCGGGCGCATCTGGCGCGCCCGGCGAGCCTTAAGGGATTCTGGCGGCACGGGTTTTTCGAAGCTTAGGCATTCGTCGTGAGGCCCCACAGATGGCTGGCGCCGGCGAAGGAAAGGATGCAATGACGGTTTTGACCTGGTCAGATGATCGCGTCGAGCAGCTGAAAAAGCTCTGGGAGGCCGGACTTTCGGCCAGCCAGATCGCCGCTGAGCTTGGAAACGTGACCCGCAACGCCGTAATCGGCAAGGTGCACAGGCTCGGCCTGTCCGGCCGCGCCAAGAGCCCCTCATCAGCAGCTCCGCGGCCGCGCAAGGCGCGTCCCGCACAGCACATGATGCGGGTGAGCCGCCCCATCGCGCGCGGCAACACCGCGCTGGCGCAGGCCTTCGAGGTCGAGGTCGAGGCTGAACCTGTTACCTACGACAACGTTGTGCCGATGAGCCAGCGGCTCTCGTTGCTCGAATTGAACGAGGCCACCTGCCACTGGCCGGTCGGCGATCCTTCAAGCCCGGATTTCTTCTTCTGCGGCGGCAAGGCGCTCTCAGGCCTGCCCTACTGCGCCCAGCACTCGCGCGTGGCGTATCAGCCGGCGGCGGATCGCCGGCGGGCGCCGGCGAAGCCAGGCACGCGCTGAGTACTTGGTTCAGACGACATCGTCGCGGGACAGGCCGGGACGAAAAAAAGCGCGCCACCAGGCGCGCTTTTTTTGTTTGCTGGCGGGCAGCCTAGCTTGAGGTCTGCTCAGCCTTCGCGAAGCGATCGTCGAGCGCGTAGCCTGCGCCGCGGACGGTGCGGATCGGGTCCTGCTCGCGGCCGAGATTGAGCAGCTTGCGCAGGCGGCCGATATGCACATCGACGGTGCGTTCGTCGATATAGATGTCGCGGCCCCAGACGCTGTCGAGTAGCTGCTCGCGCGAGAACACCCGGCCGGGATGCTCCAGGAAGAACTCCAGCAGGCGATATTCGGTCGGTCCGAGATCGATCGGCCGACCCGAGCGCGCCACGCGGCGCTTCTCGCGATCGAGCTCGATGTCGCCGAAGGCGAGCACGGTCGCGAGCCGCTCGGGGCTGGCGCGCCGCAGCAGGCCCTTGACCCGCGCGAGCAGCTCGGGCACCGAGAACGGCTTGACGATGTAATCGTCGGCGCCTGTGGCAAGCCCCCTGACACGCTCGCTCTCCTCGCCGCGCGCGGTGAGCATGATGATCGGCAGCTGCTTGGTGTCGGATCGCGTCCGCAACCGGCGGCACAGCTCGATCCCGGACAGGCCCGGCAACATCCAGTCGAGCACGATCAGATCGGGGATGTGCTCCTTGAGGCGGGTGTCGGCGTCGTCGCCGCGCATCACCGTCTCCACGTCATAGCCGTCGCCTTCGAGGTTGTAGCGGAGAAGCTCGGTCAGAGCTTCCTCGTCCTCAACCACCATAATGCGTGCGCCCATGGGCTCGTCGCTCCTTGCGTAATCAGGTGTTCGGGACCGTCGTGGCGAAGGTCGTCATGTCGCCCTTCGGCCGCTTGTCGGTGATGGCCTGGCCTTCGATCATGTAGAACACGGTCTCGGCGATGTTGGTGGCGTGGTCGCCGATCCGCTCGATGTTCTTGGCGCAGAACATCAGATGGATGCAGAACGAGATGTTGCGCGGATCCTCCATCATGTAGGTGAGGAGCTCGCGGAACAGCGAGGTGCAGATGGCATCGACCTCCTCGTCGCCCTTCCACACCGTCATCGCCGCCGGCAGGTCGTGCGCGGCATAGGCATCGAGCACCGACTTGACCTGCTGCTGCACGAGGTCCGTCATGTGCTCGAGGCCGCGGAACAGCTTGAGCGGATGGAAATCCGTCTCCAGCGCTGCGACGCGCTTGCCCATGTTCTTGGCGAGGTCGCCGATGCGCTCGAGGTCGGTCGCAACCCGCATGGCGCCGACGATCTCGCGCAAGTCCACCGCCATCGGCTGGCGGCGCGCGATGGTCAGCACGGCGCGCTCCTCGATCTTCTTCTGCAGCGCGTCGAGCTCGGCATCGATGGTGACGACGCGCTGGCCCAGCGCGACGTCGCGGCGGATCAGCGCATCGACGGAATCGACGATCATGCGCTCGGCGATGCCGCCCATCTCGGCGACCAGGCGGGTGAGCTCCTGAAGGTCGGTGTCGAAGGCTTTTGCGGTATGTTCGGAAGCCATGTCCTGTCTCCTCAGCCGAACCGGCCGGTGATGTAATCCTGCGTGCGCCGGTCCGACGGCGACGTGAAGATCTTGCTGGTGTCGTCGAACTCGATCAGCTCGCCGAGATACATGAAGGCGGTCTTGTCGGAGACGCGGGCCGCCTGCTGCATGTTGTGGGTGACGATCGCGATGGTGTAGTTCTCGGACAGTTCCTGGATCAGCTCCTCGACCTTGGCGGTCGAGATCGGATCGAGCGCCGAGCAGGGCTCGTCGAACAGGATCACTTCAGGCCGCACCGCGACGGTGCGGGCGATGCAGAGGCGCTGCTGCTGGCCGCCCGAGAGCGACAGGCCGGAGGCGTTGAGCTTGTCCTTGACCTCGTTCCACAGCGCGCCGCCGCGCAGCGCCTTCTCGACGCGGTCGTCCATCTCGGACTTCGAGATCTTCTCATAGAGGCGGATGCCGAAGGCGATGTTCTCGTAGATCGTCATCGGGAACGGCGTCGGCTTCTGGAACACCATGCCGACGCGGGCGCGCAGCAGGTTGAGATCCAGCTTGGGGTCGAGGATGTTGGTCTGGTCCAGCATCAGCTGACCGGTGACGCGCTGGCCCGGATAGAGGTCATACATCCGGTTGAAGATGCGCAGCAGGGTCGACTTGCCGCAACCGGACGGGCCGATGAAGGCGGTGACGCGGTTGGTGCCGAGCGTCATATTGATGTTCTTCAGCGCCTGGTGCTCGCCGTAATAGAAGTTGAGGTTGCGCACCGTCACCTTGGCCGGAGCTTCCGGCAGCGGCTGCTGCGAGGCGAGGTGCGCGTTGGAGCTCACGGATACGGACAAGTCGGTCATTTTGCGGTCCTCTCGGCACCGAGGATGCGGGCGCCAATGTTCAGGGCAAGCACGGTGAGCGTGATCAACAGCGCACCGCTCCAGGCGAGCTGCTTCCAATAGGCGTAAGGGCTCTGGACGAAATTGTTGATGGTGACGGGCAGGTTCGCCATGGTCTTGTTCAGGCCGAGGCTGAAGAACTGGTTCGACAGCGCGGTGAAGAGCAGCGGCGCGGTTTCGCCGGCGACGCGGGCGGTGGCGAGCAGCACGCCGGTGATGAGGCCGGAGCGGGCCGCACGATAGGCGATCCGCTTGATCACCAGCGAGCGCGGCAGGCCGAGCGCGGAGGCGGCCTCGCGCAGCGCATTCGGCACCAGCAGCAGCATGTCCTCGGTCGTGCGCAGCACCACCGGGATCACGATGACGGCGAGCGCGAGCGAGCCTGCGATCGCCGAGAAGCCGCGCATCGGCACCACCACCGCGCCGTAGATGAACAGGCCGATGATGATCGACGGCGCCGACAGCAGGATGTCGTTGATGAAGCGGATCACGGAGGTCAGCTTGTCGTTACGGCCGTACTCGGCGAGATAGGTGCCGGCGAACAGGCCGAGCGGCGCGCCGATGCCGACGCCGATCACGGTCATGATCAGCGAGCCGACGATGGCGTTGCGCAGGCCGCCTTCGGTCGAGCCCGGCGGCGGGGTATCGGCGACGAACAGGTCGAGGTTGAGGCCGGCAATGCCGTTGTAGAGCAGCGTGAGCAGGATCAGCGCGAGCCAGGTGACGCCGACGGCGGCGGCTCCGAAGCAGAGCCCACGGACGACGATGTCCTTGCGGCGACGGCGTACATAGATCGGGTTCATGTCACCTCCCCGCCTTCTTTTCCAGGCGCAGCAGCATCAGCCGGGCGGCGGCGAGCACGAAGAATGTCAGCACGAACAGCAACAGGCCGAGCAGGATCAGGCCGGACTGGTGCAGGCCGTCGCTCTCGGCGAATTCGGATGCGATCGCCGCCGAGATCGTGGTGCCAGGCGCGAAGATCGATGACGAGATACGGAATGAGTTGCCGATGATGAAGGTCACCGCCATGGTCTCGCCGAGCGCGCGGCCCAGGGCCAGCATGACCCCGCCGATGATGCCGACACGGGTGTAGGGGATCACGACGCTGCGCACCACTTCCCAGGTGGTGCAGCCGACACCATAGGCGGCCTCTTTCAGCACCGGCGGCACCGTCTTGAACACGTCGACCGAGATCGAGGTGATGAAAGGCAGCACCATGATTGCGAGGATCAGCGCCGCGTTGAACAGGCTGAGATAGGACGGGGGACCTGCGAAGACCGCGCCCAGCACCGGGACGCCGTCGAAGATCTTGATCATGAAGGGCTGGAAGGTGTTGGCCAGGAACGGTCCCAGCACGAAGAAGCCCCACATGCCGTAGATGATCGAGGGAATGCCGGCGAGCAGTTCCACCGCCATGCCGATCGGGCGGCGCAGCCATTGCGGGCAGAGCTCGGTCAGGAAGATCGCGATACCGAGACCGACGGGAATGGCGATCAGCATCGCAATGAAGGAGGTGACGAGCGTGCCGTACATCGGTCCGAGCGCGCCGAGCACGGGCGGATCGGCCGACGGCGCCCAGCGCTGCGTCCACAGGAACGCAAAGCCGTATTCCTTCATCGCCGGGAAGGCACCGACGATCAGCGACAGGATGATGCCGCCAAGGATGAGGAGCACCGAGATCGCGGAAAGCCGCGTGATCCAGTAGAAGGTGACATCGCCGAGCTTGAACGCGCTCAAGGCCTTGGCGCGATCATACGGACCGGCGGCATCAATTGCATTGCTCTCGACAGCCATATCTGCCACGCCGATCCCCTGTACCCGTTTATTTACGCTTGCTGTCAGTTTCGTGCCCCGGACGCGACGCGAAGCCGATCCGGGGCCGAAGTCGTGTGGTCCGCGATGCGGCCACTGAGGTCGCACCGCCTCCGGAGGACAAAGAGCTTAGCTCTTGATCTCGGCAGACCAGGTCTTCTCGATCTGCTGGACGACGCTGTCCGGCATCGGGATGTAATCGAGCTCCTCGGCTGCCTTGGCGCCGTTCTTGAAGGCCCAGCGGAAGAACTTGATGGCTTCCTGCGAGGCCGCCTTGTCAGTGGCATCCTTGTGCATGAGGATGAAGGTCGCCGCCGTGATCGGCCAGGACTTGTCGCCGGGCTGGTCGGTCAAGATGACGTAGTAGCCGGGCGCCTTGGACCAGTCGGCATTGGCGGCGGCCGCCTGGAAGGCCTCGGTGGTGGGCTCAACGGTCTTGCCACCCTTATTGACCATCTTGGTGTAGGTCAGCTTGTTTTGCTTGGCGTAGGCGTACTCGACATAGCCGATCGAATTCTTGGTCTGGCCGATGTTGCCCGAAACGCCTTCGTTGCCCTTGGCGCCGACGCCAACCGGCCATTCGACCGCGGTGCCCTCACCGACCTTGCTCTTCCAGTCGGCGCTGACCTTGGAGAGATAGTTGGTGAAGTTGAAGGTGGTGCCCGAACCGTCCGAGCGGCGAACCACGGTGATCGCCTCCGACGGCAGCTTCACGTTCGGATTGAGCTTCTTGATCGCGGCGTCGTCCCACTTGGTGATCTTGCCGAGATAGATGTTGGCGAGCGTCTCGCCGTCGAACACCATCTCGCCAGGCTTGACGCCTTCGAGGTTGACGACCGGAACGATGGCGCCCATCACCATCGGCCACTGGGCAAGGCCGTCCTTCTCGAGCTGCTCGGCCTTGAGCGGCATGTCGGTGGCACCGAAGGTCACGGTCTTGGCCTGAATCTGCTTGATGCCGCCGCCGGAACCGATCGACTGGTAGTTCAGGCCGTTGCCGGTCTCCTTCTTGTAGGCATCAGCCCACTTCGAATAGATCGGGAACGGGAACGTCGCACCTGCGCCGGTGATGTCGGCAGCGAACGCCGCCGTCGTCGTTGCGGCGACCAAGCCGGCAGCGACGATCGTTTTGAGGAAATTCATGCTGGTCTCCATACAGGGGAGCGAAGCGCCATCCGCGCCCGATCGCGCTCCCGCGCCGCCCCTTTAGGAGCGGTCGGCTGAGCTTTTACGAAGGTTTCGTGACAGTCGGATGACAGCGCTAAGCGATTGAAACCGCGTTGTTTTATTGCCTAAACTAAAGTCTTGGCCTGGGGAAAACAGGCGGTGAAAGTCGCACCCTGCTTGGGCACGCTTTCGATCAAAAGACGGCCGCGGTGACGGTTAAGAATATGTTTCACCAGCGATAATCCGAGCCCCGTGCCGCCCTGCGAGCGGCTGTCGCCGACGTCAACCCGGTAGAACCGCTCGGTCAGGCGCGGCAGGTGCTCCGGCGCGATGCCGGGGCCGAAATCCCGCACCATGACCCGGATTTCCTGAGTTGCATCGGCGGGCGCCGGCAGCGTCAGCGAGACGATGACGCGTCCACCGGAGGCGCCGTATTTGAGCGCGTTTTCGATCAGATTTTCGAACAGGCGGAGCAGCTCCTCGCGGTCACCGGCGATCATGACCGGCCCGTCGGGCAAATGGGTCTCGACCTCGACCTGACGCTCGCGCGCCAGCGGCTCGAGCCCGTCGGCGACCTGGAAGATGATCGGCAAGAGATCGACCAGAGTGTCGGGCCGCACATGGGCCGACAGCTCGACCCGCGACAGCGACAAAAGGTCGTCGATCAGGCGCGCCATGCGGGTGGCCTGGTTGTGCATGATGCCGAGGAAGCGCTCGCGCGCCTTCGGGTCGTCCTTGGCCTGGCCCTGGAGCGTGTCGATGAAGCCGGACAGCGCGGCCAGTGGCGTTCGCAACTCATGGCTGGCATTGGCGACGAAGTCGGCGCGCATCTCCTCGACCCGGCGCAGCGGTGTCTGGTCGTGGAAGGTCATCAGCATGCATTTGTCGGCGCCGCCGAAATTGGTCGGCACCGGCACCGGGGTGATGATTAGCTCCATCCAGCGATCGACAGGCACATGGTCGAGATAGGTCGCGCGCCGCGGCTCGGTGGTGGCAATGGACTCGCGCAGCGCCGTGATGATCTCGGGCGAGCGCAGCGCGAACTGGGCGAGTTCGTTCTTGCGCAGCGCCGGCGCGAGCTGCGCGGCGGCCGCATTGAGATGGATGACCCGGCCGGCGCGGTCGAGCAGCACCGCCGGATCCGGCATGCCGGCGACGACCGCAGCCACCGCGGCGCTTTCCACCGGATTGACGCGCCTGACGTCCTCGCGTGAGGCGGCGGTATCATGCAGCCGCCAAGGGATCAGTGCCGCAGCCGCGATACAGACAAACACGGCGACGGCATGCACCACCGCCAACTCGCCGAGCGAGACTACGACCGACAGCGCCAGCGCCGCAGCGATCAGGACGATGGTCGAGTGCCGCAGCCGATCGGACCAGGGCTGCACCGTGGGAGACGAGGGAGCGTCGATCGCCATCGGGCCGGGCTTCTCCTTGGGTTCGCTCTGCGCCGGTCAGACGCCACCGCTATCGCTACGCTTTCTCACATAAGCGGCTTCAGGCGGTGGAGCTGGATCGAGCTTGAGCGCCGCCTGCTGCAGGCGTTTCGATCGGGCGCCGATGATAACCTCCCGAAACGTCAGCAAGATTACAGAGATGACGAAAGGGGACAGGTAATAGAGGACCCGGAACAGCAGCATGCCGCCGAGCAGCTCCTCACGGTCCATCTGCCAGAGGCCGACCAGCATGGCGGCGTCGAAGACCCCTAAGCCGCCGGGCGAATGGCTGGCGAAGCCAAGCAGCGTCGCCGAGACGAAGATGACGGCGACCACGACGAAGCCGAGATTGGGCTCGTCGGGCACCAGCACGTACATGGCAAGCGCACAGAAGCCGAGATCAATGATGCCAATGGCGATCTGCAGCAGCGTCAGCGGGCCGCCCGGCAGCACCACGGTCCAGGGACCACGCCCGACCACCCGCGGCTGGGTCCAGACCCAGACCACGTAAGCGACCAGCGCCACGATGATCATCATCGCGACGGTGCGGTTCAACCAGGGCGGCAGCTGGTCGATCGAGGCCGCCGCCTCCGGATGATAGGAGATGCCGAGGCCGAGCACGGCGGCATTGCCGAGCCAGAAAGTGAGGCCGGCCAGGAAGCAGATTTTCGCGACGTCGATCGCGTTGAGGCCGTAGGCCGAATAGATGCGATAGCGCACGGCGCCGCCGGTGAAGACGCTGGCGCCGACATTGTGGCCGATCGAATAGCTGGTGAAGGCCGCGAGCGCGTTGATGCGATAGGGTACGTGGGATTGGCCGATCGCGCGCACGGCAAACAGATCGTAGAAGGTCAGGGTGAAATAGCCCGCGGCGACGAACAGCGCGGCCATCGCAATCTGGCGCGGCTCGGTGCTCTTGATCGCCTCGATCACCTCGTTCGTGTCGATGCCGCGCAGCATGTGGTAGAGCACATAGCAAGCGATGCCGATGACCGCGACGCTGATCACAACTCCAAGCTTATGCAGGATTTGCTTCTGGCGCAGCAACGTCATCGTCCTGCGTATGGCTTCCAGCATCTAGACCTCGAACAACACTTCAGCGGCCAGGGTGGCCGGCGAACAGGCGGACGACGCACAGGCACTCAACGAACGAGCACTCAACGAACCCTCGCCGCCGGCTTTGGCCTCGCGCATGCCCCCCGTCCCTCCACTAGCGCGTTTCGGGGCGGAGTGGAATTCGCCAATGTGAACAAAATCACGTGCCTTCAATATTTTAGGCAGGCTTGCGAGCTCATGATGCACGGTTTGGCGCTTTCGGCGGCAAGGCTTGAGGCGAATCTCCATGGCAATCTGCGCAGTCGCCGTGAAGTTTTGATGATTTCGACCGGACAATGTTCCGTCGCGCTTTAAGTCGAAATCAATCTATGGACCGCGTGCGCCTGTTAAAAGAGGGGCCGCTGCGTCGGCAGGGCTGCGCGGCACACGATGATGCGGCCGACGCCTCGCTCCGGGTCATCGCGTTGCACTGCGACATCACAGACGTCATCGCGGCCGCCCCGCCAAGGCAGCCGCGACGAGCATGTTGCTCAGAAGTAGCGTTCGCCTCAGGCCGCAAGCTGCGGGCGCATCGCTTCGATGCCGGCGATCCAGCCGGCGACCGAGCGGCCAATCGCCTCAGGGTGATCCTCCTGAAGGAAGTGCAGCCCGGCGCCGAGGCGAACCAGCGCGCAGTGCTTCAATGAGGCCGCAAATGGCGCGGCAAATTCCGGTGCGACCAAAGCCCCGGGCTCACCCGTGAACAGAAGCTTGGGATAGGACGACACGGCCAGCGCCGCGTGCGCGGATTCGAGCGCCGCATAGACGTCGGCTGGCTCGCCGGCGATCGGCAATTCGCGTGGAAGCGCAAGCACGGGACGGCGACTCTCCGGCGTCGGGAATGGTGCACGATAGGGTGCCATCTCCGCGTCGCTCAGCTTGCGCACGATGCCGCCGGGCAGGACGCGCTCGACGAACGCATTTGCCTCGAGGATCATCGCTTCGCCCTCACCTGGCGTCCTGAATTTGCGGAAGACCGCGCGTGCCGCCTCGGCGTGGTCCTGCTCTTCCGCGACCTCGGTGTGGTGGAAGTCCTGCCAGGTCGGCATTGGACGGATGAATTCCATGAAGGCGAGGCCGCGCACGAAATCCGGCCGGCGCGCGGCGAGATGAAATGCGAGCGCCGTGCCCCAGTCCTGCGCGACGAGATAGGCCGATCTGATACCGCGCGCTTCGATGAAGGCATCGAGATAGCGGAAAAGATCGAAGAAGCGGTAGGCGATATCGGGCTGGTCGGACTGACCGAAGCCGATGTTGTCGGGCGCGATGCAATGCGCGACCGGTGCCACCAGCGGCAGGATATTGCGCCAGATATGCGAGGAGGTCGGATTGCCGTGGAGAAACAGCGCGACGGGCGCGCCCTCCGCGCCGGTCTCGCGATAGGCCATGTGGCTTCCGAGGACGGACGCTTTGCGAATCTCGATGTCGATCGGCTTGGTCATGTCGGCTCCTTGAACGCGGTTTGGAATGCGATGGTCTTGAAGCGTTCGAGCGCCTTGGGATTGCGGTCGACTTTCATGCGCAGGATTGCGCCCTGCCAGGACGCGAGCAGGAAGTCGGCAAGCTCATCGGGCTCGAAATCGGAGGCGATCTCGCCGCGCTCTTGCGCATCCCTGATGCAGGCGGCGAATGGGGTGCGCCATTCGGCAAAGATCGCCGAGAGACGCGCGCGCAGCAGTTCGCTGCTGCCCGACGCCTCAAGGCTGAGATCGCCGATCAGGCAGCCGCGACCATAGCCGTCGGCCTCGAGCCTTCCGGTGATGATGTCGAGATAGCGCCGCAGGCGCGCGCGCGGCGTCAGCGAAGTGTCCTCGAGCGCTTCGGCGACCAGGCCGCGGGTGACATCGAAATAGCGGTCGAGCACTTCGGAAGCGAAGGCCTCCTTGGAGCGGAAATGGTTGGTGAAGGATCCCTGCGGCGCGCCC
>NZ_LJYG01000044.1:0-45373 GCF_001440035.1 Bradyrhizobium manausense | reverse complement strand
CCCGCCGCAGCGGTGACGTCGCGCACGCTGGTGCCGTGATAGCCGGTCCGGAACATGACCTTGAGGCCGGCGTCGAGGATGGCGTCTTTGAGCGATGGCTTAGGCATGCGTGAAATAATACGTACGTACGTATTGATGTCAAGCACTAACCTGTTGCTGCGGCAATCTCCCTGCCGGTCCGTGAGTTACTGCATTTTTGGAGCACGGATCAGGCCGCAGGCTGGCTGCGCGAGACCACCCAATAGCGCAGCCAGGCGCCGATGGTGCAGCCACCGAGATAGCAGGCGAACATGACGAGGCCGAGGTCGAGCCAATAGCCGAAGCGGCCCGGCACCGCGTGCGCGAACGAGGCCGCGACCAGGCCCGCGACGAGCACAGCGAGCCAGCGCGCCGTCACCTTCGAGGTGCCGTTGCCGCGCTGGACCACCGAGATCCAGCCCATGCAGAAGCCCAGCAGCACCGAGCCGATCAGCCAGCCCATATGGAACGAGACGAGATAGGGCATGATCACCTCACCAGAAATTCGATGCGGCGGTTCTGCGCCTTGCCGTCGTCGGTGTCGTTGCCGGCGACAGGCTGCGTGCTGCCATAGCCGACCGCGGTGAAACGGTCCGCGGGCAGCCCGGCCTTGACCAGATAGTCGATCACCGCCTGCGCGCGCTTCTCCGAGAGCGCCTGGTTGAACGAGTCCTCGCCATCGGCATCGGTGTGGCCGGCGACCTCGATATTGGTGGTGGGGCAGCGCAATGCCGTTTCGATCAGATGATCGAGGACGCCCGCGGAGTCAGGATCGATATCGGCACGCTTGGGCTCGAACCGGATCTTGCCCTTGGCCAGCAGCTCCGAGAACAATTGCTGGCAGACGGTGCCGTCGACCGGCCCTGCCGCGGGCTTCACCGTGATTTCGGGCTTGTACTGCCAGGCCTTTGGAAAATCCTTGCCGAGGCCGGCGCGGATGTCGTTGGCCGCGCCTTCGTACAGCGCGTCACCCGACAGCTTCACCTCGCGATCCGAGACCACGAGGGTGCCGGTCGACAGCCGCGACAGCGCACCGAGTGCTGCGATCACCGCGGTGTTGAACGAAGCAGGCGCGCCGATGCTGGCCTTGAGATTGTCGACCACCTTCTCGGTGAAGAATTTCCGCGAGGCGCTATTTGCGATCGCGGCGTGCACGGCGTTGTCGGGCACGTAGCCGGTCAGCGTCACGGTGGCGGCGACCGGATCCTTGTAGGCCTGGAAGATATAAGGCGGCGCCTTGATCTCGTTGGACGCGATCGAAAAGCCCTCAGGCAGGTTCTTCAGCGCGGCGGCGATGGCCTCGCGTCCGCCGAGGTCACGCGCCATGCCCGACAGATTGATCTTGGTGTCGGAGATCGTGATCTTGCCGTCCTTCAGCTTGCCGATCTGGTCGATCAGCAACATCGCCGCCGCCTCGAAACGCGCAGGCGCGCCGCGGGCGAGACCCATCTGATCGGCGACCTCGCCGCCATTGACCTCTTTTCGCGCGGCCTCGGTGAGGCGCGCCTTCATCGACGGCAGCGGCGCGGAGCCCGACAGGGTCACCCGCACGACGTCGCGCTCGGCGGTCCAGACGAAGGGTTTTGCTTCGGGAACAAGGCGGGTCTGGTCGTCGACCAGCCGAACGCCGGGAACCGTCTCGACCGTGGTCACGGCATCGCGGCGCCCCTCCTCGGAGAAAGCGTCCGCGGCCAAGCGGACGTCACGGCCGTCCACCGCGATTCGGGTCTTGTCCAGGACGGTATCCTTGAGCGCGGCCGAGCTGCGGGCCGACAGGTCGGCCTCGACTGGCAAGGTGTTATTCCAGGCCGCAAATCCCCACATGACGGCCAGGGGAATCAGCCCCGGCCACCACTTGCTGGCCCACCTGAAAAGCATATGCATTCGACGACCCGAACTCTGGAACCGGAGACAAAACAAACCCTTGGCAGGCTGTCAAACCGGAAATGGGGCCGTTTCCGGGGTCACCCGTGAAACAATTGGAATAACTTTTTCTTCAAGGGTGGTTCCCTACATTGGGGGCGGAATGCCCAGGGGTCGGCCAGCCGGTCATGAAACAACTGCGTAACAACGTCATTCGCGCCGGGCTGGGAGCACTCTATTTCAGCGGCGCGCATCACCTGCTGCGTCCGCTGCTGTCGGGCGTCGGCGCCATTTTCATGCTGCACCATGTTCGGCCGGCCCGTGAGGGCGCGTTTCAGCCGAACCGGCATCTCGAGGTGACCCCCGACTTCCTGCGCGCGACCCTGTGCCATTTGCGCTCGCGCGAGATCGACATCGTCAGCATGGACGAGCTGCACGAACGGCTGGTTCAGGGCCGGTTCGAGCGCCGCTTCGCCGCCTTCACCTTCGACGACGGCTATCGCGACAACCGGGATCATGCCCTGCCGGTGCTGCGCGAATTTGATGCGCCCGCGACCGTCTATGTCACCAGCGACTTCGCCGAAGGCATGGGACGGCTGTGGTGGACCGCGCTGGAAGCCGTCATCGCCAAGGCCGAACAGGTCGACGTCACAATCGGTCAATCCGGGCTGCGGCTCGATGCAAGCTCGCCGGCCGCCAAGCAGGCGACGTTCGATCGCCTGCACGACTGGCTGCGCGCGCTGCCGGGCGAATACGATCTGAAGCGCGAGATCGAGGCGCTCTGCATCGCGCACGGTGTCGACATGGAAGCGCTGTGCCGAGACCTCTGCCTGTCCTGGGGCGAGGTGAAGCGGCTCGCGGCCGATCCGCTTGTCACGATCGGTGCGCACACCATCAGCCATTGCAATCTCGCCAAGCAAAGCGAGGAGGCCGCCACGCAGGAGATGGCGGTGAGCCGCGCGCGGATCGAGCATGCGCTGGAGCGGGAGGTGCGGCACCTCGCCTACCCCTATGGTGACCGCGAAGCGGCGGGGACGCGCGAATTCGCGTTGGCCGCATCGGCCGGCTTCACGACCGCGGTGACAACACGACCCGGCATGCTGTTCGCCGAGAACGCCGATCACATGACCGCATTGCCGCGCGTTTCGCTCAACGGAAATTACCAGGACGCGCGCATCCTGCCGGTGCTGACCTCTGGCGCCGCGACCGCGATGTGGAACGGTTTTCGCCGGTTTGCGGCGGCCTGACCGTCGTCCCGGCGAAAGCCGGGACCCATACCGCGTGATTTTTCGATTGCGGTTGATACTAATCCCGAACGACCAGCCTTCGCCAAACACCTCCCTGCGGCTATGGGTCCCGGCCCCCGTGCGCAATTGTGCACTAGGCCGGGACGACACTGAGTTGGCTGAACGGCTGACGCACTACACTCCACCGTTCCTTGACTCCCCTCGCCGCGACGCTCAAAACGTCGCCAACTCAAGGGAGGTGTCATGTCCAACGATCTGTTTTCGCTCAAAGGCCGTATCGCACTGGTCACCGGCGGCTCACGCGGCATCGGCAAGATGATCGCGGCGGGATTCCTCGGTGCCGGCGCTGCGAAGGTCTACATCACCGCGCGCAAGGCCGGGCCCTGCGAAGCCACCGCGAAAGAGCTCTCGGCGCAATATAATGGGGATTGCATCGCGCTGCCGATCGACATCTCGACCGTCGAAGGCTGCAACAAGCTCGCCGGCGAAATCATCAAGCTGGAGCCGAAGCTCGACATCCTCGTCAACAATGCCGGCGCGGCCTGGGGCGCGGAATTCGACGAATTCCCCGAGAGCGGCTGGGACAAGGTGATGGACCTCAACGTCAAGTCGCTGTTCTTCCTGACCAAGGCTTTGGCCATGCCGTTGCGCGCGGCGGCCTCGCGCGAGCGCCCGGCGAAGGTGATCAACATCGCCTCGGTCGACGGCATCTTCGTCAATCCCAGCGAGACCTATTCCTATGCCGCGAGCAAGGCCGCCGTGATCCACCTGACGCGGCGCATGGCAACGAAGCTGATCAAGGACAACATCAACGTCACCGCGATCGCGCCGGGCGCGTTCAAGTCCGACATGAACCGCGCCGCGCGCGATCATGCGGACGAAGTGGCCAAGCGCATTCCATCGCGGCGCATCGGCACCGACGAGGACATGGCGGGCGTTGCGATCTATCTCGCTTCGCGTGCGGGGGATTACGTGGTCGGCAACACCATCGCGGTCGATGGCGGCGTGGTGTATGCGAATGCCGGGCTGGAGATCGCTGGGTAGAGGACGCAGACGTGTCAAGGTCCTGGTGTCGTCCCGGCGAAGGCCGGGACCCATACCGCGGAATCTATCGCTAGCGATCGGCAGGTGTACCGAACGACCAATCTTCGCCAAACCATGCCCTGTGGTTATGGGTCCCGGCCTTCGCCGGGACACAGCGGAGTTTTTGGCGCGAGCGTTCGCTCCTGACGTTTACGACTCGATCTTCACGTACTCGAAATCGCCCGGCTTGTTGTCGATGCCGACCTTCGGCGGCGAGATCCAGGAGGCGAACTTGCCGGTTTCGGTGACGGGCTGCATCAAGGAGGTGATGAAGTCGCCGTCGCTGGTCGAGGGCAGCCAATCGTCCTTGCGCTTGGCCCAGGTGGCATCGTCGATCAGGATGCCGTCGGGCGTCGCGTGCACGTCCTTGAACTCGCCGATATGGCGGTGGAAGGCGACGTTCGGCAGCGTCAGCTTGAAATCGTAGCCGGCGGTCGAGATCACCTTGTTCCAGCGCAGCATGCCCTTGACGCAATCCTGGCTGTAATCGTCGCGCAGGCGCATGTTGAGCGCGGTCAGCGCCGGCTCGTCGACCAGCTTGATCTCGCCGTTGATGAGCTTCAGCACCGGATAGGTCGAATTCTTCAGCTGATGATCGTCGTCGATCTGGGTCTCGTGGTAGCGGCCCTTGATGCCGGCGTTGAAGGCGTTGGCCGCGTTGGTCGAGACTTCCGAACCGAACAGGTCGAGCGACAGCGTGTAGTGCAGGTTCAGCTTCTTCTGGATGGTCGGAAGATCAATGACGCCCAGCGCGCGGACCTTCGCGATGTCGGTCGGGTCGGTGATGCCGGCCGCCTTCATCGCATCGCAGGTGCGCTGCACGACGCGGGTGATGCCGGTCTCGCCGACGAACATGTGGTGCGCTTCCTCCGTGAGCATGAAGCGGCAGGTGCGCGACAAGGGATCGAAGCCCGATTGCGCCAGCGAATGCAGCTGCATCTTGCCGTCGCGGTCGGTGAAATAGGTGAACATGAAGAACGACAGCCAGTCCGGCGTCGCCTCGTTGAAGGCACCGAGCATGCGCGGCGCATCGGCATCGCCGGAACGCCGGCGGAGCAAATCGTCAGCTTCTTCACGTCCGTCGCGGCCAAAATATTTCTGCAGCAGATAGACCATCGCCCAGAGATGGCGGCCTTCCTCGACGTTGACCTGGAATAGATTGCGCATGTCGTAGAGCGAGGGCGCGGTCTTGCCGAGATGGCGCTGCTGCTCGACCGAGGCCGGCTCGGTGTCGCCCTGGATCACGATCAGGCGGCGCAGCATGGCGCGATGCTCGCCCGGGACTTCCTGCCAGGCCGGCTCACCATAATGCTCGCCGAACGGGACGACGCGATTTTCTTCCTGGGGAGCAAGGAGAATGCCCCAGCGATATTCGGGCATGCGGACGTAATCGAACTTGGCCCAGCCGCGCGGATCGACCGAATAGGCGGTGCGCAAATAGACCAGCGATTCCTGGAAACCTTCCGGCCCCATGTCGCTCCACCAATCCATGTAGCCGGGATGCCAGCCTTCCAGCGCCTTCAGCACCTGGCGGTCTTCGGCGAGATTGACGTTGTTCGGAATCTTGGTCGAGTAGTCGACGTTCATGATGTTCATGTTCATGGCCGTGCTCTCCTTAAACCCGCGTCATATCGAATTTCGGCTTCTGGCCGCTGCCGTAGCGGCGCAGCGCGCCTTCCTCGCCGACGGCGTTGGGGCGCTGGAAGATCCAGTTCTGCCAGGCGGTGAGGCGGGCGAATATCTTTGATTCCATGGTCTCGGGACCGACGAAGCGCAGGTTGGCTTCCATGCCGGTGAGGCTGTCGGGCGAGAAGCTGGCGCGCTCCTCCAGGAACACGCGGACCTCGTCGTCCCAGTCGATGTCGTCGAGCGCGAAGGTGACGAGACCGAGCTCTTCGGCCTGCTCGGCGTCAAGCGCAGTGCCGAGCGTGGCTTCGGCGCGCTCGACGTCAGCCGGATCAGCCTGGAAGCGCGACTCCAGCCGCGTCAGGCCGTGGCTCATCGGATAGGGACCGAAATTCATCGCCGACAATTCGATCGACGGCGGCGGCTGATTGTCGCCCTGGCGCGTGCCGATCAGCATGTAGGAGCGGTCGGCGGCGAAGACGAGCTCGGCGAGCGTGCCGGCAAAGCAGGACCCCGGCTCGACCAGCGTCACCAGCGTGCGCGAGGTGACGTCGACGCGCTTGAGCACGCGCTTCCAGTAGTGCCTGATCTCGTTGACCAGCCAGTGCGCCTTGTTGGCTTCGAGGAAGGCGTCGGACGCGAGCACATGGGCACGGTCGCCGTGGCTCTTGAACACGAGCATCGCGGTCTCGAGCTCGTTGATGCGCAAATGCAGGATGGCATCGTCGAGCTCGCGCGCGACTTGCAAAGGCCAGAACGAGGCGCCCTGCGCCATCATGCCGTCGATGTCGCCAGGCGGCGCGGCTTCCGGCGCCTTGATCGAGATGGTGGCGATGCGCGCGGCGCGGTCGATGTCGACCGTGACAAAGCCATATCGAATGCTGGTCTCGTCGATCACGCGCTTGAGCGGCGTCAGCACGATGCCCTTGCCGCTGCCGGCGCGCTTCGAGGCCGCCGCAAACTCCTTGGCACGCTCGGCGATTCTGGCCTCGAGCTTGGAGTTCGGCGCGATCTCGTCGACGAGGCGCCATTGCACGGCGCGCTTGCCCTTCACGCCTTCCTCGATGGTGCAGAAGAAATCGGCGTGGTCGCGGCGCACCTTGCGCTTGTCGACGACGCGGGTGAGGCCGCCGGTGCCCGGCAGCACCGCGAGCAGCGGCACCTCGGGCAGCGCCACGGCCGAGGCGCCGTCGTCGGCGAGGATGATGTGGTCGGTCGCGAGCGCCAGCTCATAGCCGCCGCCGGCGGCCGAGCCGTTCACCACGGTGATGAAGCGCTGGCCGGAATTCTCGGAGGAATCTTCCATGCCGTTGCGGGTTTCGTTGGTGAACTTGCAGAAGTTCACCTTGTGGGCATGGGTCGAGCCCGCGAGCATGCGAATGTTGGCGCCGGCGCAGAACACGCGGTTCTTGGCCGAGCGCATCACCACGACCTTCACCTCGGGATGCTCGAAGCGCAGCCGCTGCACGGCGTCGGCGAGCTCGATGTCGACGCCGAGATCGTAGGAATTGAGCTTGAGCAAATAGCCCTCGAAGAGGCCGCCGTTCTCGTCGACATCCATGATGAGCGTCGCCACGTCACCCTCGACCGCCAGCTTCCAATGCTTGTAGCGGGACGGTTCGGTCTGGAAATCGATGAATGTCGCGCCGCCTGCGAGGCGCCGTTCTTCCCCGGCCATGGGCCACCCTTGAGCTCGTCGTGGTTTTAGCGTTAGATGCACAATAGTGCATCTTCCTTCATACGTCCAGCCCGAATCTGGGCCATATATGCATTTTGCTTCATCCTGACGACAATTCGCAAAGGCCCCCCCGGGGATCATGCCGCTTGAAGCCCGCGATCATCGCGCAGGGCGGCCTTTGCGAATTGCTCGATCGCCTCCAGCGTCACCCCCGGCGCTTCACGATGCGGCGAATGCCCGGCACCCGGAATGATTTTCAGGTCGACCGGGCAGTAACACTCCTCCTGGGCGATCTCGACCTGGCGCAGCGTCCCGTATTGGTCATCGGCGCCTTGCACCACCATGACCGGCACGCGGATGTAGGCCAGATAGTCCGAGATGTCCCAGTCGCGGAATTTCGGATCGAGCCAGGCACCGTTCCAGCCGTAGAAGGCGTTGTCGACGTCCTTGTGCCAGCGCGCGAGCTTCGACCTGAGGTCCGTGGTCTCATACGTCGTCTTGATCGCGGCGATGGATTTGATCGAGATGTCCTCGACGATGAAGTGCGGCGCGATCAGTGCGATGCCTTGCAGGCGATGATCCTGATGTGAACCGGCATAGATGGTGGCGATGGAGGCACCATCGGAATGGCCGAGCAGGAGGCCGCGCCTGAAGCCGATCATGTCGAGCAGCTTCGGCAGCACGTCCAGCGCCTCGCGCTGCATGTAGTCGAGCGGACGTGGCAGCGCGACCGGAGACGACTGGCCATAGCCCGCGCGCGAATAGGCGAAGATGCCAGCGCCGGTGGCCTGCTGAAGCTTCTGGGGGAAGTCACCCCAAAGGCCGACGGAGCCGAGCCCTTCGTGCAGCATGACGATGGTGGGCGCGTCGGAGGCCTTCGGCGCCAGCCAGACGTATTCGAGGCTGGCGCTGCCGATGCTGAGGAAGCCGGTGGGTGTGAGGTTGGTCATGCAGTCGTTTCCATCCATTCCGTCATTCCGGACCACTCGCAGAGCGAGTTGATCCGGAATCCCGGGATTGTAGCCTGTGGCTCGGGATTCCGGGTTCGCGCTTCGCGCGCCCCGGAATGACGGAGCCAATCAATTCGCCCCTTCCCGCAGCTTGAATCGCTGGATCTTCCCCGTCGCGGTCTTCGGCAGCGAGTCCACCACGTCGATCCAGCGCGGATATTTCCACGGGCCGATCTTCTGCTTGACGTGCTCCTTCAGCATCTCCTGCAAGTCGCTCGTCTTCGCACCCGGGCGCAGCACGACGAAGGCCTTCGGCTTCAACAGGCCTTCCGGATCGGCCTCGGGCACGACGGCGGCCTCCAGCACGGCCGGATGCGTGATCAGGGCGCTCTCGACCTCGAAAGGCGAGACCCAGATGCCGGAGACCTTGAACATGTCGTCGGCGCGACCGCAGAAAGTGTAGCGGCCCTCGGCGTCGCGAACATATTTGTCGCCGGTACGTGTCCACGGGCCTTCAAATGTGCGCCGGCTCTTGTGGCGCTGGTTCCAGTAGCCCTCGCCGGCCGAGGGCGCATCGACCAGGAGTTCGCCGACTTCGCCGTCGGCGACATCCTGGCCGGCCTCGTTGACCAGCCGCACTGCGTAACCCGGCACCGGCTTGCCTGAAGAGCCGTACTTGATGTCGCCGGGCGCGTTCGACAGGAAGATGTGCAAGAGCTCGGTCGAGCCGACACCGTCGAGAATGTCGACGCCGAAACGAGACTTCCAACTGTTGCCGACGGATTCCGGCAGCGCCTCGCCGGCGGAGGTGCAGATGCGCAAGGACTTGCCGCCCCGCTCGCTCTTCATCGCCTCGTCGTTCAACATCGCAGCAAACAGCGTCGGCACGCCGTAGAAGATCGAAGGGTTGTAGCGGTTCATCAAGTCGAACATGCGCGCCGGCGTCGGACGCTCGCTGTTGAGGATCACGCTTGCGCCGACCGACATCGGGAAGGTCAGCGCATTGCCGAGGCCATAGGCGAAAAACAGTTTTGCCGCGGACAGGCAGACGTCGCTCTCGCGGATGCCGAGCACCTGCTTGGCGTAGGTATCCGCCGTCGCCTGCAAATTTGAGTGGATGTGGCGCACGCCCTTGGGCATGCCGGTCGAGCCGGACGAATAGAGCCAGAACGCGGGCTCGTCCGGATGCGTCGCAACGGTGGTGAACTGATCGCTCTCCCCTGCGATCTCTTCCGCAAGTTGCTTGTGGCCGTTCTGCTTGGCGCCGGAGACGACGACATGCTCGAGATCAGGCATGCGGCCGACCACGTCCTTGATGACGGGATAGAGCGCCTCCGAGACGACCAGCACGCGGGCGCGGCAATCGGCGAGGATGTAGGCATATTGATCCGCGGTCAGCAGCGTATTCAGCGGCACCGGCACGATGCCGGCGCGGATCGCGCCCAGGAACACGATCGGGAAATCGACCGTATCCAGCATGATCATCGCCACGCGCTCCTCGCGGCGGACGCCGAGCCGGCGCAGCATGTTGGCGGCGCGGCGGGTCTGCTGCTGGAGCTCGCCGTAGGTGAGCTGCGAAACGGTATCGTCGAAGGCGAGCTTGTTGCCCCTGCCTTCCTCGACGTTACGGTCGAGTAGCCAGGTCACCGCGTTGTAGGATCCCTCGCTCACGGTCGCCTCCCCCGAATTTTGAATTATAATTCATAGAAAGACACTGCGCCGGCTTGCTGTCAATGCTATCTGGCACTATGTTTCATTAAAACGCGCCGCAGGACACCTGTAAAGAAGGCTCATGACCGACAGTCCCGACGCCGAATCCCGCTTTCTCGAACAGCTCGGCCAGCGCGTGCGCACCATGCGCGCGCTGCGCGGCATGTCGCGAAAAGTGCTCGCCAAGGTATCAGGAATTTCGGAGCGCTACATCGCGCAGCTCGAGAGCGGCAAGGGCAATGTCTCGATCGTGCTGCTCCGCCGCGTCTCTGACGCGATGGGCGCGCATCTCGAAGATCTGCTTCCCAGTGCCGATCCGACGCCGGACTGGCAGATGTTTCGCGACCTCTTGCGCAAGGCGACCCCTGGCCAGATTGCGCAAGCCAAGGATCTGCTCGCGGGAGGCAGTGCGTCAGCGCCGCGCCGCGCGCCGTTTTGCGGTATCGCGCTGATTGGCCTGCGCGGCGCCGGAAAATCGACGCTCGGACGCATGCTGGCGAAGAAGATCGGCTGGAGCTTTGTCGAGCTCAACAAGGAGGTCGAGCAGCAGAACGGCCTCTCGGTTGCCGAGATCATCGCGCTCTATGGCCAGGAAGGTTTTAGACGCATGGAGCAGGCGGCGTTGCAGCAGCTGCTCGCGCGCAACGAGCTGATGGTGCTGGCGACCGGCGGCGGCATCGTCTCCGAGCCTTTGACCTTCGACCAGATCCTGACCTCGTTCTACACCATCTGGCTGAAGGCCGAGCCCGAAGAGCACATGGCGCGCGTACGCCGCCAGGGCGATCTGCGCCCGATGGCGGACGATCGCTCCGCCATGGCCGAGCTGCGCAACATCCTGCTCAGCCGCGAGCCGCTCTATGCGCGCGCGACGGCGGTGGTCGATACCGCAGGCCTTTCCGTCGATGCCGCGGCTGCGCGGCTGATCGATGCGATCCGGCCGGTGCTGCAGAACGAAGCCCGCAGCTTCGGGCTGCGGAGCGTGGCGCTGTAGAAATGACCTCCACCGACGTCACCACCCCGATGTTCGAGCGGATCGGCGGCAGTGCCACGATCAACGCCCTCGTCGACCGCTTCTACGACCGCATGGACACGCTGGCGCAGGCGAAGACCATCCGCGCCATGCATGCGAGCGATCTCGGCCCGATCCGGGACGTGCTGAAGCGCTATCTCACCGAATGGACCGGCGGCCCGAAGCTCTACACCCCCGAGAAAGGCCATCCGCGGCTGAGACAGCGCCATCTCGGCTTTGTCATCGGCGATGCCGAACGCGATGCGTGGCTGCTGTGCATGCGCGGCGCGATGGAGGAGACGGTGACGGACAGCGCCGCGCGGCAGGACCTCGACAAGGCGATATCAGGCCTCGCCGACTGGATGCGCAACAGCTAGCGACCCCGTAGCCCGGATGGAGCGCAGCGCAATCCGGGAAGTCTCGCCTGCCGTGAGATCCCGGATTTCGCTGCGCTCCATCCGGGCTACGAAGACTAGCACGACTTAGATCGACCAGTAGTTCGGATGCTGGTAGGGCCGCGAGCGGTCGCCCCAATCGAACTCCTCGCCATCAAACTCGCAGGGGCCGCTGCTCAATTGCTCCGGCGTCAGATCGACCTGGAAGGCCTGACGGCCCGGATCATATTTCAGTGCGCTCCACTGCAAGGGATAATGGTGATGCGTGCCGAGCAGGCCGCCGGTCTTGATCACGGCATAGGCGACCGTTCCGCTCACCTTGTCGAGCATCAACCGCTCGATGGTGCCGAGCTTGGTGCCGTCACAACCATAGACGGCGACGTGCTGCACGCGATCACTGGGAACCATGGTGTGTTGCATGGCGTGCTCCCTGGTCTTGGATGGAGCGCATTATAGCACGGATGCCGGGGGGGGTGGGATTGGCGTCAACTATAGCAATTGCGTGCGCACCGACTCCGCGCCCTCGCGCAGCAGCGGCAGGAAGCGGTCGATCAACTCCTGCACCGGCACGCGATCGACATGGGCGCCCATGTTGATGGCGGCGACGATGACGTCGTCGTAGCGGCGCACCGGCACCGAGATCGAGCGGAAATGTGGTTCGGCCTCGCGGTCGACCAGCGAATAGCCTTGGGCTCGATCCGCGGCGATGCGTGCGAGCAGCGCCTTGGGATCGGTCTGTGTCTGCGGCGTCAGCGCTTCGCGCTTCATCGCCTTGAGGCGCACCAGCAGATCTGCATCGTCGCGCTGGCCGAGCATGGCGCGGCCGACCGAGGTGCAGAACGCCGGCAGGCGGTAGCCGATTTCCAGCCCACCCGAAAACATCCGCGCCGGGCTGCTGCGCGCGATGAACACGACGTCATCGCCATCGAGCACCGCGAGCGAGGAGATTTCGTTGGCCGCGGTCGCGACGCGGTCGAGCACCGGTTGCAGCACCGCGACCAGCTGGTTGGAGCGCAAGTACGACGCCGCCAGGGTCAACACATGCGGCGTCAGCGAGAACAGCTTTCCGTCGCCGCTGACAAAGCCGCCGCGCTGGAGCGTGAACAGCATGCGCCGCGCGGTGGCGCGCGGCAGCTCGGCGACACGGGCGAGATCACTCAGAGTCATCGGACCCGCATTGGCGCCGAAACATTGCAGCAGGCGCAGGCCGCGATCGAGGGCTTCGACGAAATCCGTCGGACGCTCGTCAGTCTCGCTCCGCTTCAGCTTGGGCATCGGTTGGGGCTCATCTGCAAAATAGTGCTTGCTGCCGATCCAAGGCATGTCATAATTCGCCCATTCGTTCAATAGGCGAACACAACGCACCTCCGGAAAAAGGACGCGACCGCCATGATGAGCCAGGAGCAGAACGACCTGATCACCCGCACCGGTCCGAAGGACCCTTGCGGCAAGCTGATGCGGAGCTACTGGCAGCCGGCGGCCCTGGTCGATGAGCTCGACGGTGCGCGGCCGATCCGCCGCGTGCGACTGCTCGGCGAGAACCTGGTGCTGTTTCGCGACGAGACCGGACGCTACGGCCTGATCGATCGCCACTGCGCCCATCGCGGCGCCGACCTCGCCTTCGGACGACTCGAGCATGGCGGCCTGCGCTGCGCCTTCCATGGCTGGCTGTTCGACGCATCAGGCCAGTGCATCGAGACGCCAGCGGAGCCGAAAGATTCAAAGCTCTGCCAGAACATCCGCCAGCGCTCCTATCCCGTGGTGGAGAAGAGCGGCATCCTCTGGGCCTATCTCGGCGAAGGCACCCCGCCGGCTTTTCCGGAGATCGACTGCTTCGTCGCGCCCGGCACGCACACCTTCGCATTCAAGGGCCACATGGCCTGCAACTGGCTGCAGGCGCTGGAGGTCGGCATCGATCCCGCGCACGCCTCCTATCTGCATCGCTTCTTCGAGGACGAGGACACGTCCACGGCCTACGGCAAGCAGTTCCGCGGCGCTTCCGCGGGAAGCGACCTGCCGATGACAAAGATCCTGCGCGAATACGACCGCCCGATCATCAATGTCGAGCACACCGAATACGGATTGCGGCTGATCGCGTTGCGCGAGATCGACGAGGAGCGCACCCATGTGCGCGTCACCAACCAGCTCTTTCCGCACGGCTTCGTCATTCCCATGAGCACGGAGATGACGATCACGCAGTGGCACGTGCCTGTCGATGACGAGAACTGCTATTGGTACGCGATCTTCACCAGCTATGCGAACCCGATCGACAAGCAGAAGATGCGCGAGCAGCGTCTCGAGCTCTACGAGCTGCCCGACTACGTCTCGCGCAAGAACCGCAGCAACGACTACGGTTTCGATCCGCACGAGCAGCAGACCGCGACCTATACCGGCATGGGCAGCGACATCAACGTCCACGACCAATGGGCCGTGGAGTCGATGGGTGCGATCCAGGACCGCACCAAGGAGCATCTCGGCTCGAGCGACAAGGCGATCGTGCAGTACCGCCGCCTGCTGCGGCAGGAGATCGAGAAGGTTGCGGGCGGCGAGAAGCCAATGCTGTTTCTGGAGGAGGCCAATGCGCGCAGCATCCAGGGCCCGGCGACCATGGACGGCATCGGCCCGACGCGGGGCTGGGAGACCTATTGGATGGAGATCGACGTCAAGCGCCGCCGCGGCGCGCCGTGGGCCGCGCCGGTGCCGAAGGAGATCGCGGACAATGTGCAGCGGCTGACGGCGGCGGAATAAAAATGACGGCCTATCCTCGTCATTGCGAGCGCAGCGAAGCAATCCAGCTTGTCACCGCGGGTGCATTTCTGGATTGCTTCGCTGCGCTCGCAATGACGGAGAATGTGGCGCATGCTTCGCGCCTCACGAGCGGAGGAGTGGCCAAGTGACTTTCATCGCGCGTCACGCGCTGTGGTCGGATGAGCAGAAGGACGCCGCGGCGCGGATGCGTCGCATCGTCGAGGAGAGGAACCTCGAAGTCATCCGCCTCGCCTTCCCGGACCAGCACGGCATCTTGCGCGGCAAGACCATCATCGCCACTGAAGCGATCGTGTCGCTGGAAAGCGGCTGCTCGATCACCACCACCATGCTCGCCAAGGACACGTCCCACCGCACGGTGTTTCCGGTGTTCACGTCAGGCGGCGGCTTCGGCATGAAGGAGATGGAAGGAGCGGCCGACGTGCTGATGGTCGCCGATCCCACCACGTTTCGCGTCTTGCCGTGGGCTCCGACCACCGGCTGGGTTCTCTGCGACCTCTATTTCAACGACGGCCGTCCGGTGCCGTTCGCAACCCGCGGGCTCTACAAGCGGGTGCTCGACGAGCTCGGCAGAGGCGGCCACGATTTCGTCGCGGGCCTCGAGGTCGAATTCCACATCTTCAAGCTCGATGATCCGCATATGCGTGCGGAAGACGCGGGCCAGCCGGGTACGCCGCCGTCCGTCAGCCTGCTCTCCCACGGCTATCAGTACCTCACCGAGCAGCGTTTCGATCAGATGGAGCCGGTACTGGAGATTTTACGACGCGACATCGTCGCGCTCGGACTGCCCTTGCGCTCCGTCGAGGTCGAATTCGGGCCGAGCCAGTGCGAGTTCACCTTCGCACCCAGGAAGGGGCTCGAACCCGCCGACAACATGGTGCTGTTTCGCTCTGCCGTGAAGCAGATCGCGCGCCGCCATGGTTATCACGCCACCTTCATGTGCCGGCCAAAACTGCCGAACCTGTTCGCCAGCGGCTGGCACCTGCATCAATCGATCGTCTCGCGCGCGAGCGGCGACAATCTGTTCATGGCCAAGGAAGCCGGCCAGCCGCTCAGCGAGTTCGGCCGCTACTATCTCGGCGGGCTGCTCGATCACGCCCGCGCCGCGACCGTGTTCACGACGCCGACGATCAACGGCTACAAGCGCTATCGCTCCTATTCGCTGGCGCCGGACCGCGCGATCTGGGGTCGCGACAATCGCGGGGTGATGATCCGCGTGCTCGGCGGCCCTGGCGATGCCGCCACGCGGCTGGAAAACCGCGTCGGCGAGCCCGCCGCCAATCCCTATCTCTACATGGCCGCGCAGATCCTCGCAGGCCTCGACGGGGTCGACCGCAAGCTCGATCCCGGTCCGTCCGCCGACACGCCCTACGAGACCAAGGCGCCGCTGCTGCCGAAGTCCTTGCGCGATGCGGTCTCGGCGCTGAAGGACGACCCCTTCTTCCGCGAGAAGCTCGGCGCCGAGTTCGTCGACTATTACACCCACATCAAGAACGCCGAGATCGACCGCTTCCTGGCCGAGGTGACCGACTGGGAGCACCGCGAATATTTCGAGATGTTTTGAGGCAGAATCGCCTCACGGCTCTGTGAGGCGACTTCATCCCGGTCGTTCCGACGACATCACTCCGCGCGCCAACGAAGCCGTTTTCCAGGCGCCGCGAAAACCCCTGGAAAAGTGCGAGGTCTATCCTCGGCTCCCATGATCAACAATGGAGTTCGATCATGTTGAGTCAATTGATCAGTCTGATCTATCGCCTGTCCTGCCGGACCACCCTGATCGAGATCGGCACGCACCGCCTGGCCCGCTGACGGCGCTGAAACCAGGTCAGAGGGATTGACCAAATGAAGGGGATTTCCATGCGCAAGCTGGTCCTGATTGCGACACTGTCGCTGTTAGCGAGCCAGGCTTATGCCGGCGGTTCGCGGAGCCTGAGCCTGGCAGCGACCAATGCGAGCCCGGTGACCGAACAGCCGGCAACGACCGCTCCGCCGCAGGCCACACAGGCTCCGACGGCGACGAATGTACAGACGGCGACGACGACACCGGCTCCCCCGCCGCCAGCCGCACCCTCGCAAACCGCGACCACGCCAGCCGCCACGGCTTCACGGCCGATTGCCGAAACCAAGCCGAAGCACCGAGAGCCGTCCACTGAAGCGCGCGTGATCCGCGAGTTGCACCGGCATGGGATTTATTGGTAAGAGCCAATGTCGTGCTGGCGAAAGCCAGGACGCATTACCCCAAGACGAGCTTTGACGAAGACTGGTCGTTCGAGACTGATACCGCGGGCGATTGATAGATCACGCGGTATGGGTCCTGGCTTCCGCCAGGACGAGGCCGAAGGAGGCGCTCCAGCGTCGCGCCCCTCACCTCAAATTCCCAAATACTTGTGCTGCAAATCCGGCTCGGCCATCAGCTGGTCCGACGTGCCGCTCCACACCGTCTTGCCGCGTTCGATGATGTAATGGCGGTCGCAGATGCGGGCGAGGTGGTCGACGTTCTTGTCGACGACCAGGATCGACTGGCCCCGGCTCTTCAGCATCGACAGGCAATTCCAGATCTCGTCACGGATCAGGGGCGCGAGTCCTTCGGTCGCTTCGTCCAGGATCAGGAGCTTTGGGTTGGTCATCAGCGCACGGCCGATGGCCAGCATCTGCTGCTCACCGCCGGAGAGCTGGTTACCCATATTGCTGGCGCGCTCGGCAAGGCGCGGGAACAGGACGTAGATCGCGGCGAGCGTCCAGGGGTTGGCGCTGCCAAAGCGATCAGCCGCGGCCGCGACCAGATTTTCGCGGACGGTAAGGTTCGGGAAGATCTGGCGTCCCTCGGGGACCAGCCCGACGCCGAGCTTGGCGATCCGATAGGACGGCTGAGTCCGCACGTCAGTGCCCGCAAAGCGGATCGCGCCTGATCGCGCCGGCGTCAACCCCATGATGGAACGAATGGTGGTGGTCTTGCCCATGCCGTTGCGGCCCATGAGCGAGACCATCTCGCCTGACTTGATCGAGAGCGACAGGCCGAACAGCACCTGGCTGAGGCCGTAACAGGTCTCGATGCCGTCGACGTCAAGAAGTGTGTCAGCCATCGTTTCTTCAGCCATGGCGCGTCACCACATGCGCCTCACCGAGATAGGCGCGCTTGACGTCTTCATTGGCGCGGATCGCGTCGGGATCGCCGGAGGCGATGACGCGGCCATAGACCAGCACCGAAATGCGGTCGGCGAGCGCGAACACCGCCGGCATGTCGTGCTCGACCAGCACGATCGAGACTTCTTTGCGCAGCTCCTGGAGCAGCCTCACCATGCCCTGGGATTCGGTGACGCCAAGTCCGGCCATCGGCTCGTCGAGCAGCAGCAATTTCGGCTTGCTGGCGAGCGCAACCGCAAGCTCGATCTGGCGCCGCTCGCCATGGCTGAGCTTCGACACCAGGACATCGGCGCGGTGGGCGAGGCCAACGCGGTCGAGCGCGGCATGCGCGGCATCGCGCAGGGCTTTCTCCTTGCGGGCATTGGCGAAGAAACGGAACGAGGTGCCGGCATGCGCCTGCGCGGCGAGCGCGACATTGTCGGCAGCGGTGAAGTCGAGCAGCAGCGAGGTGATCTGGAACGAGCGTGCGAGTCCCAGCGCGCAGCGACGATAGGCCGGCAGATAGGTGATGTCGCGACCCGCAAGCGAAACGCTGCCGGCATGCGGTGCGAGATGCCCGGTGAGCTGGCTGATCAGCGTGGTCTTGCCGGCACCGTTCGGGCCGATGATGGCGTGCAGCTCGCCCGCCGCGACATCGAGCGAGACGTGATCGGTCGCAACGATGCCGCCGAAGCGGCGCACCAGCTTTTCGACGCGGAGCAGCGGTTCAGCCACGGCCGATCCTCCCGAGCAGGCCCATGATGCCGCCGCGGCCGAACAGCACGATCAATAGCAGCAGCGGGCCCATGATCAGCGCCCAATATTCGGTGATCTGCGACAGGAACTCTTCCAGCAGCAGATAGACCACCGCGCCCATGACGGGGCCGAACAGCGTGCCCATGCCGCCAAGGATCACCATCACCATGAGATCGCCGGACCGGGTCCAGTACATCACGGCCGGGCTGACGAAATCGGTGTTGTTGGCGAGCAGCGCGCCGGCGAGGCCGCACATCGTCCCCGATATGACGAAGCAGACCAGCTGGTAACGTTTGGCCGGAAAGCCGATCGCCTGCATGCGCTGTTCGTTGGAGCGCAGGCCCTGCACGACGAGACCGAAGCGTGAATTGACGATGCGCCAGATCAGGAAGATCACGCCGAACAGGCAGGCGAGACAGAGGTAATAGAACTGCGTGCGGTTCGACAGGTTGATCAGGCCGGAGAAATCGCTGCGCTTGTAGACGGTGAGGCCATCGTCGCCGCCGTAGCGCGCCAGCCCCGAGGCGACGTAATAGGCCATCTGCGCGAAGGCCAGCGTGATCATGATGAAATAGACGCCGCGGGTGCGAAGCGAGAGCGCACCGATCACCAGCGCGTAGATCGCGGAGGCCGCTAGCGCGACCGGAAACTGGATGAAGCCGCTTCCAACACCTTCCTGGGCAAGCATCCCGACGGCATAGCCGCCGATGCCGAGATAGGCGGCGTGACCGAAGCTCATCATGCCGCCAAAGCCCATGATAAGGTTGAGGCTCGCGGCCGCCAGCGCCAGGATGACGATGCGCGTGAACAGCGTCAGGATGAAGATGTTGCCGGACAGGTAGGAATAGAGTGGCAGCAGCACGAGGCCTGCCAGCATCAGGGCCGTGACGGCCTTGCTCACGCTCAAACCCTTCATCGACGGTGGGCTGGAAACAGCCCCTCCGGCCGCACCACCAGCACGATCGCCATCAGGAGATAGATCAGCATGGAGGACAGCGCAGGCGCGGCGGTCGAGGCTGCGGCGCCGCTCAAAACCTGCCGCAGCAGATTGGGCAAGAAGGCACGGCCGAGCGTGTCGATCATGCCGACGAAGATCGCAGCGAGGAACGCGCCGCGAATCGAGCCGATGCCGCCGATCACGATGATGACGAAGGCGAGGATCAGGATGTTCTCGCCCATGCCGATCTGCACGGTGAGGATCGGCGCCTGCATCAGGCCGGCGAGGCCGGCGAGCGCGGCGCCGAGACCGAACACCAGCGTGTAGAGCAACTTGATGTTGATGCCGAGCGCGCCGATCATCTCGCGGTTGGAGGCGCCGGCGCGTATCAGCATGCCGATGCGGGTGCGCATCACGCCGAGATAGAGCAGCAGCGCCACCAGCAGCGCGACAATGATGATGGCGAGGCGGTAAGCCGGATAGTGAATGCCGGGCAGGATCGGCACCGGCACGGTGAGCCAGGCCGGCAGTGGTAACGCCAGGCCGGCCGGTCCCCAGATCAAGCGCACGGCCTCGTTGAAGAACAGGATCAGGCCGAAGGTCGCGAGCACATGGTCGAGATGGTCGCGCCCGTAGAGATGCCGCAGCGCGCTCACTTCGAGCACAATGCCGAGCACCAGCGTGGCCCCGAGCGCCAGCAGCGCGCCAAGCAGGAAGCTGCCGGTCCAGGCCGCGAAGGTCGCGGCGAAATAGGCGCCCATCATGTAGAGCGAGCCGTGCGCGAGGTTGACGAGATCCATGATCCCGAACACCAGCGTCAGGCCGGCGGCGAGCAGGAACAGCAGCAGGCCGAACTGCAATCCGTTCAGGAACTGTTCGACGACGAGCAGCATCAACACTCTTTCAGGCGCATGCAGACGCGCGCCGATGTTCGAACACAGTCGCCATCAGTGAAAGAGCTCCCCCTCCCTCTACAAGGCCGAAAAAAGGGGTAATGGCAGTATCGTTCCGAGGCAAGAGCGATTCCGCGCCGGACATGCACTTTGTTGCATGCCGGTGCATGCGACCCCAATCGGCCCGGCAATAAGGCTGCCGCGCAGGATAGGGCAGCCTGCCGCACCCAAACGATAACCCTCCCCCCTGGTTTCCGTGGAGAGGGCGTGAGGGGAGGTCGGAACGAGGGAGGACGTCTAAAGCGCGATGAGATTGGGTTGAATCGTCATCGCGCTTTAGCTCTTTGTTTGAGCATGATCTCCGCGCAAACCTGTTCCGCTGATGTCGCGAGGGAATACCGCTTCACATTTTGCGCTAACGCGGCCCTTCGGGTCCGGATTCTAGTGCGACGTGACCTGGCTGGGGAGATCGTCGGGCACGTTCAGTTCGCTATTGGCCGTCGAGGCTTCCAGCGCCGCCATCCGGAACAAATAGGCCAGCGTCGCCAACCCCGAATCTTCAGCCATGTGCGCGAGTTCGAGCGCCATGTCGGACATGTAGCTGAGATTCTCGTCCTTGGTTTGCGCCATGGTTTGGCTCTCTCGCATCATGTTCGACATCTCAGGCGCTCTTTCGTTGCGCGGCGGTGCGGCCGCAAATGTTGGCATGGGCGATGCAGTCGAGACGCGGTCCGTCGTGACGGACGACCGAGGCCATGCCGATGCGATCATGCAGGGCATCGAGCGTCTCCTGGCGCATCTCGATGGTCGCCGCCATGGTCCAGGCATTCTCCACCAGCGCGGGCAGGCCGAGCGGCGTTACGACGAAGCCGGTCTCGTGGAAACGCGGCAGCCACCAGGTCTCCATGATCGCGCTGACACGCGCGATTCCCTGATCGAGACAGAACTCCTGCACCGCCGCCATCAGTTGCAGATTGAGCGCGCCATCGCGGCGATCGCGAACGACGAAATAGCGCGACCATTCCCAGACCAGCGGATCCTCGGGCCAGCCGCGCACGGCCGCCAGATGCGGAAACACCTCGCTCATCATTGAAGGCTTGGTGGTCGGATAGAGCCGATGGCCGCCGACGACGCGGCGCCCCTCCAGCGCGAGCAAATAGACGGTGTCCTCGTTGTCATAGGAATCGATCTCGCGGCCATCAGGCCTGCGCAGCGTCTCCCAGTGTCGTTCCTCGACGAATATGTCGTGGCGCAGCCGGAAATGCTGCTCGAGTACGTCTTCGTAGAGGTGGCGATTGATCGCGGAAATTGCGTGAATCATGAAAACCCCCATCCAGCCTCAATGGAGGTAGCCTCCGCGAAAAGGCGCAGAGTCGATATTGGGAAATTTCCCAGTACGTCGTTTAGGGATTGATGATTTTGTGGCGAATGGCGAGCGCAACCGCGTGCGTACGGTTGACGGCCCCCAGCTTGCGTGCAGCGGTTGCAAGATGCTCCTCGGCGGTGCGCTGCGTGATGTTGAGAATCTCACCGATCTCCCACGCCGACTTGCCCTGCGACGCCCAGGCGATCACCTCGCGCTCACGCGGGGTCAGGCGCGCCGATCGACTCGGCACAGGATCGAGCAGACGGCGAATGTGGTCGAAGCCGTACATCGCCATCAGATGCAGAGCCGGCTTGCTGCGCGAATTCAGATCGAGATGAACGCCGCCGAGCGACACCGCGGCCTCATAGCCGGTGAGCCCGTGGATGGGCACGATGAAGCCGCGCGACATCCGGAAATCGGTAGCGCGGTTCATCACCTCTGCCGCGTTCGGTTCGAGTTCGGCATCATACGGCGCTTCCGACCACTCGAACGGGTTGAGCGATTGCCGGCACAGGCGCACCACGGGATCGACGCGGTCGTAATTGTGTTGCGTGTAAAGACTGAACCAGCCTGCGGGCCAGCGCTTGGCGAGCACCATCTGCGCGAACCGCTGATCGGGATTCGGCAATCCGGTCACGATAATGGTCTCGAAGCCGAAGCGACCGAACGCCGTTTCCAGCGCATTCATGGCATCCGGAACCCTGCCATAGGCTCCCAGCCCTTCGATGAAGTCCAGCGCCTCGCGGCCATAGTCAACGGCGGACATCGATGCGTTCCCTGCCCTCGCGTCTCCGTATAACACGTCTTTGGGGGCGGCCTCAATTCGCCGCGTCCGTAATTCCCCGGTGTGGCCTTGCCATCGAAGATTTAATCTACTTGTGGAGGAAGTGACGTATAGTTACACCTAAGGTGTCTAGAGCGGGAAAGCCACGATGGAAGACGAGAACATCGCCCTCAACAGCGTGCTCGGCCTCGAATTGAACCGCGTGTTTTTCGCCGTGCGCGACACGGCGAACAAGCAGAAGATCATCGAGTTCGCGCGAGCCGTGCTGCAAAGCGAACGCACGGAACGCGCCGGCAGCGTGTCGCCGGAGCAACCGGCCAGCTAGGACGAAGCCGCAGCAAACGACCTCGGCGGCAACGGATTGCGCGACGACGCCCTTCGATTTGAGCGCGTTGATTTGAGCCAGGACAATCTAGCCGGGAAATTGCTTTCCCTTTTTTCCCTATGGAGAAGGTTGATGAACCTGGTCGAGGCCCGTGCCCCGGACGCGGCGCAGCGTCTCTTCGACGATGCGCTGCAGAGCCGGGGCCCATCCATTCGCAATGCCCCCTCCGGCTTTCCGGGTCCCGGCTCTGCGCCGCAACGCTAGACGCGTTGCAGCGCGACCGGGACACGAGCGGCTTCCTCAATCCACACCGTCGGACACTTGCCGCTGGATGACGCCATGGCTCTCGTGAGATGATCGCCGCCACGATCGTCTTTCGGATGCCAAGACCATGATGACGCTGCGCCAGGTTGAAGTGATCCGTGCCGTGATGGTGACGGGCACCATTGGCGGCGCGGCAAAGCTGCTGAACGTGTCCGCGCCGGGGATCAGCCGGCTGGTCAAATACACCGAGCGCTCGCTCGGCATCCGCTTCTTCCAGCGTCAGAACGGCCGCTATTTCCCGACGCCGGAAGCCGAGAACATTTTCGAGCAGATCAACGGTGTCTACAAGAAGGTCGACGACCTCTCCGAGATCATCTCCAAGATCGGCCGCGGCGGCTTGTCGGAACTGCGGATCGGCTCGGTGCCGAGCATCTCGCAGGTGATGGTGCCGCGCGCCATCGAGCGCGTCCGGCGCCGGTATCCGGATCTCGGCATCGACATCAACATCCTCAAGATCGAAGAAGCCATCGACTATCTGCTGCTCGGCCGCGGCGAATGCGTGGCGATGAGCTACCGATTGGAGCATTCCGGGCTCGACTTCCTGCCACTCGCCTCGGGCGAGCTCTATTGCGTCGTGCCGCCCGGCCACGAGCTCGCCCGCCGCAAGCAGGTGTCGGCCGCCGAGATCACCCGCTATCCGCTGATCGGCATCGATCCCAACGATCCCTATGGCCGGATCATGGCCGAGATCTTTGCGCGCCACCGGCTCGACTATAACATCACTATCCGTGCGCGCTTCGGCACCACGGTCTGCGCGCTGGTGAAGGCGGGGCTCGGCATCGCCATCATCGACCAGTTCACGGTTGCTCATGGCGGCTATCCCGGCGTCGAGCTCATCAAGATCGCCGAGCCGACGCAATTCGACACCTATATCGCCGTGAAGCGCGGCGCGCCGCTGTCGCTCCATGTCGAATATTTCATCGAATCACTGCGCGCCGAGATGCGCGCAGTCGAGCCAGCACGCAGCAACGGCAAGGCCGCGCTCGGGCGCGTGCGGAAGAACTAACATTATGTTAGGTTTGCGGGACGAAAGGGTAATTGTGCTAGGCAGGGGATTGACTATCGTCCCTCTTGGAATTGCGCGGTTTTCCCGGCTAATGGCCTGACATCGACGCGCGCCCCAAGAAATGATCAAGAAACGATCAAGGAACAATCGAGGGACGATCAAGGACCATCGAGAGACGATACTGAATCATGTCCAGCCGCGGCTCCGTTGCCTCCAAAAAACTCCTGACCGGCTTGATCGGTGCGCCGATCACTCATTCCGCCTCCCCCGCCATGCATGAGCGCGCCGCCGAGGCTCTGGGCCTGCGGGGCCACTACCAGCTCATCGAGGTCGCCGGCGCGGATGCGACCGGGCTGAGCATGATGCTCGAGGGCGTGCGGCGGCTCGGCTTTGCCGGCGTCAACGTCACCTTCCCCTACAAGGAAGCCGTGGTGCCGCTGCTCGACGAGCTGGCATCGACGGCAGCCACGATGGCCGCGGTCAACACCATCGTGGTCAAGAATAACAGGCTGATCGGCCACAACACCGACACCACAGGCTTTGCACGCGCGGTCAAGCCGCTGCTGTCGCCTTCCGGAAATGCAGTGGCCGTGATCGGCACCGGCGGCGTCGGCAAGGCCATCGCGTTTGCGCTGGCGAGCCTCAAGGTCACTGACCTGCGCATCTTCGACAGCGAGCCGTCGCGGGCCGAGAGGCTTGCCGCACTGCTGGCCAGTCACGGTGGCGCACGGGTCGCTCGAAGCGTCGAGGACGCGCTTGATGGCGCAACTGGCCTCGTCAACGGCACACCGGTCGGCATGCTGCCGAACCGGGACACACCGGTCCCCCCGGCGCTGCTGCGCGAAAACCTGTGGGTCGCCGACGCTGTCTATTCGCCGCTGATCACGCCGCTGCTTGCCGCAGCGCGAGACAAGGGGGCGCGGATCATGACCGGGCGGGAGCTTGCGATCTACCAGGCTGCCGACGCGTTCGAATTGTTCACGGGCCTTGCCCCATCGACCGAAGTCATGGGAGAGGCTTTTGACGCCGTGATGGCCGCGCGCAGCGCCGCCTATCAGGCAGCTTGAGGCGAAGCGGCCGGACACAAGGCCCGCTTGCAAAGATGATACGGGAGGAGAGGACGATGAAATCAACGCTATTGGTGGGCGCGCTGCTCACTGCCATCACGACCACGGGCGCCTTGGCGCAGACGATCAAGCTCGCCGACGTCGCCGAGTTGTCGGGTGGCGGCGCAACCGTCGGCACCAACTGGAAAAACGGCATCGACCTCGCGGTGGAGGAGATTAATGCCAAAGGCGGCATTCTCGGCCGCAAGCTCGAAGTCACCCATGCCGACTCGCAGTCCAACCCCGGCGTGGCGCGCGCGCAGGTGCAGAAGGCGCTCGACGCAGAGCCCTATGTGCTGCTCGGCCCCGGCTATTCCGGCTCGGTGAAGGTCACCGCCCCGCTCGCCGCCGAAGCCGGCATCACCCAGATCATGGGCGGCGAAGCCGCCGAGTTGACGCAAGCGGGCAACAAGTTCCTGTTCCGCACCTCGTTCGGCCAGCAATCCTCGATGCCGAAGGTCGCAAAGTACATCCACGACGACATGAAGGCGAAGTCGGTCGCAGTGGTCTGGGTCAACAATGATTTCGGCCGCGGCGGACGTGACGTCGTGATCAAGGAGCTGGAGCGTCTCGGCTCAAAGGTGGTCGCCGATCTCTCCACTGAAGCGGGCCAGGCCGATTTCGCCGCCGACGTCGGCAAGATCAAGGCCGCCAATCCCGACGCCGTCTTCGTCTACCTCAACGAAGAAGAGAGCGCGCGTATCCTGAAGGAGCTGAAGCGCCAGAGCGTGGCCGCGCCGTTGATGGGCGAGACAACGCTGATCGGCCAGAAGGTGATCGAGCTCGCCGGGGACGCCGCCAACGGCGCGCGCGGCCATGTCGGCCTCACCACGGATGCGCCGGTCGACCTGATCAAGGGTTTCCGCGATCGCTTCTCGAAGAAGTACAACTATGTGCCTGATCACAACGGACTGAAGGGCTACCTCGCCGTCTACATGGTGAAAGCCACCACCGAGAAGATGGGCAAGGTCGATCCCAAGGCCTTCGCCGATACGCTGCACGGCTTGACCATCAAGGCCTCCGAGGAGCCGGGCATTCTGATGGACGTCAGCTTCGACCAGAATGGCGACATCGATCGGCAGAGCTTCCTGGTTGAGGTGGTTGAAGGCAAGCAGGTGGTGAAGCAGGTGCTGCCGAAGCTGAAGTGATCTTCGCCTCTCTTCTCCCTCGCCCCGCTCTTGCGGGGAGAGGGAGATGATAGAGCGGGGCGAGCGAGCGGCACGAGAGAGGAAGATGTCCAACCTGTTCGATCTCCTGGTCGCGGGCCTCGCCACTGGCGCGATCTATGCGCTGGTTGCGGTTGGCTTCACGCTGCTGTGGCAGACCTCGCAGACCATCAATTTCGCGCAAGGCGAGTTCGTGATGCTGCCGGCATTCCTGATGCTGGCGGCAATGCATGTGGGCGCGCCGTTCTGGCTCGCGAGCATCCTCGGCATCCTGCTCTCGATGATCCTGCTGGGCCTCGCCTTCAAGATGCTGCTGGTCGACCCGATGATGCGCCATGGCGTGCTGCCGCTGGCAATCGCGACCATGGCGCTCGCCATTGGCATGAAGGAAGCCGTGAAGCAGTTCTTCAGCGCCGAGGCCTCGCCGTTTCCGTCAATCGTGCCGACCGGCGATATCTCCGTCCTCGGCCATGCCGTGTCGCTGCAAAGCCTCGGCGTGCTCGTCGTCGCCATTCTGGCGGTGCTCTGCCTGACCACGCTGCTCAACCGCACGTCGCTTGGTCATCAGATGCAGGCCGCAGCGCAGAATCCGACCGTCGCGCGCATCATCGGCGTGCCGGTCGAGCGCATGATCCTGCTGACCTTCCTGATCAACGCCTTCCTGGTCGCGCTGGCCTCGCTGCTGATCACGCCGATCTATCTGGCGAAATTTTCCAGCGGTGAAGTGCTCGGCCAAGCCGCCTTCATCGCGGCGATCGTCGGCGGCTTCAACCAGGTGCGCGGCGCGATCATCGGCGGCCTCCTGATCGGCGTGCTCGACAATCTCGCGGCCGCCTATGTCTCGACGCAGTACCGCGCCGCCGTGCCAATGATCTTCCTGATCGCCGTCATCCTGTTCAGGCCGCAAGGACTGCTCGGCCGCGCCGAGGAGCGCACGGTATGAGCGGTTTTGCAAAGCCCCTGAAGATCGCGCTCGGCCTCGTCGTCATTGCCGGCCTGATCGTCATCCCCATGAACTTCAACCGCTACGGCCTGTTCATCCTCAGCCAATGGGCGGTGATGACGATCGCCGCCATGGGCCTCAACCTCACGCTGGGCTATGCCGGCCAGGTCTCGCTGGCGCAGGGCGCCTTCGTCGGTATCGGCGCCTATGCCGCCGCGATCATGACCACGCATGGCTGGCCGCTGCCGGCCGCGATTGCAGTCGCGATCGTCTTGAGCTTCGCGGTCGGCTGGGTGCTCGGCTATCCGGCGCTGCGGGTGCAGCACCATTACCTTGCCTTCGTCACCCTCGCCTTCTCGACCCTGGCCTTCCTGGTGTTTCGCAACGAGAGCTGGCTCACCGGCGGCATCTACGGCATCTCCAACATTCCGCGACCACACCTCTTCGGCATCGCGACCAACAAGCCACTGCCGTTCTATTATGTCTGCCTCGGCTCGCTTGCGATCGTCTCGCTGGCGGTGTGGTGGCTGATCCGTTCGCCCTGGGGCCGCGCCTTCATGGCACTGCGCGAGAATCCATTGCGGGCCCAGTCACTCGGCATCGACACCCGCCNCCGCTATACGCTGATGGCGTTCGCGATCGGCTCGGCGCTCGGCGGCGTCGCCGGCGCGCTCTATGCGCCGCTGACGCAATATATCGATCCTGTTCCGTTCAACCTGTCGCTCTCGCTCGACCTCTTGATGATGGTGATCGTCGGCGGCGCCGGCTTCTATTTCGGTCCGTTCCTGGGGGCGATGATCGCGGTGCTGCTGCCGGAGTGGCTGCGCTTCACCGAGGGCTATTATCTGATGCTCTACGCGCTGGCTGTGATGGGGCTGCTGATCTGGTCGCCGACCGGCATCCTGGGAATCCTCGACCGCTACATGGCCGCGCGGCGCACCAAGGCGGCGTCCACGCTGCGCGCCGTCGCCAAATCCCGCCTGGAGACGGCGCAATGAGTGCGGTGCTCGAAGTCACCAATATCAAGAAAAGCTTTGGCGGCATCCACGCGGTCGACGGCGTCAGCTTCGATGTCCGCGAAGGCGAGATCCTCGGCCTGATCGGCCCGAACGGCTGCGGCAAGTCGACCTTGTTCAACTGCATCCTCGGCCAGCTCACGCCATCGGGGGGTGAGGTCAAGCTCGACGGCAAGGTGGTCACGGGCCTCCGCCCCTCCGAGCTCAACAAGCTCGGCGTGAGCCGCACCTTCCAGCTCTTGCAGGTCTTTCCAAAACTCTCGGTGCGCGAGAACCTGATCCTGGCGGGTCAGGAGCATCAGGGTAACATGGCCTCGCGCCTCGTCGGCCGCTCCGATGCCGGGCTGACGGATGCCGCCAACCAGATGATCGGCTTCTTCAAGCTCGATCATCTCGCGGCTGAGCCTGCCGGCGGCCTCTCCTACGGCCAGCAGAAACTGCTCGATGCCGCCATGGCGTTCATGGGCGGCCCGCGCCTGGTGCTGCTCGATGAGCCCGCCGGCGGTGTCAACCCGTCGATGCTGGCCGATCTGAAAGAGCGGCTGGTCGCCATCAACCGCGACAAGAACGCCACGTTCGTCGTGATCGAGCACAACATGGAATTCGTGATGTCGTTGTGCTCGCGCGTGATAGTGATGGCGGAAGGCAAGGTGCTGGCGATGGGACGTCCGGACGAGGTCCGGAAGAACCCGGCCGTGATCGAAGCCTATTTGGGACACTGACCATGAGCGACCCGATCCTCTCGGTTCACAACCTCGTCGGCGGCTACGGCAAGATGACAATCTTGAATGGCACCACATTCTCGGTGCCGTCCGCGACCATCACCACGATCATCGGCCCCAACGGCGCCGGCAAGTCCACCGTGTTCAAGGCGATCTTCGGTCTCCTGAAGCTCCGCGAAGGCAAGATCAGCTTCGCAGGCCGCGACGTCACAAACTTGAATCAGCGCGCGCTGCTCAATGCCGGCATCTGCTACGTGCCGCAGGGCCGCAATATCTTTCCCGAGCTCTCGGTCCGCCACAATATCGAGCTCGGCGGCGTCGCCGCCGGCAAGGGCATCGATCTGCCGACGCGGATCGAGGCCGCCCTCGACCTGTTTCCGGCGCTGCGCCGCAAATCGGCCCAGCAGGCCTCGACCTTGTCCGGCGGCGAGCAGAAACAGCTCGAAATCGCTCGCTCGCTGCTGCTCGAGCCGAAGCTGGTACTGATCGACGAGCCCTCGATCGGGCTGTCGCCGCTGATGGTGCAGCAGACCTTCGATATCCTGAAGAATTTGCGCGACCGCGGCGTCACCATCCTGATGATCGAGCAGAACGCGCGCTCGGCGCTGGAAATTTCTGATATCGGCGTCGTGCTCGAGCTCGGCCAGACCCGCATGGTCGACAAGGCGCAGCGCATCCTGAACGACCCACGCATCGGCCAGCTCTTTCTCGGGGGCGCCATGGAGGAAACTACAGCATGAACAAACGCTCGATCGCCACCGTTTCCCTCTCGGGCGCCCTCGACGAAAAGCTGCGTGCCATCGCATCGGCAGGCTACGAGGCGGTCGAGATTTTTGAGAACGACCTGTTGTCGTTCGGTTCGAAGCCGCGCGACATCGCAAAGCTCTGCAAGGACCTCAATCTCGAGATCTGCGCCTACCAGCCGTTCCGTGATTTCGAGGGTATGCCGGAGCCGCAGCGCGCGCGCAACTTTGCCCGCGCCGAGCGCAAGTTCGAACTGATGCAGGAGCTCGGCACCGATCTCTTGCTAATTTGCTCCAACGTGTCCCCTCACTCGCTCGGCGGCATCGACCGCGCGGCCGACGATTTTCGCGAGCTCGGCGACCGCGCTGCCAAGCGGGGCCTGCGCGTCGGCTATGAGGCGCTGGCCTGGGGCCGGCACGTCAACGACTATCGCGATGCGTGGGAGATCGTGCGGCGTGCCGATCATCCCGCGATCGGCGTCATTCTCGACTCTTTTCACGCGCTGGCACCGGGCTTCCCGGTTCGCGCCATGGCCTCGATCCCCGGCGACAAGATCTTTCTGGTCCAGCTCGCCGACGCGCCGAAGCTCGAGCTCGACATCCTGTCATGGAGCCGGCACTTCCGCTCCTTCCCTGGCCAGGGGGATTTGCCGGTCGGCGAATTCATGCAGGCGATCGCCGCAACCGGTTACTCCGGGCCTTGGTCGCTGGAGATCTTCAACGACCAGTTCCGCGCCGGCTCCGCGGCACAGACCGCGGTCGACGGCCTGCGCTCGCTGATCCTGCTGCAGGACCAGCTCGCACCGGACTGGCCAAAGCTCGTCGGCGAGCCCCTGGCGCCGAAGCCCAAGAGCAGCGGCACCGGCTTCATCGAATTCGCCGTCAACGAAACCAAGGCCGGCGAGCTCGCGCGATTGTTTTCGCAGCTCGGCTTCCGCAAGACCGGCAAGCATCGCAGCAAAGCGGTGGAGCGCTGGTCGCAAGGCAAGGTCGAGCTCGTGATCAATTCCGAGACCGACGGCTTTGCGCATTCGCACTATGTCACGCACGGCCCCGGCGTGTGCGCCATCGCGCTCGACGTCGACAATGCCGGCCTTGCCATGCAGCGGGCCGAAACGCTGAAGGCGCGCACCTTCTACCAACCGGTCGGGCCGGGCGAGCTGGAGATCCCCGCGATCCACGGCGTCGGCGGCAGCCTGCTCTATTTCCTCGACCAGGCCGGCAAGAACTGGGACACGGATTTCGAGCCCGTCGCGAGCAACGCAAGCGCCGATGCGCTGATCGCGGTCGACCACATCGCGCAGTCGATGCCCTATGATGAGATGCTGTCCTGGCTACTGTTCTACACCGGCATTCTCGACCTCAAGCGGCTGCCGCAGATGGAGATCGCCGACCCCAGAGGCCTCGTGCAGAGCCAGGCCCTCATCAATGGCGACCAGAGCCTGCGCTTCGTCGTCAACGGCTCCTCCGCCAACCGCACGCTGCCGGCCCGCTTCATCTCGGAGTTTTTCGGCTCAGGCGTGCAGCACGTCGCCTTTGCGTGCGAGGATATCTTCGCCACCGTCGCGGCGATGCGCGCACGCGGCGCCGGCTTCCTGGATATCCCTGACAATTACTACGACGACATCGAAGCCAAATACGACCTCGTCCCCGATGTCATGGCCAAGCTCCGCGCCAATCACATCCTCTACGACCGCGAGGGCGACGGCGAATTCTTCCAGGTCTACACCCACATTTTCGACGAGCGCTTCTTCTTCGAGATCGTCGAGCGGCGGAGCTATCAAGGATTTGGTGCGCCCAATGCCGGCATCAGGCTCGCGGCGCAAGCGCGCGAGGTGCGGCCTGCGAGCATGCCGAGGGTGTAGGCTCTATCCACGCGTCATTGCGAGCGCAGCGAAGCAATCCAGAATCCCTCCTCGGAAAGACTCTGGATTGCTTCGCTGCGCTCGCAATGACGGCGGAGAGAGTCGTCTCCCCGCATCCGCCTTCGCCAAGCGCTTCGGCGAGCCAAGTGCGGGGAGAGGGAGAGAGCCCTCACTTCATCGGGCACTTGTCGTGGAAGCGGTCCTGATCGTTGGTGACGATGGTGGCGACGGTCTTCAGCGTGAGCTCGCCACCGGCGCCCTTCACCACGTCCTGCAGATAGAAGTTCTGGATCGGGATGTGGTTGTTGCCATATTTGAATGAACCGCGCAGCGACTTGAAGTTGGCCTTCTCCATCTCGGCCTTCATCGCGTCCTTCTTGGTCGTGTCACCGCCGACGGCGACCACCGCGCTGTTGATGAGCTGCGCCGCATCATAGGCCTGCGCGCCGTAATAGCTCGGCCGGGCATTCGGATATTTCGCGCGGTAGTCGGCAACGAACTTCTTGTTCTGCTCGTTCGGCAGATCGTTCACCCATTCCTGCGCGCCGGGCACACCGAACGCGTTCTCCTTCTGCAACGGCAGCGTCGTCTCGTCGACGGTGAAGGCGGTGTAGAGCGGCATGGTGCTCTTCATGCCGGCCTGGACGTATTGATTGAGGAACTGCGCGCCGGCCGCACCGGGATAGAACACGAAGATCGATTCGGCGCCGGAGGCACGGGCTTTCGCCAGCTCCGCAGAGAAGTCGAGCTGGCTCGGCCAGACAGTGTATTCCTCGCCCTTGATCTCGCCCTTGAACGTGCTCTTCAGGCCGGCGAGCATATCCTTGCCGGCGGCGTAGTTCGGGCCGATCAGAAACACGCTCTTGACCCCGTTCGCATTCATGTAAAGGCCCATGGCGGCCGGCGTCTGGTCGTTCTGCCAGGAGGTCGAGAACACGTAAGGGCTACACAGCTCGCCCGCGAGCTGCGAGGGACCCGCATTGGCCGAGATCAGAAAGGTCTGCGAATCCACCGCGGTCTTGAGCGAGGCGAGCAGCACGTTCGACCAGATGTAGCCGACCAGGAAATCGACCTTGTCGGACTGAACCAGCTTCTCGGTCTTCTGCTTGCCGACATCGGGCTTCTGGCCATCGTCCTCATAGATCACCTCGACCGGCTTGCCGCCCATCTTGCGTCCGAGATGATCGAGCGCGAGTTCGAACGAGTTGCGCATGTCGTTGCCGATCACGGCGGTCGGGCCGCTGAAGGTCGAGACGAAACCGATCTTGATGGTGTCGCCGGCGAATGCCGGATTTGCCAGCACCAGCGCCGCTGCGCCCGCCAGCCAGAATGCCGTCCTCATAACCACTCCCCTCCTTATTATTGATCCCCGGAAGACGGGGTGATCGCCGCCCCGGAGCCTGTCTCTATTGAACGCAAAATCTGTCGCGCCGCCAATGGCTCAGCCGCCGCCCCTGCACCATATTTCGCCCTAAATGGAGATGGCAAGAAATATAATTCTACTTACTTTGCCCGAGCCTGCGGCGCTTTTTCGCGGGGAATATCGATACGCCAAGCCTATTCCATCATTGATGACGGCTATTGGACCACGGCACCCAATCCGCACTTAAATAAGAGCGTGAAGAGGCAAGATTCGAGGGTGCATCATGGCCGCAAATCCCCATCGCGTCGTCATCGTCGGCGCCGGCTTCGGCGGGCTGGAGACGACCTACCGGCTTGCCGGCGCGCCGGTGGAGATCACGCTGATCGATCGCCGCAACCATCATCTGTTTCAGCCGCTGCTTTACCAGGTCGCAACCGCCTCGCTTGCGACCAGCGAGATCGCCTGGCCGATCCGTCATCTCATGCGCGATCGGCGCGAGGTGACGACGCTGTTCGCGACGGTGAGCGGCGTCGATAGCGCGCGCCGGTGCGTGCTGATCGACGATGGCAGCGAGGTGCCTTACGACACGCTGGTGCTCGCCACCGGCGCGCGTCACGCCTATTTCGGCCATGACGAGTGGGAGACATGGGCGCCGGGACTGAAGACGCTGGAAGACGCGACCACGCTGCGCCGTCACATCCTGGTGGCGTTCGAGCGCGCCGAGCGGGAGACTGATCCCGCGAAGCGCGCGGCGCGGCTGACCTTTGTCATCGTCGGCGCCGGCCCGACCGGCGTCGAGCTCGCCGGCACCATCGCCGAGATGGCGCATCACACCCTGCCGGCGGATTTCCGCAACATCGATACCCACAAGGCGCGCGTTGTGCTGATCGAAGCGGGCCCGCGCGTGCTGGCGGGCTTTCCCGACGATCTCTCGGCTTACGCGCAGGCCTCGCTGGAAAAGATCGGAGTCGAGGTTGTGCTCGGACAGGCCGTCACCGAGATCAACCGCGATGGTGTGGTCTTCGGCGGCAAGCTGCTGGAGGCCAAGACGCGAATCTGGGCCGCCGGCGTGCGCGCATCGCCCGCCGCCGAATGGCTGGGCGCGCCAAGCGATCGCGCCGGACGCGTGCAGGTCGCCGACGACCTCACCATTCCCGGCCATCCCGAAATCTTCGCGATCGGCGACACCGTCAACATCAACGCCTGGAACGGCAAGCCCGTGCCGGGCATCGCACCGGCGGCGAAGCAGCAGGGCAAGCATGTCGCCGCGACCATCAAGGCGCGGCTGCAGGGCGCGCCGACCGGCCCGTTCCGCTACAAGCACGCCGGCAGCCTTGCGCAGATCGGCAAGCGGCTCGCGGTGATCGACTTCGGCAAGGTCAAATTGCGCGGCACCATCGCGTGGTGGATCTGGGGCGTCGCCCACATCTATTTCCTGATCGGCCTCCGCCACCGCCTCAGCGTCGCGCTGAGCTGGCTGTGGATCTACGCGCGAGACCAGCGCGCGGCGCGGCTGATCACGCAGGGCAGCAGCAAGGTGGTGTAGGCAAGCTTCTCGTGTCCCGGACCCGGCGCGGCATGAAATGACGCGACGCAGAGCCGGGACCCGGAACCGTGGGCACGGCTCTGCAGCGCAGCGCTGCGCGCCGCGCTGGGTTCGGGCGAGCGCCTCCCGACGCGCGACGGGCTACGGCGCCTTGCAAACGAAATTCGCGGCGTCCTCGCTGTCGCCCTGCCCGGAATACGCGGCGTAGCTCGGATACGGGCACAGCGGCCGCGTCCGGCCCGGGCTCCAGGACGCGGGGACTTCCTTGTTGGCGGGATTGGCGGACGCAATGACGCGCTCGGGTGCCTTGCCCTTCTCGACCCAATCGATCAGCGCGGACAATGCATCGAACTTGTCGAGGGTAACGCCGCCGCCGCAATGCGTTTCACCGGGAATCGTGAACAGGCGCGCGACGCCGTCGGCGCGCCCCTGCAGGTTCTTGTTCAGCCGGTCGTACCAGCGGATGCTGTCGTTCACCGAGAACACCGGATCGGCCTGACCGTGATAGATCAGCATCTTGCCGCCGGACTTCTGGAGCGCGGCGAGCTTGGGATCATCGATGTCAGGCGGCGTCATGAAGTCCATGGCTGACTCCGTGAAGGTCGCGTCCTTGGTGAAAATCTTCGGCGCGTCCTTGTCGAAATCATAGGCCTTCAGTGCCTCGACCAGCTTCTCGTTGCTGCCCTCGACCACGACCGGCGGTGTCGAGAAGATGTAGTTCAGCGACGCTGCGCCCATGGTGGCGATGATCGGGTAATTGTTCCAGGGCGCGATGGGGCTCTCGACCTTCCAGGTGCGCCAATTGCCGGTGCCGATGCCGCCGTCGAGGGGCCAGTCGGAATAGAGCGCCTCACCTTTCGAATTCTTCGGCCCGGCGAGGCTCATCTTCAGGGCGTCGACCTTGGCTTCGGACAAACAGGCGCTATTCTGCCCCGGCGCGCAGACCAGGCTCTTGAGATCGAACGCCTTCTGACAGGCGGCGAGGTTGGCGGTCAGACCATCCTTGACGCCATCGAGCGCGTCGCAGGCCTCGGTGATGCGGGACGAAACGAGCTGGGCATCCTCCTTGGTGATGGACTTGCGCAGATCGGGATCAACTTTCAGGAAGGCCTGCACGTCCCAGGCGTGCTGGATCGCAGCGCGCGGCAGGTCGAAGCCAGGATTGCCGACGAGGAAACCGTCGTAATTTTCCGGCATGCGCGACGCCGCGACCATGGCGTGACGCCCGCCGTTCGAGCATCCCGCCATATAGGAGCGTTCCGGCTTGCGCCCGTAATGCAGGGCGATGATCTGCTTTGCAACCGGCGACAGCGTCATGTCGGCGGCATAGCCATAGTCGCGCCGCGCCTGCGGATCGAGGCCGAACGCCGCGCCCGCAGTCAGGCCCAGCGACTTGTTCGCGGGGTCGGAGCCGGAATGGCCACTATCCGACGACAGCACGGCAAAGCCGCGCGCCAATGGCACTGTCCCACCGGAGGCTAAGCCCTCGGGCAAGCTGCCGAGAGCGGGCACGACGACGCCGTCGTTACCGCCATTGACCTGATGCAGGAAGCGGCCGTTCCACTCGGCCGGCAATCGCAATTCGAACCCGATGGCATAGGACTTCCCGTCGGCTCCGGTCCGCCGGTTGGCAAGCCCCGTCAAGATGCAATGCTTGGGGAGACCGTTAGCCGCGTCCTGCGTTTTGGACCCGGTTATCTCGACGCTTGAGATACCGAGCGAAGCGGTGGTGACCGACGAGCAGGGCTCGCCGTCGGCGCGTGCCAGCGCGGTCGATCCCAGAAGCACGACCAGCACGGCGGCTGATATCAAGCAAGTCCTCATGGCGGACCTCCCTATTTAGTTATATACTATAATCATTACCTCCATTTCTTATTTTGGCAAGTGCCGCCGCACCGCATTGGAGGCACAAGACCGTTTACCTGGCCAGTTCGCATCCGCCTTCCGCCAACGGGCGGAACGCCTGGTCGGCGGCAATCGTCGAGACCAGCTTGTAATAGTCGTACGGATATTTCGACTCTTCCGGCTTCTTCACCTCGAACAGATACATCGGATGCACGACGCGGCCGTCCTGGCGAATCGTGGTGTCGCCGAACAACTTGTCCTTGCCCCTGAACTTCTTCATCTCGGGCACGACATCCTTGGCACTATCGCTGCCGGTGGCGGCGACCGCGTTGAGGTAGGCGAGTGTGGAGGCATAGACCCCGGCCTGGTTGCCGCTCGGCATCTTGCCGTTCATGCCGGGCCGGGCGGCAAAGCGTTTGGCGAACGCGCGGGTGTCGTCGTTCATGTCCCAGTAGAACGCTTCCATGAGCTGGAGGCCCTGCGCCACCTTGATGCCCATGCCGTGAACGTCGTTGATGAAGAGCAGGAAGGCGACGAGCTTCTGGCCGCTCTGCTGGATGGCGAATTCGGCGGCCTGCTTCACCGCGTTGATCGTGTCGCCGCCTGCATTGGCGAGCCCGATCACCTGCGCTTTCGAGCTTTGCGCCTGCAGCAGGAAGGAGGCGAAATCGGAGGTGCCGAGCGGATGCTTGGAGGAGCCCAGCACCTTGCCGCCGTGTCCCTCGATGTACTTCTGCGCCTCCGCCTCGATGCCCTTGCCGAGCGCGTAATCGACCGTGAGGAAATACCAGTCCTTGCCGCCGCGCGACATCATCGCCGCAGCGGTGGTGTTGCCGGTCGCCCAGGCATCGTTGACCCATTGGATGGTATTGGGCGAGCACGCCTTGCCGGTCAGATCGGAGCTCGCCGTCGATGACGCCAGGAAGGTCATGCGGCTGTCGCGCAGCAGCGTGTTGATGGAGAGGCCGACGGCCGAATTCGGCACGTCAACGATCGCGTCGACGCCCTCGACATCGAGCCATTTGCGCGCGATGGCATTGCCGACATCAGCTTTGTTCTGGTGATCGGCATAGACGATCTCGACCTTGATGCCTTTGCCGCCGCCGTTGAAATCCTCGGCCGCCATACGCGCGGCCTCGACGGAACCCATGCCGTTGGTGTCCTGGAAGATGCCAGAGATGTCGTTGAGCACGCCGACGCGTACGACATTCTCCGAGATCTCGGCGCTGGCCGCGCCACTGACCAGGCTCGCCACCAGAGCGAGTGTCCACTTCAGTCGCTTCATCATTCCCTCCCCTGATGTGCCGCGTTGGTCGTTGCCGCCGCGCTTGAAACGTCAGACCTGCCGCTCCGGCAGCTTCAGCACGAGTCCGTCGAGGTCTGGTGTGATCCTGATCTGGCAGGACAGCCGGCTGTTCGGGAGCCGCGCGGCCGCGGTGCCGTCGAGCAGCGCGTCCTCGTCCTCGGCCATCGCGGGCAGGCGGGCGATCCAGTTCTCGTCGACATAGACGTGACAGGTCGCGCACATCGCGTTGCCGCCGCATTCGGCCAGGATGCCGTCGAAGCCGTGGCGGGTGGCCACCTGCATAGCGCTCTCGCCGTCCGAGGTCTCGACGCGGTCGGACTTGCCGTCGGGATGGACAAAGCTGATCGTGGGCATCGAGGCTCCTTGTCAGGCCGGGGTGATGGCAACGGGCAGGCTGTCGAGCCCGCGCAGCGTGTTGTTGAAGCGGCGCTTCGGCTCGCTGGTAATCTCGATTTTCGCGATGCGCCGCGCCAGCGCCGTGAGCATCACCTCGCCCTCGAGGCGCGCCACGAGCTGGCCGACGCACATGTGGATGCCCGAGCCGAAGCCGACATGGCCGGAGGTGCGGCGGGTGATGTCATAGCTGTCGGGGTCGTCCCAGCGGCGGGGATCGCGATTTGCAGCGGCGAGGAACATCAGCACCTTCTCGCCTTCGCCGATTCTCGCACCTGAGAGTTCGACCTCACGGGTGGTGGTGCGGAAGAAGGTCTGCACCGGGCACTCGAAACGCACCGCCTCCTCGAAGGCGCCGCGCGCCAGCGAAAGATCCTCGCGCAGGCGCTGCCATTGCTCGGGGAAGCGCGCGAGACAATAGACGGCGGCGCCGATGCCGTTGACGGTCGTGTCGAGTCCGGCCGACAGCAGCGAGCGGACCAGCAGCGGCGCTTCGGTGGGCGTGATAGCACCCTCGTCGACCTGTGCGTGAATGCAGGCCCCAAAGCCGCCGGGTGCCAGGTTCTCGCGCTGGCACTGCTCGGCAACATAGGCCTGATGCGGCGCCGATCGTTCGATCGCCTCCTGGCGCAACCGGTTCGGGGGGCCGAAGGCGTTGAACACGACGCTCGCATAGGGGATGAGGTGCTCGCGGCCTTCGGGCTTCAGGCCGAGCGCATCTGGGAAGATCGAGAGCGGATAGGCTTCCGCAAGATCGGCGATCGCGTCGAAGCTGCGCTTCTCCAGCAGGACATCGACGCGCTCCTCCGCCGCCGCGGCAAAGCGGTCGCGCACCTGCTTCATTGCGGTCGGCGACAGCACTTTCGACAGCACGGCGCGGGTGCGGGTGTGCGCGGGCGGATCGGCCTCCAGGATCAAGCTCGGCGGCCGCCACGGCGTCTCCTTCTTGAAATCCGATAGGCCGACGCCGCGGCTGGAGCAGAAGGTCGCGGGATCGTTCAGAACGGCATGGACTTCGGCATAGCGCGCGACGCCATAGGCATTCCATTTGTCGAGATAGACCACCGGCCCCGCCTCCCTCAGCACCTCGTGCGTCGGATAGGGATCGGCGAAAAAGTCCATCGCGAAGGGATCGACGTCGAGATGCGGGACGCCCGATACGACGGAGCCGGATGTGCTCATTGAACGCCTCCCTCATTTTGATCTTGTGAAAGGGCGGCGCTTGCCATTAGGTCTGCGGGCCCCCCGCGAGTCACAAGGCCGATATGCCACCGTCTTCGACCAAAGCCCGCCACAAGCCCTCGCCCAGAGATGCGGGACCGACGCTCGATCTCGACCGTTACGTCCCGGCCTTCATCACCTTCATCGCCAACAAGCTCTCGAACAGCGCGACCGCGCTCTACCAGCGGGAGTTCGGCGTCAACGTCACGGAATGGCGGATCATGTCGCTGCTGGCGATCGAACCCGGAATTCCGGCCTCGCGCATCTGCCACGTCATTGGTTTCGACAAGGGCCCGGTGAGCCGAACGCTGGCGAGCCTGGAGAAGCGGGGATTGGTCTCGATCCGCACTGATCCGGACGATGGCCGAACCCACTCGATCGCGCTGACAGCGAAGGGGCGCGTGACCCATGACAAGGTGATCGTGGCCGCATTCGAGCGTGAGCGGCGGCTGTTGTCCTGCCTCAGCAAGGACGAACGCGAGGTGCTGATCGACCTGCTGCGCCGCCTGCACGAGAATCTCGGCGCCGTGACCGGCAGCACGGAGACCTGACAGCTCGCGCACCGGGCGCGATCCGGCGTCATCTCCTGGCATGCGCCTACGCTTGCCGACGACATCATTGCTGCCGCGCATTGTTCCCTCCGAGATCAAACGCGACGGTTCGCCCGCCGTCATTCCTGGTTCGGAATGGTTCGCACAAATTAGTTGCTAAGGCAACAAAATATTCGTGCAGCCTGTTGCGACAGGACGGCTGGCATATTTGGGCCTGGCGTCCGGGCACGCCAGCGACTCTAGCCGGTGAGCTCGCAGCCGATCCAATCCGCCGACGCATCGTCGTTCAGCCGCGCCACGGCGTCTGCGCGCCGCGTCAGCACGGCACGCTGATTGATGTAACCCTTGTCGGTGATCTCACCGCCATCGACCGAGGCCGGCTCGGCAAGCAGCAGCGCGCGCGTCGCGTGTCCGGACGAATTGGCGCTCTGCTGCCTCAGTTTGGCCAGGCCCTGCGCGATCGCAGACCGGACCTTGTCATGCGCCAGCACGTCGCTCACATCAGCAGTTTCGGGCAGGCCAGCATGCGCCCGGCACGCGGCGATATTCGGAAATAAGAGGAAGCGGACCTCGCTGCCGCCATCGCCTGACACCACGATGTCCTGTGCCAGCGGCGCCAGCGCGGCGATGCCGGCAAGGCGCAACGTGCCGACGCTGACCCAGGTGCCGGAGTTGAGCTTGAAATCCTCCGCGACGCGGCCGTCGAAGAACAGGCCGCGCTCGGGACGCTCAGGGTCCGCAAACTTCACGGCATCGCCGATGAGATAGAAGCCCTCTTCGTCAAATGCCTGCTTCGTCAGCTCCGGCGCTTTCCAATACCCAGGCGTGACGTTGGGACCGCGCACCCGTACCTCCAGCTTGTCGCCTGATTTGACGAGCTTGAGCTCCGTGCCAGGAATCGGCACGCCGATATTGCCGGAGCGCTCCGCGAGGAAATGACAATCGGTCGCCAACGGCGAGGTCTCCGTCGAGCCCCAGGCGGAGACCATCGGCAGCGCACGGCCGACGGTCTCGACGGAGAGCTGCGCGAGCGCCTCCCAGAGATTCTGCGGCAACGCAGCACCGGCATAGAAGGCGAACTTCACCTCGCCGAAGAAACGCCGGCGCAGCTCCTCGTCGCCACGTAGCGCCGCGATCAGCATGTCGAAGCCGCGCGGCACGTTGAAATAGACCGTCGGCATCACGCTTTTCAGATTGGCGAGCGACATTGAAAAAAGGCCGGGCACGGGCTTGCCGCCGTCGATATAGAGCGAGCCACCATTGCGCAGCACGAGATTGAAATTGTGGTTGGCGCCGAACGTGTGACTCCAGGGCAGCCAGTCGAGAATAACGAGGTCGCCTCCGCCTCGCTCAAGGAAGGTCCAGGTCTGCGCCTTGGCCTGCTGGCTCGAGGTCAGCATGCGCTGGGTGTTGATGACGGCCTTCGGCGCGCCCGTCGAGCCCGAGGTGAACAGGAATTTTGCGATCGTATCGGGCGTCACCGCGGCAAAGGCCTTCGCGACATCGGCAGATTCGGGGGTTGTCGTGACGACGCGGAAGGCAAGCGCATCAGCGTCGCCAGCATTGCCACTGATGATCTGCGCGGTGTGCAGTGGCTTGATCGCAGCGAGCGCAGCCGCGAACGGCTTGGTCCCGGAAACATAGATCGCGCCGGGCTCGAGCAGCGCGATCATGCTTTTCAGCTTGTCGAAATCCTTCGACATCAATGAATAGGCCGGCGAGATCGCCGCCGAGGGCACGCCGACATGCTGCGCGGCAAGCGCGAGCAGCGCATGGTCAACGCTATTGTCGGAGAGAATGACAATTGGGCGCTCCGCGCTGAACCCCTGCGCCAGAATCCACGACGCTGCCGCACGCACCCGCCGCAGGGCACCCGCGTAAGTCATGGTGGCCCAGGGCGTATCGGCGCCATCACGCTCGGCGAGGAAGATCCTGTCTGGCGCTTGCCGCGCCCACTGCTCCAGCCAGTCGCCGATGCAGCGCGCGCTGTCGCGCAAGGCATCCTGCGAGCGCAGCACGATGCTGCCGTCGCCGCGATGCTCGGCGACGGTCTTGGGCGTTGCGAACAGGCTCGAAGCGTCGCCGCGAAGGGCTGATGTCATGATTTTCCTCCTCGCCCGTATCCGGGATCGGTTGCGGCCTGGTTCCGGACGCTTTGACCATAATGTTCCGCACGGCAATTGTTGTCGTCAACAACACTGCTCATGATTTGGGCAGATGCCCGTTCCGGGGCGTCGGGACCGCGCCCCCATCGATCGGCAAAACATCCCACAACCCACTGATCTCGCGATAGTATCCGACACATCCAGCCTGCCCGGATTGTGTACACAATGGCACATCGCTTGCTTCATTCCGGGTGAAGACATGTTGCCGGAGTTTTGACGCCATGGGGGTAGAACTGGGGGCTGAGCAGCCTGAAACGATCGGCGCGATTGTGGCCGCACATCGCGCGGGCACGCTCACGCCGGCGCAAACCATGGCCCGGACCTATCAGCGCATCCGCGAGCACAACGATCCCGCCGTCTTCATCAGCCTGCGCGACGAGAAGGACGTGGTTGCCGAGGCCGACAAGCTGGCGGCGCGCGCGGATGCCGCCGGCTTGCCGCTCTATGGCATTCCCGTCGCTGTGAAGGACAATATCGACGCGCTGGGATTTCCGACCACGGCGGCGTGTCCGGCCTTCTCCTACATGCCGACGCATGACTCCACCGCGGTGGAGCGGCTGCGCGCCGCCGGCGCGATCATCATCGGCAAGACCAATCTCGACCAGTTCGCAACCGGCCTCGTCGGCGTGCGCTCGCCCTACGGCATTCCCAAGAATTCCATCCGCGAGGATCTCATTCCCGGCGGCTCGAGCTCGGGCTCGGCGACGGCCGTCGGCGCCGGGCTGGTGCCGCTGTCGCTCGGCACCGACACCGCCGGCAGCGGCCGCGTGCCGGCGATGCTCAACAACATCGTCGGGCTGAAGCCGAGCCTCGGCATGATCTCGACCGCGGGCCTGGTGCCGGCTTGCCGCACGCTCGACTGTATCTCGGTGTTTGCGCTGACGGTCGACGATGCCGCGCTCGCGCTCTCGGTGATGGCCGGCCCCGACCAGGCCGATCCGTTCTCGCGCGACCGGCCGTTAGAGCCGATCACCCCCTTCCCGACAAAGCTGCGCCTCGGTGTCCCGCGCAACGGGCAGCTGATCTTCTTTGGCGACAAGAAATCGGAAGCCGCTTACGCGGATGCGCTGAAGCGTTGGACCGCGCTCGGTGCGACCCTGGTCGAGTTCGACCTCGAGCCGTTCTACGAGACGGCGCGACTGCTCTATGAGGGGCCGTGGGTCGCCGAACGCTATCTCGTGATCAAGAATCTGCTGGCCTCTGCGCCCGATTCAATTCATCCCGTGACCCGCGAGATCACCGCGGCCGGGGCGCGGCTGACGGCGGCCGAGACGTTCTCCGCGCTTTATCGCCTCCAGGGGCTGCGCAAGATCGCCGAGCGCACGTTCGCCAACATCGACGCGCTGGTGCTGCCGACGGCGCCGACCGCCTACACGACCGCGCAGGTGTTGGCCAATCCGATCGAGCTCAACAGCCGGCTCGGCACCTACACCAATTTCGTCAACCTGCTCGATCTCTGCGGTCTCGCCGTGCCGGCATCGATGCGCGCGGACGGCGTTCCGTTCGGCATCACGCTGCTGGCGCCGGCAGGGCGCGATGGGATGCTCGCAAGCATCGGCCGCATCTTCCATGCGGATACAAAGCTGACCGTTGGCGCGAAGGGCGTGGCGCAGGCGCCGCTTGCGACCCTTCCCACAAACAGCAGCGACGAGATTCCGATTGCCGTCGTCGGCGCACATCTCTCCGGCATGGCGCTGAACGGGGAGTTGAAGGCGCTAAATGCGAAGCTGATCGAGGTGACCAGCACCGCACCGGACTACGAGCTCTATGCGCTTGCGACCACGCCGCCGAAGCCCGGCATGTTGCGCGTCGCGGCCGGCAAGGGCGCATCGATCGAGCTCGAAATCTGGACGTTGTCGCCGTCGGCGTTCGGCAAGTTCGTGAATGCGATTCCGGCGCCGATGGCGATCGGGACGGTGCGGCTGGCCGACGGCAGAAGCGTGAAGGGATTTCTCGTCGAACCGGAAGTGCTGGGCGAGGCGCGCGATATCACGGCGTATGGGGGCTGGCGGAAGTTCATGGCGGAAGCCGCCACGGCGTAGGTCTCGTAGAGCCTGTGAGTCATTTCCGCATTCGATATTAAAGAGTGGGTAGCGCCCGCGCTGATGTCGGGGGCCGTCGATGTCGAACCGCCGGGGGATGGCTGTGCTGTCTATGCTTTTGCCAGTTGGTGTCCTTGCAGGATGTTGTTGGTGAGGGCGTACCAGAGCACGACGGCACGGACCTTCTCGATGCCGCGCACGGTCAATTGCCTGAGGTCCCAGTTCCGCCACCGGGCATGGATGCATTCGCAGATCGTGCGGGCTTTGTACTGTGCCTTGCCGGCTTCGCTGGCCATGCGGGCCCGCCAGGCCGCGACGCCAGGACCGTCGCTGCTCCGAGGTAAAAAGGGATCGACACCGCTCCTGGAGTTGGGCGGAGGACAGTAGACCTCGACGCCTTCACCGTGCGCCCATTCGATGTCCTCGCCGCTGCAGAACCCGCCATCGGCGAGGTAGCGACGCGGCAAGCGCTTCAGCCGAGTGCGCGTTCGCTCCAGCATCGGCCGCATCAAGCCGCGATCTGATCCGTTGTTGTCGATGTCGACCGTGACCACGATCAGTTCGCCGGCCGCGCTGGCCACCTGCACATTGTAGGCGGGGCGGAAGCCGGCATCTGCCATCTTCATCACCCTTGCCTGCGGGTCGGTGGTGGAGGCCCGGGGCTCCTTCGGCTTTTTGCCATTGCCGCCTTTTTCGTCGAGTTGCTTGCGCTTCCGCTTGATCTCGTCCAAAGCCCTCTGCGCAGCCTGCACCCGCTCACTGCGTTCGCGTGCCGCGCGCTCTCTGGCCGCCCTGATACGCCGGCTGCTGGCTTCCGGATCCGCATCGACCTCGCGCTTGAGCTCTTCCACCACAGCCTTCGCTTGGGCCATCTGCCGGCCGAGCGTTGCCTCCCGCCGGAACGAGCCGGCCCCCGCATTCGCCCGTATCCGCACCCCGTCCTGGGTCAGCTTCTCCAGATCAATCAGCCCTGCCTCATTCAGAGCCACCAGATGTTCGACCAGCAAACGGTCCAGCAGGTCCGCGCAGCCGACCCGGAAATCCGACAGTGTGTGATAGTTCAAAGACACGCCGCCGCAGAGCCAGCGGTAGACGTCGTGACTGTCGCAGAGCCGATCCAACGCCCGCGCGCTGCCAACGCCATCGCTCGTGGCGTACAGCCAAAGCGCCAGCAGCAGCCGGGGTGATGGCGCCGGATGGCCCGGCCTGTTTTCCCGTGCCTTAACCCGATCTTCCAGCTCGCTCAGGTCGAGCCCCTCGACATAAGCCCAGATCACCCGGGCCAGATGATCCTGCCCGATCAGGCTGTCGATATCGACCGCCCGCAATTCGACCTGATTGCGCACGGGCTCGCGCAGCCGAGGTGCACCCCGCGGCACCGCTTCGGTTCGTGGCGCCGACTGATCCGGCAATTCGCCAAAAAGTCCCTCGTCAGCCATCATCCTCTCCAGCAGATCAGTCTGCCTAGAGAATCACATTCGCCCGACACGCGGTACAAAAGATTCACAGTCTCGTAGGGTG
>NZ_LJYG01000043.1:86577-103256 GCF_001440035.1 Bradyrhizobium manausense | reverse complement strand
GCTCTCGGCCAGCAACAGCTCCAGCTTGTCGCCAAGCCGCTTGCGCCAGTGGCTCAGGTCCGAGCGCTCATGCGGGAACGCGTGCTGAAAGAACTCTTCACCGGTGAAGTACTGGAAATACGGGTCGTGGACCCAGCGCTCGCACACCCCCTCATCGGACAGGCCGTATATGTGCTTGAGCAGCAGCAGCCCGATCATGAAGCGGGTCGCGATGCCCGGCCGACCGTTCTCGCTGTAGAGCGGCGCGAATCTCGCCGTCGATCCAGTCCCAGTCGACCTTGCCGGCGAGCTGAACCAGCTCGTGCTTCATGTTGATGATCTGGTCCAGCCTGGCTCGGAACAGATCGCCCGATCCCGTCGCTTTGGGCTTCTTCGGTCGCATCGCCACCTCCGATGCGAGGACGGAATCATGACTGGCGATTCGATGGAATCCTCAAAACGAAATTGCAGGGTTCCGATGCCCGAAGCATCAAAACCCTGCAATCCCAAAACAGGCCACAACGAATATTGCGATCCCAGCTCAATCGCTTAGCCGCTCTTCACGGACGACGAGGTCCTGGATCGCTTCGCGGAGCCTGTCATCGGGCCGCGCTGCGCGCGGCCCCGGTGGCTCGCAATGACGACGGATAGGCTGTCGCCTTATTCCTCCGGCAGGCCCAGCATCAGCCGCATGTTCTGCACGGCTGCGCCCGAGGCACCCTTGCCGAGATTGTCCAGCCGCGCGACCAGTACCGCCTGGTGGTACTTGTCGCTGGCGAAGACATAGAGCTCGAGCATGTTGGTCTCGTTGAGAGCCTCGGGCTCGAGCCGGCCGCCCTTGCTCGCCTCGTTCTGAAGCGGCATCGCCTTGACGTATTTTGAGCCGGCGTAATGCTTGGCGAGCGCGGCTTGCAGGTCCGCACCCGTCGGCTTGCCCGGCAGCGTGTCGAGCTGCAGCGGGATCGAGACCAGCATGCCCTGCCGGTAATTGCCGACCGAGGGGATGAAGATCGGCCGGCGCGTCAGGTTCGAATAGAGCTGCAGCTCCGGCAGATGCTTGTGCTCGAAGCCGAGGCCGTAGAGCTCGAAGGACGGCGCGCTGCCGTCTTCGAAACTCGCGATCATCGACTTGCCGCCGCCGGAATAGCCGCTCACCGCGTTGACGCAGATCGGATAGTCGGCCGGCAACAGGCCGGCGTCGACGATCGGCCGCAGCAGCGCGATGCCGCCGGTCGGATAGCAGCCGGGATTGGAGACTTTCTTCGCGGCCTTGATCTTGCCGACCTGGTCCGGCGCCAGCTCCGGAAAACCGTAGGCCCAATCGGGCGCGACCCGGTAGGCGGTCGAGGCGTCCAGCACCTTCGGCCCCGAGGGACCCATGCTATCGATCAGCGCCACCGTCTCCCTGGCGGCATCGTCGGGCAGGCAGAGGATGACGAGATCCACCTCCGCCATCAGCGCCTTCTTGGCCGCAGGATCCTTGCGCTTGTCGTCGGGAAGCGTCTTCACCGCGACATCGTTCTGGAGCTTCAGCCGCTCGTTGATGCCGAGCCCGGTGGTGCCGGAGCCGCCATCGACGAAGACGGTGGCAGGCTTCCTCGCTGCGCCCGAGGTCGGGGCTCTCGTCGTCTCGGTGAGGCTCATGGTGCCGTCCTTTCGAGCGTGTTGGTTTCGTTCGCGAAGGCCTCAGGCCTTACGTCCTGCATCAGTTGCGCGATCTCTCTCGCGTCGGCATCGGCTTGCGCGCCGAGCGCATTGGCAATCGCCGTGTAATCGGCGTCCGATTTGTGCTGGTTGAGCTTGAAGCTGCCTTCGACCTCTTCAACCGTCATGACCAGACCCACGATCCCTTTCTTCAGTGCCGCGAGCCGGCCCGCCGTCATCTTGCCCGACGTCCACGGCTTCTTCGGCAACAGGCGCTTCTCGAACTTCTCGCTGAGGGTGTCGACCTGCACCGACAGTTCGTCGTCGGACAACACCCGTACCGGCCCGCTGAGATGCACGGACTGATAGAGCCAGGTCGGCACCTGATCCGGGGACACGTACCAGTCCGCGGAGACATAGGCATCGGGGCCGGTCACCGCGAGCAGCCAGGACGCCGTGCCGTCTGCCAGCTTTACCATCGGATTGTGACGGGCGACGTGAAAGGCGACCTGCGGCGTGCCGTCGACGGCATAGGTCAAATAGAACGGCAGCGGGGAAGCGACCGGCTTCCTGCCGTCGAAAGCACACATGATGCCGAAACCGCGTTCGCCTGCGAATTTCAGGCTCGCGGCGCGATCCGGCTTGAAATGGGGTGGCGTGTACATCGTAGTCTCCTGCTGGGCCTCCTCGGGGGCCGCCGGATCAGATCGCGCTGACAGGAGAGAGAATGCCGCGGATCGGGTCCAGCGGCAAAGACGATGATCTCAAACGCGATCGACCGCCCAAACCGCAAGAGTGCGGCGGCGGCGACGGGCGAACAGGATGGTCGCGGCGTTGATCATGGCGCGCGGCTATAAGGCCAGATGCGGTTCCCGTCAAGGTGATGGTTGTCATTCCGGGGCGATGCGAAAGCATCGAACCCGGAATCTCGCGACACAATTTCGAGATTCCGGGTTCGCTTGCTTTGCGAGCGCCCCGGAATGACGGGAATTAAATCAGCCGCCAGATCCATTCCATGATCCTGGCGATCACATCGCCGAACAGCAGCAGCGCCGCGGCCCAGACCAGTGCCGAGACGAAATTGGCCGCCTGGAAGCTCCAATACGGCATTTCGAAAATGCCGGCCGCGAGCGGCACGGAGGCGCGCAAGGGACCGAAGAAGCGGCCGATGAAGATGCTGGGCACGCCCCAGCTGCGTACGAAGGCCTCGCCCCTCGGCAGGATTTCCGGATAGCGCGAGAGCGGCCATATCTGCGCGACGTGCTCCTTGTAGCGATAGCCGAACCAGTAGGAGACCCAGTCGCCGAGGGCGGCGCCGATCGCACCGGCAATCCAGATCGGATAGAAGCTGATGCCACTCACCCCGATCAGCGCGCCGATGGCGACCAGCGCCCCCCAGGCGGGGATCAGGAGTGAGATGAAGGCCAGCGATTCCCCGAACGCCAGCAGGAACACGATCGGAGCAGCCCAGGCCTGATGGAGGCGCACGAAATCGGCCAGTGCATGCGCAAACTGCTCCATTCAAGAAATAGCCTTCCCGCCCCGCCTTGAGGTCCTGCCAGATAGGAAAGACTGGTAAGCCAAGGACTTGTGTGACATCAAGTCACAAAGACCGGGCTGCAACCGACCGAGGCGTCAAATTGCCGGGACTTGGCCAGCTTGCGGCGTAAAATTGCCGGCATTAACTCCCACCCACAGCGCCGGGCCTGCCCAACGGTGACCTTTGGCAGCCAGAAGTGGCATAGTCAGGCCAACCGATTCGCCGCCTCCGCGGCCCTCAAAACACATCAAGATATATGTCCAAACAGTTGAAAACGAAAACCAAAGACGATTTGTTCGAGGGCCATGAGCCAAAGGGGCGCGCAAACGCCGCGAAGTCCGCGCCGCGCACCAGTGGCGGCGAGGCCGATTACACGGCCGCCGACATCGAGGTGCTCGAGGGCCTGGAACCGGTGCGGCGCCGGCCTGGCATGTATATCGGCGGCACCGACGAAAAGGCGCTGCATCATTTGTTCGCCGAAGTCATCGACAACTCGATGGACGAGGCGCTGGCGGGGCACGCAACCTTCATTGGCGTGGAACTCTCCGCTGACGGGTTCCTCACCGTCACCGACAACGGCCGCGGCATCCCTGTCGATCCGCATCCGAAGTTCCCGAAGAAGTCGGCACTGGAAGTCATCATGTGCACGCTGCATTCGGGCGGCAAGTTCGACAGCAAGGTCTACGAGACCTCCGGCGGCCTGCACGGCGTCGGCATCTCCGTGGTGAACGCCCTCTCCTCGCGTCTCGAGGTGGAGGTCGCGCGCAGCCAGAAGCTCTACCGCATGAGCTTCGAGCGCGGCCACCCCAAGGGCAAGCTCGAGGATCTCGGCAAGATCAACAACCGCCGCGGCACGCGCGTTCGCTTCAAGCCGGACACGGACATCTTCGGGCCTAAGGCCGCGTTCAAGCCGCAGCGCCTGTTCAAGATGACGCGCTCAAAGGCCTATCTGTTCGGCGGCGTCGAGATCCGCTGGAATTGCGCGCCCGAGCTGCTCAAGGGCGTCGAGGACGTGCCGGCGGAAGCAACCTTCCATTTCCCCGGCGGCCTCAAGGATTATCTGGCCGCGGCGATCCACGCCGACACGCTGGTGCATCCCGATATCTTCTCTGGCAAGTCAGGCCGCAACGGCGCGCACGGCGCCTGCGAATGGGCGGTGGCCTGGACCGCTGATGCCGACGGCTTCCTGTCGTCCTACACCAACACCGTGCCGACGCCCGATGGCGGCACGCATGAATCGGGCCTGCGCAGCGCATTGTTGCGCGGCCTGAAGGATCACGCCGAGCGCGTCGGCCAGGGCAAGCGTGCCTCGTCCATCACCTCGGAAGACGTGATGGTGGGCGCCGCCGTGATGCTCTCGGTGTTCGTGCGCGAGCCTGAATTCCAGGGCCAGACCAAGGATCGTCTCGCCACTGCCGAAGCACAGCGCATCGTCGAACAGGCGATGAAGGATCCGTTCGACCATTGGCTGTCGGGCAATCCGAACATGGCCAACCGGCTGCTCGACTTCGTCATCGACCGCGCCGAGGAGCGGCTGCGTCGCCGTCAGGAAAAGGAGACGGCGCGCAAGACGGCGGGCAAGAAGCTGCGCCTGCCCGGCAAGCTCGCCGACTGCACCGATGCCGGCACCGAAGGCTCCGAGCTCTTCATCGTCGAGGGTGACTCGGCCGGTGGCAGCGCCAAGCAGGCGCGCGACCGCAAGACGCAAGCCGTACTGCCCTTGCGCGGAAAGATCCTCAACGTGGCATCCGCCGGCAAGGACAAGCTCACCGCGAACGCCCAGCTCTCCGATCTCGTGCAAGCGATCGGCTGCGGACAGCTTCTGCACTATCGGGAAGAGGATCTGCGCTATCAGCGCATCATCATCATGACCGACGCCGACGTCGACGGCGCGCATATCGCCTCGCTGCTGATCACCTTCTTCTACCGGCAGATGCCGAAGCTGATCGACGAAGGCCACCTCTTCCTCGCGGTGCCGCCGCTCTACAAACTGACCCACGGCAACAAGTCGGTTTACGCGCGCGACGACAAGCACAAGGACGAGCTGATCAAGACCGCCTTCAACGCCAATGCCAAGGTCGAGGTGAACCGCTTCAAAGGCCTTGGCGAGATGATGCCGGCGCAGCTGAAGGAAACCACCATGGATCCGAGCAAGCGGACGCTGCTCAAGGTGGTCCTGCTGCCTGATGACCGCGACACCACGGCGGATTCGGTCGAGCGCCTGATGGGCACCAAGGCCGAAGCGCGCTTTGCCTTCATCTCCGACAAGGCCGAGTTCGCCAGCGACGAGCTGCTCGACGTCTGACCCTGCGATTCCCTTTCAAAAGCCCCGGCTTCAGGCCGGGGCTTTTTCATTTTGGGGGCGCTGCACCGGCCTTTCCCGGTCGTTCAACCATGGCGATCCGTCTCCCGAGAGTGCGACTCAGCCAGCGACTCATAGGGCCAGGCAGCACCACGGTTGAGGCAGGAGTGCCTGCATTTCGGACAAAGGCGAACTCCTAACGAAAACCTACCCCGGGTCACGAATCTCAAAACACATGCAATCATATGAAATCGCTCATGTTTTCTGGATTCCTACGACGACGTCATGCAACCCGGGCGACGGGCGTTTTCCGGCGACTGTGCCTGCCCTGCAACAGCATTTCGGCGAGAACCGTCTATAGTCCGGGCATCAGATCACACGGACTCCAGTGCGCTCGCGCCTGCCAAGGTTGGGGATTTAATCATGAAGAAGATTGCACTCGCTCTGACGGCGGTTGCGGCGATGACCGGTTCGGCTTCTGCGGCCGACCTGGCTGCCCGTCCCTACGTGAAGGCCCCGATGGCTGCACCGGTTGCCAACTGGACCGGCTTCTACGTCTTCGGCGGCGCCGGCGGCGGTCTCTCGAACTCCGACCAGAGCATCGTCTCGACGACGACCGGCACCCCCCTCACCATCACCCAGCGTCAGGGTGGCTCGGGCTGGTTCGGCACCGTCGGTCTCGGCTACGACTGGCAGTTCAACAGCACCTGGGTCGCCGGCGTGTTCGCTGACGGTCAGTTCGGCAGCATCCGCGGCACCGTGCAGGATCCGCTCCTCGGCCTCACCGGCCGCCAGAAGCTGGAAGACTCCTGGGCCGCCGGCGTTCGCCTCGGCTGGCTGGTCGCTCCGAACGTGCTGTCCTACGTCAACGGCGGTTACTCGGGCGCCCACTTCGGCAGCACCAGCTTCACCAACCTGGCCGGCGGTCCGACCGGCCTCCACCTCAACGGCTACAACCGCAACGGCTGGTTCGTCGGCGGCGGTGTCGAGAACAGCCTGAACATTTTCGGCATCTCCTCGCCCGGCTGGTTCATGAAGACCGAATACCGCTCGGCCTTCTACGACGCGAAGACCCGGGATGAAATCGTCGACGCAACCAACCTGCCGACCGGCGTGAACAGCATCCGCGCCAACAGCTGGAACCAGACGATCTCGACCTCGCTGGTCTACCGCTTCAACTGGACCGGTCCGGTCGTCGCCAAGTACTGATCCGATCTCACGATCGAGCGTCGAAGCCCCGGCATTGCCGGGGCTTTTTCGTTGTGGGGCCTTGCTAGTGCGCAACGCTCGCCTTTAACGACCGGTAGGCGTCCACGAGCTTGGTTTCGATCGCGACCCAATCGGCTTCGGTGATGGCTTCGCCCTTTGCATCGCGGAACGCCATGGCGTCTGCCCGCGTGATCCCAAAGTGCCTGATCCCTGCGTCGTCGACGCCCTTGCCGTAGGTCAGCGCGGCCACGCGTGCGATGGTGATGCCATAGTCGTTCGGCCCGACCGCCTCCCGTCGCGCCTGCCACCAATCGAGCTCGAGCCGGGCTGCCTGCTCCACGTCAAACGCCACGGGGGCGGCCGCTGCGTAATCGCGGTAGTACGCCACGAGAGCCGGCAGCGCCGCATCGGCTTCCTGTCGTGAGTGCGTCGGCTGGAACGTCTTGGCCGCCTCGGCGGCACTGAACGCGATGTGCAGGCTCCTGAGCGGAGAAAAGCCGAACTGCATCCGCGTCGAGGCGTAGAGATGGTAGAACAGCGCGGCATAGCGCTTGTCGTAATAGTCGCGCCACATCGCGGTCTCGAGCCGGGCCATTTCGGCCGGATCGAAAGCCCGCAGATCCGCTTGGCGCGGAATACCGGCATAAGCCGCGACAAGGACGGCCGCAGCAGCCGTGCCCAAAATCACCCTGCGCCTCGAGATCAGCTTGCGCACGGACATCCTCCCCGCGGTCTCGCGTCCGCGGCCATTGTATCCGAACTGAAGCTGCGGCTAGTCTTGCGGGAAGTTTTCGTGACCGGCGGCGATCGTTCCTGCCGGGGGTCGCGACAGAATCAGACCGACAGGGAGGAATCCATGCGCAGAATTCTGCTAGTCGCAGGCCTGTTTGCCCTCGCTGTCGGGCTGCTCTGGATCGGACAGGGTACGGGCACCCTCGCCTGGCCGCGATCGAGCTTCATGATCAACCAGCTGCAATGGGCTGGCTACGGCGCGGCCATGGCCGGCTTCGGGCTGGTCCTGATCTGGCAGAGCAACCAATAAAAGAAACCAGGAAGCAAAGCATGACATCCAACCGGTTCGATCTCCGCGGCAAGGTCGCGATCGTCACAGGAGGTAATGGTGGCATCGGGCTCGGCCTTGCGCATGGGCTCGCCGACGCCGGCGCCGACATCGCCGTGGTCGGACGCAACGAAGCCAAATCGACCGCGGCCGTCGCCGATCTCAAGGCGCGCGGCGTGAAGGCGATATCAGTCACCACCGACGTGACCGACAAGGCCGCGGTCGCGGCGATGATCGACCGCGTCGTCAGAGATCTCGGCCGCATCGACATCCTGATCAACAATGCCGGCATGAGCATCCGCAAGCCGCCGCACGAGCTCGAGCTCGACGAGTGGAACAAGGTGATCGACACCAACCTCACCAGCGCTTTCGTCTGCTCGAAGCTGGCCTATCCGGCCCTGAAGGCATCGGGCAACGGCAAGGTCATCAACATCGGCTCGATGATGTCGATCTTCGGCGCGAGCTTCGCGACCGCCTATGCGGCAAGCAAGGGCGGCATCGTGCAGTACACGCGCGCCTGCGCCAACGCCTGGGCGCCCGACAACATCCAGGTCAACGCGATCCTGCCGGGCTGGATCGACACCGATCTCACGCGCGGCGCGCGGCGGCAGGTCTCAGGGCTGCACGAGCGCGTGCTCGCGCGCACCCCCGCGGGACGCTGGGGCGACATCGACGACTTCGCGGGCATCGCCGTGTTCCTCGCCTCATCAGCCTCGAATTTCGTCACCGGCACGGCGATCCCGGTCGATGGCGGCTTCTCGGTGATGGCGTAACGAACGCTCTCACGACAAAAGCCCCGGCGTCAGCCGGGGCTTCGTAGGCAGCGCAACTCCGGAGAGACTAGTACCTTGCGACCACCGGGCCGCCGAAGCGATAATTGACGCCGATCTTGCCCGTGTGAACGCCTGGGTCGGAGTTGCTGTTGGTGTACACGGTGCCAACGCCGCCTCCGGCGGTGAGGACGCCGGACTGGGTATATGTCTTTTGCGTACCGAGATAGAGATACTCGCCCTTGATGGACCAATTGGTGTTGAAGGCATACTCGACACCAGCTCCGACCGCGTAGGTCACCTGCGTGTCACTGTGGCGGGTGATGAGCGCGCCACCGCCGCAGCCGGGCGGGCCAGCGCCGACACACGAATCATTGAAGCTGTAGGAGTTGGCGACGAAAGCGACGCCACCTTTGACATAGAGCAATGCCTGGTTGACGGCCCATCCGGCGCGCCCTGCGATCACCCCATAGGCATCGCCGATGCGGGTGGTATTCACACTATCGGGAAGCGCGAGGCCAAATGCAGCGGCGTTGACGTCCTGCCTTGACCCATTCAGGTGAAGATAGCCGGCCTCGCCTTCGATACCGAGCACGAAGTTCGTGCCGGGCTTCTGCCAGTTGTAGCCGATCGTGCCGCCGCCGATGAAGCTCGCGCCGAGGCTATAGGGGGTGTTGAGCCCCGTCCCGTTGTAGAAGAAACCGGCGGCATTGGCCGGCTCGCTCGCGGATGCGTCGCGGTCTGCGACCGCACCGCCGACGAAGCCCCCGATGTAGAAACCGGTCCAGTTGAACACCGGCGGCGGAACCATCGGCGGTGCTTTGACCGCCATGTCGGCGGCGGACGCCGCGCCCGAAATCGCAAGCAGAATTGACATTCCTGCTGTCAAAGCAAATGTCTTTTTCATCCATGCCCCCTGGAAGAACTGCAAGAGCGAACGCTCCGTTGAGTCGATTTATACAAAGCGCCTCTCGGGCAGCGAGGCACAATCTGCAGTTCCCGCTCGCTCGCATGCACTATCCGCGAAACAGTGACATTTTCCGCACGCAAAGGTCAGACGTACCGACCTATACACGCAACAGGATCATAGTCCTGTTGGCGTCAATGCCCCGAGGTAGAGCGCGACGTCTCTTCTTCGCTTCGGAAAAAAGATCGCACGCGTCAGCCGATCCCGGATCGTGGGGATTGCGCTTTCTTTCGCAAAAGAAAGAAGCCCCGGGCGCCGCCCGGGGCTTTGAAGTCTGGCACTGATCGTTTTCTTTTTCGGTTTCAGTAGCGCGCGATCACAGGTGCGTCGAACTTGTAGCTGGCGCGGACGACCGCCCACTGGATGTCGCGCGGCTTGGCGTCGAAGGTGTAGTTTCCGGACAGGCCGCCGAGCTGATAGGTCTGGCTGCCGAAGGCCGCGTAATTGTACTCGAGGCCGACGATCCAGTTGCGGGTGATGCCGTATTCCCAGCCGGCGCCGACAGTCCAGCCGTTGGCCCAGTGAGTCTGGCCGCCCGAGCCCTGAGCCGCGCCGACGGTGTCGCTGACGTTGAGACGGTTGTTCACGCCGGCATAGCCGCCCTTGACGTAGAACAGGTTGTTCTGAACGGCGAAGCCGGCGCGACCGACGACCGTCGCGAGAACGTTCGTACGCCAGGTGAAGACGTCATCGCCCGCACCGAACGCGGTGTTCACGACGGTGCCCTTGTTGTCGAGGCCGGAGATCGTGCCCTCCATGCCGAACACGTAGTTATTGGCCTGCCAGTTGTAGCCGATCTGGGCGCCGCCCATGATGCCGGCGCCGCGCTGGCGATAGCCCTGGCCCGGAACGAGGTCGCCGAACGGCGCGCCGGTCCCGTTGTTGATGAACTGCTCGTTGGTCCAGGCGCCACCGATGTGGCCACCGACATAGAAGCCGGTCCAGTTGAACAACGGCTCGATGTAAGCAGGCGCCTTGGTGTAAGGACGCGCGGCGAGATCGGCGGCGGAAGCAGCGCCGGTCGAAACCAGAGCGGTCGTGCAGGCGAAGGCGGCAATCAATTTGTTACGCATGGTACATCCCGTGTCCTTTGATGGGCGCACGCTCACACGCAAGTTCTTACTCAAATTTGAATCAACAAAGTTAAGGCGCCGGATTGGCATTTGGCGATCTTTGAATCCCGGACCGCTGTTGCAGGCGCGCAACGCGGACGCCGCAATTTAACGCGGCGTTATCCCTATCAAATCGCTGCGTCAGGATGCCGGCGAATGAACGTGCTCGGGCCGCACACCGATTGCGATGAAGCGCGCGGGAATGCCCTGGAGCCACGGCCAAGCGGAGATCAGGCGCAGGATCAGCGGCACCTTGAACGGCCGACCTGTGCCTTTCAGCGCGCTGCTGACGATGTTGTTCTGCACGACCACCTGCATCGCCTGGGTCATCTTCACCGGGAATTCGCGGCGACGCCTGACGGCATCGAGCTCAGCCTCGGATGGGCAGCCCCGCATCAGCTTCTCGGCGAGCAGGTTTGCGGTCGCGACCGCATCCTGCACGGCCAGATTGACGCCGACGCCGCCGACCGGCGACATCGCATGCGCGGCGTCACCGATGCAAAGCAGCCCGGGTCGCGTCCAGTGGCTCAGACGGTTGATCGCGACCGTCAGCAGCTTCACGTCATCGAAGCTCTTGACGTCGGCGATGCCGTGCCTGAGGACCGGCGCCATGCGCACGACATCGTCGAGCAGCGCCCGTAGTCCCCTCGCCCTCACCGCATCATACTGTCCCTTGGCGATGACATAGGCGCATTGCCAATAATCGCCGCGGTCGAAGGTGACCATCATCTTGCCGGGCTCGATGCGCGCAAACAGGTTCTCGGTCTCGTCCGGCCTGCGGCCCGCGCGGAACCAGAGCACGTCCATCGGTGCCCCGATCTCCTCGACGGCAAGGCCTGCGCGCTCGCGCACCGTCGAGTGCCGGCCGTCGCAGGCGATGGTGAGATCGGCCTCGATGTCGACGTCACCATCGGGCGTCGTTGCGCGGACGCCGGCGATGGTCTCGCCGCGCCGGATCAGGTCGACAGCCTCCGTGCTCATCAGCACTTCGAGCGAGGAGAAACGCCTGCCGGCCTCGCGCAGGAAATTGAGAAAGTCCCATTGCGGCATGAAGGCGATGAAAGGGTATTTCGTGTTCAGCCGGCTCAGATCGGCGATCCGCACCTTGGTGCCACCGAACAGGCCGTCCATCTTCTGCAGGCGCTGATGCGGCAGCTTGAGGAAGCCGTCGATGAGGCCAAGTTCGTCTATCACCTGAAGTGTCGAGGGATGCACGGTGTCGCCGCGAAAGTCGCGGAAGAAATCAGCATGTTTCTCCAGCACCACGACGTCGATGCCGGCGCGTCCCAGCAGATAGCCGAGCATCATGCCCGCAGGTCCGCCGCCGACGATACAGCAACGGACTTTTATGGAACGTGATGCGGATTGATCCGAGGTCGCTGCCGCCATGATCCTGACCTCACTGGCAAGTGGATCCGTAAACAGGATAACAGCACCAATTTACATCGCTACCCGCATTCATTGGCTCACCGTGCCGGAACCAAGATGACGGGTCACCAGATCGAGGAACTCGCTGGCCATCGGTGAAATGCTCAAGGACCGGTGCCGAACGACGCCCACGGTCCGCTTGATCTCGGGCGCAGCGATCTGAATGGCCCGGATGTTGGAGCCGGAGCTTGTCGGCAGCGCCGTCGCCGGCAGGATCGCGCAGCCGACACCCGCTTCCAGCAATCCGAGGATGCAGGAGACGTGTTCAACTTCGTAAAACCATCGCAGCTTCAGGGCGGCATTTCCGAGCAACACCTCCAGCAGGAGCCGGTTGCCGCTGTCGCGCCCGCCGATGACGAGCCGAACCTTTGCCGTAGCCTGAAGCTCTTGCAGAGTGATCTCCTGGCGAGCGGCGAGCGTGTCATCCTTGTGCATGGCCAGAACGAAGCGATCAGCCAGCAACGGCGTGAACGTGAGATCCGGATCTTCTCCCGGGTCAACGCCGATCCCGAATTCGGCCAAGCCCGACAATACGTGGCGAACGACAAAGTCCTGATTGCCGTCGAAGACCTGCACACCGACGTTTGGATGACGCCCGCTGAACGTCTTCAGCAAGGACGGAAAGGCCTGGCAGACCACGGTAGGGATGCTGGCCACCCGTATCTTGCCAAAGCGCTTCTCAGCGACCTCGCGGATCGAATCCAGCATTCCGTTCAGGTTGTTGATCTGCTGGCGAGCCATTGGAAGGAAGTGGCGTCCGGCCCCGGTGAGGACCACCGACCTCGTGGTGCGGCTGAACAGTTCGACACCCAGCGTCTGCTCCAGCTTCTGGATCCGGCGCGACAGACCAGGCTGGGTGAGATGAAGCTTCTCGGCGGCACGCTGGAAATTCAGCAGCTCTGCCGCGATCACGAAGGCCTCGAGTTCAGCGTTCTCGACTTTCATGCGGCGCTCTCATCAGTCGCAAGCGAACCCGCATTGGACCTCAATGATGGCGGTTCCTACGATCCCTGGGATCGCCGAACCAAAGGAAACAAGTAGCACCGATGCCTACCCAGCAGCAACTTGCCTCGTCAATGCCGATGATGGCGGCCGCACCATCCGATGTGACCGAGGCCGATGCCACATATCGGAAGATCGTGCTTCGCATCGTTCCGTTCATTCTGGTCTGTTATTTCTTTGGCTATCTGGACCGGGTGAACGTCGGATTTGCCAAGCTCGGCATGGTCCACGACCTCAGTCTGAGCGAGGCGGCCTATGGCCTCGGTGCAGGCTTGTTCTTCATCGGGTATCTCCTGCTCCAGGTGCCCGCGGGCTATCTGGTTCAACTCCACGGCCCCAGGAAGTGCATCGCGGGATCGATGATCGCATGGGGGCTCGTCTCAGTCGCGACCTTGCTGACCCGGGACGAGGCCAGCTTCTACGCACTTCGATTCCTGCTCGGTGTGACGGAGGCCGCCTTCTTCCCGGCCGTGATCGCCTGCTTCAGCCTCTGGTTTCCCTCCTACAGGCTGAGCAAGGTGATGTCCCTGCTGTTCCTCGCCCTGCCGCTCGGGGTGATCGTCGGCGGCCCGATGTCCGGCTGGATCATGGATGCGACCCACGGCGGCTACGGCCTGAAAGGGTGGCAATGGATGTTCCTGCTCGAAGGGCTGCCGGCGATATTGCTCGGGCTGTTCGCGACCAAAGCGATTATCGAACGACCGGACGGTGTCGAATGGTTGACACCTGGCGAGAAGGCTTTGGTGCTGCGGGAGCTCACCCAGGAATCCCGGGACAAACAAACGAGCTTGTTACCTGCCTTGCGTGAGCCGACGCTCTGGATTCTGTTCGCGACAACGTTTCTCTACAACCTCGGCAATTACGGCCTCGTGTTCTGGATGCCGAGCATGATCAAGTCGATCGGCGGGCTGACGAACTTCCAGATCGGCGTCGTAACCGCCCTACCCTATTTCATCGCCGCCTGCGCGATGCTGGTCAATTCGTTCCACTCAGTCAAGACCGGCGAGAGGCTCTGGCATACCGCGCTGCCCCTGATCGCTGGCGGAGTCGTGCTGGTCGCAAGTGTGACAATGCGAGACGTGCCGGTGCTCTCCCTCTTGTGCCTGACCGTCGGCATCTCCGGCATCCAGTGCACGCTCGCCATGTTCTGGAGCCTGCCATCGCGCGTGCTTGCCGGGACCGCTGCGGCCAGCGGTGCCGGACTGGTGAATATCGGGGCGGCCATTGCCGGATTTGCCGGTCCGACGATCCTGGGCCTTCTCGGTCAACTGACCGGCAGCAATACGGCCGGCGTTTCGCTGCTGGCGATCGGGCTATTCGCCGCGGCCGGACTGATCTTTGCGATTCCGCGGCACCTGATGGCCCGGCCTGTCGTCTCGGCTTAGGAGGCGTCGTAGTGCTCTACAAGGCTCCAATTCCCCGTCTTCCCGACCCTCGCCCGCGCAAGCCATTTCGGATCGCTGTCGCCGGATTTCATATTGAGTCCGTGAGTTTTCTGCCGGTCGCCTCGACCTGGGACGATTTCGAGCAAGTGGCCCTGCGCGGGAATCGCATCGTCGAAGAGCTCCGAGGCACGAACACGGTGATGGGAGGCTTCATCGACGTCTGCGAACAGGACAGCGTGGAGTTGGTCCCCCTCGTCCACACCGCCCTCGGCGCCGTCGGACCTGCGACCGACGAGGCGGTCAGACGCTATGCGGACGAGATGGCAGTCAGTGTCCGCGCACTCCCGGACCTGGATGGCGTGCTGCTCTTCCTCCACGGCGCGTGCTGGACGGCATCCTATCCCGACCCTGAGCGCTTCATCATCGACACGGTGCGTGGCGTCTTGGGGAAAGACAAGCCCTTGATCGTCGCCCTGGACTACCATGGCAACATCGACGCGGACACGTTGAAGAACGAGACCGCGGCGTTCGCCTATCGGAAATCGCCGCACACGGACACGGGTGACACGGGACGCCGGGCCGCGATCTGCATGCTGCGCACGCTGCGGGAAGAGATTTCGCCGGCATGGGCAATCGCAAAGCCGGGCGTGCTCGTTCCGTCGATCTTCAGTGCGACCGCGCTGCGCCCCCTGGCGGACATTATCGAGGAAGGACAGCGGATCGAACACGACAGCCAGCATTACACCGACATTTCGCTGATGGCGGGCTTTTCCTACGCGGACGCGCACAATGCGGGCTTCTCTGCGCTGTGCGTCACGGACGGCGACCCGGCGCGCGCTCAGAGGATCGCGGACCATCTTTCGGAGCGGGTCTGGCGCGAACGGCACGCGCTTTACAGGCCCTTCGACGTCTACACCGCAGAGTCAGCGGTCTCCCGGGCGTGTGCAGGCCTCACACGGCGCGAGGCAAAGGGACGTCCATACGTGCTGGTCGAGCACGCGGACCGAATGAACGATTCCACGTACCTGCTGGCGGAGCTGCTGAAGCGCCGCGTCGCAAGGGCCGCCGTGCCATTCCTCTGGGATGCGGCCGCGGCGCAGAAGGCGTTCGATGCCGGTGTTGGCGCGATGGTGAAGCTTCAGCTTGGCGGCCACAGCTCGGAGAAGGCGGGACCGACCTTGGACGTGATCGGACGCGTGCTGTGGGCTGGCCCCAAGTCATACCGCGTGTCGGGGTCCTACATGCATGGCATGCCCGTCGACCTCGGAATGACGGCCTTGCTCGACGTCGATGGCGTATCGGTGAGCGTCGTCAGCGCCTTTGCGTTCGCGGTCGATGGTGATGCATTCGGCGTGTTCGGGTTGCGCCCTGAAGACTTCGACGTCATCGTGCTTCGTTCCAAGACCCATTTCCGCGCCTTCTACGAAGGTTTGGCGGAGGAAATCCTGATCGTGGATACGCCCGATCACGGCGTCGCCGACCTCCGGCTCCTGCCCTACGAGCGCCTGGATACGCATCGCGTATTTCCTCTCGCTCCCGAAACTTCAACGCACCGTGCGACAGAGGATCGGCAGAAGTCAAAGCCGCCTCGCCGATCAAAACGAACCGCTTAATTGTTGCTGCGGTTCGCCGTGCGGAAACTCTTGACCTCCGACACGCTGCCGTCACGGTAGGTCAATTCGACCGACATGAACTGCGTCGCGGGCGGCAGTTTCTCATAGAGCAGCATGCCGGCGGTGATGGCCGAGGGATCGCGGAGATCGCAAGGCGGCAGCTTCAGCACCCTGTCCGGCACCGCCGTGTCGATGCCGATGCGCGCCTCGCGGATCGCGCAGCGGTACGACACCAGGTGGGAATAATACACCAGGAGCCCGTTGAACTGGCGGAACGAGAGCCAGCTCGTCGCGGTCATGTCGAGGATCTTGCGCTGGTCGCGGATCAGAGCCGCCTCGGGATCGAACTTGATCGGGAACGGCCCCTGCATGTCGCCGGAAGCATCGACGTAGCGGACCTCGATGGTGCCGGCCTGCGCATCCGGCGGCAGCTCGATCGACGGGTTCGGCATCCGCTTGCGGGTACGCGGGTCGAGCGTATCGATGAAGCCGGTCTCACGGAAATCGCCGTTGCCGGCCATGCGCCATGAAATTCCGATGGTGGGATCGGCGAAGGAGAACGTCACGCTCCAGCCGCCATTGTGCCGGGAGAAGCTCGCGATCGGCGCATTGGTGCTCTCCTCCTTCGGCACGCGCGGCACCGACACCGGCGGCAGCGCGGCGACCTT
>NZ_LJYG01000043.1:73690-86546 GCF_001440035.1 Bradyrhizobium manausense | reverse complement strand
CCGCCGCATCCTTCGCCGCGCCGCTGAGGAAGACGTCGTCGACCATCTGGTCGAAATAGACAGGCACCTGCTTGTGCCTGACGGTGTCGGCCATCTCGCTGACCAGACGGCGCGTGTGCTGCGCGACCTGCACGAGGTTCTCGCCGGGCTGGAGCAGCTCCTTGGCGAAGGTGCGCGTGAACACCGAGTTGGGATTGGCATCGTCGTTGGAGAGACGATCGAGCGCGGTCTGGCGCGGGCCGGCCGAGAACACCGAGAACACGCCTTCAGGCAGCTGCGTCATCGGCGCGAGCCCCCCGCCGCCGGCCACCGCGCGCGTGCCTGCGCGCTCGAACGGATTGTTGCGGCAGGCGTCGAACACCAGGATCGAGGTGCGCGCCTTCTTGTTCTGGAGACGCTCGACGACACGGTCGGCGAGAATGGAGGCGTCGCGCACCAGCTCTTCCTGGCCCTCGGTCGCCGCCGGCACGTCGGTCGGCAACAGATAGTTCTGGCCCGCGATCTCGAATCCGTGGCCGGCATAGAAGAAGAACGCGGTGTCGCCCGGCTCGATCGCCCGGTCGAAGGCGAGCAGCGTCTCGGTGAATTGCTGACGGTTCTGGTTCTCGGCGACCATCACCTGGAAGCCGAGCTGCTTCAGCGTGTCGCCCATGGTGCGGGCGTCGTTGACGGCCTTCACGAGCTTCGGCACGTTCTTGTAGTCGTTGTTGCCGATCACGAGCGCGACGCGCTTTTCGGCATGTGCAACGCTTGCCACCCCTGTGAGGCTCGCCGCCACACCAAGGGCCACCAGAATTTTCAGAAGCCGACGCGTCATGTTAACATTCCCCTTGCAGCATGGCTCCGGTCGGGCCCCTTGCGCCTTTGCTCTGATAGTCGGTCCAGCCACGGCCGCGGTTCAACCAGTCCATCGGCGCGGTCCCATCCTCTGGCCTATGGCAGATTCTGCTGGAATCTGCTTTTTCTTCTTGGGCAATTGCGCGCGAGTGAGGGGCTGCCGTGTATCGCTGGTGTACCGACGAAGTCGAACCTCAGGACCGCTTCGACTATTGGCGCGAGGTGCGCGCAAAAGGTCTGTTCGGAGTCACCGCTGAGCTCGAGCGCGAGCAGCGCACGGGGTTTTACGGGGAATTCTCGCTGAGCCAGGTCGGCCCCGGCGGCCTCGTCGAGCTGAAGGCCTCGTCCTATGCGGTCGAACGAAGCCCGTCCGACATCAACAACGCGCCGAGCGACAGCATCTGCGTCTACCAGCAGCTTGGCGGCGGCGGCTGGTTCTGCGGCATGCGCTCGAGCGATTTCGCCATTGCCAATGGCAGCTTTGCCACCAGCCACACCGACCTGCCCTACCGCACGCGGCCGCTGGGCGTTTCAGGCTTTCATCTGCGCATCCTGAAGATCCCCGTCAGCGGCCTTGCGACACAGGACAGGCGCATGCGCGAGCTTGCGCCCAAGACGTTCAACGATGCCACGCTGGCGCCCCTGCTCGATGCCTGTTTCGCCGATCTCGGCGAGGCGGCCGCGATTGAGGGCTCGGCTGACGCCGCCCCGCTGGTGCAGGCGCTCGGGCATCTGGCACTGATCGAGCGCGGCATCGTCAGGCCGGGCAGCCGGCGCGGACAGGCGGCGCTCCGGACCGCCCGCCTGTCGCTGGCGCGGCGCCTGATCGCGCGCCATTTGCAGGACCGGGATCTGGCGCCTTCACGGGTGGCCGACCTGCTCGGCGTCTCGGTGCGCCATCTGCATATGCTGTTCGAGGTTGCCGAGCGCAGCTTCTGGCAGACCGTGACGGAGGAACGGCTGAAAAGAAGCCGCCAGCTGATGCGCGAAGCGCCGGACCGGCTGATCGCCGACATCGCCGCCGCCTGCGGTTTCGAGAGCTTGGCAACCTATTACCGCGTTTTCAACGCCGCCTATGGCATGGCGCCCGGTGATTTCCGCGCCCGCGCCGCAGGAGGCCGTTAACCACCCCGTCGGCCGCCGCAGCCGAAAAGCCGAGCCGCGCCCGCTATTTGGGCAAAAACCTTAGGGTTTTTAGGACCTTCCCGCGCCTGCTCCATTGACTTTGGTCGATTCCGCCCTATGTTCCGAGGCGACGCGGCTCAGATCGAAGAGCGATTCCTGAGCCTGGCGCTTTGTTCGCGTGAGTCAGCACCCCCAGCTTCTTTGAGAGCGCGCCGTTTCGGGGTGGAACGCGACAGCCTTTTTACCCTCGATTCCGAACGGCGGTTTCGACCAGAGGCTCAATGTCCTTTTCCAATCTCGGACTGTCCGAAAAAGTCCTCGCCGCAGTGGCGGCCACCGGTTACACCAACCCCACCCCCATTCAGGAACAGGCGATCCCCCACGTCCTCGCACGCAAGGACGTGCTGGGCATCGCCCAGACCGGCACCGGCAAGACCGCAGCTTTCGTGCTGCCGATGCTCACCATCCTCGAAAAGGGCAGAGCCCGTGCCCGCATGCCGCGCACGCTGATCCTGGAGCCGACCCGCGAACTCGCGGCGCAGGTGAAGGAAAACTTCGACCGCTACGGTGCCGGCCAGAAACTCAACGTCGCCCTGCTGATCGGCGGCGTCTCGTTCGGCGACCAGGATGCCAAGCTGACGCGCGGCGTCGACGTTCTGATCGCCACACCGGGCCGGCTGCTCGACCATACCGAGCGCGGCGGCCTGTTGCTCACCGGCGTCGAGCTGCTCGTGATCGACGAAGCCGACCGCATGCTGGACATGGGCTTCATTCCCGATATCGAGCGCATCTGCAAGCTGGTCCCCTTCACGCGGCAGACCCTGTTCTTCACCGCGACCATGCCGCCGGAAATCCGGCGCATCACCGAGGCCTTCCTGCACAATCCGCAGAAGGTCGAAGTCTCCAAGCCCGCCACCACCGCCGTCACCGTCACGCAGTCCCAGGTCCCGGCCGGGCGCGAGGCACATGAGAAGCGCGAGCTGCTCCGTCGCCTCTTGCGCGAGGCCAAGGATCTCAAGAACGCGATCATCTTCTGCAATCGCAAGCGCGAGGTCGCGATCGTCCACAAATCGCTTCAGAAGCACGGCTTCAGCGTCGGTGCCCTGCATGGCGACATGGACCAGCCGGCCCGCATGGCCGCGCTCGACCAGTTCCGCAAGGGCGAGCTTCCCCTCCTCGTCGCCTCCGACGTCGCCGCCCGCGGCCTCGACATTCCCGAGGTCAGCCACGTCTTCAATTTCGACGTTCCTCACCACGCCGACGACTACGTCCACCGCATCGGCCGCACCGGACGCGCCGGCCGCACCGGCACCGCGATATCGATCGTCACGCCGCTCGACCAGAAATCGATGGTCGCGATCGAGAAGCTGATCGGCCAGAGCATTCCGCGCGCCGAAGGCGACTACGAGGTGCACGCTACCAGCGCCGAAAGTGATCGCCCGCGCGAGGAGCGTGGACGCGAGCGTTCCCGCGGCGGACGCGGTAAGCCGCAGCGCGGCGGTCGCGATCGTGAGCGCAGCCACGAGCCGCGCGGCGAGGCCAGACATCAGGCGGAAGCACGGCCCGCCGGCGAGCGGCCGGTACGCGAGGCACGGCCGCAGCGCGAAGCAAGGCCATCGTCCGAGGGTCGCCATGGCTCCCGCCAACAGGCCAACAATTCCCACGTACCGTCGATCGGCCGCCCCGAGCCGCGGCGGCAGCGGGAAGTCGACACCGAGCCAGGCGATCACTCGCATCTCCCAGCGTTTCTGTTGCGTCCGGTCCGCTCTCCGGCCGGAGCCTGACCCCGTGATACACGCGTGAGTTGAGCGGTCGAACGTTTACCGACCGTTCATCATCGTCCGTTAGCCTACGAATATAATTTAAGCATTGCCGTGGTCGATGGGCGCACCGACCGCTGTGGGGTATGTTCCGTGGTCAAAATGCTCGACGAACACGAACGCACGATGGCGTTCGCCGAGGTGGCGCTCGGTCAGATCCGATCGTTGAAGCAAACCGCAATTCCCCGCAATTACGAGATCTGGTACGTCTACGCGACCGGCTATAACGCGCCGCTCAACAAGATCATCAACGAGACGCTGGCCCGCAACGGCAAGCTGTCCGAAGCCGATCTCGAGCAGATCTACGACACCTACCTCTCCCACATCAAAACGACCGATCGTATCGACAAGGTCGGCGCGCGCGTCATCGGTGAGATCGACGACGTGATGAAGGTGCTGGGCGATGCGCTCGGCATGACTGACTCTTATGACGCCAGCCTATCGGACGCGACGGCGCAGCTATCCTCGGCCAAGAGCCGCGAGCAGATCAAGACCATCGTCGAAAAGCTGCTGCACTCGACCAGCGAGATGCGCGATACCAACAAGGCGCTGGAAGACCGGTTGACGCTCTCGAAGAATGAGATCAGCAATCTCCAGCAGAGCCTGGAGGCAATCCGCGCCGAAAGCCTCACCGATCCGCTGACGGGCCTCGGCAACCGCAAATATTTCGACCGCATGATCGGCATGGCGGTGCAGAGCGCGCTTGCGAGCGGCGAGCCGCTGTCGCTGCTGCTGTTCGACATCGATCATTTCAAGTCGTTCAACGATTCCTACGGCCATCTCACCGGCGACCAGGTGCTCCGGCTGGTCGGCCTGTCGTTGAAGCAGACCATCAAGGGCCAGGACATCACCGCGCGCTATGGCGGCGAGGAATTCGCGGTGGTGCTGCCCAACACGGCGCTGCGCCAGGCTCTCACCGTCGCCGATCACATCCGCCGCGCCGTGATGGCGAAGGAATTGAAGAAGAAGTCCACAGGCGAAATTCTCGGCCGCGTGACCATTTCGGTCGGCGTCTCCCTGCTGAAGCAGGGCGACGACACCGACGCGCTGATCGAGCGCGCGGACGCCTGTCTCTACGCGGCCAAACGCAACGGCCGCAATCGCGTGATCTGCGAAGTCGATCCGGAGTTTGCGAACGAGTCGCACAGCCGGGTGGCGTGATACGGGCTGCAAGGTCCGCCTCCGCTTGACATTCCAATCTGACGACCAACATCTTCCTCGCCGCATCAACGTAAGTGATCGCGAGGACCCGTCGCTTGCCTAATCCCCGTGATTTTCACACGCCGCAACCGTCCTACACCAAGGACGAGCTTCTGAGATCGAGCGAAGGCGGTTATTTCGGCCCGGGCAACGCGCAATTGCCGGCCCCGCCGATGTTGATGATGGACCGCATCACCGAGATCAGCGTGGATGGGGGCGAATACGGCAAGGGCCATATCGTCGGCGAGCTCGATATTGTGCCTGAGCGCTGGTTCTTCGATTGCCACTATCGCGGTGACGCGATGATGCCGCCCACTCTCGGGCTCGACGCCATGTGGCAGATGATCGGCTATTGGCTCGGCTGGTCGGGTTCGCCGGGCAAGGGCCGCGCCATCGGCGTCGGCGAAGTCGAGGTGACGGGAGCCATCACGCCGCAGACGCGATCCGTGCGCTACGAAGTCACCATGCGCATGGTCCGCCGCGGCAAGCTGGTGCTCGGCATTGCGGATGGACGCGTGATCACCGACGGCACCTGCGTGTTCGTGGCGAAGGACATGCGGGTAGGTTTGACGAGGGCTGTCGATTAAGCAAATGGTCTCGTAGGGTGGGCAAAGGCGCGTAAGTGCCGTGCCCACCATCTTTGAGTCGTGNCCCTACCGCACCGTCTTCTTGGCTACTTTCCTGGCCGATTTCTTCTTCGTCGCGATTTTCTTCGTCGGCTTGTTTGCCGCCTTCTTCGTCGCCCTCTTCCCCCTCGGCCGCTTCTTGACCTTGGCGCGCTGGGCGGCGGCGAGCGCCGCCCTCGCCCATTGCGCCAGCTCCTCGGAATCGTCGAACAGCCGTGCCGGCAGCTCCCAGTAGGAGTTCACCAGCACGGTCTTGGCGCGGGTCGAATACTGAAACGGCTTCGAGCCCTCGGCTTCAAAATCCGGGATGGTCACCTCATCGGCGCGGAAGAACAGGCCGGCTCGCAAGGCGAGCGCGAAATTGATGCCGTCGGCGGAGATGCCATAGCCGGAGAACATTTTTCGGATGGCGACGGGGCCGAAATCGGCAAACAGGTCGATCAGAAATTCGCGGTCCATGGTTGGCTTCCCGAGGCAAGCAAGCCAGCGTTCATACCACCGCCGTCATTGCGAGCGAAGCGAAGCAATCCAGACTGTCGCCGCAGAGACAGTCTGGATTGCTTCGTCGCAAGTGCTCCTCGCAATGACGAAAGAGGCTTACCCGTCGATCTTGGCCGGACGCAGCTCGACGGACTCGCCGCAGCCGCAGGCGGAGATCTGGTTGGGGTTGTTGAAGACGAACTGGGCCTGCATCTTGTCGGCCTTGTAGTCCATCTCGGTGCCGAGCAGGAACAGCACGGCCTTGGGATCGACCAGGATCTTGACGCCCTTGTCCTCGACGACCTCGTCGGTCGGGCGGATCTCGTGGGCGTATTCGACCGTGTAGGACTGGCCGGCGCAGCCCCCGTTCTTCACGCCAACGCGCAGACCCACGATCTCGGAATCGGCGCGCTGGGTCAGCTCGCTGATGCGCTGGGCGGCAGCATCCGTCAGCCGCATCACCTGCGGGCGCGGGCGCCGGGGCTTTGGTGTCGAAGCTGGAGTTGCCTGGGTCATGTTGTTTATGTGGTCCGTTGCAGAACGAAATTCAATGCGCGTTGAGACCGTCACCACATGTTGAGCACGAGGCGGGCCTCGTCGCTCATGCGTTCCGGCGTCCAGGCCGGCTCCCAGACCACCTTGACGTTGACCACGCCGACGCCGGGCACGCTGGCGACCGCGTTCTCAACCATGGTCGGCAGCTCGCCTGCGGCCGGGCAGTTCGGCGTCGTCAGCGTCATCTGCACGTCGACGGAACGGTCGTCCTTGATCTCGACCTTGTAGATCAGGCCGAGCTCATAGATGTCGGCGGGAATTTCCGGGTCGAACACGGTCTTGAGCCCGGCAATGATCTCGCGGGTCAGACGCTCGGTCTCCTCCGCCGGCAACGCCGAATGCGTCTCCATCGGACTAGCTTTGATTTCGGCCGTGTCACTCATGCGAACAAATCCCGCGCCTTGAGCAGCGCCTGTGCCAGATGATCGACTTCTTCCCGCGTATTATACATGCCGAACGAGGCCCGGCAGGTGGCCGTGACGTTGAACCGCTCTAAAAGCGGCATGACGCAATGGGTGCCGGCGCGCACCGCGATGCCCTGGCGGTCGATCACGGTGGCGACGTCATGGGCATGCGCGCCCCTGAGCTCGAAGGAGATCACCGGGCCCTTGCCCCTCGCCGTGCCGATCAGCCGCAGCGAGTTGATCTCGCGCAAGCGCTCCTGGGCGTAGGCCGTGAGGTCGGCCTCGTACGCGGCGATGCGCTCCTTGCCGATCGAATTGACGTAGTCGATCGCGGCACCAAGGCCGACGGCCTCGATGATCGCCGGCGTTCCCGCCTCGAACTTGTGCGGGGGATCGCCATAGGTGACGATCTCGCGCGAGACCTCGCGGATCATCTCACCGCCGCCGTTGAAGGGACGCATCGCGACGAGATGGTCGTACTTGGCCCAGAGCACGCCGATGCCGGTGGGACCATAAACCTTGTGGCCGGTGAAGACGTAGAAGTCGCAGCCGATGTCCCGGACGTCGACCGGCAGATGCACCGCGCCCTGGCTGCCGTCGACCAGCACCGGAATGCCGCGGCCGTGTGCGATCTTCACGACGTCCTTGACCGGCACGATGGTGCCGAGCGCGTTCGACATCTGCGTGATCGCGACCAGCTTGGTCTTCGGGCTCAGCAGCTTCTCGAACTCGTCGATGAGGAAATTGCCCTCGTCGTCAACGGGCGCCCACTTGATCACGGCACCCTGGCGTTCCCTGAGGAAGTGCCAGGGCACGATGTTGGAGTGGTGCTCCATGATCGAGATGACGATCTCGTCGCCTTCCCCGATGTTCGGCCCGCCCCAGGACGATGCGACCAGATTGATCGCCTCAGTGGCATTGCGGGTGAAGATCACCTCTTCAGTGCGCGGCGCGTTGATGAACTGCGCAACCTTGGTGCGGCCGCCCTCATAGGCCTCCGTCGCCGCGTTGGCGAGGTAATGCAGCCCGCGATGCACGTTGGCATATTCGCTCGTATAGGCCTGCGTCATGCGGTCGAGCACGGCGCTCGGCTTCTGCGCGGACGCCGCGTTGTCGAGATAGACCAGCTTCTTGCCGTAGACCTGCATGGCGAGCGCCGGAAAATCCTGGCGCACGCGCGCAACGTCATAGGCGCCGTTCTTGACCGCGGGATGCGTCGTCATGACCGCCGCTCCAGCCAGCGCTCGGCAATGCCGATCACGTGCTCGCGCAAGTCATCATCGGCGATCTGCTCGATCGCCTCGCCGACGAAAGCCTGGATCAGCAGCGCCTGGGCCTGCTTCTCCGGCAGGCCGCGGGCCTTCAGGTAGAACAAGAGGCTGTCGTCCAGCGCGCCGGCGGTGGCGCCGTGGCCGCAGGAGACGTCGTCGGCAAAGATTTCCAGCTCGGGCTTGTTGTCGGCCTCGGCTTCGTCCGAGAGCAAGAGCGCCCGGGTCATCATCTTGCCGTCGGTCTTCTGCGCGTCGGGACGGACGATGATGCGGCCCTGGAACACCGAATGGGCGCGGTCGTCGATCACGGCGCGGAAGGTTTCTCGGCTGACGCAGTTCGGCACGGCATGGTCGACCACCAGCGTGGTGTCGCCGTGCTCGGTTTTCTGCAGCAGGTTCACGCCGTTGGCCGAGAGCTCGCTGCCCTCGCCCGAGAGCGTGATGAAGCCCTGCAAGCGGCTGACCGCAGCGCCGGTCGTCATGTTGAAGAAGTTGAACTTCACGGCGGCGCCGACGGTGACGAAGTGCGAGGAGACGTTCACCGCATCAGGCGCGTCGTCCATCAGGCGGATATGCGCGACGTCGGCATCGTCACCGATCCAGAGGATCACCGCGTCGTTGACCTGGTAGCCGCTCGCCTTCCCGGCCGCGACGAAGGTCTCTACGAGAGTAGCACGCACGCCTTTGCCAATTCGCAGATGCGAGCGGGTGAACGCGGACGCCCCGGCCGCCGTCGCGATATGGATAAGCTGGATCGGCGCCGACAAATGAGTGCCGTCGGCCACCGAAACCACGACGCCGTCCGTCGCCACGGCCGCATTGAGCGAGATGACCGCATCGGTAGCGGCGGTCCGGAGGAGATCGCCGGCGGCAGGGTTGGCCTCATCAGCGAGAACCTCACGCAGCGTCTTGATGCTGACCTCGGACGCAAGCGCCTTGACGTCCGACAGGTCGGCCGCGAACACGCCGTCGACCAGCACCAGCTTGCGGGCGCCGGCAATCGCATGCGCCGTCACCGCCTCCGCGGCGCGCTTCAGCGCGGCGGCATCGGGCGCGGCTGCGAGCGGCAGCACCTCGCCGACCAGTGCGCGCAAATCGGTGTATTTCCATTCCTCGATCCGGCGGTGCGGCAGGCCGAGACGCTCATAGGTCTCGAACGCCTCGCGGCGCAGTGCTGCCACACCAGGCGAACCAGGCAAGCGGCCTTCGGCGCTGGCGAAGAGATCGCTCACCGCGCGGCCGTTCCCGGTCTTTGCCACAGCAACGTTCATCGCAAAATTCCTTACGCGGCATCCTCGAACTGGGCGTAGCCGGATGCTTCGAGCTCCAGTGCCAGATCCTTGCCGCCGCTCTTCACGACACGGCCCTTCGACATCACGTGCACCACGTCGGGCACGATGTAGTTGAGCAGCCGCTGATAGTGGGTGATGACGACCATCGCGCGCTTCGGCGAACGCAGCGCGTTGACGCCGTCGGCCGCGATGCGCAGCGCGTCGATGTCGAGACCGGAATCCATCTCGTCGAGGATGCACAGGCTCGGCTCGAACAGCGCCATCTGCAGCACCTCGTTGCGCTTCTTCTCGCCGCCGGAGAAGCCGACATTGACGCCGCGCTTGAGCATGTCCTGCGGGATATTCAGCGACTTCGAGACTTCACGGACTTTCTTCAGGAAATCCGGCGTCGAATACTCGCTCTCGCCGCGGGCCTTGCGCTGCGCGTTCAGCGCGGTGCGCAGGAAGGTCATGGTGGCGACGCCGGGAATCTCGACCGGATACTGGAACGCCAGGAACACGCCCTTGGCGGCGCGCTCGTCGGGTGACATCTCCAAGAGGTCCTCGCCCTTGAAAAAGATCTGGCCGTCGGTGACCTCGTAGCCGGGCTTGCCGGCGATGACGTGCGAGAGCGTCGATTTGCCAGAGCCGTTCGGCCCCATGATCGCGTGCACCTCGCCCTCGTTCACGGTCAGCGTCAGCCCATGGAGGATCTCGCGCTCCTCGACACGAACCTTGAGGTCTTTCACTTCAAGCAAAGCCATTTTGGTGTCCAGTTTATTCAATTCATGTTGGAGCGCGTGAGCGCACCGCTGGGTCGGCAATCAGCCGACCGACCCTTCGAGCGAGATCGAGATCAGCTTCTGCGCTTCCACCGCGAACTCCATCGGCAGTTGCTGCAGCACGTCCTTGACGAAGCCGTTGACGACGAGGCCGACCGCCTCTTCCTGGCTGAGGCCGCGCTGGATGCAGTAGAACAGCACGTCCTCGGAGATCTTCGAGGTCGTCGCCTCGTGCTCGAACGTCGCCGAGGAGTTCTTGGCCTCGATGTACGGCACGGTGTGCGCGCCACATTTGTCGCCGATCAGCAGCGAATCGCAGGCGGTGAAGTTGCGCGCACCTAGCGCCTTGCGATGCGCGGTGACGAGGCCGCGATAGGTGTTCTGCGATTTTCCCGCCGCGATGCCCTTTGAGATGATGCGGCTCGACGTGTTCTTGCCGAGATGAATCATCTTGGTGCCGCTATCGACCTGCTGGAAGCCGTTCGAGATCGCGATCGAGTAGAATTCGCCGCGCGAATTATCGCCGCGCAGGATGCAGCTCGGATATTTCCAGGTAATCGCCGATCCCGTTTCGACCTGGGTCCAGGAGATCTTGGAATTGGCGCCGCGGCAGTCACCACGCTTGGTGACGAAATTGTAGATGCCGCCCTTGCCTTCCGAATTGCCGGGGTACCAGTTCTGCACCGTCGAGTATTTGATCTCGGCGTCATCGAGCGCGACGAGCTCGACCACGGCGGCGTGCAGCTGGTTCTCGTCGCGCTGCGGCGCGGTGCAGCCTTCGAGATAGGAGACGTAGGAACCCTTGTCGGCGATGATGAGCGTGCGCTCGAACTGGCCGGTGTTGCGCTCGTTGATGCGGAAATAGGTCGACAGTTCCATCGGGCAGCGCACGCCCGGCGGCACGTAGACGAACGAGCCGTCGGAGAACACCGCCGAGTTCAGCGTCGCGTAGAAATTGTCCGAGGTCGGCACCACCGAGCCCAGATATTTCTGCACCAGTTCAGGATGCTCGCGGATCGCCTCCGAGATCGGCATGAAGATCACGCCGGCCTTCTTCAGCTCCGCCTTGAACGTGGTCGCAACCGAGACCGAATCGAACACAGCATCGACCGCGATCTTGCGCCTGGCCGGATCTTCCTCGCCCACCTTGGGCTCGACGCCTTCCAGCATGGCGACTTCCCGCAACGGGATGCCGAGCTTCTCGTAGGTCTTCAGAATCTCCGGGTCGATCTCGTCGAGCGAGGTCACCGTCTTCTTCGGCTTCGGCGCCGCGTAATAATAGAGGTCCTGGAAGTCGATCTTCGGGTAATCGACGCGGGCCCAGGTCGGCTCCTGCATGGTCAGCCAGCGGCGATAGGCCTCCAGCCGCCACTGCAGCATCCAGGCGGGTTCATTCTTCTTCTGAGAGATGAACTTGACGATCTCTTCCGACAGCCCCTTGGGGGCCTTCTCGGACTCGATCAGGGTCTCGAACCCATAACGATACTGGTCGACGTCGATGCGCTTGACGCGCTCGACCGTCTCTTGAACGGCTGGCATTCCATCCTCCGCTCGTGGTTTCAAGGACCACGGTGGATCAAACTCGAACGACTATTACGATGTTTCTCTGCGGAAAGCACGGGCTTAGAACGGTTCAAGCCGTGTTTCGTCGCTTAGCCTCTAAGTAGGGTATTACCGAGCTTTCGCCAAGCCTCTAACGCCCGATTGATGTCCTCAGGTCGCGTGGACCAGCCCAGACTAAGGCGCACCGCTCCCTGGGCCACGGTGGCATCATACCCCATCGCCGAAAGGACATGGGACGGCTGGACCTTTCCCGAGGAACACGCGGAACCCGAGGATACGGCAATGCCCTCGAGGTCAAAGCCGATGACAGCGGTCTCGGCCTTCAACCCGGGCGCAGTGAACAAGACGGTATTGGGCAACCTCTTCACATCTTCGGCGAAGACCGTCGTTCCGGCAATTTCGCGAAGACCATTTCCCAACCGATCTCTGAGGCTTGCCATCCGCTCCAGATCCTCAGGCAGAGCCTGAAGGACAGCTTTCACCGCCGCGCCGAAGCCCACGATTCCCGCGACATTCTCGGTTCCGGCCCGCCGGCCGAGCTCCTGCCCGCCGCCGCGTAGGACCGGTTCCAATCCGGAAAGTCCTTCCGCCACGACCAGCGCACCCACGCCCTTGGGACCGCCGATCTTGTGCGCAGAAAAGGACGCAAGGTCGGCGCCTACCGCGTTAAGATTGAATGCAATTTTACCCAGCGCCTGGATCGCATCGACATGGAGAAGACCGCCGGCCTCGTGGACCAGCCCTGCCGCCTCGGCCACCGGCTGGAGCGCACCAGTCTCGTTGTTGGCCGCCATGATCGAGACGAGCGCCGGGGGGCCACCATTCAGCAATTCTCGGAGGTGATCGAGATCAACGACGCCGGATCGCGTGACCCTGATCTGGCCGGCGCTCTCAGCCGGAAACCGGCCGCCCGCCAGCACTG
>NZ_LJYG01000043.1:70077-73670 GCF_001440035.1 Bradyrhizobium manausense | reverse complement strand
GGCTCGCCCGATCGGCCGCGTAGGCCGGGCGACAGCGCCAGAGCATTGGCCTCGGTTCCAGCCGACGTAAAGATCACATTCCGCGGCAGCGCGCCCACCGCCGTCGCCAGCGCGGCTCGGGCCTCCTCGACCAGCCGCCGCGCCTCCCGCCCCTCGGCATGGACCGAGGACGGATTGCCGATCAGCTCATAGGCGGCCAGCATCGCTGCGCGCGCTTCGGTGCGCAGCGGTGTGGTCGCATTCCAGTCGAGATAGACACGGCTCGGCATGGCGCCCTCTTAGCACCTTTTGTCCGCTCGCCAATCGGGCGCTACCGCACATCAGGCCGGCTGCTGTCGCGCGATCCCGGCGACGGAGCGCGGCTCCATCCGCAGCCCGAACAACGGGCGCAGCCAGAAGATGCGCCGCGCGAACTCGTAGCTCGCCGCACAGGCGAGCGCGGTGCCTGCTATCACGATGGCGGCCTCGCTTGCCGCAGACAGCCCGCTGCCTCGCAGCGCGTGTGCGATCATGATGATCGCGGTTTGATGGACGATGTAATAGGGAAAAATCGCATCGGTCAGGTAGCGGCGCACGGGGCCATCGGCGGTCAAATGGCGGCGCGCAAAGCCGAGCACGGCGACCATCGCGATCCATTGGTAGCAGCCATAGGCCGAACCGGCGATCCACTGGAGCATCGGCGAGCGCGGCAACAAGCCGGCGTAAGCGAGAACAAAGACGGTGAAGCAAACGGCTGCTAGCGACAGCGCCACCCATCGTTGCCGCTCGATGTCGCGCCAGATGCCGCCCTCGCGTGCGAGCAGGAAGCCGATCAAGAACCCGGTCGCATGGTCGGCATGGTTGTACCAGTCGCCGAACAGGGCATGCGTCGAGGGGAAGATCGGCGACAGGAACAGCCGCCAGGCCGCGAACAGCAGGCACGGCAGCACCAGCAACCATGGCCCGGCGAGCAGGGCCGCGAGCCTCTGGCCGATCCAATCGGCCGCCGCCGGCCACAGCGCCAGCACGCCAGCCAGGGACATGGTGTAGACCCAGAGATAGACCACGAACCAGAGATGGTTCCAGGTCGGCTGCACGATGCAGGGGTTCGGACAGAACTGCGCGCTGAACGCCAGATAGTGATGGAGGTAGTAGTCGGCGAACCCCACGGGGTAACCGAAGCTCTCGACGATCTGGAGATACGACTGCGGCGGCACGATCACGACCATGCCAAAGATCAGCGGGATCAAGAGCCGCACCGACCGGGCCCGGGCGAACGCCGCGAGCCTGACCTTACTCAGCATGAAGCGGCTGGCGACCCCGGAGACGAGGAACAAGAGTGACAGCCGCCAGGGATTGAGCACCAGCATCGCCGGCTCGAGAAAGGTCAGCCGGTGCTCGCTCTTGATGTGAAATCCCCAGGACACGTAGAGCATGCCGACATGGTAGAAGATCAACAGCCCAAAGGCTAAAATCCGTACCCAGTCCAGATCGATGCGTCGTTCCGAACCTGATGCCTGCTGTGATGTTGACATGGATCTCTGCTCCCTAGGCTCTCGATATCAGTGGGTTTGGGGCCATGGCTGACGGCCAAAATGCGCCGGAAGCGGAGCGCGTCGAGGCGGCTTGGGATCAGAACCGAGCGCGAGGGGACGAAGCGTCGTCCTCTGGGACGAGCGGTTGGCGCGGCGGGATCAGCGGCGACTGGGCAACGTTCGCTGCGATCGCTGCCATCGCGCTCATCGTCGGAATCGTCAATGCGCTCTCCGGCGCTCAGGACGCGGCTTGGCGCGGTGACAGCGCCGATATCGGCCGGCGCCTGTTCTGGGAGATGACCAGCATCGTCGTCATCTTGGCCCTGGTGCCGATTCTGATGCTGTCGGTCCGGCGCATGCGCCGGACAACGGGCATCGCGGCGCGGATCGGAATCGCGGCAGTCGCCTTGCTCGGGTTCTCGGGGCTTCACATCGCCGGCATGGTGGGCTTGCGGAAGTTCCTGCTCTGGCTCGCGGGCGGCGCTTACGAGTTCCATTTCTCGCCGGCGCTCGTCCTCTACGAGTTCCGCAAGGACGCTGTGACAGCATTGCTGATTGGGGCAACTCTCTGGCTGTTCGAAAGCCGCCGCGACCTCCGCAAGGCCGCGAAGGAGGCCCAGTCCAATTCGGCCGCTTCGCTCGAGCAATCCTCGCCGAACCTGATCTGGCTGCGGGACGGCACCAGCCGGATTCGGGTCGCGCCGCGCGACATCCTGTGGGTCGCCTCCGCCGGCAATTACATCGAGTACAGCCTTGCCAACGGCACCCAGCACCTGATCCGGGGGACCCTTGCCGCGACCGAAAGCGAGCTGGCCCGTTTCGCCATCGTGCGCGTTCACCGCACCCGGCTTGCCAATCTCGACCGCGTCAGCTGCGTGGACTTCAAGCCGTCAGGGGATTTCGAACTCACCTTCGACAACGGCAAGACGCTTGGCGGCAGCCGCCGCTACCGGCCCGCCGTCGCCTCGCTCGGAAGCCGTACCGCGCCCGTGTGAATCGCCGCTCGGATCGGCCGGCAGCCGATAAAACGATCGTGATTCCAATTGCTTGCCGCCTCAATGCCAGCCTCTGCGATCTCCCTGCTCGATCCGGACCATGCCGGACGTCGCACTGCCACGACCCGCTAAGGTCTTGAGCAGATTGGCAGATGTCGAAGATGCTTGCTTTTTGCCCCGCTGCCTATGTTAGAACCCGCACCGTCAAGTCACCGCGCGCCATCTGCGCATCACCGCAAGGCGCACGGCCTTCTCGTCCTTCCATTCGCGCTTTCGTCGGCATCCGCTGATGAGGCCACAATCGGTTGATTGCCAAGGACCCGCTTTCCAGCAAGTCAATCCAGAGATCATCAATGCCTGAAGTCATTTTTGCCGGCCCCGCTGGCCGTCTCGAAGGCCGCTATCACCCGGCCAAGCAGAAGAACGCGCCGATCGCGATGATCCTGCATCCGCATCCGCAGTTTCACGGCACGATGAACCATCAGATCGTGTACCAGTGCTACTACGCCTTTGCGCATCGCGGCTTCTCGGTGCTCCGCTTCAACTTTCGCGGCGTCGGCCGCAGCCAGGGCTCGTTCGACCATGGCACCGGCGAATTGTCGGATGCGGCGGCAGCGCTCGACTGGGCGCAGACCATCAATCCTGAGGCGCGCGCCTGCTGGGTGGCGGGTTTCTCCTTCGGCGCCTGGATCGGCATGCAACTGCTGATGCGTCGTCCCGAGGTCGAGGGCTTCATCTCGATCGCGCCGCCGGCCAATCTCTACGACTTCTCGTTCCTCGCGCCCTGCCCCTCATCGGGGCTGATCGTGCATGGCGAGAAGGACGCGGTGGTGCCGCCGAAGGACGTCAACACGCTGGTCGAGAAGCTGAAGACGCAGAAGGGCATCGTGATCGACCAGCAGGTCATTCCCGGCGCCAACCACTTCTTCGACGCCAAGCTCGAGCCGCTGATGGAAACCATCACGGCCTATCTCGACATGCGCCTCGCCAACGTGCGCTGAGACCCTCGTCTGAGGTCTTGTAGCCCGGATGGAGCGAAGCGAAATCCGGGACCCCTGCCGCTTGTGACATGATCCCGGATTTC
>NZ_LJYG01000043.1:58066-70063 GCF_001440035.1 Bradyrhizobium manausense | reverse complement strand
GGGCCAGGGACACTGCTCAAGCGAGCTTGAGCGCGGCAATCCCCGTCAGGACCAGCACGATACCGACAAGCTTCATCGCGCTGAGCGCCTCGCCGAACAGCACCACGCCCATCAGGAACGTGCCGGCGGCGCCGATGCCGGTCCACACCGAATAGGCGACGCCGACCTCGAGCACCTTCAAGGCACGTCCGAGCAGAAAGACAAAAGCCGCAAGCAGCACGAGCGAAGCAAGGCTCCAGCCCAGGCGCGTGTAGCCTTCCGCGTACTTCATCGAGATCGCCCAGCCGACATCGAGCGCGCTGGCGATCACCAGCATCAGCCAGGCCAGAGATTGCGACATGTGCTCAGGCCGCGAGCTTGAGCAGATGGGCATCGTGCCGAACGAGGAAGGCCCGCAGCAATTGCGGATAGTCCGCGCCGACGGCACCACCTACGCTTGGACGTTTTGCAAGCTCCGCTCGCCACGCCCGCACCTTCGGCACATCGTTGAAGATGCCGTGCTCGGTCAGTTCGTCGAACAAATCGAAATAGCGGAAGACCGGCGCGAACACCGCATCGACCAGACTAAACGCTTCGCCGCCAAAGAACGGTCCTGTGCCAAGCGCGGCTTCCACACGCGCGAATTTCGCGGCGAGTGCCTGGCGCTTGCTCTCGAATGTCGCGGGATCCGTCGTGGTCTCCAGCCCCCAGAGGTCGCCAAGGATCGCCGAGCCGAACTCCATCCAGGCGCGGTGCTCGGCGCGTTTCAGCGGATCGGCCGGATGCAGCTTCGCGCCACCTTGCGTCTCCTCGATGTATTCGCAGATCACGTTGCTCTCGAACAGCGCGACCTCGCCCTTGTCCGTCGTCACCACCAGCACCGGCACCTTGCCGAGCGGCGATATCTTCAAGAACCATTCGGGCTTGTTGGCGAGATCGATGTCGATCCGCTCGAACGGCACGCCCTTCTCTTTCAGCGCGATCACCGCGCGCTGCACGTAAGGACAAAGCTTGTGGCTGATCAGCTTGAGTGAGGCGGACATGGTGCGATCCCGACGGTTCGATGCAACTGCATCCAATATAGATGCACTTGCATTTATCCGTCAAGATCGATGCTATTGCATCAATCACCCGTGATCTCACGGCCGCGCGATCACCCCGCCGGTCATAGGCATCGGCACGCCCGTGGTGGCCGGATAGGACAGCGGCAGACCCTTCAGGCCGCGTGCGGCAAGGAAGCCGAAGGCCTGGGCTTCGATGGCATCAGATGCCCAGCCGAGCGTCTCGGCGGCCTCGACGGTGGCGGGCNCCAGCCGCTCGCGCAGCATCCGGAGCATGGTGAGGTTGCGGGCACCGCCACCGGCAACGATCCAGCTTTTCGGCGGCTTGGGCAGCAGCGGCACGATCCGCGCGATCGCCGCAGCGGTGAAGGCAGTGAGCGTCGCAGCACCATCGGCAGGCAGCACATCGCCAAGCTTCAACGCCACGAAATCGTTGCGGTCGAGCGATTTCGGCGGCGGCAGCGTGAAGAACGGCAGCTCCAGCGCGCGCGCGATCCAGGCTTCATCCGCCTTGCCGAGCGCCGCGAACTTGCCCTCCGCATCGAACGGCTGGTTCATGATGCGGTACATGAAATCGTCGAGCAGCGCGTTGCCGGGCCCGGTGTCGCAGGCGATCAGCGTGTCGTTGCCGTCGACATAGGTGATGTTGGAGACACCGCCGATATTGACCACGACGATCGGCCCCTCGCGCGCCAGCGATTGCGTCAGCGCCCGGTGATAGACCGGCACGAGCGGCGCCCCCTGCCCGCCAGCCTCGACGTCGGCGGCACGGAAGTCGTGCATGACGGGGATATGGATGGCCTTGGCCAGCGCCGGCGCGTCACCGATCTGCACCGTCAGCCGCTTCTCGGGCCGGTGCAGCACGGTCTGGCCGTGGAAGCCGACGATGTCGATGTCCTCAGGCCTCATCCGGTTCTGCGCGACGAAGGCGGCGACCGCCTCGGCATGGGCGCGCGTCACCAGCCGCTCGGCCTGGGCCAGAATACCCGGCCGGGCATCGCGTTGCGACAGGTTCACCGCCTCGCTCAGCGCCTGGCGCAGCAAATTGCGCTCTGCCGGATTGTAGGGCCGGTAGCCGGAGGGCCCGAACGCCTTCACCTGCCTTCCATCGGTTTCGATCAGCGCGACGTCCACCCCATCCAGCGAGGTGCCGCTCATCAAACCGAGTGCCGTCAGCATCATGGGATCAGCGTCCTCAAACATCCCCTCCGGCATGCCGATCTTGTGCCAGAGGGGCACATCTTATAATGCCACAGCGCCAAGTGGCGGGCAGCAATCGAGTTCCCAGGTAGACCCTTAAATTGCTCCCAAAACAGTAAACCAAGAATTGTTGGGCATGCCGACAGATGACTGCATTTAAATCGGATTTCCTCAATACCCTGCAGGAACGTGGATTCATCCACCAATGCTCCGATTTCGGGGGGCTGGACGCGCTCGCCGCCAAGGGCGAGGCGACCGCCTATGTCGGCTACGATTGCACCGCCCCCTCGCTGCACATCGGCAACTACCTGACCATGATGATGCTGCACTGGCTGCAGCAGTCCGGCAACAAGCCGATCACGCTGATGGGCGGCGGCACCACCATGGTCGGCGATCCCTCCGGCAAGGACGAAACCCGCGCGATCCGCACCATTGCCGAGATCGAGGCCAACAAGGAATCGATCCGCGGCGTATTCGCAAAGGTGCTGAAATACGGCGATGGCAAGAGCGACGCCATCATGCTCGACAATGCAGAGTGGCTGACCAGGCTCAACTGGATCGAGATGCTGCGCGACGTCGGCCGGCATTTCTCGGTCAACCGCATGCTGACCATGGACTCCGTGCGCCTGCGCCTCGAGCGCGAGCAGGAGATGAGCTTCATCGAGTTCAACTACATGGTCTGCCAGGCCTATGACTTCGTCGAGCTCGCCAAGCGGACGGGATGCAAATTGCAGATGGGCGGCTCGGATCAGTGGGGCAACATCATCATGGGCGTCGATCTCGGCCGCCGCATGGGCACGCATCAGCTGTTCGCGTTGACGACTCCGCTGCTGACCACCGCGTCGGGCGCCAAGATGGGCAAGACCGCGCAAGGCGCGGTGTGGCTCAACGCCGACCAGTTCTCGCCCTATGACTTCTGGCAGTACTGGCGCAACACAGAGGATGCCGACGTCGGCAAATTCCTCAAGCTGTTCACGACACTGCCGATGGCCGAGATCAAGAAGCTCGAGGCGCTCGGCGGCTCCGAGATCAATGAGGCCAAGAAGGTGCTCGCGACCGAAGCGACCGCGCTGCTGCACGGCCGCGATGCCGCCAATAAAGCGGCCGAAACCGCGCGCCGCACCTTCGAGGAAGGCGCACTCGCCGAAAGCCTGCCGACGGTGGAAATTCCGCGTGGTGAGCTGGAGTCCGGCCTCGGTGTGCTCAACGCCTTCGTCAAGGCAGGGCTCGTTGCTTCCAATGGCGAAGCGCGGCGCCAGATCAAGGGGGGTGGCCTGCGCGTCAACGACGTCGCAGTCACCGACGAGAAAATGACACTGTCGGCAGGCCATCTGACGCCTGAAGGCGTGATCAAGCTGTCCTTCGGCAAGAAGAAGCACGTCCTCCTCAGGCCTGCATAGGCGTATGAGCTTTTGATGCTTGTCAGGGCGCGCGGATGCGCGCTCCCTGATGGCAATGGATCAGAAGGCGCCCAAGGAAAGGTCGGCGAAGGCGAGCGAGGGTGGCGTCGCGGCGGCGCCGGAAGGCGCCGTGCGCATCGCACTCACCGTGCTGGCGCTCTGCTTCACGCTGGCCGTCCTCGGGCGCGGGCTCGGCGACAGTTTTACGGTGTTCCTCAAGCCGATCTCGGAGAGTTTTGGCTGGGATCGCGCGCAGATCGTTTCGGTCTATTCCCTCACCTGGCTCGCCAGCGGCCTCACCGCCCCCTTCGTCGGACGGCTGTTCGATCATTCGGGACCACGCATCGTCTATGCGCTCGGACTTCTGCTGCTCGGCGCGGCGTTCCTGATCGCGGCGCATGCCCAGCATCTCTGGCAATTCCAGCTCTCGATCGGCCTCTGCGTCGGCATTGGCGTTGCCTTCATCGGCATCGTGCCGAACTCGATCCTGCTCGGCCGCTGGTTTGGACCACGGCTGCCGACCGCGATGTCCGTGGTGTATTCGGCGATGGGCGGCGGCGTGCTGGCGCTGTTGCCGGCTTCGCAGCTCCTGATCGATCACATCGGCTGGCGCGACACCTACCAGCTGTTCGGCTTTGCTGCATTGGGGCTGCTGGTGCCGCTGCTGCTGCTGCCGTGGCGGCTGTTCGCTGCGGGCTCGCCGCATGTCGTGAAGAGGACCGATCCCGATTTCGTCGACAACGGCTGGACACTCCTCGGCGCGATGCGCCACCACGCTTTCTGGGCGCTATTCTCGACCTTCTTCTTCACCGCCGTCGGCATGTACGCGATCGCAGCCCAGATCGTGGCCTATCTGATCGACGCCGGCTTCCCGCCGCTGCAGGCCGCGACCGCCTGGGGCTTCTCCGGCGTCGTGCTGGTGTTCGGCATGCTGGGTGTCTCCGCGCTTGACGGCCTGATCGGGCGCCGGCCGTCCGTGCTGCTGAGCTACGCGATCTCGATTCTCGGCATCATCCTGCTCTGGCTGTTGCAGTATTCGCCGAACATCTTCCTGCTCACCGGCTTCGTCGTCTGCTTCGGCAGCATGATGGGCTCGCGCGGCCCACTGATCAGCGCGACTGCGATGCGGATCTTCCAGGGCAAGCGGGTCGGCACCATCTACGGCACCATCTCGATCGGCAGCGGGCTCGGGTCGGCCTTCGGCTCCTGGAGCGGCGGCCTGATCCACGACGCCACCCATGGCTACAACGCGCTGCTCGCCTTCGCACTTGCGAGCGTCGTGCTGGGGATGATTCCATTTCTGATTGTGCCGGCCTTGCGGCGCTAGATTTCCCGACGGTAACCTGCACTCATTCGTGCCACCGGGGAACTACGGGCGGCACTGCGCGTAGACGCTTAGAAAATGCAGACAGCGTGCGGCTGAAACCACAGTCTGCGGTGTTTTGTCCGACATGACGAAAATGTCAGCGTGAATTGACCTGGCGCAGCTTGCGAGGCGGAACCGAATGCGGTCCTAGTCGCAGCATTGGATGGAGGGCACAAACCAATGAACTTTCCTTATCTCTCTCGCTATCAACCGGTTCTCTTGAGCCTGTTTCGCTTCATCACCGGACTGCTGTTGTTCCAGTATGGCATGACCAAGCTCTTCCACATCCCGCAGGTGGCCATGTTCGCCAATCCGCCGCCGCTGATCTGGACGGCCGGCCTGATTGAGCTCGTGCTTGGCGCAGCCCTGATGATCGGACTGTTCACCCGCCTCTCGGCCTTCATCCTCTCCGGTGAAATGGCCTTCGCCTATTTCCTCGGTCACGTCTTCCACATCTCGAAGGAAGGCCCGCCGGTGTTCCTGCCGCTGCTCAACGGCGGTACCGCGGCGATTCTGTTCTGCTTCGCTTGCCTCTACCTCGCGGCCGCCGGTGGCGGCGTGGTCAGCGTCGATGCGCTCTTGGGCAAAGAGAGCGAGGCGACCGGCGGCGCCTTCGCGCGACGCTAACGCGCCCTCGATCAATGAAAGAGGCGGCGCCCACGACAATCGTGGCGCCGCTTTTTTATCGCGGGCCCAGCACGTTCCAGATCAGGACCAGCACTGCCACGAGCAGCGCGAACATGATGATGCGGTGAACGAAGCGGCTCATTGCTGATCGCGCCAAGGCTGCGGCAGTCAGGTTTCGCGCTAAAGCGCGATGAGATTAGGATGAATCGTCATCGCGCTTTAGGTCATTTTCGAGCATGATCTTTTTCGGAAAACCGCTTCGCACTTTTCCGGATCATGCTCTAACGCCGCGCGAGGCTGCAACCGCTCGACAGTGGCCGCGATGATCCCGTCGGGCTGTCGCCCGCCTGCGCCGACGGCAGCTGATCGTCGAACGGCGAGTTCTGCTTACCGGTATTGAACTCCATGATCTTCCGAGTCACGCCGGGAAATATTGCCGAGATCGGATTGACACGCATCACGGGCGCAGCCGGGGTGCCGATCACCTCGTAGGTCACGCCGATCAGTCCCTCGTTGTTGCCACCACCCAGGAACAACCCGAGTACCGGAATCTGTCCGAACATGTTGTTTAACCCGTACATCGGCACGAAGGTCCCGCTCATGCAAACCTGGTTGCCGGGATAGTCGATCGAGCCTTCGATCGTAGCGCCGATCATCGGCCCCTTGACGACGCCGTCACGAACCGTGAGCGCGCCGTTCTGCCGCGTGAACTCGGCGCGCAATGCACTGAAGGAAACGCCGTTCCCGGTCCCGTTGGGCGAACCAGCCGCAACCCGCTCGAGCTGCGCCTCGCCCTTCACCGTGAAGTCGCGCACGTTGATAAGGCCCTCGCGTGAGGTATTGGGCTCCGATGTCGGCGGCTCCATCGCTACCACCATCTGGCCGCCGACTGCCTTGGTGTAGGTGTCGGTGAACTTCAGCAGCGATCCCGCATCGTTGGTCTGCAGATAGATCACCTCGCGGCTGCCTTGCGCGCGCCCGCCGCGCAGATCCGCTGCGACAGGGGTGTTTTGGCCGATCCTGCCGCTCAGCGTGAACGCCTTGATCGCGCCGGCGCGCCTCGACATCTTGGCGTCGACGCTGCGCATCGTCTCGCCGTTGAACCCGGCGACCGTGCCAAGCTTCACATCGATGTCGAAGTCGATGTTCTTCAGCTTGCTCTTGTCGTCCTTGGAAGTGCCCGAGATCGCCGACTTCAGGAAGCCGCGGCCGTCGAACACGTCGCCGCGCATGGTGCCCCTGACCACGCCGTCCTGACCGCGCTCCACCTTGAGCGACGTCTTGTCGCCGTCGGATGGCGAGTAGACCGGGAAGTTCGCATTCATGAGGTCGCCGTTGGAGTCGACTTCGAGCGAGCCCTTGATCGAGGCGCCGCCGCCCTCGATGACGATGTCCTCGAGCCGCGTCGATTGCGCCGTTGGCACCACCTTGAACGTGGCCTTGCTCGCCTTACCCGGCAGCTTGACCCAGCCTGGGAGGATGTTGTCGAGCTTGACCGAGGTGAGGTCGGCCTCGATGCCGAGCTTGGTCGTTGCGTCGGGACTGCCGGCAATCTTGCCCGAAACCTTGACCGGCACCGAGCCGCTGACGGCAGGACTGAGGTCGAAGCCGAGGCGTGCGCGGCTGGCATCATCCAGCGTCGTCTGCAGCTTGACGTCGGCATCGCCATCGGTCGCCTTGCGATAATCGAGCGCGGCCGCCTGCCCGTTGATCTTGACGTCGCCCTTGACCTGGTACCCCCCGTTGTTGGCGACGATCCTGAGATTGTTGGCCTCGAGCTTCTGGTTCATCACCAGCTTTTCGGCGCTGAAGCCGTTGAGATCGGCGGTGACGGCGTAGGTGGTGTCCGCCTTGGTCAGCTCGCCCTTGACCGGCAGGCCGAGCTGGATATTCGCCGTGAACGTGCCCTTGCTGGTGTTGGGGTCGACGACGGTCGACGACAGATCGCTCAGCCGGTCATTGGACAGCATTTCGGCCGCCGCCGGCACCGGACCTTCGACGCGGAAGCGCGTCCGCGAGGGCGACGGCTTTGGCGCCATGTCAGGCACCTCGAAGGTGAAATCGGAGATCGTGATCTTGCGGCCCGCGGGCGTGTCGGCAATGCCCTGGGCGATATTCACCGTGGCCGTGCGTCCGGTCACGTGCGCCTTGAGGTCAGCGTCGTGCACGACAGGCATGCCGTCGACGGGCCGGACCGCAACGCCGCTGGCCACGATGTTGACCGAGAGGCCGTCGTCGGGAATCGGCGGTCCCTTGCGCGGAAGGTTACGTGTCGGCGAGTTGACGCCGACCTCGATGCGCTGGAGCGTGCCGCGCTCGATCCGCTCGATCACCCATTGGCGCAATTCGGGCACCACCAGCGTCGGCCACATCCGCTTCAATGCGGAGGCCGACATCGGCGTTCCCGCAAAGCCGAGCGTCAGGCGCGGCTCGCCGGAATAGTCGATCGCACCAGTGCCAGCGACACCGATCTCGCCGTTGCTGATATCGGCCTGCGTCAGCAGCATGCGCTTGTGATCGGTATCGAAGCGGAAGCCGATCGCGATGCGGTTGAAGACGAGCGGCGGTTCGTTGTCGATGCCGCCGAGCAGGATCGAGCCGCCGCTGAAGCCGAGCTGCCAGTCGTTCACGGTGCCGTTGGGCGGCTCGAGATGGGCCAGCAGCGTCAGACGGTTCGCGCCCGAAAGGATCTTGAACGGCGCGACCAGCACCCGTCGATTGGCATCCCATTCGATGTTGATCTCGGCCTGGTCGATCGCCATCGGATAATCGGGCGTGTCGGTGTCGATGATGTTGCCGGCGCCGATGCTGACCTTGCCGCGGAAGAATGTCGGCACGCCGTCGCGGCCGAGCTCGCCTTTCAGCTCGCCGGTCAGCGGCAGGTCGGCCGTATAGGTCAGGTCCTTGACGCGCAGCGCGAGCAGGATGTTCGAGGTCGAGACCTTGTCGGCGCGGATATCGACCGAACGCACCCCATTCTCGCTGGGTCCGATCGTGGCGCGCAGCGACCACGGATGCGCGCCCTCTTCGCCGAGGCTGAGCGCCACACCGCCCTGGCTCGGCCGGCGCAGGCTGAGCGTGATGTTCTCAAACGTCCATTTGCCGCCGCGCTGCTGGTCGTCGACGATCAGATTGCCGTTCTTGAGACCGATCTCGTTGAGGTTCTGGCCGTCGAGGCCGGTCATGCTCAGGCTGTCGAGCCAGTCGAGCCCCTGAAGAATGCCGCTTTGCGCGGCGGGTTGGGGCGCGGCCTGGGATGCGTCCGGCGTTGCAGGCGCCATCCCGAAAGGCGGCGGCGGCACGCCGTTGCGGGGGAAGGTCGGCGGCAGCCCCGCTTCCTTCTTGGACGCGACGCCGGTCGCGAGCGGCTTGGCGGTGTCGCCGGCGGAGACCGTGACGGTGCCGTCGGGCGCGATCCGGATCGCGAGTTCGGCATCGACCAGGTTGAGGCTTTCGGCGCGCAGGCGACCGGTGAGAAGAGCTGTTCCCGACAGCCTCACTTCGGCCTTCGGCGCGCTGGCGACGATGGCATGGTCATGATCACGAACGATGATGTCGCGGATGCGCACGGCGATCCCGACGCGCCCGGTCCGTTCGATCTGGGTGCCGCCGACCTCCACGGTGTTGCCGTGGCCGATATTGTCCTCGATTGCGGCGGCGAGCCAGGGCGTCGCCATGTCGAGATTGATGGGGCCGGCGCCAAGCCGCCACCACAGCGCGCCAAAGCAGCCGACGAAGATGACGATCAAGGAGCCGAGGACGACGGACATCCGGCGAAGCCAGCGGCTGCTCGGCAGTATCCGGCGAAACGCCGAGGCGCCGTTACCGATCTGGAAGCGCGAGTTGGAACGGGACAACAGGCGGCGTGCGCGGTGGCCCGCCTCCTCCTCCTGGTCCTGATCCCAGTCGGCCTCGTCCCAATCCGGCTGCTCGTGATGGCCGGCGTGTCGATCGAAGTCCCGATTGTGATCCTGGGTGTGATCCTGGGGCGACGTATTCCTTGCCATTGCCTCTCGATACAGGCGCCCGTCGTAGGATTGAGCGCCGCCGGGACCGCAGCCATCGACGGGTATAGACGCTCCCCGCCCCGGCATTGCCGCCATACCTCTGATGTTCCTGCTGTTCGTCATTTCGCCCCGGGAGCGCGTTCAACGAGCAGTGGGGTGGTGCGTGGAATTCCTTGTAACCATACTCCGGCGCCGCCAAAATTGCCCAGCCGAGGGCGCGAATCCGGCACACCGGACGAGAGCTGCAATACCGCTTTGGTTGACCCGCCGAAAGCGACGAAAGGAAGGCGTATGTCCAAGAAATCCCGAAAGAAATCGTCCAAAACGCCCTCCGGCAGTTTGACCGCTAAAAAGAAGCCCGTGAAAACGCGGGCAACGACTCAAACGCGCAGCGCAAAGACACAGCCGGTATCGGCCGGCACATCAACCAGGACGGGCGCAAAGCCAGCATCGCATAAGGCCGCATCGAAACTGTTAAAATCTTCTGAAAAGGCCTCCAAGCCCGCGGCTACGGCTCCCGGCGCCAAATCCGCTTTGGCCGAGGGCCAGAAGGCCCCGGCGTTCCGCCTCCCTCGCGACGGTGGCAACGTCGTCACACTGTCGGATTACGCCGACCAGAAGCTTGTCCTGTTCTTCTACCCCCGCGCCGACACGCCGGGCTGCACCCGCGAGGCGATCGACTTCACGCGGCTCAAGGGTGACTTCGCGGCCGCCGGCACCGCGGTGCTGGGCATTTCGGCCGATCCGCTAAAGGCCCAGGAGAAATTCCGCGACAAGCACAGTCTCGGCATCCCGCTGATCTCGGACGAACACCACGAGATGCTGCAGGCCTATGGCGCCTGGGGCGAAAAGTCCATGTATGGCAAGACCTTCCTCGGGATTCTTCGCACCACGGTGCTGATCGGGAGCGACGGCAAAGTGGCCAGGATCTGGCGCAATGTGCGGGTCGACGGCCATGCCGACGAGGTGCTGGCTGCGGCAAGAAGTCTTTAACCAGCCCGCTAAAATCGAGCACTCCCGTTTCCGGAAAATTAACCATGATTGGCCCAGATTGCCGCGGCAGTTAAGCCGCAAGGAACCGTTCCGACCGGCGCGGGAGTGCCGATGTCGAAAAGTTCTGCCCAATATTCGCAGTACCCCCAGCATCATCCGCACGACCACGGACGGTCCTTTCACCGCCGCCCTGCTCCGGCAGTAGCTGCAGCGATTCCCCTCTCCGATACCGACGACGCCTACACCATCCAACATCACGGCAAGCAGGTTCGCCTCGGGCCCGTGGTGTTTTGGATCGTGGTCGGCACCGTCGTTCTGCTCGGGCTCTGGTCGGCGGCAACCGCCACCTATTTCGCTTTTCGCGACGACGTGCTGACACGGCTGATCGCCCGCCAAGCCGAGATGCAGTACGCCTATGAAGACCGCATCGCCGAGCTGCGCGCCAAGGTCGATCGCGCCACCAGCCGGCAACTGCTCGACCAGGAACAGTTCGACCAGAAGCTCGACCAGATCATGAAGCGCCAGACGGCGCTGGAGTCCCGGGCCACGGCGCTCGGCGCCATGCCCGATGTGACTGGATCGATCCCCCGCGCGGCGCCGCAGCGTGGCGAGGCGAACCAGACGACCCAGGGCACGCCCAAACCGTCGCCGATCAGTGACACCGTGATCTTCGTGGCGCCGCCTGACCGAGAGGCGCGGCTCGAATCGCGCGCACCTGCCGTGATCGCCCCGCCGGTCAATCAATTCGCCAAGAACCAGGGTTTTGACAATGTCCTGGTCCGGCTCACGAACGCGCTCGATCAGGTTGAGCGCCGCCAGGTCGCGGCGCTCAACGCCGTCGAGGAAGGCATGGATTCGCGGATGCGGCGGATGCGCGGCGTTGTCAGCGACCTCGGCCTGAACCTCGCCAGCCTCGAGGCCGCGGTGCCGCGCGCGCCGATGGGCGGTCCGTTCGTGCCGGTGAAGCTCACGGCGAACGCCGGCCCCTTCGAGAAGCAGCTCTATCGCATCAACGTCACCCGCGCCGAATTGGACCGGCTCAATCGCACGCTGGCGCAGGTGCCCTATCGCAAGCCTGTCGTCGGCGAGGTCGAATTCACGTCCGGCTTCGGCGTGCGCAGCGACCCTTTCCTCGGCCGGCCGGCGATGCACACCGGTCTCGACTTCCGCGCCGCGACCGGCGATCCCGCGCGCGTCACCGCCAACGGCAAGGTGGTCTCGGCCGGCTGGTCCGGTGGTTACGGCCGCATGGTCGAGGTCGATCACGGCAACGGTCTGTCGACCCGCTACGGCCACCTCTCCGAGATCAACGTCAAGGTCGGCGAGATCGTGAGGATCGGCCAGGTCATCGGCCTCGTCGGCTC
>NZ_LJYG01000043.1:35663-58000 GCF_001440035.1 Bradyrhizobium manausense | reverse complement strand
CCGCAGAAGTTTTTGCGCGCCGGTGTGCGGCTCAGCGCCGGTTAAGCCCCGCACGTCGGCTTTTCGCGCCGCCCACCTCTGATTACTGGCTGTGCTCGTGGCCGACCTCGCCGGTGATGACGTCGCCGAACAGCTCCCAAGCCTGTCCGTTGAAACGCATCAGCTGCATCTGCTCGATCGGGAAATAGTCATCAAGTGAGGTGTTGACCATGATGCCCGGCAGCATCAGGTCGGTGTGAAAGTTCTTCAGGCTGGCCGCTTGCTTCATGACGTTGTCGCGCGTGAGATTGTCGCCGCACTGCCTCAGGACCTGCGCCATCGCCTCGGCCTGCACGTAGCCATAGAGGTTGTTGGCGTTGGTCTTGTCGCCATCAGGATAATACTTGTCCATGAACGCCCGCCACGCGATCACCGCCGGATCCTTGTCCCAGGTCGGATCGGTCGGATCTTTCAGATAGGCGGTCGAGATGATGTCCTTGGCATATTCGAGCCCGGCGGGCTTGAGCACCGAGGCGATCGACGTTGCGGTGTTGGCCAGGAAGAATTTGGGCTTCCAGCCGAGCTCACCGACTTTACGGATCGCCTGGGCCGAGCCCTTCGGCGCGGCCCATGAGAAGAAGATGTCGGCGCCCGAATCGTGCAGCGCGACAATCTGCGAGTCGATCGAGGGATCGCTGACCTCATAGGATTTGTCGGCGACGATCATGCCAGCCTTGTCGCCAAGCCCGTCTTTCAAGCCCTTGAACTGATCCTTGCCAGCGTCGTCGTTCTGCCAGAACACCGCAATCTTGCCATCGGGGAAATTGTCGAGGATGTATTTTGCGTAGATCCGCCCCTCGCTCTGGTAGTTGGGCTGGAAACCCATCGTCCAGGGAAAATTCTTCGGGTCGCCAAACTTGGTGCCGCCGGAGGCAACGAAGAGCTGCGGCACTTTCTTGGCGTTCATGTACTTCATGATCGCAGAGTTCGAGGGCGTGCCGAGCGCCTGGAAGATCAGCAGCACCTCGTCGCTCTCGACCAGCTTGCGCGCCTGCTCGATCGCCTTCGGCGGCGAATAGGCGTCGTCATAGCTGATGAAGTTGATCTTGCGACCGTTGATGCCGCCCTGATCGTTGATCATCCGGAAGAACGCCGCCTCGGTCCTGCCGATCACGCCATAGGACGACGCCGGTCCGCTATAGGGCATGATGTTGCCGATCTTGATTTCGGTGTCGCTGGCGCCGGGATCATATTTCTTCTCCGCCAGCGCCGGTGTCGCGGCGAGCGCGCCTGCAGCAAGCATAGCGAGGGCAGCGAGTTTCCTGCGACGACCCGGCATTGGTCTCTCCCCTATGTCGTTCTTGTTTTGGGGAGAGTGTCTCAAGGCCGTAGGCCGCTGGCAAGCAGCAGGATTTCCGCATCGCGAAACGGAACCGATCCTGGCTCAGGGACGCCCGCGCGACTTGGTTTCTCCGACGATGTCCACAATCACCGCCCCGATCACCAGCGCCCCGCCGATCAGCGCATGCACGGCCGGCACCTCGCCAAAGGCGACCCAGATCCAGAATGCCATCAGCGGCGTCTCCAGCGTGGCAACCAGCGACGCCTGGCCAGACGGCAGCAGGCGCGAGCCGAGCATGTAGAAGGTCAGCCCTAGCGCGATCTGGAGGCAGCCGAACGTCGCGAGGATCGCCAGGTTATGGCTGCCGACATGGGCGATGTCGTGGGCAAGCAGCAGGCTGACGAGGCTGCCGATGAAATTCGACAAGGCCGCCGCCGCCACCATCGACGTCTCGCGATGGCGCCGAACGACCACCGTCATGGCCGAGATCGCGAACACCATGAGGCAGCTCAGCGCGACGCCGCCGATGTCGGCGCCGGCTCTGATGCCACCGACTGTGACGACCACCCCCGCGAATGCGACGAAGCTCGCGATCAGGGTGCGCCGTGTCGCGGCTTCGCGGAGCCACAGCCATGCCAGCGCCGCCGCAACGAACGGCTGCGTCGCGATGAGCACCGCGACATTCATGACATTGGTCATCTGAAGCGCGGGAATGAACGAGATCATGCCGATGGCAGACAAGGAGGCGACCAGCAGACCGCCACGTCCCGGCACCACCAATTGCCGCAGCGCGCCCGGCCCCTGCATGAGGACGAGAAGCAGGGTGATGAGGCAGCCGCCGAACAACCCGCGCCAGAATAGGATGGTCCAGGAATCAAAAGGCAAGAGCCGCGTGAAGAAAGGCGCCGTGCTCCAGGCAGTCGCTGCCGCGGCCACGAGGGCAATGCCGAGACCGCGTTCCGATCGAGGCTGCCCCATGTTGAATTCCAGTTAAGTCAAATTCCAATCAAGACGGCTGCTTCGGCCGCGACACCAGTTCGATCATCCGGCCTTCGTCATCGTCGGGCATTGCGGCCTTCGCCCGCGCGTAAGCATCAACCGCGGCGCGTGCGACGAGCGGCTTGCCCGCGAGCAGGCTTTCGGCGAGCCTCACGGCATAGGCGGCATCCTTGTGCCGCAGCGCGGTCGTGAACGTCGCGCCGCTGAAATCGCGGGCGACCATGCGCCTGGAGTGGCGCTGAACCTGCGGGCTCGCGGCAACGCCTGATAGGATCGACTCCAGCACCAGCTTCATGTCGAGCCCGGCCTGCTCGGCGATGGCGAGGCCCTCGGCAAGGCCTGCGATCTGGATCGCGCCCATCAGATTGTTGATGAGCTTGTAGACCGTGCCGGAGCCGACCGCACCGAAATGCCTGATGGTCGAGCCGATCGGTTCAAGGAAGGGCCGCGCGCGCTCGAGGTCGGCCGGGTCGGCGCCAACCAGCAGTGTCAGCTTTCCGGCCGCTGCCGCATCCGGCAATCCCGTCACGGGGCAATCGATATAGATCAGGCCACGCGCGTTGAGCTCGCGGCCCATCTCGCGCGCGTGGTCATAGGAAATGGTGGAGCACTCGATGGCGATGGTGCCCGCCTTCGCGGCCTTGGCGGCGCCATTGGGGCCGAGCCAGACCGCGCGCGAGGCTTCGTCGTCGGCGACCATGGTCACCACGGCATCGGCGTCGATCGCGGCATCCTCAGGCGAGGTCGCCCATTTTGCGCCGCGCGCGATCAGGTCTTCCGCTTTGGCCTTGCTGCGATTCCACAGCGTCACCGTGAAGCCGGCGTCGAGATAGCGGACGGCCATGCCATGGCCCATCCGCCCAAGCCCGATGAAGGCCACGCGGGTCATCGCTAATCCACGTCCTCGACATCGCCTGCAGTGGTGCCGAAGGCGCGCTGCGCCAGGGTCGCGGCCATGAACTCGTCGAGCTCGCCATTGAGCACGCCCGACGTGTCGGAGGTCTGCACGCCGGTGCGCAGATCCTTCACCATCTGGTAGGGCTGCAGCACATAGGAGCGGATCTGGTGGCCCCAGCCGATGTCGGTCTTGGCGGCCTGGTCGGCGGCGGCCTTCTCCTCGCGCTTCTTCAGCTCGATCTCATACAGGCGCGCGCGCAGCATGTCCCAGGCCTGGGCCCGGTTCTTGTGCTGGGAGCGGCCGGCCTGGCAGACCACCGCGACGCCGGTCGGGATATGCGTCAGGCGCACCGCGGACTCGGTCTTGTTGACGTGCTGGCCGCCGGCGCCGCCCGACCGCATCGTGTCGGTGCGGACGTCGGATTCCTTGATGTCGATCTTGATGCTGTCGTCGATGACGGGGAAGACCTGCACGCTCGAGAACGAGGTGTGGCGCCGCGCGTTCGAATCGAACGGTGAGATACGCACGAGGCGATGCACGCCGGCTTCCGTCTTCAACCAGCCATAGGCATTGTGGCCGGAGACCTGGATGGTCGCGGACTTGATGCCGGCCTCTTCGCCTTCGGACTCTTCGAGATACTCGACCTTGAAGCCGTGATTCTCGGCCCAGCGCGTATACATGCGCAGCAGCATCTGCGCCCAATCCTGGCTCTCGGTGCCACCGGCCCCGGCATGGACTTCGAGATAGGAATCGAAGCGGTCGGCCTCGCCCGAGAGCAACGCTTCGAGCTCGCGCCGCGCGACTTCCTTCTTCAGGTTCTTCAGCGCAGCTTCGGCTTCGGCGACGACGCCGTCATCGCCCTCGGCTTCGCCGAGCTCGATCATGCCGATATCGTCTTCGAGCTCCTGCTCGACCTTGCCGATGCCCGAGAGCGAGTCCTCCAGCGAGGTCCGCTCCTGCATCAATTTCTGGGCTTTCTGGGGATCGTTCCAGAGGTTGGGATCTTCTGCGAGCTTGTTCAGCTCAGCGAGGCGCGCCGTCGATTTCTCGACGTCAAAGATGCCTCCTCAGCAGCCCGACTGACTGCTTGATCTCTTCTACCAACCGCTCGATTTCGGGGCGCATGTCGTTCTCTGGTTTCGCGGAACTGGTTCCGCGCACAATTGAGACCGGGATGTAGCGGCGGCGGCTGCAAAGCGCAACCGCCGGAGCTGCGATCGTCTGTCTTATCCGCTGGCCTAGTAGAGCCCGCCGGTGCCGGGCCGCATGAAGAAGCCGGAATCCGGCGCCTGCTGCGGCGGCGACACGCCACCGCGCCCGTCGGCGTCGGCGACGCCAATGACCGAGTAGTTATCCGGCGGCGCCGTGCCCGGCTTGAAGGCCTCCAGGATGGTTCCACCGGTCTCGCCGGGACCGGCGCGCATGCCGGTCTTGGCAACGACGCGAACGAGCTTGATGCCGGCCGGAACCTTGAACGGGACCGCCGGCTTGTCGGCGAGCGCGAGCTTGAAGAAATCGCGTGCGATCGGCGCCGAGAGATGGCCGCCGGTCGCAGCATTGCCTCGGCCGAGCGGACGCGGCTTGTCGTAGCCCATGTAGATGGCGACGGCGACATCGGGCGAGAAGCCGACGAACCAGGCGTCCTTGGCCTCGTTGGTGGTTCCGGTCTTGCCGGCGATCGGCTTGCCGACCTCCCTGACGACTGTAGCGGTACCGGCCTGCACCACGCCTTCCATCAGCTCGGTGATCTGATAGGCGGTCATGGCATCGAGCACCTGCTCGCGACGGTCGATCAGCTGCGGCTCGGGCTGGTTCTTCCAGCCGCCGGGCGCATCGCAGCCGCGGCATTCGCGCTGGTCATGCTTGAAGATGGTGTGGCCGTAGCGGTCCTGGATGCGGTCGATCAACGTCGGCTTCACACGACGGCCGCCATTGGCGAGCATCGAATAGGCCGTGACCATGCGCATCGCCGTGGTTTCACCGGCGCCCAGCGAGTAGGACAGGTAATTGGGCAGCTCGTCATAGACGCCGAAGCGTCGGGCATATTCGCCAATCAAGGGCATGCCGATGTCCTGGGCAAGCCGCACCGTCACCGTGTTGCGCGACAGCCGCAGCGCATTGCGCAAGGTCATCGGCCCCATATACTTGCCGGCATCGAAGTTTTCGGGTCGCCACACACCTGCGCCCTGGCCCTGGTCGATTTCGATCGGCGCATCGAGCACGACCGTCGACGGCGTATAGCCGTTGTCGAGCGCGGCCGAATAGACGATCGGCTTGAACGACGAGCCGGGCTGCCGGTAGGCCTGGGTGGCGCGGTTGAACTGGCTCTGGTCGAACGAGAAGCCGCCGACCATCGCGAGCACGCGGCCGGTCCAGGGGTCCATCACCACCATCGCGCCCGAGACTTCGGGAATCTGTCGCAGGCGATACTGGCCTTCGACCGGTTGTCCTTCCTTGCTGTAGAGCGGATCGGCATAGATCACATCGCCAGGCTGAAGCACCTGCGCTACTGACGTCGGCGTCTTGCCCTTGAAGTTGCCCTGGGTCGGCCTCGCCCAGCGCACGCCGTCGACCGTAATGAGTCCCGTCTCGCGCTGCTTGCTGACGGCACCGCCAAGCTCGCGGTTCGGCTGGAAACCGATGCGCGCCGACTGGTCGCTGGTTTCCAGCACCACCGCCATACGCCATGGCGAGATGTCGGAGAGCGACTTGATCTCAGCGAGCTTCACGCCCCAATCGCCCGAAATATCGAGCTTGCTGATGGCGCCGCGATAGCCCTGCTGCTCGTCATAGTTCACGAGGCCGGCGACCATGGTCTTGCGCGCCATGACCTGGATCTTCGGATCGAGCGTGGTTCGAACCGAGAGGCCGCCCTCGTACAGCTTCTTCTCGCCATAGCGCTCGAAGATGTCGCGGCGGACTTCCTCGGCGAAATATTCGCCGGCGAAGGTGTGGGCACCATTGGAACGGCTGGTGACGACCAAGGGCTCCTTGCGCGCCTTGTCGGCGTCAGCCTGCTTGATCCAGCCGTTCTCCTGGAGACGGTCGATCACGTAGTTGCGGCGCTCGATGGCGCGATCGCGGTTGCGCACCGGATGCAGCGTCGCCGGCATCTTCGGCAGCGCCGCGAGGTAGGAGGCCTCAGCCACGGTGAGCTCATTCACCGACTTGTCGAAATACACCAGTGAGGCGGCGGCGATGCCGTAGGCGCCGAGGCCGAGATAGATTTCATTCAGATAGAGCTCGAGGATCTTGTCCTTCGAATAGGTCTTCTCGATGCGCATCGCGAGCAAGGCTTCCTTGATCTTGCGCGAGAACGAGACCTCGTTGGTCAGCAGGAAATTCTTGGCGACCTGCTGGGTGATCGTGGAGGCACCCTGCGGACGGCGGTTGGAGCCGAAGTTCTGGAGATAGAGCACGCCGGCGCGCGCCATGCCGGTGTAGTCGATGCCGCCATGCTCGTAGAAATTCTTGTCTTCGGCGGCGAGGAACGCGTTGATCACGAGCTTCGGCACCGCCTGGATCGGCAGGTACAATCGCCGCTCCTTGGCGTATTCGCCGAGCAGCGAGCCGTCGACCGCGTGCACGCGGGTCATGACCGGCGGCTCATAATCCTGGAGCTGAGAGTAGTCGGGCAAGTCCTTGGAGAAATGCCAGATCAGGCCTGCCACGGCACCGACACCGACAAGGAACACCACCGTTCCCGCGGCGAACAGGAAGCCCATGAACCGCACAAGCAAGCGCATTATGTGTTTATCCGTTTAATCCCAGGATCAGCCCAAGCCGCCTAAACAAGGCGCCCCAAACGGGCACCGCCCTCACGTCGCGAATTCACCGGCCTACCCAATACCATCGATGCCGGACCGAAAGACGCTTGCCGAACGGGATTCTCGTCGATTCCGGAACCCCCTGCCTCGTTTTTATAAGGCGCCCGCTGTGGCTAAACTAGGGCTTAACAGCTGACTCGCCATTCTCTTCTTAATTGCTGGCCCCCGCCGTCGCCATCCGCTTGGCCAGGAACGTGTCGATCGCCTGGGCCATCGAGCCGACGGCTTTGGACCGCCAGCCCTCGGAGACGAGATGCTCGAGATCGCCCTTGTTGGAGACGTAGCCGATCTCGACCAGCACCGAGGGCACGTCGGGCGCCTTCAGCACCCGAAAGCCGGCCGACTTCAGGGGATGTTTGTGCATTCGCATGGTCGTCTTCATTTCGCTCATCAGCAGATGGGCAAAACGGCTTGAAAAGGTACGGGTTTCCCGCTGCGTCAGATCGATCAGGATATCGGCAACGTCGGTCGGCTCTTCCGCCAGGTTGAAGCCGGCGATCGCGTCGGCGCGGTTTTCGGCATCGGCCAGGCGCTGCGCTTCGGCGTCGGAGGCCTTGTCCGACAGCGTGTAAATGGTGGCGCCCTGGGCATCGCCCTCGGCCTTCGGCAGCGCATCGGCGTGGATCGAGACGAACAGCGCGGCATTCAGATTGCGGGCGACCTTGGGCCGGTCATTCAGCGGAATGAAGGTGTCGTCGTCTCGCGTCATCACCACCCGGTATTTGCCTGATTTTTCCAGCCGGTCGCGCAAGGCGAGGCCAAAGGCCAGCACCAGATTCTTCTCGCTCTCACCACTCGACTGGGTGCCATTGTCGATGCCGCCGTGGCCGGGATCGATCACGACGACCGGGCGGCCGTCCGAAGGTGCACCCGGCTTCTGCTGCGCTGATTCGGGCGCGGCGGGAAGGGTTGCCGGGGGAACGACGGCGATCGTCGGCCGCAGCTCGGAGCGATTTTCCGGCGGGGGAGTTTGCACGAAGGCGGCGCGGTCGACCTCCTCGAGTTCCAGCACCAGCCGGGCTGGCTGGCCATTGGCCGCATCGAGCACGTAGGAATTGGCGATCTTGGCCGGCCCGGTCAGGTCGAACACGATTCGGGAGCCGCCAGGCATCACCAGCCCGTACCGGAAGGCCTTGACCAGCCCTCGCCCGGCTCCTGTGCCCGGTGCCAGCTGAAAATTGACCTGGGGAACATCGACCACCACCCGGTAGGGATCGGCGAGCGTCGTGGCGCGGAAGGTCACGGTCTGGTCGAGATCGAGAATGAAGCGAGTCTGCTTGCCGTCACCGGCCAGGCGCGCGGCTGAGGCGACAGGAAAATTTGCTGCCGCTACAGAGGGCCGCGAGGGGCTTTCCGCCGCGTTCAGGCGCGAGGAATCGGCGCATGGCAAGGCTGAGGCGCATAGAAGCGCAAATCCCAGCAAAACCCGTTGATTTGTGCGGCTCGCCACCGAATCCGTGCCTCCGAGCAGCCCTCTTTAACGCAATAGAACCACAGGGTTAATCGGTCCTTAATGACGGAAACGCAAAACTCCCGGACTGTGACCGGCGTGCGACGCTCCCTTGCACGGATGGCCCATTCCTCGTATGTACGGAATGCTGACGGCCAATGATTTCCGGTTGTGTCGCATTCAGCCTCCCGGTGCAGCGCCGGAGCTCCCAAGGTTCGGGAATTCCAGCGTTTTTCTGTTCCCCTCAACGACCAGCGCGGTGCGCGGCAGCGAGGCGAACGGGGCAAGCCCCGGCGGCGGACGGTTTCCGGTTACCACACTGTTTCCGGAACAGTTTTGACAGCGACGCGGCCAGTTACCCACTCCCTTAATCCAGAGGGGGCGGTTCTTGATCCAGGGCGAGCGCGCACGCGCCATGCCTGGCCAGCAGCAACTGATTAGGGGCGGCCCCGCCGTCCAACGTTTCATACGGGCCGACGCTTGATGCGCCAGACTGTGCCGACGAATTCTGAAGGACCTTTCGCGACGCGGCGGAGTGAAAATCCCGCGCGCCGCTTCGGTTCTGAAGCTTCCGATTCGGCAAGGCGCGAGAGACGGCGTTTCGGCCTTCCCCTCACCCCCGAATCAGGTGGACCGTCGCGTCACCCGGCAGCGCTCTTCGCGCCCACGGTGAACCGCGCCCGCCGCCGCCAAGAGTTAAGACATGCCCAACAAGATGTTGATCGACGCCACCCACCCGGAAGAGACCCGGGTCGTCGTGGTCCGCGGCAATCGCGTCGAGGAGTTTGACTTCGAGACCGCGCAACGCAAGCAACTGCGCGGAAATATCTACCTCGCCAAGGTCACCAGGGTCGAACCCTCGCTCCAGGCCGCCTTCGTCGAATATGGCGGCAACCGCCACGGCTTCCTCGCCTTCAGCGAAATCCATCCCGACTATTACCAGATCCCGGTTGCCGACCGGCAGGCGCTGATCGAGGCCGAAGAGCAGGCTCATCGCGAAGCCGAGGAGGAGAGCGAGAACCGGTCGCACGGCCGCCGCCGCTCGCGCCACCGCAATGCCCGCCGCCGCGGTCACGGCGAGCGTGTCCGCAGCGACATCGTCGAGGGTCTCGACGCCGGCGCCGATCCCGCCGCCCAACCGGTCGAAGGTCAGCCCCTGCCCGAGCACGCCGAAGGCGCGCCGCAGGAGGGCGAGCACCTGCACGCTGATGCCGAGCATCACGGCGAGCACCACGAGGTTCAAGATCACGACCATGATCACGACGATCACGGGCATGACGATCATGAGCATGATGATCACGGCCATCACGATCATCCGCACGCCCATGATGACGCGCATGCGCACGATCATGACGATCATGGTCATGACCACGAGCATGATCATGACGAGCACGAGCATCACGCCGACGAGACGCCCGCGCCTGTCGCGGCTGTGGGCGCCGAGCCCGCGGTTGCGGCCGAAACGGTTGCCGAGCCTGAGCGGGCTCCTGCCGTCGAAGCTCATGGCGAAACGTTTGCGGAAGTCGTGACCTCGGTCACCGAGCCGGCCGATGCCGTTTACGCCGCCGGCGAAGCGGTGGAGGCGCCGCATGGCGAGGCTGCGGAAACCGAAGAAGACGAAGAGGACGACGAGGACGGCGAAGAAGCCGAAGAGGAAGTGGTTGAATCCGTCGGCGGTGACGACGTGCTCGAGGAAGTGCCGGAGCGCACCTTCCGTCCGCGCCGCCAGTACAAGATCCAGGAAGTCATCAAGCGCCGCCAGGTGATGCTGGTGCAGGTGGTCAAGGAGGAGCGCGGCAACAAGGGTGCGGCGCTGACGACCTATCTGTCGCTCGCCGGCCGTTATGCCGTGTTGATGCCGAACACCGCCCGTGGCGGCGGCATCAGCCGCAAGATCACCTCGGCGCAGGATCGCTCGCGCCTGAAGGAAGTGGTGCAGGATCTCGACGTGCCCGAGGGCATGGGCATCATCCTGCGCACCGCGGGTGCCGCCCGCACCAAGCCCGAGATCAAGCGCGACTTCGAGTACCTGATCCGGATGTGGGAGACGGTGCGCGATTTGACGCTGAAGTCGCAGGCCCCGACGCTGGTCTACGAGGAAGGCTCGCTGATCAAGCGCTCGCTGCGCGACCTCTACAACAAGGAGATCGACGAGATTCAGGTCGCCGGTGAAGCCGGCTACCGCGAAGCGCGCGACTTCATGAAGATGCTGATGCCCGCCAATGTCAGTGCGGTGAAACAGTATCGCGACGGCCAGCCGCTGTTCTCGCGGATGGGCGTCGAGAGCCAGCTCGATGCTATGTTCTCGCCGACCGTGCAGTTGCGCTCGGGCGGGTACATCGTCATCAACCAGACCGAGGCGCTGGTCTCGATCGACGTCAACTCCGGACGATCGACCCGCGAGCACCATATCGAGGACACCGCGCTCAAGACCAATCTGGAAGCGGCCGAAGAGGTCGCCCGCCAGCTTCGCCTGCGCGACCTTGCCGGCCTGATCGTCATCGACTTCATCGACATGGACGAGAAGCGCAACAACCGTGCGGTCGAGCGCAAGCTGTCCGATTGCCTCAGGCAGGACCGCGCGCGCATCCAGGTCGGCCGCATCTCGCATTTCGGCCTGCTCGAGATGTCGCGTCAGCGCATCCGCGCCAGCGTGCTGGAGTCTTCGACCGATCCCTGCCCGCATTGCGGCGGCACCGGCCATGTCCGTTCGGTGTCCTCGGTGGCCCTGCAGCTGCTGCGCGGCCTCGAAGAGATCCTGATGAAGGGCGCGACCCACAATCTCGTGGTCCGCACCCGCACCGACGTCGCGCTCTACGTGCTGAACCACAAGCGCGGTCATCTGCGCGACCTCGAGAACGGCTTCAAGGTCACGCTGTCGGTGATCGCCGATCCCAGCGTCTCAGGACCGCAGGCTTATGTGATCGACCGCGGCGAGCAGGTGCATACGCTCGAAGCCGCCAAGGCGCTGCTGGCCGCACAGGCGGCCGCAAGCCCGCCGCCCCTGCCCGAAGAGGCCTATGACGACGAGGACGGTTTCGACCTCGAGACCGAATCCGAGGTCGAGACCGACGAGACCGAAGGTCTCGGCGAGGAGCAGGCGTCCGGTGAAGCCGCGTCCGAAGGAGACGGCCAGCGCCGCAAACGCCGCCGCCGTCGCCGCGGTCGCGGCGGTCAGCGCGAGGGCGAGCTTCGGGAAGATAGTCCGGCCACGCTTCCAGAGCCGGCCCTGGCCGCCGGCGAAGGCGAAGAGGATGGCGACACCGAGCAGGACGGCGAGGACGGTGAGGAGCAAGCCGCCCGTGGCGAGCAGCAGGGCAGCGGCGAGCGCCGTCGCCGGCGCGGCCGTCGGGGTGGACGTCGTCGGCGCGGCGGCAGCGAGGACGGTCTCGCCGGATCCATCGGCGACGAACTCGGCGGCAATCCGCCGCCGGAAGCAACCAACGCTGTGGCCGATTTCGACAGCACCGGCAGCGAGGCCGCGCCGTTGATTGCGCATTCAGGGCAGATCGCCCCTGATGAGCACGAGACGTCCCAACCCGAGCCTCAATTCCACCAGGCGCCGGTTGAAGCGCCGGTCCAGGCCGCACCGGCTGCTGCTGTGGCCGAGGAAGAGCCGGTCGTCGACGGCGACGGGAAGGCGGCACGTCGCCGGTCGACTGTCCGCGAGAAGGTGAGCTTCCTGTCGAGCAGCCCGAGCGAGCCGGCAACCCCGGTTGCTTCAGCTCCCGAGCCGGTTGCTCCGCCCGCCCCTGCACCCGCGCCGGAAGCGGCAACCGAGACCCCGGCGGCCCCGCGCCGCGCCGGCTGGTGGTCGCGCCGTTTCGGCGGCGGCCAATAAAGCCGAACACCCTCAATGCAAAACGCCCGGCCAAAAGCCGGGCGTTTTCGTTTTCATGCCCCGCCAATCCGCTACGGCGGCAGTTCGCCATCACCTGATGAGGCCACATCGCGCGATGCGATCTGGCGAAGCTGGTCGTAGAGATCGGGCGCCTCGCTGGTGCAGAGACAGACGCCCTTGGCAGACGCTCCCTCGCCGGCGTTGAGGTAGGCGTGGCCCATGGTGCTGTCGAGATAGATGCCGTCGCCCTCGCCCAGGATCTCAGGTGCGTAGAACTCGGTGTGGACGGCCACGCGCCCGCTCGTCACCAGAAAATACTCTTCGCCGGCGTGACGCAGCAGTGGACCGAATTCGTCCAACGAGCGCGCGCGGACCTCGGCGACGATCGGCACCATGCGTTTGCCGATCAGGTCGGTGCATTGATAGGTGTAGGTGTAGAATTTCGTGTTGATCAATTGCCCCTGCCCGGCCCGGCTGATGCTTCGGCGCGCGGTGACCGGCCGGCCCTGCGCAGGCGTCGCGACTGCGGGATTGAACAGCTCGGCGATCTCCATCTTCAGACCTGAGGTCAGCTGGAGCAGCTTGTCGTAGGTCAGCGACATCAGGCCGTTCTCGACCTTCGACAAGGTCGACAGCGCCATCCCGGTCCGTTCCGCTACCTGCTTGAGCGTCAGGCCGCGCGCCTGACGGGCGGCCTTGAGACATTGGCCTAGCTGGGAGTTGGCACCCTCTGACGTCGTGATCTCGCTCATCGAGCATCTCTACCATGGACCAAGCAAAAATATTGGCTGATCGGCCTAATTTTTTCCACGCTCCGCACCCTTCGACACCTCTTTCTGGTTGCCGGCTGGGCATGCAGGCCAGGGTTTGTGCATGAAATGGTCGGTTTTGACGAATATTGGTGCGTCGGAGCTCCTTTCCTATATGCTAAATCGTTTTCATAATCTGAAAGGGATTGGCCTTGCCCGACCTATGCGATTCCAGCGCCGTTGAGTTGCGCCGCCTGCTGGCCAGCAAGGCGATCTCGCCTGTCGAACTGCTCGACGCCTGCTTGTCCCGCATCGCCGCCGTCAATCCCGCTGTCAACGCCGTCGTCACCCTGGACGAGCCGGGCGCTCGCGCCGCCGCAAAGTCCGCCGAGACCGCCATCCGGTGCGGTGAGGATCGAGGCCCGCTGCACGGGCTCCCCGTTCTGATCAAGGACACGCAAGACACCGCCGGGATGCGCTCGACCTATGGCAGCCCGCTGCTCCGCGACAATGTGCCGGCTGCTGACCAGGGCTCGGTCGCGCGCTTGCGCGCAGCCGGCGCCATCATCTTCGGCAAAACCAACACGCCGGAATGGGCGGCAGGCGGCAACACCCGCAATCCCGTATTCGGCGCGACCGGCAATCCCTTCGATCCCATGCGCTCGGCGGCCGGCTCCTCCGGCGGCTCCGCGGTCGCGCTCGCCTGTGGCATGGCGCCGCTCGCGTCGGGCTCCGACACCGGCGGCTCCCTGCGCAATCCGGCGGGCTTCTCCGGCATCGTCGGGATGCGCCCCTCCTATGGCCTGGTGCCGAGCGAGAAGCGCATCTTCGGCTGGTCCAACCTGTCGACCGATGGACCGATGGCGCGCAACGTTGCGGACACCGCATTGATGCTGTCGGCAATGGCGAGCGACGATCCCCGCGATCCACTCGCCTACACCCTGCCCGACGAGCCCTTGCGCGGGCGCGCCGAGCGCTGGGCCGCGCCGCGCCCGGCAGAGCTCGGCAAGCTTCGCCTCGCCTTCACCGAGGATTTCGGCTTCGCGCCGACCGAGCAGGCCATCCGCCGCGTGTTCCGCCAGCGCGTGAGCAAGCTCGCGCCGCTGTTCGCGGAGAGCTGCGAGGCGACACCCGACTGCACCGGCGCCGACGATGCTTTCGCCGTGCTGCGCGCGGGCCTGTTCCTGGCGACCCATGGCAAGACCTTCAAAGAGCGGCCCGAGATGCTCGGCCCCAACGTCCGCGCCAATGTCGAGGAAGGCCTCCGCTATACGCTCGAAGACCACGCCCGCGCTTCCACGACGCAGACGCGGATTTATCGCGCCTATCAAAGCTTCTTCGAAACCTGCGACGTGCTGATCAGCCCGACCATCACGCTGAGCCCGCGGCCCTGGTCGGAGCTCTATCCCGCCGAGATCGACGGCGTGCCGACGAAATCCTACTTCCACTGGNCTCGCGCTGGCCTACGCCGTGACGCTTCCCGGCCACCCCGCGATCAGCATTCCGCTCGGCCTTGATGAAGCCGGCCTGCCGTTCGGCCTCCAGATCGTCGGCCCGCGTGGGGGCGATGCCATCGTCCTCTCGGTCGCCGCGAGCATCGAGGCTGCGTTCGCAAACGATCCGGACATGTGCCGGCCGGTGCCCGACCTCGCGCGGCTGGCCGCAGCGCCGCCGCTGTCGGCCGCGCCCGGCTTTCTCACCTGGGAATAGAGCCGGCGCATAAACCAAACAGGCATGACCGCCGGCTCGCCGGCATCGAGGAGATCAGCATGGCCGAATTGTCGAACCGAAAGACCGGAATCGTCGCCTTCGTCCTGCTCTATCTCGCCTATTGCATCTCCTATATCGACCGCGCCGCGATCTCGCTGGCGCTGGCTCAGATCGGCAAGGATTTCAATCTGCAGGCTGCCGATCTCGGCATCGTCATCAGCGCATTCTTCCTGGGGTATGCAGCCATGCAGGTGCCCGGCGGATGGCTCTCCGACCGCTTCGGCTCGAAATATGTCGTCATCGTCACCATCGTGATGTGGTCGCTGTTCACCGCGTTCACGAGCCTTGCCTGGTCGCTGACCTCGCTGATCGCGATCCGCTTCATCTTCGGGATCGCCGAAGGCGGCTTTCCGCCGGCAAGCATTCGCGCCATCGCGGAGCTCTTCAAGAAGGACAGCCGGCCTAAAATGTCGTCGCTGCTGCTGTCTTCGAATTATGCCGGCAGCATGATCGCACCGCTGATCATGGCGCCGCTGATCGTCTGGCTGGGCTGGCGCCACGCCTTCAATACGATCGGCATCGCCGGCATCGTCTTCGCGGTGATCTACTTCGTCTTTGTTCCGCATCTGGCGCGTATCGGCGTCGGACCGGTGACGGCAAAGCCCCGCGCGCCGATGCGCGAGCTGATGAAGAATCCGCTGCTGTGGCAGCTCATGGTGGTGTGGTTCGGCCTGAGCTGCGTCAACAAGGGCCTGGATTCCTGGATGCCGCTCTATCTGCTGCAGCAGCGCGGGCTCGACCTCAAGACCGTCGGCGTGGTGGCGCCGATCCCGTTCGTGATGGCGACATTTGCAACCGCAATCGGCGGCTGGGTGATGACCACCTTCTTTGCCGAGCGCGAAAAATATCTCTTGATCGGCAGTTCCGCGTTAACGGGCATCTTCCTCTACGCCATGTACAAGGCGGAGACGATCACCGCCTTGATCGTCTATCAATCGGTGGTCTACTTCTTCAAATCCTTCGTCCTGGCCTCCGTGATTGCGCTGCCGACCAAGCTGCTGCGTGACGACCAGATCGGATCGGGCATCGGCATGGTCAACCTGGGCGGCCAGAGCGCGGGCTTCGTTGCGCCTGCCATCATGGGGTTCATCGTGACCGGGTCTGGATCATTCGACGCGGCCTTCGGCTTCCTGGTGACGATGACGGCGATGTCGGTCGTCGTCGCCGCGACCATCAACACGGCGCAGCCGAAGCTGGCGCCGAAGCCGGCCTGACGGGAGTTCTGCGGATGCGAAGCGCAATCATTCTCGGCGGCGGCATGGTGGGGGTCGGCGCCGCCGTGCATCTGCGCCAGCGCGGCTGGATGGTGACACTGGTCGACCGCCGGGAGCCCGGCCGCGAGACCAGCTACGGCAATGCCGGCATGATCCAGGCCGAAGCGGTGCGGCCCTATCCGATGCCGCGCGACCTCTCTTCGCTGCTGAACATCGCGACCGGCCGCACCAACGACGTGCGCTACAGTTTTTCCTCGCTGCATCGTCACGTCGAGCCGCTGCTGCGTTATTGGTGGCATTCGGCGCCGAAGCGGCATCGCGACGCGATCGCGGCCTGGGCGCGCCTGATCGCTTATGCGACGCCCGAGCACGACGTCCTGATCCGCGAGGCCCATGCCGACAATCTGATCCGCCGCGCCGGCTATCGCGCGGTGTTTCGCGAGGCCGCGGCGCTCGACCACGCGATCAAGGAGGCGGAAGCAGACCGCCGCGAGTTCGGCGTGAATTTCCGCGTGCTGTCGGGCAGCGAGTTGACAAAAGCCGAGCCGATCCTGCGCAACGATCTTCCCGGCGCGATCCACTGGCTCGATACCTGGACCGTGTCCGATCCCGGCGCACTCGTGACGGCCTATGCCGAGCTGTTCGAGCGCCTTGGCGGTCAGATCGTGCTCGGCGATGCGCAGTCGCTGCAACAGACCGCAACCGGATGGTCGGTGAACACCGACAACGGCCGCATCGATGCCGCCAACGCCGTCGTGACACTGGGGCCGTGGTCGCCGGATCTCTTGCACAAATTCGGCTACCGGATTCCGCTGGTGCGCAAGCGCGGCTATCACATGCACTACACCGGCGGCGCCACGCTCGATCTGCCGCTGGTCGACAAGGGCCAGGGCTACGCCATGGGTCCGATGGTCAAGGGCATCCGCATTACCACAGGCGCGGAGCTGACGGGCCCCGATGCGCTGGCGACGCCGGTGCAACTCGCCAGTGCCGAAGCCTCCGCGCGCGAACTGATCGATCTCGGCAAGCGCGCCGAGCCCGAGCCGTGGTTCGGCACCCGCCCCTGCACGCCTGACATGGTGCCGGTGCTCGGGCGCGCCCCGCGCCACCCCGGCCTCTGGATGAATTTTGGCCACGGCCACCAGGGCTTTACGCTGGGCCCCGCCACCGGTCGCCTGCTCGCGGAGATGATGAACGGCGAAACGCCGTCGATTGATCCGACACCATACCGTCCGGAGCGGTTCTAGCCGTCAGATCGCGCGACGAGCACTTTCCTGATGCGCTGGGCGTCGTCCGGCGTCGCCGGGTTGTAGACGACCATGCCGAGATCGGGCCGGCCGTCGACTGCGAAGGCCGAATATTCGAACGCGATCTGGCCGAGCACCGGATGGCGCAGATGCTTGACGCCCTCGCTATAGGAGCGGACGTCATTGTCGGCCCACAGCTTGGCGAAGTCCGGGCTAAGACGGCACATCTCATCGACGAAGTCAGCGACATGCGAGACCGCTCCGGCGCGCGCCACATCGGCACGAAACGCTGCGACTACGAAACGGGCCACGCTCTCCCAATCATATTGGGCGGCGCGAACCCGCGGCTCGCAGAAGATCAGGCGCAGGATGTTGCGCTGTTCGGGCAGCAGCTTTGAATAGTCGGTCAGCACGATCGTGGCCGCCCGATTCCAGGCGACGACGTCCCAGGTCACTGTCCTGATGATGGCGGGGCTCGTCTCCAGCGCATCGAGCACGCGCTGAAGCCGTGGCGAGACGCCTTCGCTCGCCCGGTAGCGCACCTCTGGCGGACGGCCCAGCCCGATCAGAAACAAGTGCTCGCGCTCGACGTCGGTCAGCATCAGCGCACGCGCGATGCGGTCGAGCACATCGGCCGACGGCGCCCCGCCCCGGCCCTGCTCCAGCCAGGTGTACCAGGTCGGGCTGATATTGGCGCGCTGCGCCACCTCCTCGCGGCGGAGCCCGGGCGTGCGTCTGCGAGGGCCGCTGAAGCCGAACGCCGCCGCATCGAGCCTGACACGGCGGTGCTTCAGGTAGGTGCCGAGCAGGTTGTCGCTGGTGGTCTCGCTCATCCTGTTAGCTATTATACCCTGATAACGTCACTACTTTACCCGGATAATCCTAGCGCAGATGCTGGCTCCAACCAACTGGAGACCTGCTCATGCGTGTATTCGTCACTGGCGCCACCGGCTTCGTCGGCTCCGCCGTCGTTGCGGACCTGATCGCCGCCGGCCACAGCGTCACGGGCCTTGCGAGGTCCGACGCCGGCGCGGCCGCCCTCACCGCGATGGGCGCCAAAGTCCATCGCGGCTCGCTGGAGGACCACGCCTCCTTGCGCAGCGGCGCGGCCTCCTCCGACGGAGTCCTGCACCTCGGCTTCAACCACGACTTCTCGAAGTTTCTGGACAATTGCGAGCTGGACCGCCGCGCCATCCTCGCCCTCGGCGAGGAGCTCAAGGGCTCCGACCGTCCGCTCATCGTCACGTCGGGCGTGGCTCTGCTGGCGCCGGGGCGGCTTGCAACGGAAGACGACGAGGCCGCGCACCGTTTTCCGCGGGTGTCGGAATCCACCGCGCTGTCGCTGGAAGGCGTCCGCGCCGCGGTGGTTCGTCTGCCGCCGACGACCCATGGCGAGGGGGACCATGGCTTCGTGCCGATCCTGATCAACCTCGCGCGCCAGAAAGGCGTGGCGGCCTATATTGGCGATGGCACCAACCGTTGGCCGGCCGGGCACCGCTGCGATGCCGCTCGCGTCTATCGCCTCGCACTCGAGCAAGGCGCAACGGCACCGCGCTATCACGCCATCGCCGAGGAAGGCATCCCGTTCAAGACGATTACGGAGGTGATCGGCAAAAGGCTGGGCCTGCCCGTGGTCTCGAAATCGCTGGACGAAGCGACCGAGCATTTCGGCTGGTTCGCACAATTCGCCGGTGCCGATGTGCCGACGTCCAGCGCCAAGACGCGCGCCCTGCTCGGCTGGCAGCCCAAAGAAAAAGGGCTGATCGAGGATCTCGACCAGCCCTGTTACTTCCAGATCTAACGGCGCAACGCGCCGTTAGATCCTGATCAGTCCGTCGTGACCGCGGTTTCCATGTCGGTCGGATCGATCTGCTGACTCAGCCGCGCGTTGAGCTTGTCGCGATCGAGCTCGCCCTCCCACCAGGCGACGATCACGCAGGCGACGCCGTTGCCGCAGAGATTGGTCAGCGCACGGCACTCGCTCATGAACTTGTCGATGCCGAGCACGATCGCCATGCCCGGCACGAGGCGCGGATCGACCACCGCAAGCGTCGCCGCCAGCGTGATAAAGCCCGCGCCGGTGATGCCGGACGCGCCCTTCGAGGTCAGCATCGCCACGACCAGGATCGTGAGCTGCTGGCTGAAGGTGAGGTCGTAGCCGAGCGCCTGCGCGATGAACAGCGTCGCCAGCGTCATGTAGATGTTGGTGCCGTCGAGATTGAACGAATAGCCCGTGGGCACCACGAGGCCGACCACCGACTTCGAGCAGCCGAGCCGCTCCAGCTTCTCCATCAAGGACGGCAGCGCGCTTTCGGAGGACGAGGTGCCGAGCACGATCAACAGTTCGTCCTTGATGTAGGCCAGGAACTTGAAGATCGAGAAGCCCGCGATCCGCGCGATGGTGCCGAGCACGACGAACACGAACAGCGCGGCGGTCAGGTAGAACGTCGCAATCAGGCCCATCAGGTTGAGGATCGCGCCGGTGCCGAACTTGCCGATGGTGTAGGCCATCGCGCCGAAGGCGCCGAGCGGCGCCGCGCGCATCACGATGGAGATGACGCCGAACACCGCGTGCGCGGCATCGTCGATGAAGCTGCGGATCACATGGCCGCGCTCGCCGAGACCCATGATGGCGAAGCCGAACAGCACCGAGAACAGCAGCACTTGCAGGATCTCGCCTTGCGCGAAGGCGCCGACCACGGTGTCGGGAATGATATGCAGGATGAAGTCGACCGACTTCTGCGCTTCGGCCTGCTTGGCAAAGTTGGCAACCGCATTCGCATTGGCTGCCGCACTGCCGAAGCCTGCGCCCGGCTTCACGACATTGCCGATGATCAGGCCGATGATCAGCGCGAATGTCGAGACCACCTCGAAATAGACCAGCGCCTTGACACCGATGCGGCCGACCTTCTTGGCGTCCTGGATGTGGGCAATGCCGGAGACCACGGTGCAGAAGATGATCGGGGCGATCACCATCTTGATCAGTTTGATGAAGCCGTCGCCGAGCGCCTTGATCCAGTCGTTGGTGGCAACCGTCGGCCACAGCCAGCCGACGATCGCGCCAAGCACGATCGCGATCAGCACCTGGACATAGAGAATTTTATACCACGGCTTGGCGGTAGCAGGTGCAGCCGGCGCGCCAGCCATCGTTGTCGTTGTCATTGTTACCTCCCCCTCGAAACTCTGAGCCAGCCAAGATCAACTTGGCCGGCCCTGTCAATTGGAACCGTTCGCTGTGGTAAGCTCTAGCAGCGTTGGTCGACGATCCGGCGCACCGCCGGCATCAGCGCAGCCCCGAGCGCGTTCTTGATGACCGAAGCCGCGATGAACGGCGCGACGCCGACCGCCCAGGCCTTGTCCGCACCAAGGCCGATTCCGTAGGCCAACCAGCCGAAGCCGGCGATGAAAATGACGACATGACCGGCGGCCATGGCCGCAAACAGCAATACGACGTTGCGGTCCCAGCCGCGCTCGGCGAGCCAGCCGGTGATGAAGCCAGCGGCCACGAAGCCGAAGAGATAGCCGGCGGTCGGGCCGACCAGCGGTGCAATTCCACCGACGGGGCCGGCGAACACCGGCAGCCCCATCGCACCTTCGGCGAGGTAGGCGATCATGGTTGCGCTGCCAAGGCGCCAGCCATAAGCCGCGCCGATCACCAACACGACCAGCGTCTGCAGCGTCATGGGCACGTAAGGCAGCGGCAAATTGACTTTGGCCGACAGCGCCATCAGCGCGGAGCCGAGTGCAACAAGCACCACAGCGCGCAAGTGCCCGACCGCTTCGCCCGGCCGGGTTGGCCACATCACAGCGGCGAGAGGAGAGCGCGACGGGGCGCCGGACTGGGCGGTTCGGTCAGACAAGATGCACTCCGGAAGGCTAGCAAAAACTGGCGGCTATTTAAGCCAGTGAGCGATCCGGTCAACTGCCTCCTGCATCTCCTGAAGCGAGCGCGCATAAGAAAGTCGAATGAACGAGCGGCCATGGATTGGATCGAAGTCGACGCCCGGCGTGGCCGCAACGTGGGCCTTCTCCAGCATCTGCTTGGCGAACTCCAAACTGTCGGAGGTGAAATCCGAAACGTCGGCATAGAGGTAGAACGCGCCATCCGCCGGCAGGAACTTCGCCAAGCCCGCCCTGGGCAATCCCTCGATCAGGATGCGCCGGTTTTCCTGATAGCCATGCTTGATCTCCTCCATCTCGGCGGCGCCGTCGAAGGCGGCCTCCGCCGCGACCTGCGAGAGCGAGGGCACCGAGATCGAGAGGTTCTGCTGCAGCCGCTCGATCGGACGCACCAGAACATCAGGCACGACCATCCAGCCGACGCGCCAGCCCGTCATGCAAAAATACTTCGAGAACGAGTTGATCACGAGGGCATGGTCGGACAGCGCGGCCGCCGTCACGGCAGGAAACGCATAATCGAGCCCGTGATAGATCTCGTCGGAGATGAAGCGAATGCCGGCATCTTCCGCAGCTGCCATCAGGCCGCCGAGCGCCTCGCGGGACATCATCGTTCCGGTCGGATTGGCGGGGCTGCCGACCAGCACGCCCTTCAGCGGCGCCTTGCGATGGGCGGCGAGCAGCGCCTCGCCCGTGAGCGCGTGGCGGTTGTCATGGGTGGTCTCGATCAGCACCGGCTCGCAGCCGAGCGCGGTGAGGATGTGACGATACGGCGGATAGCCAGGCACCGTGACGGCCACGCGATCGCCGGGCTCGAACATCGACAGGAAAGCCAGGATGAAACCGCCGGAGGAGCCCGTGGTCACCACGATCCTGTCCGGACTGACCGTGCAGCCATAGGCGTCGCGATAATGCCGCGCGATGCGCTCACGCAGGCTGGGAATGCCAAGCGCCGAGGTGTAATCGATCCGCCCTGTCGCAAGCGCCGCCTGCGCGGCCGCGATCGCCGTCTTCGGCGCACCTGCCGCGGGCTGGCCGACCTCCATGTGAATGACATGGCCGCCCGCGGCCTCCATGCGGGCCGCCGCCGCCATCACGTCCATCACCATGAACGGGGGAACATC
>NZ_LJYG01000043.1:17274-35635 GCF_001440035.1 Bradyrhizobium manausense | reverse complement strand
CTCGAGCCAATGTCCCACCCGGTTCCTTAGTGTCGCATCGTGCATTGATTTCTGCTATTTCGCTGGCAAAACAGGGCGCTTGCGCCCCAGACTAGCCGCATTATACGGCTCATAAGGGCATATCGCGTATCCGGTCCGCCGCCAATCGCCAAAACCAATCACACAACTGCATCCAAATCCGTTTGCAAGCCCGTTTGATGTCGCTCCAGATCGTATTGCGCAAGAAGGCCACCGCCCTCACCGCCCTCGTTACCGCGACTGCAATCGCGCTGCTGCCGGTCCCGGCGGCGCAGGCGCAGGAAGGCCGCGGGCCGCCGACCTTGCGCGACTCGGAAACCGAGCAGCTGCTCCGCGAATATACACGCCCGATCCTGCGCGTCGCCGGTCTGGAGAAGCAGAACATCCAGATGGTGATCATCAACGACAACTCGTTCAACGCGTTCGTCGCCGATGGCCGTCGCATCTTCGTCAATTACGGCGCAATCCTGCAGTCGGAGACGCCGAACCAGCTGATCGGCGTGCTTGCGCACGAGACCGGGCATCTGGCCGGCGGCCATCTGGCCAAGATGCGCGAGCAGCTCGCCAGCGCCCAGACGCAGATGATCATCGCCATGCTGCTCGGCGCCGGCGCCATCGCGGCCGGTGCCCGCGGCGGTGGCAATAATGGGCTCGCCAACGCCGGCGCGGCCGCGGTTGCCGGCCCGCAGGAGATGATCCGCCGCTCGCTGCTGTCCTATCAGCGCCAGCAGGAGGAGAACGCCGACCGCGCCGGCGTGAAGTTCCTGACCGCGACGCAGCAGTCGCCGAAGGGCATGTACGAGACCTTCAAGCGCTTCACCAGCGAAAGCCTGTTCGCGGCGCGCGGCGCAGATCCCTATCTGCAGTCGCACCCGATGCCCGCCGACCGCGTTGCAGCGCTCCAGGAATTTGCCAGCACCAGTCCCTATTGGGACAAGAAGGACGATCCCGCGCTCCAGCTGCGCCATGACATGGTGCGCGCCAAGATCTCCGCCTTCATGGAGCGGCAGGAGGTGGTCTATCGCCGCTACCCCCTGACCAATGACAGCCTGCCGGCGCGCTATGCCCGCGCCATCAGCACCTATCTGCATGGTGACTTGCGCAGTGCCCTCGCCCAGATCGATGCCCTGATTGCGGTGCAGCCCAACAACCCGTACTTCTACGAGGTGCGCGGCCAAGCCCTTCTGGAGAGCGGCAAGCCCGCCGATGCGATTGCCCCCCTGCGCAAGGCCGTCGCACTTTCGAACAATTCGGCCCTCATCGAGATGTTACTTGGGCAGGCTCTGGTTGGAACCGATAATAAGGCCTACACGGACGACGCCATCAAGATTCTCCGTGCAGCGGTGGCGCGCGAGCCCGAGGCGCCGATCGGCTACACCCAGCTTGCGATGGCCTATGGCCGGAAGGCAGACTATGCCGAGGCGGATCTCGCCTCTGCCCAGGCCGCTTATCTGCGCGGCGACAACAAGACCGCTCGCGAGCTTGCCACGCGCGCGAAAACCCGTTTCGCCGTCGGCACGCCCGGATGGGTCAAGGCCGACGACATCGTGGCGTCGAAACCGCCGCGTAACTAAAGCGTTTTCAAGCGAAGCGGATACCGGTTCGCGCCAGGAAAACGCGTCAAAGCAAAAAGCTGGAGCCCCGTTCCGACCTCGTCGGATCGGGGCTCCAGACCGAAGCCTGAACTGCTCATTTGACGTCACGACACCACGACTAAGTCCGCCGGGACGTTGTTTCAAAACCTGCTCTGGATAAGAGGATTTGCCAATGCCTTCGCTGCGCCTGCTTGCTTCCGCGCTCATTGCGCTCGCCTTCGTCGGCGCAACGGGACCGGCTTCGGCCGAGAGCTTCTCGGATGCCCAGCGCACCGACATCGAGGCCATCATCAAGAACTACCTCGTCAGCCATCCTGAGGTGCTCGAGGAGGCCATGACGGAGCTCAGCAAGCGGCAGGCCGCGGCAGAGACCGAGAAGCACGAAGCCAGCATCGCGCAGAACTCGGATGCGATCTTCAACTCGCCGCGTCAGGTCGTGCTCGGCAACAAGGACGGCGACGTCACCTTCGTTGAGTTCTTCGATTACAATTGCGGCTATTGCAAACGCGCGATGAGCGACATGCTCGACCTGATGAAGTCCGATTCCAAGCTGAAGGTGGTGCTGAAGGAGTTTCCGGTGCTGAGCCAGGGCTCGGTCGAGGCCGCCCAGGTCGCGGTCGCAGTGCGCATGCAGGATCCCACCGGCAAGAAATATCTCGACTTCCACCAGAAGCTGCTCGGCGGTCGCGGCGCGGCCGACAAGGCGCGCGCCATGCAGGCGGCCAAGGAAGCCGGCCTCGACACCGCGAGGATCGAGAAGGACATCGCCAGCCCCGAGGTGCGCTCCACCATCGAGGAGAATTTCAAGCTCGCCGAGACGATGGGCATGAACGGCACGCCGAGCTACGTGATCGGCAAGCAGATCGTGGTCGGCGCCATCGGCCTCGAGGGGCTCAAGGAAAAGATCGGCGTGGCCCGCTGCGGCAAGGCGACTTGCTAAAGCATGATCCGGAAAAGTGGGAAGCGGTTTTCCGAAAAGATCATGCTCAAACCAAGAGCTAAAGCGCGATGACGATTCAGCCCAATCTCATCGCGCTTTCGCGAGACGTTTCACCACTGGCGGACGGAACGAGGCCGGCTGAAAAGCCGGCCTTTTTCGCATGCCGAAAACCGGCGCGAATCCGGCACGGATGTTCATCTCGCGTTTAAGAAACAAATGCCGGGGAACAGCAGATGTTCCGGAACAAGTGACACCTCCTCTCGTTGTCGGCGCGGGCAATGACGCAAAGAAACACGTGAGGAGAATACGATGTTGAACCGCTTTATGATCTCGGTTGCCGCACTCGCGCTGATCGCGGGCACCGGTCTGGCGAACGCACAAGGCACGATGAAGAATGACAGCGGCGCCGGTGCGAAGCCGATGGAGCACTCGCAGTCTTCGGGCGGCGCCACCGAGCGCGGCAAGGAATCGGCAAGTCCGCAGAAGGGCACGGTGGGTCAGGCCGGTGGCTCCATGAAGCAAGGCGAAGAGAAATCGTCTGGCGCGATGGAGAAGTCCGGCACCGCGGAGAAATCCGGCGGCGCGATGAACAAGAACGCGGCCGAGGAGAAGGCCGGGGCGACGAAGGGTGAACACGCCCAGAGCGCGCAGGACAAGTCCACGCAGGACAAGTCCAAGAGCATGAGCCAGGACACCAGCAAGTCCGGCGCCCAGAAAGACATGAAGGCTGAGGGCACCAAGAGCGGCACCTCGACCAACAATGCCGAGAACCAGAAGGGCACCACGAGCACCAACCAGAAGGCCCAGGGTCAGACCAGCCCCGGCGCTAACCAGAACGCGCAGGGCCAGAGCAGCACCAACACGACGGTCGGCCAGGCCGGCGCCGGCGCCAAGCTCTCGACCGAGCAGCGCACCCAGATCACCTCGGCGATCCGCGAGGAGCACATCGCTCCCGTGAGCAACGTGAACTTCTCGATCTCGGTCGGTACCCGGATTCCGCGCGAGGGCATCGAGCTGCACGCCCTGCCCTCGCGGGTCGTGACGATCTATCCGGAGTGGCGGACCTACAAGTACGTCCTGGTGAAGGATGAGATCGTGATCATCAATCCGGACACCTACGAGATCGTGGCTGTCCTGAACGTCTAAGGCCGGAAGACGGCAACCTCAGGGGCGGGCAGCGATGCCCGCCCCTTTTGCATTGGGCCGGCAGCCATGCTTGGAACTGGTTAGCAAGCAATTTCCGTAGTTTCCGCACAGGTTTTTGCACGCTGGATGAGGTGCCTGAACCGGCCCGGGAAGCCCTTGAAGGCTTCCCCTCACGCACTTTGTTACCTATAACCCCCGCCACGCCGAAACACCTTTCCGGGACAGAATGGCCGAATCAGCGACCGACACGATCCTCGTTCTCAACGGGCGGAACCTCAATGTGTTGGGGACGCGGGAGCCGGAGACGTATGGCCATGCCACGCTGGCCGAGGTCGAGAAACTGTGCCGGGAGACCGCGGCGAGCTTCGGCATCAAGGCCGACTGCCGGCAGTCCAACCGCGAAGGCGAGCTGATCGACTTCATCCACGAGGCACATGGGCGCAAGACGAAGGGCATCATCATCAACGCCGGGGGCTATTCGCACGGCTCGATCGCACTGCACGACGCGCTGCTCGCCGTGCAGATCCCGACGGTCGAAGTGCACGTGACCAACATCCACGCCCGCGGCGGCTTCCGTCACCACTCCTACACCGCGCGCGCGGCCTTGGCCTCGCTCTGCGGCTTCGGAATCGAGGGCTACCGCCTCGCTATCCAGGGGCTTGCCGCCAAGCTCGGCACCACGCCCAAAGCCTGACGCTCTCTCTTCACCCAGAACATTCGGATCAAAGAACATGGCGCGCCAGCCAGACGACAAAGCAGCCGCAAAGTTTTCCAGCGACGATTCCGCGCTCGTCCGCGAGCTCGCTCTGCTGCTCGATGAGACCAGCCTCACCGAGATCGAGATCGAGCGCGCCGGCCTGCGCCTGCGCGTCGCCCGCAACATCAGCGTCGCCGCGACCATGCCGATGCCGGTTGCGGCCGCAGCCCCCGGGGTCGCCGCAGCTCCCGCCGCCGCGGCTGCGGCCTCAGGCGTCGCAGACGTCTCCAAGCATCCAGGCGCGGTGACCTCGCCGATGGTGGGGACCGCCTATTGGGCGCCGGAGCCCGGCGCCAAGCCGTTCGTCGAGGTCGGCTCCAAGGTCTCGGTCGGCCAGACCCTGCTGATCATCGAGGCGATGAAGACCATGAACCAGATCCCCTCGACCCGATCAGGCACCGTGACGCAGATCCTGGTCGAAGACGGCCAGCCGGTCGAGTTCGGCGAGCCGCTCGTCATCATAGAATAACGCGAATGGCGAATTGCGAATAGCGAATGGCGCCAGCCCTCCCTACTCGCCTTCGCCGCTCGCCATTCGCTGCAGGACAACATGTTCGACAAGATCCTCATAGCCAATCGCGGCGAGATCGCCCTTCGCATCCTGCGGGCCTGCAAGGAGCTCGGGATTGCGACCGTTGCCGTGCACTCCACCGCCGACGCCGACGCCATGCATGTGCGCCTGTCGGACGAGAGCGTCTGCATCGGGCCGCCGCCGTCGAAGGACAGCTATCTCAACATTCCCGCGCTGCTCGCGGCCTGCGAGATTACGGGCGCGGACGCCGTGCATCCCGGCTACGGCTTCCTGTCGGAGAACGCGCGCTTCGCCGAGATCCTTACCGAGCACAACCTGCAATTCATCGGCCCCAAGGCCGAGCATATCCGCCTGATGGGCGACAAGATCGAGGCCAAGAAGACCGCCAAGCGGCTCGGCATTCCCGTGGTGCCCGGCTCCGACGGCGCGGTCGGTCCCAACGACGACGCGATGGCGATCGCCAGGAAGATCGGCTTCCCCGTGCTGGTGAAGGCGGCCGCCGGCGGCGGTGGCCGCGGCATGAAGGTCGCACAGAGCGAAGCGGATCTGCAGATTGCGCTGTCGACGGCGGCCAACGAAGCGAAATCCGCGTTCGGCGACGCCTCGGTCTACCTGGAAAAATACCTGCAGAAGCCGCGCCACATCGAGATCCAGATTCTCGGCGACGGCCGCGGCGGCGCGATCCATCTCGGCGAGCGCGACTGCTCGCTCCAGCGCCGTCACCAGAAGGTCTGGGAGGAAGGCCCCTCGCCCGTGCTGGCTGCGGCGGCGCGCGCCAAGATCGGTGAGACCTGCGCCAAGGCGATGCGCGAGATGAAATATCTCGGCGTCGGCACCATCGAGTTCCTCTACGAGGACGGCGAGTTCTACTTCATCGAGATGAACACGCGCATCCAGGTCGAGCATCCCGTCACCGAGAGCATCACCGACATCGATCTCGTGCTGGAGCAGATCCGCATCGCCGCCGGCGGCGAGCTGCCGGCCAGGCAGGACGAGATCCAGATCATCGGCCACGCCATCGAATGCCGCATCAATGCAGAGAACCCGCAGACCTTCCGCCCTTCGCCCGGCCGGATTCTCCAGTATCACCCGCCCGGCGGCCTCGGCGTGCGCATCGATTCCGCGGTCTATCAGGGCTACCAGATCCCGCCTTATTACGATTCTCTCGTCGGCAAGCTGATCGTCCACGGCAAGACCCGCGCCGAATGCCTGATGCGCCTGCGCCGTGCGCTGGACGAGATGGTGGTCGAGGGCATCGAGACCACGCTCCCGCTGTTCCGCGATCTGGTCCGCCAGGATGACATCATCAACGGCGACTACCACATCCACTGGCTGGAACAGTACCTCGCCGGCAAGTCGGAACCATCAGCGAAATAATCGTCACCCAGGTCGGGAACCGCTTGGCCCCCATCGCGTTCTGGACGGTGGGCAGTTCCAAGGGGGCGTTTTGACTTCCAGATATGATCGAGCGAGATCGTCGTGACCGCCGAGGGGCGGCGACGTCGCGCATTTGGGCAGATCCTGCTGTTCGCAGCCGGCCTCGTCGTGCTGACCGCGATCAGCGCAGGCTCGGTCTATCTGGTCAACGAGGCGCGCAACGACAGCAAATGGGTGGTTCACACCATCGAGGTGGAGAACCAGGTCAATGCATTGCTGCTCGAGGTCCGCCGTGCCGAGAGCGGCGCGCGTGGCTACCTGCTGACGCGGGAGGCGGGTTTCCGGACCGATCACGAAAAGGCCGTCGCCGCGATCATCCCTGCGCTCGACAGGCTGACGCGCCTGATCGGCGACAATCCGGCACAACGCCAGAATATCGAGCAGCTCAGTGCCGCGATCGAAACCCGCCTCGGCCAGTTCGCGCGCGAGATCGATTTCGTGGGCCAGGGTCAGCCGGAGAAGGCCACGGCGCTCGTCAGCGAAGCCGCCAGCGCCGGCACCACGATTGCCATCGGCAGCGCCGGGAGCGCGATGATCCGCGAGGAGGAGCGGCTGTTCCAGCTCCGCACGGCCAACGCCGACCGCAGCCAGACGCTGGCTGCCTCCCTCACCGGTATCGGTTCCGGCCTCGTGGTGGTCCTCGCCCTGATCTCGATCTGGCTGGTGCGGCGTTCGGCGCGCATCCGCGACGAGGCCGAGGCACAGCTGCGCGATGCCAACGTCAACCTGGAGGCCACCATAGACGAACGCACGGCAGACCTGCGTGAAGCCAACGACGAGATCCAGCGCTTTGCCTATATCGTCAGCCATGACCTGCGCTCGCCGCTGGTCAACATCATGGGCTTCACCAGCGAGCTCGAAGAATTGGGCAAGGACATCTTCCGACGGATCGGAGCGCTTACGCGTGTGCCGGCCGGCGGTCCACCGGTCGAGGCCGCAGAGATTCCGCTCGATGACGCCGACAAGCAGCTGTCGGCGGATTTTTCCGAAGCGCTCGGCTTCATTAAATCTTCGATCGCCCGGATGGACCGGCTGATCTCGGCGATCCTCAACCTCACCCGCGAGGGCCGGCGCGAGTTTCAGCCGGAGCGGATCGACACCCGCGACTTCATCGAGGCCATCGTCTCCTCGCTGGCGCACCAGGCGGCCGAAGCGCAGGCCGAGATCCACATCGAGCCGTTGCCGAATATTGTCAGCGACCGCCTTGCACTGGAGCAGATTTTCTCCAATCTGATCGATAACGCGATCAAGTACCTCAAGACCGGGGTCCCCGGCGAGATCAGAATTCGCGGGCGCACCAAGCTTGGCTACGCTATCTTCGACATCAGCGATAATGGCCGTGGCATCGATCCAAGGGATCATCAGCGGATTTTCGACCTGTTCCGGCGTGCTGGAACCCAGGACAAGCCCGGTCAGGGCATCGGTCTTGCCCATGTACGTGCACTTGTGCGCCGCCTCGGCGGCACCATGTCGGTATCGTCGGAACTGAATGCGGGCAGCACGTTCACGATCACGCTGCCCATCAATTGGAACGCCAGCAACCGGAACGCGGACCGATGACAATGCCCGTCACCATCATCATGATCGAGGACGACGAGGGCCACGCCAGGCTGATCGAGCGCAATATCCGCCGTTCCGGCGTCAACAACGAGATCCTCTCCTTCACCAACGGCAACTCGGCGATGAAGCATCTGTTCGGCCCGGACGGAACCGGGCTCGCTCAGAAGGGCAACGCGCTGCTGATCCTGCTCGACCTCAACCTGCCCGACATGAGCGGCATCGACATCCTGAAGCAGATCAAGGAAAACAAATATCTCAAGGCCTCACCCGTGGTGGTGCTCACCACCACCGACGACAGCCAGGAGATCAAGCGCTGCTACGAGCTCGGCTGCAACGTCTACATCACCAAGCCCGTCAATTACGAGAATTTCGCCAATGCCATCCGGCAGCTCGGCCTGTTCTTCTCGGTCATCCAGGTCCCGCCCGCCGCTTCATGACCCAACACCGCACACCCACACTGCTCTATATCGATGACGACGACGCACTGGCGCGCCTGGTCGATCGCGGCCTGACTCGGCGCGGCTACAAGGTCGTCCATGCCGCCAGCGGCGAGGAAGGCCTCGAGCGGATCCGCAACGCCAGCACTCAGGGCTGCATCGATGTCGTGGCGCTCGACCAATACATGCCGGGTCTCGACGGGCTCGAGACGCTCGAGCAGATCATGGCGATCCCGGACGCCCCGCCCGTGGTCTTCGTCACCGCCTCGCAGGATTCCAGCATCGCCGTGACCGCGCTGAAAGCAGGCGCGGCCGACTATCTGGTCAAGGACGTCAAGGGCGACTTCATCCCGCTGCTGCATGTCGCGGCCGAAGGCGCGCTGCGCCAGGCCGAGCTGCAGCGCGCGCGTGAGGAAGCCGAGGCCGAGATCCACGCCTCGCGCGACCGCTACGCCGCGCTTGCCGCCGAACGCGAGCTGCTCTTGCGCGAGGTCAATCACCGCGTCGGCAATTCGCTCCAGATCATCGCTTCGCTGCTGCACCTGCAGGCGAGCTCCGCCGCACAGGACGAGGTCAAGGCCGCCCTCACCAATGCGATGGGCCGCGTTGCCGCCGTCGCCCAGGTGCACCGCCGCCTCTACACCTCGCAGGATCTGAAGAGCGTGATGCTCAACCAATATCTCGACTCCCTGCTCGAGGACCTCCGCCGCTCCGCCGAAGGCAACCGGATGTCGCGCCTGACGGTGAAGGCCGAGCCNCCGATCGAGATCGACCCCGACCGCGCCGTCGCCGTCGGTATCATCGTCAACGAGCTGGTGATGAACGCTGTGAAATACGCCTATCCCGATGGCGCCGGGCCCATTCACGTCGAGCTGACCTCGCAAGGCGAGGATCTCCTGCTGTCCATCACCGACGACGGCGTCGGTGACAACGTCAAGGCCGATCCGCGCTCCACCGGCATGGGCCAGCGCATCGTCGCCGCCATGGCTTCCAAGCTCGATGCCACCGTCGAGCGCGATCCGAACCATTCCGGGACCCGCATCCTCCTCCGGTTCCGCCGCACCCCCGCCGTATCAGGCCAGGCGAACAGCGCCGCGGCGGCAAGCTGATCCCGGCCCCGCCCCATCGCACCGGCATCGCGATCCTGCTATTGTAGCGATCATGACTTCCCGCGACTCCGCCTCATCTGAAATCACACCCGCCGTGCTGCTGCGCGCCTATGCCTGCGGCATCTTTCCGATGGCCGAGAGCGCGGACGATCCGACCCTGTTCTGGGTCGAGCCGGAAATGCGCGGCGTGATCCCGCTCGATGGCTTTCGCGTCGCCTCGCGCCTGGCGCGCACCGTGCGCTCGGACGCGTTCCGCGTCACCGTCAACACCGCGTTCAAGGCGACCATCGCCGGCTGCGCGGCGCCGCAGTCAGGGCGCGAGGACACCTGGATCAACAAGCGCATCCGCGACCTCTATGGCGGCCTCTACGAGCTCGGCCATTGCCACAGCGTCGAGGCCTGGCAGGGCGACGATCTCGTCGGCGGCCTCTACGGCGTGAGCCTCGGGCGCGCCTTCTTCGGCGAGAGCATGTTCCACACCGCGCGCGATGCCTCCAAGGTTGCGCTGGTGCATCTGGTCGCGCGGCTGATCCATGGCGGCTTCGAGCTGCTCGACACCCAATATGTCACCGAGCATCTGAAGAGTTTTGGTGCTACCGAAATCTCGCGGCGGCGCTACACCGCGCTGCTCGACAAGGCGCTCACCGGCGAGCCCGGCGATTTCCTGCGACTGTCGTCAGGCGATGCGATCCCGGGCGCACGCGCGCTCGAGATCATCGCTTCGCGGCAGTAGATCAGCCTTACCGGCTGCCAAACCCTGGCGGATTTGGCCTAGCGGCCAAACCCGGGAATACCGAACAGACCGGGTCGCTGCTCCGGCGGCGGAGGTGGCGGCGGGGCCGCCTGCGGCGGTGGCGGCAGAGGCTGCGGCGGACGCTGCTGCACGGCCTGCTTGGGCGCGGCCTTCTTCTGCGCCGCTGGCGGTGGTGGGGGCGCGGCCGGCTTGGTTGCGGGATCCGGCGCTGCGGTCGCAATGGTCTGCTGCGGCTCTTTGCAGTCGGTCAGCCAGATGTCGTAGATCGGGTGCTCGACGCCGTGCAGGCCGGGGCTTGCCGCATACATCCAGCCGGAGAAGATCCGCTTCACCTCGCCCTGCAAGGTGATCTCGTCGACCTCGACGAAGGCGTCGGTGTTGGCGGCCTCGGTCGCGGGGCGCGTGTAGCAGGCATCGGTCTTCACCCTGAGCGCGCCGAATTGCACGGTCTCGCCGATATCCTCGTCGAAATTGATGATGCGGCCGGTGATCTTGTCGAGGCCGGAGAAGGTCGCCTTCTTGTTCACGATCTTCTGGGCCGGCGGCTCGGTGACGACCTCGTCGCCCGGCTGCAGGCTCGCCGGTGCCTGCGGCACGGCGCCCTGCTGGGTCCCGCCCTTCTGCTGCGGCTGGCGCTGACCAGGAACAGCACCGGGAGCTGCGCCCGGCTGGGCCGGCCCGCCCGGGGGCGCAACCGCCACGGCCGGCGGCTGGTTCTGCGGCGCGATGCTGGTGCCCGGCGGCGGCGCCAGCGGCTGGGTTTCGACCGGTCCGGGCATGGCATTGCCCTGGCGCGGCATCGGGCGCGACGGCAGCACACGGCCCTGCGGCGGCAGCTCAGGCACCTCTTCGTCGTCGTCGGGGGTCGGGGCCGGCTGCGGCTGTCCGCCACGGGGAATGGTCCCCGGCGGGCGCAGCGGCGGCGGATCGGAGAAGATCGTGCCGATCTGCGCCTGCACCGGCGTTGCAACCGTCAGCGCGCTGGCAGCCAGCAGCGCCGCAAGGCCTGTCAGGGTAAAAGTTTTGAACATCTCGCGCGGCTTCAACAGCGAATCGGGCTTGTTGGACATTCTACAGGGGATACCGCCGCTCGCAGGCCAACCGGTTAACACGGCGAATACGGCGGGGAAAGGGCGGCATTCCTGCCCTGCCGGCCACCCGCTGGCCATCCCGGCCCCTGGATGGGATAGTTGGAGGCCTCTCCCCGGGGGCCGAAGCGGGCATTGCCCCCCGTTCAACGATAACCAGAAACCACCGAGGTCGCCCCCATGCCCGTCGTGCTCGATCCCGATGCCGCCGCCGTCTACCGAGCCTTCCAGGAGGCTGGCCGCCCTCCCTATGAGACGCTGCCCCCTGCGGAAGCGCGCGACGATTACCTCCGGGCCCGGTTTGCCACCAACCCCGAGCCGCCCGAACTGGCCCGCGTCGCGCCGCTGTCGATCCCGGCACCCCACGGCGCAATCCCGGCACGGATCTACGTGCCGAAACAGCCGCGTCTCAAGGATGGGCTGGCGCCCGCGCTGGTGTTCTTCCACGGCGGCGGCTGGGTGATCGGCGATCTCGACAGCCACGACGTCGTCTGCCGGCAGCTCGCCGACGCAGGCGCGCTGATCGTGATCGCGATCGACTACCGCCTTGCGCCCGAGCATAAGTTTCCCGCCGCAACCGATGATGCGATTGCCGCGACCAAATGGGTGGCTGCGAATGCGCGCGAGCTCGGCATCGACCCTGCGCGCCTTTCGATTGGTGGCGACAGCGCCGGCGGCAATCTCGCGGCCGTCGTTGCGCTGGCCGCGCGTGATGGCGACGGCCCCAAGCTCGCGGGCCAGGTGCTGATCTATCCCGCCGTCGACTTCGCCATGACGCACGGCTCGCACAGCGAGCCAGAGACCAGCGTGCTGCTGACGCACGCGGTGGTCCGCTGGTTTCGCGACCATTATCTCAACGGCGCCGCCGATATCCATGACTGGCGCGCCTCGCCGGCCCGTGCGACCACGCTCATCGGCTTGCCGCCGGCCTATGTGCTCACCGCCGGCGCCGATCCCCTGCGCGACGAGGGCGAGGAATACGCCGCACGGCTGAAGCAGGTCGGCGTGCCGGTCACCACCAAGCATTATCCCGGCCAATTCCACGGCTTCTTCACCATGGGCAAACTGCTGCAACAGGCCAATGTTGCCGTGAGCGAGATCGGCGCCTGGCTGAAGGCGTTGGGCTGACAACGCCACCATCCTGATGTCATCAGCGCTTCAATCCCTCTTCGCCCTTCCGCTGCGCGGCCTGACCTGGCTCGGCAGCCAGGGCACGCGCGCGGTGGCGGCTGTCGTATTCATCGCCGCAGCCGTGCCGCCGCTCGGCGCGCTGCTGCGTCCCTACGTCACCGAGGCGATCCTCGTCCTGCTCTGCATCTCTTTCATGCGGGTCGATCTCGTGGCGCTCTATGGCCATCTGCGTCGGCCTGCGCTGGTGGCGACCGCCACGGCCTGGACCACGATCGGCGTGCCCGTCATCGTTGGCTTGATCGCGCATGCGACCGGGCTCACCGAGCACGCGCCCGGCCTGTCGCTGGCTCTGATGCTGCAGAGCATGGCCTCGCCGATGATGGCCTCTCCGGCGCTCGCCGCCCTGATGGGCCTCGATGCGACGCTGGTGCTGGTCACGCTGGTGACCGCAACCGCGATCGTGCCGTTCACCGCCTCGCTGTTCGCAAGCCTGTTTCTCGCCGGCATGCTCAGCATTTCCCCACTCACGCTTGGCCTGAAACTGCTCGGCATCCTGGCGGCATCGCTGCTGGGCGCGACCGTCATCCGTCGGCTGTTCGGCACCGAGACGATCCAGCGCTACAAGCAGCCGATCGACGGCTTCAACATCATCATCCTCTTCATCTTCGCGGCCGCCGTGATGGGCGACGTGATCAGCGACCTGATCGCGCGGCCGATCTTCACCATCGGCCTCGCAGCCCTGTCCTTCACGATCTATTTTGCGCTGCTCGCCGTCACGACCTTGCTGTTCCGCCGCATCGGCACCGAGCGCGCGCTGGCGCTCGGGCTGATGGTGTCACAGCGCAATCTCGGCCTGATGCTGGCCGCAACATCAGGCGCGCTGCCGCCGACGACTTGGCTCTATTTCGCGATGACGCAGTTTCCGATTCATCTGGCGCCGTACTTGCTGACACCGATCGCGCGGCGACTGACGGCGCGGGCGGAAACGTCCAGCCCGGTGGCTCCAAGCAGCGCAACTTAAAAGCTGCCGTCCGGAGGGGGCGGAAGCATTATGGATTGCGCGACTTCTTTTTCTTGCACTCCGCCAAGATCCAGTCGTGGAACGCCTTCATCCCATGCGAGAGCCTCTTGGATTTGAGCGACGTGAGCCAATAGGATCCCAGGAAGACTTGGTCGTCATAGGGGCAAACCAGCCGCTTGCGCGATAGATCGTCCGAAAACAGCGCGACCGGCAGGAGCGCGACCCCGGCGCCTTGAGCCGCGGCATGCGCCAGGGAGACCGACGAGTCGAAGGTCGGTCCGGTCATCCGCGGTTGCCTGCATTTGACCGCCTCGAACCATTGGGCCCACTCGCCCGGCCGGTACGAGCGCAACAATACCTCCTTATGGAGGTCGACTGGATCTCTCAGGCGCTTGGCCACATCAGGCGCGCACATCGGTGTGAAATGGGCCTCGACCAGCCGCTCGGCGTTCGTTCCATGCCACGCGCCGTCGCCAAATCGAATGGCGTAGTCCAACCCTTCGCCGCCGAGGTCCACACGGTTGTTGTTCGCAAAGATTCTGACATCGATGTTCGGATGATCAGAGGTGAAGCTCCTGAGACGCGGAAGGAGCCAGCCGGATGCGAACGTTCCGACGACGCCAACTGTCAGCATTTCGCGCATTCGACCGTTCTCGAACCGGTCCAGCACCTGATTGATTCGGCCGAACGCATCCGAGATTGCAGGCTGCAGCGCCTCGCCTTCTTCCGTGAGAGCGAGCCCGCGGGTCAATCGCCGGAAAAGCTTGACGCGCAGGCTCTCTTCCAGAACCCGCACCTGCTGGCTCACGGCCGCCTGCGACACCCGCAGTTCGAGACCGGCCTTGGTGAAGCTGAGATGGCGCGCGGCCGCTTCGAATGAGCGGAGCGCGTTCAGGGGTAGATTGGAAATATTGGCAGGGCGACGGGCCAAGTCCGGATCCAAGTTTTTCCGATCCAAGTTTTACTTATGGATGGCCTTACGAACCGTCGTTTGTCAATCGCCCGGGCGCGACGCAAAACCTTCCCGCATTCAGGGGAGTTCTCGATGCTTACACGACGTCAATTCAGCTCATCCGCATTTGCGATCGCCGGAGGTTTGTTCCTGCCTGATGTTTCGGTTGCCGCGTCAGGTGGAACTGCACCGCTCATCGAGGCGATCAAGCAGCTGGAACAGAAGAGCGGAGGCCGACTCGGCGTCTCCGTGCTCGACACGAATTCCGGCGTTCCCATCCATCACAGGGGAGACGAACGCTTTCCCATGTGCAGCACATTCAAGGTCCTGGCGGCGGCGGCAATATTGAAAGACGTGGGCAGCAAGCTGGAAGGCCTTGAACGGCGCGTTCGTATCGAGCAGGCCGACCTCGTCGAGTACTCGCCGGTCACGAGCAAGCATGTCGGCGGAGAGGGAATGTCGCTTCGCGAACTTTGCGAGGCTGCCATCACCCTGAGCGACAACACGGCCGGCAACGCACTTCTGAAAAACATCGGCGGCCCCGCCGGCTTGACCAGCTTTGCGCGCAGCCTGGGCGACGAGACGACCAGGCTCGACCGGATTGAAACCGAACTGAACGAAGCCGCGCCGGGCGATCCCCGCGACACCACCACGCCGAATGCGATGGCCGCAAATTTCCGGCGTCTGCTGCTCGGTGATGCCCTTGTCCCTGAAGGGCGCGATCAACTGATCAAATGGCTTGTGGCCAACAAGACCGGCGACAGCCGTTTGCGGGCCGGCCTGCCGCAAGGATGGCGTGTGGGCGACAAGACCGGTTCGGGTCAACGCGAGACGGCCAATGACGTCGCGATCGTGTGGCCGCCCGAGCGTTCGCCGATCATCATCGCGGTCTATCTCACCGGCGCATCGCTCGATCCCAACGGACGAAACGATGTGATCGCATCCGTTGGTCGGGAGGTCGGCAAGGCCTTTGGCTGACGATCGTGTGCCCGCCCTCCCCGTGCCGCTGTCGATCCCGGCCCTACGGCGCGGAGATGTGCGGGGCTACTCCGGCAAGCCAGCGGCTCGCAAGGCCGATGCGATCTGCTTGCGCACGTCGTTTGAGCGGAAAGGAACAGCCTGTCGGCCACGCGAAGCGTGGTAGTCCGGCTGAAGTTTCAACAATTGCGCCGCCGCTTCGCGGGCTTCGACAGCATGTCCAGCTCGGACCGAGTTCGCAATATAGGCTTCGAGCATATTCGTATCGGCGGTGAACTGGAATGCCTTCACCGCCAAGGCGCATCCTTCCTCGAAGCGTCCCTGACAAAAATGTGCAAACGAGATTCCCAACCAAGCAGTTGCTCGTAACGGATCAAAAGGACTTAACCTGATCATTCGGTCGAAACTCTCGATGGCGCGTTCTGGTTCACCACACATCAGCGCCACCCATCCCCGGGAGTACCAAGCGATGGCGAGATTTGGGTTGAGAGCGACAGCCTGCTCGACCATCAACAATCCACGATCATATTCCTGCCCAAAGTACGTCAGCACATGGCCGCACCTGGCCAATGTGAAAGCGTCGAAATTTGCCGCTCTTGCACCCAAGCGAGCAAACTGAACCGCATCCGCTCGCATTTCCTCTGTCAGAGGCAAGCCGCTGGTCACTTGCTGCACGAGAAATGTCCACGCAGCCATGGCAAATGCTGCGGCGTATTCTTCGTCTCGTTCAAACGCTTCCTTAAAGAAGGCCCGCGCAAGAGGTTGCGCCCTCCGACTTGTCCCCAGCGCCATACCCCGCAAGAAGAAATCGTAGCTGTCCAGCTTTTCGGTAGGTTTCCGTCTCGATCGTTCGATTTCCGCCTGCTCGAGTTTGGGAGCAATCAGCCCAACGACCTTTGCTGTGATTTGGTCTTGCAGACCAAAAACGTCCTCGAGCGCACCATCAAAATGGTCAGCCCACAAATGTCGATCCGTCACAGCCTCTAGAAGCTGCCCGGTAATGCGAACCTTGCTTCCGGCTTTTCTAACGCTTCCCTCTAATACGTAGCGGACGCCGAGTTCTCTACCGACCTGCTTTACGCTGACAACGCGCCCCTTGTAGGTGAAGCTCGTGTTGCGACCAATGACGAACAGCGATTTGAACCGGGACAATGCAGTCGTGATCTCTTCAGTCATGCCATCGGCAAAATACTGCTGCTCGGGATCACCGCTCATATTCTCGAACGGCAGCACCGCGATGGACGGTCTATCGGGAAGCGCGAGAGTGGGTGCTTCCGGTCCTGGCCAGCTCCCAGGGCCTATCGGCTCTCTGGTCTCACTCTCCGCCACGGTTCCGATGAACCGGACGCCCTTGCGCGGCAGGGTCTTGATGAGGCGCTGCTCTTCACCGGAATCGCCGATCGCAATTCGGGCGGCATTCAGGCGGGTCGTCAGCGCAGCGTCGGATACGATGCGGCCCTTCCAAACGGCGTTCACCAGGTCATCCTTGCTGACGACCCGATCCCTGTTTCTGATCAGGTAGTCGAGCAGGTCAAATACCTGGGGTGCGATCGCGATGAGGCTATCCCCGCGATGCAGTTCGCGCCGGTCGGTGTCGAATGCGTACTCTTCGAACAGATAGCGCAAATTCTGATCCGTTGAGTGAGCCGGCCGACCGGAGGTTGGTCCCGGCGAAAACCGCAAGAATAAGCTGCTGAAAAGGAAAATGTAAGCTGCCGGTCAAGCGCGGCTGGATCTCCCCTGGCAATCTCGTGCGGGTGCGGATCTTCCAGAGGAGACAGGGCAATGAGCACGATCGACAGCACCAGCTGGCTCGAAAGAACCTCCGCATCAACGCGGTGTGTCTGCAGCCTTTTCTGGGGGTGCTGGGATGCCTTCCAAGAATGGAGTGATAAGCAGAAATTACACGCTACGTTGTCTAACTTGAGTGATAGGGAGTTGATGGACATCGGCACTTCGCGCGGCGAGATCGACTACGTCGTCTCAAACAGCGACATCGGCCCGCGAGGCATCCGGAGCCGCGTCCACCCTCTCGTCTGAGGCGCACCCGCCTCCATTGGACCGCTACCCCGCCCGTGCCGCAACGCCTGCGGCGGCTGGCCGAAGGCGCGGATGAAGGCGCGGCGCATGCGCTCGGGGTCGCCGAAACCGGTTGTTTCGGCGACGCGTTCGATCGCCTCGCGCGAGGACTGAACGCGTTCGCGCGCGACCTCGATCCTTAGGCGCTCGATCGCTTTCGATGGCGTCGTGCCGGTCTCGGCGGCAAAGGCGCGGGCGAAATGTCGCGCGCTCATGCCGGCGCGATCGGCGAGGTCTTCCACGGTCAACCTCGCGTCGAGATTTTCCCGCGCCCACGACAACAGCCCACCGAAGCGGCCGTTCGGCGTCTTCAACTCGAGCAGCGACGAGAACTGCGACTGGCCGCCGCTGCGGCGATGGTAGAGCACGAGTTGGCGCGCGGTCGCTTGCGCGATCTCCTCGCCGTGGTCCTCGGTGACCATCGCGAGCGCGAGATCGATGCCGGCGCTGATGCCCGCCGACGTCCAGACGTTGCCGTCACGGGTGAAAATCTGGTCCGGCTCGAACTTCACCTTGGGATAGCGCGCGACGAATTCGCGGGTGCGGCCCCAATGCGTGGTGGCGCGGCGGCCGTCGAGCAGGCCGGCCTCCGCAAGCACATAGGCGCCGGAGCAGACACTGGCGATGCGCACGCCGCGCCTGGCCAGCCGCTGCACGAAGGCGAGCGTCGCAGGACAGCCCGCCGGAGCCGACACGCCCGCGCCGCCGGCCACGACCAGCGTCGTGATCGCGTTCGCAGATTTGAAATCGCGCGCCATCATCTCGACGCCGGAGGACGAGCGCACGGCGCCCGCATTCAGCGCCAGCACCCGCAGCGCCAGCGGCTT
>NZ_LJYG01000043.1:15845-17262 GCF_001440035.1 Bradyrhizobium manausense | reverse complement strand
GTGCCGCGATCTCGAACACCGAGATGGGACCGGCCGCATCGAGCAGCTGGAAGTCCGGGAAGATCAGGATGCCGATCATGGTTATGTCCGAAAGTGAGGGAAGTACGCCATTTTGGACAGGAGGGCACCATGCCATTCTGCGCCCGTCAAGTTCTTCTTCGGAGGCTCTCATGTCGGCACCGCTCCAGATCGGACTTCTGGTGTTCCCGCGCGTCACCCAGCTCGACTTCACCGGCCCGCTGCAGGTGTTCTCATCCCTCCCCGGCGCGACCGTGCACCTGATCTGGAAGACGCTTGATCCGGTGCCAAGCGATTCCGTGCTGATGCTGACACCATCAGTGACATTCGCCGACTGTCCGCAACTGGATGTGATCTGCATTCCCGGCGGGTTCGGCACCGATGCGCTCCTGAATGACGAGGAGACGCTCGACTTCGTGCGCAAGCAGGCTGCGAACGCCAAATTCGTCACCTCGGTCTGCACGGGATCGCTGGTGCTGGGCGCGGCCGGGCTTCTGAAGGGCTACAATGCCGCGACCCATTGGAGCGCAATGGAGATGCTGAATTTGTTCGGTGCGACACCGACCAAGACGCGCGTCTGCGTCGATCGCAACCGCGTCACCGGCGGCGGTGTCACCGCGGGGATCGATTTCGCATTGACGCTGGTCTCGCTGCTGGTCGACCGCGGCACCGCCGAGGCCATCCAGCTCCGCCTCGAATACAACCCCGCGCCGCCCTTCAACGCTGGCTCGCCGGAGACCGCGCCAGACGAGGTGCTCGCGCTCATGAAAGAGCGGATCGCGCCATTCCAGGCGCGGCGCTTGGATGCGGCCAAGCGGGCGGCTGAGCGGCTGATGTAGTGTGTCCCAACGCTGCGCTCGCAATGACAGAGCCCGCGGCCGCGCTCTTCTCCCCCCAACCCAACAGAAAAAGGCCGCTCGGTTTCCCAAGCGGCCTTTCCTGTCTCACGGCGGCGCACATTCTCATCGGGCGATTTCGGTGCTTCCAGACCGGGGGCCTATCTCCCGATCGAGTCCTTCCTCGGCAGCCGCTGCATTTCGGGACAGTCGCGAACTGTTGCCCGAACCGAACGCGATGGTTTCCCATCTCCGTAAGATGGGTTCATTGAGCCGCATCGCTCGTGCGGACGCAACGGCCCGGCAACCGGCATCCCCGTTGATCCCGTTGTCCACAGCGACGTCGTCAGGATGCGCGTGCATCCAATCCGGAAGATGAAGAAGGCTGGAGCTAAAGCATGATCCGGAAAAGTGTGAAGCGGTTTTCCGAAAAGATCATGTTCAAACAAAGAGCTAAAGCGCGATGACGGTTCAACCCAATCTCATCGCGCTTTAGCCGGGCGTCCAGGGCTGGTAGTCGCCAGTCGCCTTCGGCCGCCTGCCGCTCGCCAGCGTCGAGCCCG
>NZ_LJYG01000043.1:0-15825 GCF_001440035.1 Bradyrhizobium manausense | reverse complement strand
GGCGTGCCGGTCAGATTCGGCTGGTGCGGCTTTTCCCACTCGCGCGGCTGGTAATTGATCTCCGTCGGCGGGGTGTCGACGACGTGATGGATCCAGCCGTGCCATTCCGGCGGAATGCGGCTGGCCTCGGCATAGCCGTTGTAGATCACCCAGCGCCGCTCGAAGCCGAGCGTTGGGTCGATCTTGCCGCCGGCGGTGCGGTAGTAGCGGTTGCCCTGCTCGTCCTGGCCAACCAGCTCCCCGAACCTGGAGGTCCAGAGTTGGGTGCCAAAGGTCTGGCCGTTCCACCAGGTGAAGAGCTTCAGGAAGAATTGTTTCATGCGGCAAGGGCCCTGCTTCGTGGGGTCCTGATGCCATCCGGACGGCCAAATGTCCAGTTCCGCGGGCGCGGCCATGCCCGGCCCAAATGCGGTGACGGGGCCGCCAGAACGACCACAAAGAGAACGCCGCGCCTCGGACGCCATCCGTTCACGTTGGGTACAGCAGCCCGGTGGGAATCTGCGGTCCATGCGCAAACCGGCGTGATCCCAGGAACTGGTGCCCCCTCAACGGATTTGTTTTTCGGGAAAAGGAGTTTGAACATGAACAGTCTGAGAGTTTTGGGTGCGGCCGCAACGCTGGCACTCGTTCTGCCAATGGCGACGCCGAGCTTCGCCCAGGGCCACGGCGGCCATTTCGGCGGCGGTGGCGGTGCTCACTTCAGCGGAGGTGGTGCTCACTTCAGTGGTGGCGGTGCTCACTTCGGCGGCGGCAGCTTTGGCGCCGCCCGCCCCGCCGGTGGCAATTTCGCTGCCAGCGCAGCCGTACGGCCGTCCGGAGGAGCGACCGGCTTTACGGGCCGCAACTTCGCAGCAGCCGGAGGCCAATGGAATGGCGGCGGCGGCCAATGGAACGGCGGTAATTGGCACGGCGGCTGGCATCGCCATCATGGTGGCGGCTTCTGGCCGGGTTTCGCGGCGGGCGCAGCGATCGGCGGACTCGGCTCATACGCCTATTATGGCGGCCCGTATTACGGCGATGGCTACTACGACGACGGCTATTATGACGACAGCGCGACCGTCGCCGTGGTGCCCGACACAGGTGGCGATTCGTCGGCCTATTGCGCCCAGCGCTACCGGTCCTACGACCCGGCCTCCGGCACCTATCTCGGCTATGACGGCTTGCGTCATCCCTGCCCGTAATACGGCGTGACGATCATCGTTCAAGGGCGGCGCCGATGACGGGCGCCGCCCTTTGCTTGACGAGCCTTCGCCAATTGGGCCATCGCCTCAACCTGTCGTTGTAACTCGATGAAATTCACTTGGGGCACCCACGCCGGCATCGGGAACTCGCAGGCCGCTATGCATGGCTCCGTGCATATCTTTCGGTCCAATCCAAAATTGACCCGACGTACGATTCGCCTATATCAGCAGTCGCTGTGGGGACTTCGATCTACTGGGAAAGGTCATGCCGCGTATTCTCGTGGTCGATGACGATCCGATGGTCGGCGCGACCATCGAGGTCCTCCTCCTGCGCCAGGGCTTCGACGTCACGTTGACTGACGGCGGCGAAACGGGCCTTGCTGCGCTGGAAGCGCAGACTTTTGACGTGATGCTGGTTGATATCTTCATGCCGCATATGCGCGGCTTTGAATCGATCCGTATCTTCCACGAACGCGCGCCGGCGATTCCGTTGATCGCCATGTCGGGCTACGCCTTCGCCTCATCCGCCTCGCCCTCCCCGGACTTCCTGCGCATGGCGCTGGAGCTCGGGGCGACGCGCTGCCTACGCAAGCCCTTCACGCCCGAAGCGCTGCTGGCCACGATCCGGGAATGCCTCGGCGAGAGCGCGCCGCCAAAGGACCAGAAAGAGGCCCCTTGATCCCCTCGCAGCGCGTCATTCTCGGTGCTGGACTTGCCGTTCTCCTGCTCATCACCGCCGCCTCGATCGGTCTCGATGTCAAGTCGCGGTCGGACGCCGCCCAGGTCAACCGCACCGTCGAGGTGCTGAAGAAGGTCTCGGATCTGCGTATCCTGCTCCGCCGTGCCGAAAGCGCCGCGCGCGGCTACGAGATCTACCGGAGTTCAAGCTTCAACGACGAATTCCAGACGGTGCGTGCCCGGATCGCGCCTGCCCTTGCCGACCTCAAGCGCAACATGCGCGACAATCCGGATCAGCTCGCGCTGCTCGAGAGCACCGAGCCGCTAGCGCTGCGCCGGCTCGACATCGCCGCGGAGGCCATGCGCCTGCGCACCGCCAATGACAGCGACGGCATCGCCGCGCTCCAGAGCAAGGGCGAAGGCCGCAGCCTGATGGACATGGTGACGGGCAATCTCGACCGCCTGAGTTCAGGGGAAGAACGGTTGCTCAACGAGCGATCGCAGGCTTCGCGCCGCACCGGCACCGTGCTGCTCGGCATCGACGTCGCCGGCGCCCTGGTGATCCTGTTGCTGCTCGTGATGGTGATGCGCGAAAGCCAGCGCGCCACCGTACAACTTCAAAGCTCGCTCGATCAGACGCAAGCGGCCAAGGAGGCGCTCGAGGCCGCCGTTGCCGAACGCACCGAGCACCTCGTCATCGCTCACGACGAATTGCGTCTGTCGGTCAACGTGCTGCAGAGCACGTTCCGCAGCATGGCGGAGGCGGTGCTGGTGATCGACAAGGAAAGCACCGTGCTGCTGTCCAATCCGGCGGCCGAGCGCATGCTGCTGCATCGGGCCGGCACGAACCTCGGCAATCTGCGCGCGCTGTCCGACGTGTTCCACGGCGACGGCGTCACGCCACTCAAGTCCGACGAGCTGCCATCGGTGCGGGTGCTGCGCGGCGAGGAGTTCGAAGATCTCGAGATGATCGTCCGCCCGCACAGCGGCAACGGCACGCGCCACCTGATGATCAGCGGCCGGCCGATGCGCGACGGCCAAGGCAACGTCTCCGGCGCGGTGCTGGTCTATCACGATGCGACCGCCTCGCGCGAAACCGAGCGGCAGCTGTATCAGTCGCAGAAGCTCGATTCGATCGGCAAGCTGACCGGCGGCGTCGCGCACGACTTCAACAACATGCTGACCGTGATCTCGGGCAATACCGAGACGCTGGTGACAGGGCTGAAGGATCAGCCCGAGCTGCAGCGCACCGCGCGCCTGATCGACGATGCCGCCGCGCGCTGCGCCGACCTGATCCAGCATTTGCTGGCCTTCGCGCGCAAGCAGCCGCTGCAGCCGCGCGATGTCGAGATCAACGCCGCCATCGCCGACATCGCAAAATTGCTGCGCCCGACCCTCGGCGAGCAGATCCAGATCGAGACCGTGCTCGAAAAGGGACCGATGACCTCGCACATCGATCCGTCCCGCCTCACCAATGCCGTGCTCAACATGGCGATCAACGCCCGCGACGCCATGCCGAACGGCGGCAAGCTGCTGCTCGAGACCCATCACGTCGTGCTGGACGAGGCCTATGCGCAGGCCAATGCGGACGTCACGCCCGGCCCCTACGTCATGCTCGCCGTCAGCGACACCGGCACCGGCATGCCTCAGAGCGTGCAGGACAACGCGTTCGAGCCGTTCTTCACCACCAAGGAGATCGGCAAGGGCTCGGGCCTCGGCCTCTCCATGGTCTACGGTTTCGTCAAGCAGTCCGGCGGCCACATCAAGATCTACAGCGAGGAAGGCCACGGCACCACGATCAAGCTCTATCTGCCGCCTGGCCAGGGCATCGCAGAAGCGGCCGGCGTGAGCGTGCCGCAGGCTGAAGGCGGCGCCGAGACCATCTTTGTCGTCGAGGACGACAATCTGGTGCGCACCTTCGTCACCGCCCAGCTCCAGAGCCTCGGCTACAACACCGTCGCCGCCGCCGACGCCAAGGCGGCGCTGGAGCTGATCGACGCCGGCCAGGCCTTCGACCTGCTCTTTACCGACGTCGTCATCCCCGGCGGCATGAGCGGCCGCGAGCTTGCCGACGAAGTGGCCAGACGTCGGCCTGATGTGAAGGTGCTCTACACCTCCGGCTACACCGACAACGCCATCGTCCATCACGGCAAGTTGGATGACGGCGTCATGCTGCTGACCAAGCCCTATCGCCGCAACCAGCTCGCGGAGATGATCCGGAAGGCTCTGGGAGCATGATCCGGAAAAGTGGGCAGCGGTTTTCCGGCAAGATCATGCTCGAACAAAAAGCCTAGCGCGTCGCCAGCAGCACCGCGGCGAGCGTGAAGATCAGCCCGGCGATCTGCCCTGACCCGAGCGGCTCGTGCAGCGCGATCGCGGAGGCCACCACGCCGATGACAGGCACCGCCATCGTCCCGATCGCCGCCACCGAGGCCGGCAGGCGCGCCAGCGCTGCGAACCAGCTGACATAGGCGATGCAGAACTGCACCACGGTCGAATAGACCAGCAGCCACCAGCCAACCGGCGTCACCTTGTCCAGATGCGAGGTCTCGACGAGTAAGCCGATGATCGAGATCGGCAGGCAGCCGATGCCGATCTGCCAGGCCGCAGCCGTGATCGGCGGCAGGTGGATCGGGTATTTCTTCGAGAACACCGTGCCGATTGCAAAGCCGAGCGCGCCTGACAGCGCCATGATGATGCCGGGCAGCTTCTCGGTGCTGGCGGCAATGCCGTTGCCGCCCATGATCGAGGCAAGGCCGGCAAAGGCCATCACCAGCCCCAGCGTTCGCAGCAATGTCGGCCGCTCGCCGAGCGCGGGCCAGGCGATCAGCGAGGCCCAGACCGGCATGGTGTAGGCGATCAGCGCCGCCTCACTGGCCGGCAGCCAGAGCAGCGCCAGCCCCATCAGCACCATCCAGCCGGTGACGTTGAGGAGCGCGGCCGTCAGCAGCCGCGGCCAGATCGCTGGCGCGACCTTCAGGCTGTCACCACGCACCAGCGCGAGCAGCGCCAGCAGCGCGGCGCCGAGCACGCCGGTGACGCCGCGCAAGGTGAGCGGCGGCAGCTCGCCGATCAGGAATTTGGTAACAGGCCAATTGAATCCCCAGCCGATCGAGGTGATGGCGAGGAACATCAGGCCGGCCGGGGCGATGCGCGGTCGCGGCACCGGCCGAGTCGAATCAAGCATGTGGGCAGTCCGGCAAATCAGCGCTCAGCTTGGCGCGGATTCGCGGCCGCGACCACCACCGCGGCGGGCATGCCTGCCCTCAGCTTCCGTACCACTACGTGAGTCCCGCTGACGCAATCCCGGTCCCGAAAAATATACCTGCCCTGTGAACAGCGGGATGAAGGGTCCGGATCAGCGCGGGATGCAAATTTTTTCGGTTGGGAATCCCTGAGGACTCACTGATACTTGCCTCCACAACAGGCACGGGCCTGCCCCCTGTTATCCCCCGCAATCCACCATATTTAGTATTTGATTCAGGAACTCGCACTAGTTCTTGACGGGCGCACTGGAGAGTCCTAGCTTTCGGACCGTTCGGCGCGAGTGAGTTTGTGTCCCGCCGGCACTCCCCCAAAGGGTCCGCACAACTGCACTCCGCCAAGCCAGACGAAGGCTGCGGGATGAGGGCTTGTCTGCCCTCGGAAGGCGGATTTTTCGGACGCCAGAACGGGCCGGCAACAGGCTCGGATGGCAGAGTTCACGCTCGGGCCAGCTGGCACATGCGTGAAGTGAGACGAAGTGAAGTTGTGGGGCGTTTGAACGCATGTCGGGCTCATCCCTTTGGGGCGGATGGGCCTGGGCATGCCGGCGGATGATCGGTGCGCGCATCGAGGAGTCACGTCGGGAGAAACTGGGCCGGATCCACCGGCTGAACTGCGGTGCCCAAGGGCCGATGAGGCCCTGAAGGAAACGCGAATGAAATGTCGAGCCGGACGCCTTCAACGAGAGGCGGATCCGGCTCAAGATTAAGGACGGGGCAAGACCATGCGGATTGAGCGGCGCCACACTACTTCGGGACAATCACCTTATGCGGGAATCGAATTCCGCCTCACCACGTCGGAGATCAGGAATCCCGACGGCTCGGTCGTGTTCAAAATGGACGGCGTCGAGGTCCCGGCCGCATGGTCGCAGGTCGCCTCCGACGTGCTCGCCCAGAAATATTTCCGCAAAGCCGGCGTTGCCGCCCGCCTGAAGAAGGTCGAGGAGGAATCCGTCCCGTCCTTCCTGTGGCGCTCCGTGCCCGATACCGAGGCGCTGGCGGCTCTCCCCGAGAAGGAACGCTATGTCAGCGAGATCTCGTCAAAGCAGGTGTTCGACCGCCTCGCCGGCTGCTGGACCTATTGGGGCTGGAAGGGCGGCTATTTCTCGTCGGACGAAGACGCCCAGGCCTTCTACGACGAGCTCCGCTACATGCTCGCCATGCAGATGGTCGCGCCGAACTCGCCGCAATGGTTCAACACCGGCCTGCATTGGGCCTATGGCATCGACGGCCCCGGCCAGGGCCACTATTACGTCGACCCCTTCACGGCTAAGCTGACCAAGTCCAAGTCCGCCTACGAGCATCCGCAGCCGCACGCCTGCTTCATCCAGGGCGTCGGTGACGACCTCGTCAACGAGGGCGGCATCATGGACCTCTGGGTCCGCGAAGCCCGCCTGTTCAAGTATGGCTCCGGCACCGGCTCCAACTTCTCGCGCCTGCGCGGCGAAGGCGAGAAGCTGTCCGGCGGCGGCCGCTCGTCCGGCCTGATGAGCTTCCTCAAGATCGGTGACCGCGCCGCCGGCGCCATCAAGAGCGGCGGCACCACGCGCAGAGCCGCCAAGATGGTCGTCGTCGACGTCGATCACCCCGATATCGAGACCTATATCGACTGGAAGGTGAAGGAGGAGCAGAAGGTTGCGGCCCTCGTCACCGGCTCCAAGATCAACCAGAAGCACCTCAAGGCGGTGCTGAAGGCCTGCGTCAACTGCGAAGGCTCGGGCGACGATTGCTTCGACCCCGAGAAGAACCCTGCGCTGCGCCGCGAGATCAAGCTCGCCCGCCGCAGCCTCGTGCCTGACAATTACATCAAGCGCGTCATCCAGTTCGCCAAGCAGGGCTACAAGGACATCCAGTTCGACACCTACGACACCGACTGGGACAGCGAAGCCTATCTCACGGTGTCGGGCCAGAACTCCAACAACTCGGTCTCGCTGAAGGACGATTTCCTGCGCGCCGTGGAAACCGACGGTGACTGGAATCTGAATGCCCGCACCTCGAAGAAGGTGACGAAGACGCTGAAGGCACGCGACCTCTGGGAAAAGATCGGCTACGCCGCCTGGGCGTCGGCCGACCCGGGCCTGCACTTCAACACCACCATGAACGACTGGCACACCTGCAAGGCCTCAGGCGACATCCGCGCCTCGAACCCGTGCTCGGAATACATGTTCCTGGACGACACGGCGTGCAACCTGGCGTCCGCCAACCTCTTGACCTTCTACAACGCCGAGACAAAACAGTTCGACGTGAAGGGCTACGAGCACCTCTGCCAGCTCTGGACCATCGTGCTCGAAATCTCGGTGATGATGGCGCAGTTCCCGTCGAAGGCGATCGCCGAGCTCTCCTACGAGTTCCGCACGCTCGGCCTCGGCTACGCCAATATCGGCGGCCTCTTGATGACCATGGGCCTGTCCTATGACAGCAAGGAAGGCCGTGCGCTCTGCGGCGCGCTGACTGCTGTGATGACCGGCATCACCTACAAGACCTCGGCCGAGATGGCGGCCGAGCTCGGCACCTTCCCCGGCTACAAGAAGAACGCCGCGCACATGCTGCGCGTTATCAGGAACCACCGCCGCGCCGCGCATGGTGAGGCCAGCGGCTACGAGGCGCTCAGCGTCAATCCGGTGCCGCTCGACCACGCCTCGTGCCCGCAGCAGGACATCGTCGCCCATGCCAAGGCGGCCTGGGATGCGGCGCTCGAGCTCGGCGAGAAGCACGGCTATCGCAACGCCCAGACCACCGTCATCGCGCCGACAGGCACGATCGGCCTGGTCATGGATTGCGACACGACAGGCATCGAGCCCGACTTCGCGCTGGTGAAATTCAAGAAGCTCGCCGGCGGCGGCTACTTCAAGATCATCAACCGCGCGGTGCCCGCGGCGCTGCGCGCGCTCGGCTATCGCGAGAGCGAGATCGCGGAGATCGAAGCCTACGCCGTCGGCCACGGCTCGCTCTCCAATTCGCCCGGCATCAACGCCTCGACCCTGAAGGCCAAAGGCTTCACCGATGAAGCCATCGCCAAGGTCGAGAAGGCGCTGCCGACCGCCTTCGACATCAAGTTCGCCTTCAACAAGTGGACCTTTGGCGAGGATTTCATCCGCGACCAGCTCGGCATCGGTGCTGAAGCCATTGCGGCCCCCGGCTTCGACCTGCTCCAGGCCGTCGGCTTCACCAAGCGCGAGATCGAGGCGGCCAACGTCCACATCTGCGGCGCGATGACGGTGGAAGGTGCTCCGCACCTCAAGGCCGAGCACTATCCGGTGTTCGACTGCGCCAATCCCTGCGGCAAGATCGGCAAGCGCTATCTGTCGGTCGAGAGCCACATCCGCATGATGGCGGCGGCGCAGCCCTTCATCTCGGGTGCGATCTCCAAGACCATCAACATGCCGAACGACGCCACGGTGGAGGACTGCAAGTCCGCCTACATGCTGTCGTGGAAGCTCGCCTTGAAGGCCAACGCGCTCTATCGCGACGGCTCCAAGCTCAGCCAGCCGCTCAACTCGCAGCTCATCAGCGACGACGAGGACGAGGACGATGCGGTCGACCATCTCTACGAGAAGCCGATGGCGGCGCGTGCCGCCCAGGTCTCGGAGAAGATCGTCGAGAAGCTGGTCGAGCGCATCATCGTGATGCGCGAGCGCGAGAAGATGCCGGACCGCCGCAAGGGTTACACCCAGAAGGCAGTCGTCGGCGGCCACAAGGTGTACTTGCGCACCGGCGAATATGACGATGGCCGTCTCGGCGAGATCTTCATCGACATGCACAAGGAAGGCGCCGCGCTGCGCTCCTTCATCAACAACTTCGCCATCGCCGTGTCGCTCGGTCTGCAATACGGCGTGCCGCTCGATGAATATGTCGACGCCTTCACCTTCACCCGCTTCGAGCCGGCGGGCCCCGTGCAGGGCAACGACAGCATCAAGTATGCGACCTCGATCCTCGACTACGTCTTCCGCGAGCTGGCGGTGAGCTACCTCTCCCGCTTCGACCTCGCCCATGTCGATCCCAACGAGACCGGCTTTGACGCGCTGGGCAAGGGCGTCGAGGAAGGCAAGGAGCCGGACGAGGACAGCGGCCACCACGCCACCAAGCTGGTCTCGCGCGGCCTCACCCGCTCGCGGACCGACAACCTGGTGGTGATGCGCGGCGGCAGCGCCGCCATCGCCCAAGGCAATGACAGCGCACCGTCAGGCGGCAGCAAGATCACGGCGCTGGCCCACGGCGCCTCCCGCGTCGGCGACGCCATCGAAGGCGCCGTCGCCCTGAAGCAGGAAGCCAGCCACGACCTCTCGCCCACCGAGAAGCTCGAGGCCCTGCAGTGGAGCAAGGCCGGCAGCGCCGCGACCGCCACCCCCACCAAGGCCGAGCGCCGCGCCGAAGCCAAGGCCAAGGGCTACGAGGGCGAGATGTGCTCAGAGTGCGGCAACTTCACGCTGGTGCGGAATGGCACCTGCATGAAGTGCGATACGTGCGGCAGCACGACGGGGTGTTCGTAGGAACCAAAAGCCCGGGCAAGAGCCCGGGCTTTTCTTTCACAAGCGAGATGACGTTATGAAAGAAGAACTTCGACGTGCAATTGCGGTGAATGCAGCGGCTAGGATCAACAGCCGAAATCCATCAAGCGTCTACAGCTATGATCGGGGCCGACACTCCAGCATGTCTCCTAACTATGACTATGAGACGGGAGCTCACATCACAGGTTCGGCCTCCGGCTTCTATCATTATGGCGTCGGCACACACGTTTCACTGAAAGTAAACGGTAACAACTTCTCCGGTTACGACTATGATTGCGGTCACCACTTTAGTGGTCGCGTCAGCGGCAATTCGATTCAGATATACGATTATGGCGAAGGAAGTTACTTCAACTACTCTGTCTGAACATCTAGGACAGCGCTAACCCTTGGACGAGGCACCGTGAGCCAGCCTCATTCGGAGAGCAGCCCGCAGATGGATTAGCACAGCGTAACCCACATCTTTGTTTTTCGCAGAGGCAAGGGTAGTGGGTTACGCCTTCGGACCCACCCCTACTCGGTAAGCGGAACTGATAGCGAGAGCTTTTCTCAAGTATACACCCCTTGCGATTGCGCCCATGACCGAAACCATCAGCAACGCCAATACGGCCGCCTCTACACTGTTCCTAGGCAAGAACGGCGACTGGTGGGACTTTTGGTTGATCATATCGGCTATTGCAGCCGCGATCATGGCTACCGCCGTTGGCATCACTACAGCCGGTTCACTCATTTCTCACAAACGGGAGGCAGCTCTCGCAGAGGAAACTCTTGGCCAGTACAAATTGGAAACTGCCAAACAACTTGCCGAAGCAAACGCCCGCCAAAAAGAGGCAGAACTCAAACTCGCCCAATTGCGTAAGCTTGCAGGCCCAAGAGAAATCAACTTTGAACGATTGAATGAGGCGCTCAAAGGTCAAGCGAAGGCGCCCGTTGTAATCTGGTACGTGCCAGAGGTTTCAGACGGTTACTGGTTTGCCTCTCGCCTGTTCTCTGCACTGCATAGTGCTGGATGGGACCCATCGTGGCCGCAGGCTGTCCCAGAACTGACGAAGGAAGATGTAGACAAAGTAATGCCGGACGCTTCAGGGCGGTTGTTCTCGGTGCTGCGCGGTCAGCCACCTGCAATGAACGCCGGAGGGCAGCCAAGCGGCGTTACTGTCGTCGGCGATGGAGACCACACCAATCTTGAACAAAATGCACCGGCATCAGCATTTAAAGCGCTTTTTCAAGCCCTATCGAAAAGCACTGATTTTGGAATGTATGGAAGCGGTGGCAGCCAATTCATGCCTGTTCCAAAGGGTACACTGAGGGTGGTAATCGCGGCAAAGACGGATCCGATTTTTGTTGATACTCCTCCTGTCCCCGTGCAAGGGACCAATCCGTAGATCGAGTTACGGTGATAGCCCGCAGCCCGTCGGGTGGGTTAGCGCAGCGTAACCCACCTCTTCACTTTCCGAGCGGATCAAAGTTGGTGGGTTACGCCTTCGGCTAACCCACCCTACGCGCTACAGTTCGCCGTTGGGCCTCGATCCATCCCGACCCACCTCCGCCCCGCCATAATTTCTCCTTTGCCCGCGCGTTGTGTTGGACGACGGCGAGGCCTATCCTTGCAGCGATCGGACTGCCGCACTCCCATTGACCCGACTGGATGGAGCGCGCATCGGTGCCTGAAGCTGACGACCCCAAGCCTGACAGCGAAAAGCCTGACAGCGAAAAACCTGCGACCCAAAAGCCTGACGCCCCCAAGCCGAACGAGGCGCGGGCCGATGGGCTGGCGCGGGCATTTGATCAGATCAAGAGCGCCGGGGAAGATCTTGCGCGGCTGGACCGGCTGGTTTCGGGAATGGAACACGATGCCCCGCGAGCCTCGCCGGCAAGTGGCGGTGCGAAAGCGGCCGAGACTCCCAAGTACGAGACTCGCAAGTACGAGGCTCCCAAGTACGGGGCGACCGATAGCAACGTTCGCGCGCGAGGCCTGAAGGGAGATCGGCCGATGCTGCGTGCTTTGGTTGGCCTCGTGCTTGCGATCGGCATTCTCGGTGCCGCCTTCGCTTCGCAGTATCGCGATGAGGTCAAATCGATCAGCAAGTCGATCATGGCGCGGTGGGTTCCGCCGGCCACAAGCCAGCCCCAGCAGGCAGCCGCGGTTGAAAGTCCGGCGCAGCCGCCGGCCGTGCTACTGACTGCTGCGGATCAGCCGACTTCGATCCCCGCGCCGCCGGTCGGCAAGGAAACGGAAAGCGCTTCAAGACCTGACGCACCAAAACCTGATGCTCCAAAACCTGATGTTCCAAAACCTGATGTTCCAAGACCTGAAGCTCAAAGTCCTGACGCTTTAAAAACCGGCACGAGCGCGCCTGACCAGTCGTCGTCCGATCTCGCGCAATCGCTCAAGACCATCACAGGCGAGCTTGCGAGCATCAATGGAAAGCTCGAGCAACTGAGGAGCCGCAACGAGCAGGCGCTGCGCGAGCAGGCCGACACCATTCAGCAACTCAAGGCGGCGCAGGAGAAGGACGCGGCTGAAAATGCGCGCCTCGCTGCGCAGGTCCAGGCGCTACAAACGCAGCTGCAAACGCAAGTGACGTCTTCATCCGCATCTGCACCCATGAAACCCGCCATGCGGAGCGTGATGAACAACGAGACGGCTGCACCTGCACGTCCGCACGTGCAAGCTGCGCCACCCCGGCGGCCGAGGCCTCCGCCGCGAGGACCCTGGATGCCCCCGCCCTATATGGACTACGGCGATCCGTATTGGTGAGCCCGCAGGGCGCGTGATTGCGCACGGCGGCGAGAACGCCGTACAGCCCGGATGTCGCTCACGCTCCACCCGGGCTTTCTGCTCCTCACCCCTCATCATTCGCCACCACATCTCGACGCGCCTGTCGTGCAGCCCGCCTCGCCGCCCTTCTCGTAACCCAGCGCGCGCGAAACTGCTTGGCGGCACGAAAAGTTCGCGGCGCCACGACCTGAAAGGCTATTGAGGCCATCCCGGCGACCACTCCTTTGACCACGTCGAAAGCGAAATCGGGTCCAAAATAATCCCACATGACCCTGCCTCCTTCTCGCGAAGGCTCCGCCGGACGGAATGGGCAAATTGCGAACATGAAAAAGCCCCGTCCGTCACCGGCGGGGCCCTCGGGAAACTCTCTGTGCGCTCTGGTCAGCGCACACGAAATCTCTCGGTACACCCGCTCATGGTGGACTCAATGAACCAGCTGCAAAGCATGGCCGTGCGATAAAAAACGCCCATGGCGATCACCCCAAAATTTCGAAATGCGATGGCGTCAGGTGCGCAATGCCAAATGCGCGCATGAGAGGCCTGTTGGCGGCAGATAAACAGACTGGACGGCCGCCGTCTGTGGCGTAATTCACATCTGCGGTGCGACTTTTTTGCGGCGCGGTTGAGCGAAGCGGCTCCCGTCGGCGCGAGGCGCCACTCTCTCCTATTTCGCAGCCCCAACCGCGTCCATCAGCGGCATGTCGCGATGAGATTCGCAGAACCGCGCGAGCTTGTTGCCGTTTCGCTCCACGGCCTGCACGTCGACGACCGGGTTGTTCTGGCGACCCGCGTAGAAGCCGGCCAGCCAGACGTTCACGGTCCGCGTATGGGTGATGCGCTGGGTGAGATATTGATCGCAGCTGATCTTGGAAACATCGATCGTCACCTGGGCATCGGCCTGCGCGACCATCAGGACCACGGTTGGAATTGCGGCGAAGGTCGCTTTTGACAAAAACATGATCTCTCCTCTCGACTGATGCCGCGAGGTTCACGTCCTGTCGCGCCATCGTCTTGATTCAGATCAACGAGCCATCCTTCAGCGAAGCGCGCAGCGCGTAGGGTGGCTTAGCCCTGCAGATGCGCGCAGCGCTTCTGCTCGGCGTACCCCACCTCTTTATTCCCCGCAGAGACAAGATCGGTGGGTTACGCCGCGCGATCTGCGCTTCGCGCAATCGCACAGCTAACCCACCCTACGCGCTGTCACCTTCATGCGCACGAAGTTCGCGCGTGCTATTCCTGCAGCCCCGCCTGTCGAAAAGCCTTTGCGACCGCACGTTTCACCTCTACAACTCCCATCCCACCGGATTTGCAACGGAACCGGTCAGACGCGCGGAGGAGAAGCTATGTCCAAGCCGGAAAGCTTCCCGATCGAGAAAATCTTCGTTCCGACGAAGCGGAAGAAGGACATCAAGCCCGAGGTCGTCGCGGAGATCGCGGAAAGCATGTTGGATATCGGGCAGCAGGCTCCCATCTCCGTCCGGACCGAGGGAGACCGCCTCGTCCTGGTCGAGGGATTGCATCGGTTAGAGGCCTGCAAGGCCCTCGGCGAGACCACCATCCTCGGTGTCGTGGTTGCCCCCGAGCTGGCGCAACACAGAAAGCTGTTGTCCGAACGACCCGAAGTCGAGGCGGAACGCCTCAAGATGGCGCGATTGAAACAGCTGCGCCTCGAGCGGGAGGCTGCGGAAGCGTCGATGGCCGCCAACAAGCGCGTCCATGAAGCGGAAACGCCGCGCGCCCGTCCGACCAACGGCGTCCGGGATCCTGCGAAAGCACCCAGCCGGGCTGCGAAATCACCACCGAAAACATTGTCGGACTGGATCACGCAGCAAAAGAGCAGCGGCGGCCGCTATTGATGGCCGGCCGCCCGCTTACGCGATGGGGCGGCCATCCCGGTGCCGTAGAGCCTGTGAGTCATTTCCGCATTCGATATTAAAGAGTGGGTAGCGCCCGCGCTGATGTCGGGGGCCGTCGATGTCGAACCGCCGGGGGATGGCTGTGCTGTCTATGCTTTTGCCAGTTGGTGTCCTTGCAGGATGTTGTTGGTGAGGGCGTACCAGAGCACGACGGCACGGACCTTCTCGATGCCGCGCACGGTCAATTGCCTGAGGTCCCAGTTCCGCCACCGGGCATGGATGCATTCGCAGATCGTGCGGGCTTTGTACTGTGCCTTGCCGGCTTCGCTGGCCATGCGGGCCCGCCAGGCCGCGACGCCAGGACCGTCGCTGCTCCGAGGTAAAAAGGGATCGACACCGCTCCTGGAGTTGGGCGGAGGACAGTAGACCTCGACGCCTTCACCGTGCGCCCATTCGATGTCCTCGCCGCTGCAGAACCCGCCATCGGCGAGGTAGCGACGCGGCAAGCGCTTCAGCCGAGTGCGCGTTCGCTCCAGCATCGGCCGCATCAAGCCGCGATCTGATCCGTTGTTGTCGATGTCGACCGTGACCACGATCAGTTCGCCGGCCGCGCTGGCCACCTGCACATTGTAGGCGGGGCGGAAGCCGGCATCTGCCATCTTCATCACCCTTGCCTGCGGGTCGGTGGTGGAGGCCCGGGGCTCCTTCGGCTTTTTGCCATTGCCGCCTTTTTCGTCGAGTTGCTTGCGCTTCCGCTTGATCTCGTCCAAAGCCCTCTGCGCAGCCTGCACCCGCTCACTGCGTTCGCGTGCCGCGCGCTCTCTGGCCGCCCTGATACGCCGGCTGCTGGCTTCCGGATCCGCATCGACCTCGCGCTTGAGCTCTTCCACCACAGCCTTCGCTTGGGCCATCTGCCGGCCGAGCGTTGCCTCCCGCCGGAACGAGCCGGCCCCCGCATTCGCCCGTATCCGCACCCCGTCCTGGGTCAGCTTCTCCAGATCAATCAGCCCTGCCTCATTCAGAGCCACCAGATGTTCGACCAGCAAACGGTCCAGCAGGTCCGCGCAGCCGACCCGGAAATCCGACAGTGTGTGATAGTTCAAAGACACGCCGCCGCAGAGCCAGCGGTAGACGTCGTGACTGTCGCAGAGCCGATCCAACGCCCGCGCGCTGCCAACGCCATCGCTCGTGGCGTACAGCCAAAGCGCCAGCAGCAGCCGGGGTGATGGCGCCGGATGGCCCGGCCTGTTTTCCCGTGCCTTAACCCGATCTTCCAGCTCGCTCAGGTCGAGCCCCTCGACATAAGCCCAGATCACCCGGGCCAGATGATCCTGCCCGATCAGGCTGTCGATATCGACCGCCCGCAATTCGACCTGATTGCGCACGGGCTCGCGCAGCCGAGGTGCACCCCGCGGCACCGCTTCGGTTCGTGGCGCCGACTGATCCGGCAATTCGCCAAAAAGTCCCTCGTCAGCCATCATCCTCTCCAGCAGATCAGTCTGCCTAGAGAATCACATTCGCCCGACACGCGGTACAAAAGATTCACAGTCTCGTAGGGTG
>NZ_LJYG01000042.1:59816-90187 GCF_001440035.1 Bradyrhizobium manausense | reverse complement strand
GCCGCTGCCACCGCCCAACCGGGCAAATCCAACAGCCGGGGCGAACTCAGGACTGGATAAAACTTGGGGGCAAGGTCAGAGGATTTGTTATCCCGGGGCTTCTCGGTTGACCGAGTGAGATCCACACAGCAACCCAAATAAGCGTCTGTTTTACGGGAAATCCCGTACTGGACCGATTTGCGTGTTCTAAGATTCGGAGAAAATTCGGTTCTCCAGACCCATTTGACACTAGGTTTGATGGGTGGGCGGACCTCTCCGTTGGCGGAAAAGCAGGAAAACGGCCGTATTTCTGACCTCTCTCCAGATTGAAGTACGAGATCATTTCGGTGGAATGGCGGAGCGAGAGGGATTCGAACTCGCGACACGGCACTGAGCACATTTAGGTGCACCGATCAAAAGCGCCGCCAGCTCGCGGGAGTGTCGCAGATTTCAGCGTGGCGACTGGGTGGCGATTCCCGACAAACAAAAAGCCGCTCATCAGAGCGGCTTTCTGAATTTACGCTGCAAAGACAGCGACTTCTTTTGGTTGCGGGGATAGGATTTGAACCTATGACCTTCAGGTTATGAGCCACTGCCGAAGTTGGAAAAACCTGAATGAATTCAACGACAGGTATCTCGCTATGTGCCAATTTTGTGCCATGCAGGATTTCCGGCTGGGGATTATTCGGCACCGCAAGTCCTAGGTTAAGCTTGCGAAGCGAGGCTGCGGCAGGCTTCTTGTTCCTTCCGATTGAGTTCCGCGACGTAGGCCTTCAGTTCCGGATTGTCGTCAACGGCGAAGAAGCGCAGCGGCAGCGGGATCGGCTGGCCGCGCACGACGACCGGATCGGCGGTGTCATCGGGCAGGAATTTGATCTTCTTGCCGTGGTCGAGCGGCGCATGACGCGGATCGGGATAGGGCGTCACGTCCACGAATTCCCCCTTTGGGGATACCCACACCGCATGATGGGTCAAATAAATATAGAGCGGGTGCCCTTCGATCTTCTGGGCAAAGCGGTGGTGGAACGTGTAGCCGCACTGCGCGCTGCCACGGTCCTCAGCAATCTTGCGCGCGACGTTGCGAAAGCAATCGGTCGGCAGAGCCCATGGCTTGGGCTGGTGAGTCACCAGTTCGATTGGCTGCTGGCTCACTTCCTTGCCAATCGCGGCAAGAGTGGCGTCTGAGAGCGATCTGACGAGCATGGAGATCACGCGGCCTTCGGCGGCATATTGGGAAAGGCTCCTGGCAATGTCGCGAAGCGCTGCACCTCTTGCTTGATCCTGGCGGTGATGTCGGGACGGCCCGCGCTGCCCGCAAAGGGATCGGCCGCCCAGAGAAACAGCAGACAAGCCGCGCTCAGCGTCTCCACAAGCCCTTCCGGTCCCGGCGCGGACTTGAAAGAGGTTATCTGCCCCTTGGTGTCAGCTAAGACATAGCGGTCGAGAGTATTGAGGGTCGTGTGCGTGCCGTCGGATAACAGCGAGCGACACATCAACTGGTAAAGGTCGGGGCAGCATTTCAGCGCCACATCGGCCCAGTTGACATCCCGCAGCTTCGCGCCCTTTGCTTTTTCCATGGCGTCCACCGATGCCAGCACGGCCTTCATTGCGGCCACATCCTCGGCCCTGTAAGCGGCAAGATAGGCTGGGTCGTCGAGAAGCACGCGCGCGGCCTTGCGCTGGTTGTAGTGGTGGGCCTCGATCAGCCGGTCGACGAAGGCGGCATCGGAATGCAGCGCATAGATCGCTATGGTCCCCTCGACGCCTGATCGGAGAACCGTTCGCGCATCACCGACGAGCCCGCGTTCTGCGAGCAGGAGCGCCGACTAATGACTGGTGAACCCGCACAAACAACCCGTGTATGGCGAAGGCTGCATTTTCTGAGCGCGCGGTGGTCGCGTTCCGCAGCAGATCGAACCCGATGCGGTTCAAGTCGAGCGCGTAGTCGAACCATGCCTTGGTCGGCGCGGTGGTGTGCGTACCGCGCGCTGAAACGGCTCAAGGTCGGGCGAGAAAAATCCATCAACTTCAAACGACATTCGAGCCTCCGGCCCACCGATGTAACTCCCCTAGATAGGGCGATGGGGACCGCCTTCAAGGTCCAGCCGCCGGGATTTCAACGGTCATGCCGTGATGCCGATTATCGACATGTCGATGATGATCGGCATCCTGATGCTGATCATGATCCCGATGCCGGTAGTGCTGCTGGTCCGGCGGGCGCTGGTGATGCCGCCGGTGCCGATGATGATGATCTTGATGCTGATCGTGCTGCTGGTGCTGCTGGTGCTGCTGCTGGTCATCATGATGATCATCGGCATGATCATCATCATGGTCATTCCAGTTAGATCGCCTTCTCCCCGTCCTTCAGGGCGAGGGCTTCTTTCGCCTGCGGCATCAAGAACTCCGCGAGCGTCTTGGTGACTTCCGTCAACGAGCCGGGGTCAACGGCGACCTGCTTGGTGAACGCCGCCCACTGATCCTTCTTGCCGGCGTCCTCGGTGAAGGCCGCGGTGAACGCGTCCGGCAGCGCGGTCGGAATCTCGGTCTTACGGCGTTCGAATGTCGCCTTGATGGCGCTGGCCAGCGCGTCGCCCTCGAACTTGTAGGAGCGGGTCAGCACCCAGACGTCATAGAAGTCTTTCAGACGGCTGTTCGCGAGGCCAAGCGCGACCATCGCCTGGAACTTCTCGGCGATGACGGTCTCGCGCGGATAGGAGCGCAGCTTCGGCGCCGGAAAGTCCAACAGCACCGGCAGGTCGGCTTCCTGCACGCCCGGTTCCACGGCATCGCCAAAGGCGATGTCGATCACGACGCGAACGCGCGCGTTATCGACCGTGGCATTACCCTTGATCCGGACGCCGCCGTATTCGTTTTCGTCGCGGATGCGGTCGACGGTGAAGCTGGCCGGGTCGAAGATGACGCCGTCGGCGGCGTCGACGGCGGCGATCTCCTTGAAGATCGCCAACAGCACGTCGGGGTCGGGATCGCCAGAGCCGAGAAGGTCGAGGTCGCGCGTCGGCCGGAACTGGTTGTCGACCCAGGTCGCGAGCAACATCGCGCCCTTGAGAACGAAGCGGTTGCGATAATCCGTCGAGCCAAGGCGATAAAGAAGCCGCTCCAACACGTAGCGGGTGAGGAGAAGGTCGAATGGCTGGTTGCGCTCCTTGGAGAGCGTGAGCAGCCGCGCGCGAACCGAAGCCGCGACATTCTTGGGTGGGTTAGCCATTGGCGGTCATCGCGTCCATATAAGGTTGCATGGCCTTCCAAACCCCGGCCTTGCGCGCGAAATCCGCGATCTCCGAAGGCTTGGCCTTGCGCGTTCGCAGGGCCTCGCGCAGGCCTTCGAGCGCGAGGTTGAGGCCAGTACTGTGACGATAACGTGTCCCGGCGCTCCGCCGGTAGCGAAAAAGATCGACGACGGTCTTGGCGGGGCTGAAGATCTTCACCGGGCAACCTTCGATCGTATGAATCTCCACGCCTTCCTGAAGCCGCTCCGGGTTGAAGCGAACGAACTGCATGGGCGGGTTGGTCGGAAGCGGTTGCCGGTCTTTGGGACCGATGGCGAGCCAAACCATCGACGGAATGGTGTCGGTCAGGTCATGGAAAGCGAGCGCGGAGATCAGCGCGACGACCCCTTTGGGCACGCGCTTGGCGGCTTCGGCGAGGGAATGATGCGTGTCGATGGGCGCGTCGGGAAGTTGATAGAGGCCGCGGCCGAGTTGCACGACGAGGCCCTTTTGTTTCATGCGGGCGATGGTCGCCGCCGTGACGCCCGCCGTGGCAAGCTCAGAAAGGCGCGCAATACCGCGTTCCTTGAGGAACTCAATGGCGCGGTCCTGTTGTGTCGAAGATGGCTTGGCCATGGCTTTTGATCCGATTTGTCGGATATGATCTATTTATATCCGACATTTCATATCATACGGAACTTCCGCTAACAACACGTAAACCACCACCCAAGCTAATGATAAATATAAGACTTTTATCGAACCCGAGCAAAACGAAAGAGAGCGGCGACGCTTCGATCAATGGCCGCCGTCCACGGGCGGGAGCCGTCGCTATAGTTTCTCATAGGGCTCTCCCATCGCCCTGCGGATTTCCAGACAATCGTCGCAGAGGCGCAACGTGCCCGTGGTGCCCGCCGGCCGAAACGGCTTTGCAAGTCGATAGTCATCCGCAGGATCATCGCCGCAGATCGAACAAACATCCTCGCGGCCGGCGGCGTCGACCACGAATTTCGTTTGCGCGGCTTGAACCGGGTCCCATTGATGAAGCGTGGCGAACCATTCGGACGTGTGTGGGACGTGAAAGCGCTCGATTCCTGCAGTACTCTTCGCGCTGCTTGCGTGGCACCTCCGCGAGCAACACATCGTCGTACTGCCAAGGATTCCTTTCGATGTTGACTTGCCAGAGGTTGAGATAATCCGAGGAGGTCAGCAAGTCCGCGATATACGCATCATCGGCGGGGTGATTGACGAGATGCAAGACAACATCCTCGATGGTTTGGATGCCCTTGTCCTTCTTCCTCGCCCCATCGAGAACCGTATTCGTTGCCTGACGCATCATCTCGGTTGCATCGCTGTAGGCCGCCCAACGTTCCGCCTCCTCGTCGGTTAGCGTTTCTGTCGCGTTCAGTACCGCGACCAGGAGGTTGCTTCGCGCGAGGTCGGCGGGCGCGCAATAGTTGGGGTCACTCACCAACTTGACGCCGGTCAGGATAATGTCGCCGCGAGATAGCGAGGCAGCTCGTAGCCGTTTCATCTATTTCGCTGCCTCGTCATCTTCTTTGGCGACGCGCTTGACGCCGAATCCTAGGACCCAATGCTTTCCGCACCCCTTGCACGTCCAGTGAACGCCGGGCTTCACTTCGTCGGACCAAATGGAAATGGATTCGGAGCAACCCTCGTTCCCGCAAGGCATCGGAACCATCTTCGGCGTTGCCAAAACCTGTTGATCCCCTTGAGGCGAAAGCACGTCCTGCGCTTTGCATTCGAAGCAGGTCACTTCGACTTCGCTTTTGCCATGTGGCATTCGCTTTCTGACCGGGCTCTCACACCGCCCGCATGCAAATTCGGTAAACACCCCGAACGTGGCATTCCAGATCGGCGAACCGAGGACGACTTCCAGCGCCGCAATCACTTTTTCGCAGCGCGCTCGAAGTTTTGTGCCGCCGGGCATCCCTCCCTTCATGAATTGGGCCAACGACGGAACGTGCAAGTAATTTCCGATGGCGTCGTAATGCTCCTTGAGATCGGCCAGGGTGAACACCGTGTCCGTTCCTAAGAACTGCAACTTGTCGGGCGGCGGTTCCACGCCGTAGGTTTCCTCTACGCCCACGGCGATGCTCGCGCTCATGCCGAGCGAGGGATCGATGTCATGAAGGACCTGCATGAGCTTACGCGGTTGCCACGTTTTATACTCTTCCGGTGGCATCTCAGCTTTGAGTGCTTGTGCCCGGTCGTAGGTGACGGCCTCCATGGGAAATCGTAGCTCGAGCGCGGCATATTTGCGCTCGTCCTGTAACGCTGCGAGCTCGGCTTTCGCCCGCACTAGGGCTTGCTTGGCCAAATATCGAAAATCTGCATTCATGAATCTGATCCCATCATCTGGAAAGCGCTGGTGCGGATACCTTGCACGCGGCAAAGCATCCGGCACGAACGCTTGCAGAGACGGCGTTGACGTGATCCGTGATGTAGATGTCGTTGTCAGCCGTGGTTGCAAGAATATAGGTGGTAAGTGGCGGCTCGAACTTTTTGGCTTCCTGGATTTCCGCGTCAATTTCGGGGATCGTCAGTTTGGTAGTTGGCCAATCGCGCTTACCTTTGCACTGAACGGCCGCGTCAGCGCCGTCGTCCTTCCCGTAGACGTCGACGCCGTGTTGTCTCTGCCCGGCGCGACCGTAGCGGACGAGTTGATTGTCCTTCCAGATGCGCGAAAAGAGATCAGCGCAAATCTCCTCGAATTTGTCCCAGCTCGGCGGCGGACGAAGCTGTTCGTTGTTGGCGTCAGACATGTTTTTGAATTCCGACCCGCCTTGTTATTCGTGACTGGTGGCAGCCTTGTGGTGGTCCGGTGGTATGCCTGCCGAGACCGAGCCATAAGGGCTCCCCGAATAGAACATTACAAGAACTATCGCAACTCATAGCTGCACCTTGGCGCTCAATAACCGGTTGATAAATCTGGCCTGATGGCGCGTAAATGCCCTTAAGAGCAATTTATTGGCAATTATAAGCTCTTAAAAGCAAGTCGTTGCAAAATGCCGAACTTACTATATGCTCTTAAGAGCACCATAAATCAACTATCTGGCCTTTAAGAGCATGGTAGCGACCAACAAACTTCAAAAGGCGCCGCCCTTCCACGTGTCGCGGGCCCTCAAGCAATTGGGAACCGATCTGCGGACCGCACGCATCCGCCGCAACATGACCATGGAGGACGCAGCCAGCAGAATCGGAACGGGCCTGCGCGCTGTTATGGACGCCGAAAAGGGCAAAGCCTCGACGGGTATCGTGGTCTATGCCGGGTTGCTGTGGCTCTACGATATGCTCCAGCCCCTCGAAGAACTCGCTGATCCCTCAAAGGACAAAGAAGGAATCGCATTGCAAGCGACGCGGGAGCGCAAGCGGGCTCGCAAACCCGGGGGGCTAGACAATGACTTCTAAAGGCAACACCGAATGTTTCGTCTACATCACGCTGCCCGGTCAGACTGAAGCGGTAACCGCTGGACGTTTCCAGCTCGCCAAGGATCGCCGCGGCAATGCTTTGGGCCGGTTCGTTTACGGCAAATCGTATCTCTCACGGGGCGATGCGGTCGCGATTGATCCTGTCGAGCTTAAGCTTTCGGGAGAGACCTACGAAACAGGCCGACTGAATGGCGTCTTTGGCGCGTTGCGCGATGCAGGCCCAGATTATTGGGGTCGCCGCGTCATCGAGAAGCATGCCGGGGTTCCTCAGCTTGGTGAACTCGATTGCTTGCTGAACTCAGCCGACGACCGCGCAGGGGCGCTTGGTTTTGGGCTTGGTCAACAACCTCCCTCACCACGTCGCAAATTCAACAAGACGCTCGAACTCGCAAAGCTTCAGGAAATCGCCGAAGCCTTGATGCGTGAGGAAGATGTAAAAACCGAGGAGGCCGCACAGGTCCAAGACTTGATGCTCCTAGGCACCTCCATGGGGGGAGCCCGTCCGAAAGCTGTCGTCGAGGACGACGACGGACTTTGGATCGCAAAATTCAACCGTCCGGACGACCGCTGGAACAACACGCGCGTCGAGCGCGCGATTCTTGAATTGGCCAAGGCTTGCGGTCTTCGCGTCGTTGAGAGCCGCGTCACCACCGTCGCAGCAAAGGACGTTCTTCTCGTCAAGCGGTTCGATCGAACGAAGACGGATAAGGGATATATGCGTTCGCGGATGATCAGCGGGCTAACCGTGCTGCGCGCTGAGGAAGCTGTCGAGATGCGAGACCGCTGGTCCTATGTATTGATGGCCGAGGAGATGCGCCGGGTTACGCAAGAGCCGGAAAAGGATGCCAAGGAACTTTTTCAACGCATGACGTTCAATGCGCTGATTTCCAACCTGGATGATCATCCTCGCAACCACGCGCTGGTCGCCAAAGAGCGGGAATGGCAGCTTTCGCCAGCCTATGACCTGACGCCGTCTCCGGTTATCTCGCAGGAACATCGCGATCTAGCCCTGGAGGTTGGCGACCAGGGACGATTTGCAAATGCAAAGAACGTGCTGTCGCAACACGCCCGCTTTCTGCTGGATGCCGAAGAGGCCAAGGCGATTGTCTCGAGCATGACCGAACAGGTGCGCGCCTCGTGGTACGATGTTGTTCGCGGTCAAGGGGTCAGCGAGAAGGACGCCGAAACGATCAAGGGCGCCTTCGTATATCCGGGCTTTCTGACTTAGAGTGAGGGACGATTGCTTCCCACTGACTACTTGGATTCGATTGCGTCCCTGCGGCGAGATGCTAGGTCATCCTCCGTCCCTTGGCCAATGCCAGGAAAGCCCGATAGCTTTCCAAGCTTCGATAGCTTTGCCGAATGGCGATCTTTTCTATTGCAATTGAATTTGAACGTCGGAATTCCGTACATCGTGAGCGCAAAGTTCGAACGCGCTCAGAAGCTCTACGTGCTCGCATGGCTTGATTTCGACTTGATCAAAGCCGGCGAATTGGTCGGATTAACAGCGCTAGAGCTCGCGCTGAACGACAGGTATGGCGGCAAAGAATTACTGAGGCGTCGACAATTCGTCGCTGAAAAGGCCGAGCAAGAAACGCGTCCCCTCAGGAAGGGCGAAAAGTGGTGGGTCGAGAACGCGACTTTTGCCGACTTGCTCAAGTATATGGTCGAGCATGATGGTCTAACGGATAGTCAGGTGCCGATGAACCAACGTTGCGGATCACCATCGAGCGTAATCGGGCTTCTGACGGGAACAACGAGGCCGAGCCTCGCCGAGATCCGTAATGACCTGGCGCATGGGATTCCGTTTCGCGAATTGCCCTGGGCTGGCTTGCTCGAATTGATACGAGATCTTATCAACTACGCCTATCGATAGCTACCCGTTTTCCGCACGGCAAAGATCGCCTAGCCTTCCGGCATGTACGCAACGCGATTCGCATCTTTGTTGGCCGAACAGATCGGCCAGACTGGCCTCTCATCGCGCGCGGCAGATGATATGTCGCAGCGCTTTGAGAGCTTGCGAGGCTATCGCTTACTTCCATTAGGTCGCGCGTAGAATGTAACACCTCTTCCTCCTTCGCAGATGGCCGCAACAATCCTTGCAACGGTTACCTCCAAACCGTGCTTTGCCGGTCTTGGTGGGAAAACCTTGAGCAGCCTTCGTCCTGTCGGAGGTGCTGATTCTACGCAACTTAACATTCATCAATCTGGCGGTCGACACGCAGGTAACATGGCCACCCGTTGAAACTCTCGTTCATTTCGAGGGCTACCGCTTGATACTGATTCTACGTGCTCAGCAGCTTCAGAAGCTCCGCCAAGGTTACGAATTGAACTCCAAACTCAGTGGCGCGCCATGCTCTGTTTGCTGGATCGAAAATCGAAGTGCCCGCGGCACGCGCCAGATCGTTGGTGCACAGAATGTCGTTCCGATAAGCGATATGGCTGGCAACCAGTTCTCCATCAGCCCATTCAGCGCATGCTTTCGCGAACACTTTTTCATTGTAGGACGTGCCAGGATGCGCGTTCCAGCCGCCAGCAGCATCAAACGCAGCCTTGCCGACGCCCCGGGCTTCAATACGTGCCGCAGCGTCGATTTGACGTTGCTCACGTTCAGGATCGCTGGTCTGCACGAAAAGAGCAGGGTCACGGATATCCCCTGGCGAAGGTAATCCCAACCAGGCAAGGCCACGCATAAGCCGGACGCCAGCGGCGAGCGCGGCTTTCAACTTAGGGGCCTGCATTTCGGGTAAGCCTGGATGGATTGCGTCGTTCGGTCCGAACGACATGATTGGAATACAGGGCTTGCCGTTCCTAACCACGGTAGAATACGCAGACTGCACCGCCATCGCGGGTTCCGCAAAATAGGCGGCTCGCTCGCGTTTGCGAATCGCTTCAATTCGGAAGCCCGCTTCGCAAATGAAACCTGTTATTCTTCCGGTCGAAATCGCCGACTGAACCGGCTCCCATTCACGATCGCTCGGATCAAAAACCTGCTCCCAAGAATTGCTATCGAAGGTAATTTTCATTGCCTGAATCCGAGCTAACGAGAAGCAGGATGATATCGTCGGTCTCGATATGTCGATCGATTTCTGCGGCGAAGTCCTGGCCGGCGTCGATGCGTCGGTCATGCCATACTTCAATAACTCCTTGACATTTCAGAACCGAACGCTGCTTCTCGAGCTGATCGCGCAAGACCTCGTCAGCATGGAATACGAGAAGAACAAGCTTGCCATGACCGCTCTATGAGAGCGAATCCGTTCGCCTGCCTGTCGCTAATGTCGGAGTTTTCACAGCACGGATCGCGAATGACGGCGAACCTCTGTGAACGGGCGCGGATTTTTCGTGGAATGATTATAGCAGAGTTCACCAAGGAGAAGCAGAAGCCCTGAGCGGACGATTGGGGACAAGCATGGATTCCACCACGTACGCGGTGATCGAAGGTTTTCTATGGTGATCTGGCAACAAAAGCTTCCGCAGCCGAAATATGCCTGTTCCGTTCATCTCCTGCTATCAATCGGCCTCCGAAATTGCATTTCGATCACAACCGAGGCGCTGTTCGATCACGAAAGCTAAATGTTGCCTCCAAGACCGGGCCCCGATCATCGCGAACTTCAACTGCCATGCGATGCTGTGGCCCGCCTCTGCCGCATTCGCGCGATATCTCCGAGAGCGCAGCAGTGGCCTCCTGCCGCGCAGACTCGATGTCCGGCAGCTCGACACCTTCATCGTCACGGATGAATTGACCGCCGTCGCGGATATCAAAATAGTATCTCTTCATCGCAACCGATTCACGAGGCGACGATCGAACAACTCTCGCAGTTCCAGATGATCTGCCTGCGCGCTTGAGGTTCTGCTGCATGGTCCAGCGCCAATCGTTTCCTGCAAGAGTGTGGCAGGAGCTGTTTTGTCTTAGATCAAGGCAAGGCGAGCGGGATCGAGCAAAGCAGCGCGATCCGGCCGTAGCCAGTGACAGGATCGTGATAGGGCATGCAACGCTCTCGATTATCTCAAACGAGAGCAGCAGTCGCTGCGTCGCCGCTTAGCCGGCCAACAGGTAGATTGTTATTTGAATCGAGTGCACTATTCCTGCTGTTTGCTACGATCAGATGCAGTTTTCTAGCGCGCTGACGGGGCCCCTCGTCGCTTTGCAGCGAAGAAGTCTATTGTAGGACTGAGACGCATGAGCCGCGGCGTTTTGCGGGGAAGCTTGACCTTGGGGTGTGGATGTTGTCGAGGAGCTTCGTCGCGACTGCGGCACGTGGAGACGCGCCTAGAGCGATCAATGGTTGTTTAAGTGGCTCTAGAGTGACGGAAGAAATGGCGGACCAAGGGCAGATAGCGTGCAGCTGCGGAGCTATCTAACGCAATGAAATCAATCCACAAATGATATCAATTATCGAACAAGCCTTAGGTGCACCTTCTCCAGCGCTGCCACAAGTTCGGCGCGGCGCTCCTTCGTCAGCTTGTTAAGGTTTTCCTGCCGCTATTTAATCGCAGCAGGTCAGCCGCGCTCATCTTCAAACCAAGTTCCTAGTTTGAAAAACACACCCTTAAGACAAGCCGAACTGGACAAAATGCCGATATTGTAAACCACCAGAAGTGGGCATTCCAACGACGATCCGACGTTCGGAGTGGTTGCAGGAGCGGGATTTGAATTAGCGGACCGGCAAAAGCGCCCCGGGCACAGCCCAGATCAATCGAAGCGGTTCGTCCTATTTGTACGCCACAGCAACTCAGCAGCCGGGCCTGCGCACTTGATTTCTTTCTTGCTAGAGCAACCGTGCAGGCGCGTGAGCCGCTGATAAAGTGGGCATGCCTTCCGATCAACTGCGATTCCGTAGTTTCTCTCAAGCAGCTCCCGCAAGCGCTCGATGCGAGCGATCCGGAATGGATGGGCCGGGTTGGTCATCAGGGCAGGCCCGTCGAATCGAATGCGAAGAATCTAATTCCGTGCGACGAGCGGCGTTCATACGCCAGGCTGTCGGTCCTCTGCCGAATGCCAGTCCGCGCCGTGGAGGCGGATCATCTCGCGACGGGACCGCCCGATGAAGACGCGCTCAACGCAAAAGGCGGCGGTGACTGAAGCGGCCAGCGCAAGGCCGCAGGCAATATAGTCATTCATGAAATTCCAAAACATGTTGGTGCCGGCGACGCCGACAAAGGTAAGTGCCATGACCGTATTGCGAAATGCCTTAACCATGTTGCTCCCCCAGCCGGTCGGCGGAAGTTTTAGCATTGCAACCATGACGTTTAGCAGCGTTTGATGGTTGTGATCCGCCGTCTTTCTGCTCGATCAGCTCGGTCCGGCCGCTGGTCAACTATCAGATCCCGGACGAGGTCGCCGCCTTCAAGGCAGACTCCAACCTCGAAGCGGCCAAAGAACAATTGCACGGCCTGCCACTCGGCCGATTACATCGCCACACAGCCGCCAATGAAGGATAAAAAGGCCTTCTGGCAGGCCGAGGTCACCAAGATGATCAAGGTCTATGGCGTGCCGATCGACGATGCCGACGTCGGCAAGATCGTCGATTCTCTGGCCGCGACGTGAACTCCAGTGAGGCATCGTTTGAGGAGCCGTTGCCTGAATTGCACCAACTAGCCTCGACGCACGTGCTCGCGCGCGGAGCGAAGCATTGATCGTTCCGACCGAAGACCAGATCGCGACGGTGTTGGGACGGGCATCGGAATTGCCTGCGTCCTTTTGGGCCGCACCGCGGCATCATTCGGATCGAGGTGCTTGTGATTCAGCCGGAGGGCGAGTTTTTTTATGCCGACCACTACTTTCGAGCGGATTTCTGCCTCCTTGGACCTCACTATTTTAGTGCACCGCACGCTCGCTCGCGAGAACGACATCGCCAGCGTCGCCCAACAAATTGCGACGGCCCATGTTCGCCGAGCCGGTCTCATCGTTCTGGCTCCAGACCATCTGAAGATTGCCGAGAGTATCCGCCAAGCCCACATATCGGGCGAGGAAGTCGTACAGGTGCTGGACGCGCGCCACGATTGTGCAAGCGCGCCCTCACCAGCCCTTCGAGGGTTACCTTATGGGCACAAAGTAGACCCCTGTTGGGGCGAATAGACCGTCATGTGCTCCCGAATACTAGAAATCAGTCATCAAAAACGGTTACTTGCGCGGATTTGCCCGAGTCGCAACTAAGAGCTGAAGCAGATCATGCAGTATCCCCCGGAGCGTGTGGAGCACCCGTATCCGGCAATGACTGCTCCAGGTACCTCGCGGGATTTCGATCCCGACGAGGTGGCCCAGCGAACCTGCCAGCGCGCATTGGGCAGACTAGAGCCAACTCGTAAGTGCCCGCCACAGGCCTTTGATCGCATCCCAACGACGTCCCCAAAATCCTCGTTCGCTCCTGTAGCGATCGGCATGCGCCTGTTGCCGGACGCGTTGATCGCTGGTGCGGTTCGCAGCGATCTGAGCAGGAGTAAAGCCAAGCGCCCAATCTATGCGATTGCCCCTGATCCAGTAGTGAGATTGGCAGCCCGCGCTCCAATTGCCGATTGACGGATAGATACTTATGGACTCGCCCTGCGTCTCCAATCGCCACCGGCCTGGCTTGAGAGGAGTCACGATCTTGGTCCCGCATCCGCAACAGCAGTTATGCGCAGCCGTCGCGTACTTCTGGGAAATGTAGACGACTCCGTTTTCGAGGATTCTCGGTAGCCGGTCGACAAACTCGGGTCGGATGGAGTCGATCTTGTTCATACGATATCGCCCTTGGCGAGCAGGCTGTTTGCGATTGTATATGAAACCAAGCGCTCGTTGCCCAGATTGAAGTAAAAACTGCGAAGCTTCTTCCAGGCGATCACTGCGAGGCAAGCATTGAGTGCATTGAGGTCTGCGACCTGGATGTTCTTGTCGTATTCGTTATTGGCGTCGTCGGTAGCGAAAGGTATTCGCGCGCGAGCGCTTTCCCGAGCATCCGGCAGGCTCAGTACACTGCGGAGCATCCCGCCAATGGAATTGCGCTTGGCATACAGGCCCATGCCGACGTCGGCGAACGGTATCCCGAGCGCCTCAAGCTTGTCCACTATCGCGCGCTTGGCAGCTCCTCCTTCCATGCAGAGGAAGACAAAGGACATGCCATTCAGCTCGTCCACGTTCGTTGCATCAATATGGAAGGGATGCGGGACGATTCCGCGATGCATATGGGCATAGATCGATGCGAAATATTCTACCTTGAGAGGCTGCTCCCGCAATTCCTCAATTGCTGGCGCCCCAGGCGCGCGGAAAGCATTGTGCGTCAGGAAGCGGTCGGCATCAAAAATATGGATCTTTCTGACGGGCGTCTTGGCGACCATATCGAGCACGTAAGAGCCGGTCCCGCCAATCCCCACGATTGCTACCGCATCCTCCGCAAGCCTCGCAGTGATGGTGTTGATTTCCGCTCGCGCCGACGCCGTATCGAGATAATTGAAAGGTGAGTTGTCGTCTTCGGGCTCAATGACCCTGTGGGTTTTAGCTGTGACCAAGGGGTCAATGGCAGCGACGTGCTTGCCGAGAAGCGCGATGTAAGCCGTCATCTTCTCATAGTAATTCTCATAGTGCCCACAGGCCGGCTTTCGCGAGAAGGAATGCTGGGCGACAAACCCGCTCCCGAGATCGAACGACCCGCTGGTATGCTGTAAGACAGTCAACGTGTTCCCCTGGCTATCGCAGGGATATTCGCCGATGAACTTGGCCGTATGATCCTGCGGTTGCGCAGTGATATCGCCCGCAAGATCGAGGTTTGACGCGAGCGCGCCAATCGCGATCTCGCGCTTGCTGTTGACGTAGGGTACGTCTTGAACAACCAGGTTGCCGGCGTTCGTTACCAGAACATTGTAGCCCTCTTTGCGCAGCCGCTGGAGATCAGGGCTACGATCGATTGGTATGATCGACATCGAAGATGGTACCGTGTTTCTTCACCGTGACAGACCCTCCCTGCGGGAGGTCGCCATGATGCGGGATGCTCTTGGCGTGTTCAAAGCTCACCGTGAATTCCGGGTCTGTGCCGGTCGGAAGAACTGGAAATGCGATCTTGACGAGTTCGTCGAATGTCAAAACGTCATGATCGACAACCACGGGATCGGTGTTGACGATGATGATGTAGTGCTTCTCGGGAGCGTCACCGCTATGGAAGTGCTCGTCTTCTGTAAGGTGGATCGTCGGGCTGTCGATCCGTACGAGTTGGCCTTCCTGGTCGCCCACGACCTCCTTGTAGAGCACCTTCCCTTCGGGGACCTGGCCGAGGTCATAAAGGTCGGCGCCGGTCGTTGGATTCGGCGAGTGCAGCGGCTTCTGATCGATGTGGATACGCACTTCGTGCTGGTGGTCCGACATACTCAGTCTCCCTTGAGGATCTTGGAGAGCGAAGTGCCCATACGCTCACGCAGCGTATCGAGCCTCATGTCGCTGCGAACGCCGGGCGCAAAGTCATCGCCATAAGTCTTGCGCAGCGTTCCAACCAAAGTATCGCCGCGCTTCTGGCGAATCTCGCCATCGCGGTCGCGGCAACGGTCATCAAGTCCGGTCTTGCAGTGCTTCGACATCAACATTCCCTTTCTCAGCTCGGCTGCTTATCCGCCGATCTGCTAATTAGCGTAACACAATGACGGAGGAGATACAACCCGGGACATTTCCCGCTTCGGCGCCTGTGGATTAGAAGTTGAAAAGTGAGGGACCGGAGCCTGTTGGGCCGAGAATTCCAAGCTTAATGAGCCGGATACGGGCGGCGTCGGCGGAAACCTCGAACCCATCCTTCACAATCTCGATCAGATCCTGTCCGTGCGGATCGCGCTCGCCGACAACACCGAACAGTCCCTGTCGCTCCATATACGATCTGATGAGTTGCCGAAGCGCCGATGCCGGCATCAGGAACGCACCGCACGCATATCCTGCCTGCCACTCCATCCAGTCGGTCTGCACGGCATCGAGCATGGTGTCGCGGTAGCAGATTTGCATGTTGGCGGTAGGTTTGCGCCTTAGCAGATCGGCGCTGGGAGGCTCCATATCCCAGAGAATGGCATGAAACCGGACATGCCCATACTCATGGGCCAAGGTCGTACGAAGGCGATTTTGCCGACGCTCGTCCTCAGCCAAACGAGCCGAGATTTTGACTTGCGGCTTACGGCCGGGCTGAAAGAGGGTCAGACCCTCGACATTCGGACCATAGGCCGAAAGATCAGCGAACTGATCGAGGGACTCTGTATCGCGCTCGATCAGCACCGTTAGCTCGTCTGTGGAAACAGGATACTTGGCTTCGCCGCGGCGCTCCCTCAGAAAGCCGGCAACGATGCTTTCGCACTCCCTATCAAGCTCCTGCGGCTTGAAGTGCGGGCGCTGGGAAAACCTGCCAGTCTTGTCGGGAACGTATCGCACCCTATCGCCGAGTCCTTCCCTTCGGCGGCCCACCTCTGAAAGCAAGCATCGCGTCAGTGACTTCTTTCTCCGTCAGATTCTTTACTCGAACGTCTTCCGGAAAACGTCCGGCCAAATAGTAGAGCCAATCACGATTAATACCGAGGATGTCAGCAAATTGCTGCACCATGCGATCAGAAGAGGGGCTGCGGCGATCATGTTCGATGTCATTCAGATATTGCGGCGAGATCGGCTCCTCGTCTTCGCGCAAAATCCGCGATGCCAGATCCTTTAGGCTCCAGCTCTTTGCCTTTCGGGCCTCGGCGATGGCCCCGCCGAAAGTCTTCTCAGTCGCCATAACACCCCTTGCGACGCGCTTTGAAACGCTAATACGCGGATTAGCGTAGTCTTATCCCGGATTCTCGTCAATTCTCTTATGTTCTGGCTCACGTGTTGGCTGACTGCCGTGGAGTGATTGAAACTATTTGGTAATCCGAGCCGGAATTGGCCTGACCCATTGCCAAACAATGGTTTTCCTTGAGAGCCTTCGGGAAGGCCTTGTATAGCATGAAAAAGCCCGCCAGAGGCTTGCTAATTTATTGATATAACTTAGAAAAATTTTGTTGTGGGATAGGATTTAACCCGTGACCTTCAAGTTATGAGGCCGAAGATCGGAAGCGAAAAGAGTTCCCGGGCGCGTCCCAGACCAATCGAAGCGGTTCGTCCTATTTGTACGCCACAGCGACCCAGCAGCCATATCTGCGCACTTGATTTCTTTATTGCTAGAGCAGCCTGCGATCTTATCGCCTCAGACCAATCGTGGTTCGAGACTGAGGCATGAGCGGCAGGGACGAGAAGGCTCCGATCGAGGCGTTAGGGTCGCCAAGTAGCCGGAAAATGCCACACGCCACGAAGCGCCATCGCAAGAACCGTGGCATGCCGCCACCCGCGACATTCGATATCGATACGCTACCGGGCAGCTCTAATTTGACGGCATTAGAGGCCGCCGCGGTCATCCGGCGCACGCCGGGAGCGCTGGAGCAGTGGCGGCGCGATCCGAATCACCCGCTGAAATGGCGCTACGTCGACGGCCGCCCGCTCTATCGTGTCGATGCGGTGCGCGACTATCTGGCCGGATACGATAAGGCAGCTAAGCGCCCTCAGCCGCATAGTGCTCGCGGAGGCGGCCGAGCAGCTCAGCCTTGATGGGGTCGAGCGGATTCGTCCGCTGCAGGCGCACAACCTTGCCGACCCGTGTCGCACCGAGCAACTCGGCGATGTAGTCATGAGCCGCTTCGAACGCCATCTTACGGATGATCCACTGTTCGTCGTGATTGTAGACCTGATCGATACCGCTCGGCTTTTGCCCGACACACAGCCGCTGGATTTCGTTGTCGTAGCCGCAGCGCGACATGATCGTGCGCAAGCTGCGCCTCAGGTCATGCATGGTGAACTTGTCAACACCCGCTTCCTTGACCAAACGGCTGACCATTTTGGTGAAGCCCGACATCTGGCCACCGGTCTTCGGTGACGGGAAGACATAGTCGGAAGTCGCGCGTTGAAAATGTTTCGCGGCTGCGAGCACCTCGTCGACGAGGTGAGTACGCGGCACGTCATGGTGCAGACCCATCTTGGTCCATGCCGCATCGAAGGTAATGCGGTCATCCATGATGTCCTTTTGCCACCTGATCATGGTTGGCTCGCTACGGCGCGGGCCACCTAGCAGGCACATGCGCGTCAATAGTCCGAAAGCCCCCAGCTTGCCGGATGCATGCCAGACCTTGATGATCTCCTCATCCGCCAGCGCGCGGCCCTTCGTTCGGCGCCCGACCCTTTGCGCACGAGTTTCCTTGGGAGCGCGATAGCCGGCGAGCACGTTGTGATCGACGTAGCCTTCGCCGACGCACCACTCGAGGAAGGTATGCGTGTGCTTGCGGAGGTCTTTGGCTGCTCCGCGCTTACCAGTCTTGGCGACCTTGTCGACCGCCGCCATGATTTGCCGTCGCGTCAGCTCGGCGATGGCGAGATCGAAGTGATCCTTAAGACCGCGTCGCAGCGCCGACATTGCTGGTTTCCAGTTGACGACCTGACGTCCGGTCAGGGACTTTTCGTAGGGGCCATCTTCGATGATCAATGTTGCCAGCGTGGTGCACTGCGTCTCGGCCAGCTGTTGCCGCTTTGCCTCGCGCTTGGCGTCGTTCGGATCCACGCCCTTGAAGACCTCGCCCGCGGCGATGGTGGCGGCCTTGCGCGCTGCCTTCTCATTATATTTGGGCCACGCGCCGAGCGTCTTGCGCTGGGTCCCCCTCACCCCCGGCTTGGTGAAAAGGTAGACCCAGGTCCGGCCGCCGGTGGCGCGCATACGCAGGGCGAGGCCGGGCAGTTTGTCGTCATGGAGATAATACTGCGCCTTGCCCGGCGGCAGCGTGGCGTTGCGGATCACCGCATCTGTGAGTGTCAGCTGGTTGGTCGGCTCCGGCATGATCCCTGCGCTCCCTGTCGCGGTGTGCCCCGCAGCCGCCCGGATCATCCGAGCGAAGGGAAAGTGATCATTGACTTTCCTTCGCTTTTCCGCCTCGGGGCACACCAATGTGGAAGGACGGCCCCTTGAAGAACAGAGCGAGCACAGACCTTCCCCGATCTGTGTGCCCCAAGGGAAGATTCCGCGGGGGCACAGCGGGGGCACACAAAATGTAGTTAGGTCAGCCATGGCCTGCTATGGCCACAAATGGCAAAAACACCTGCACTGCAAGCGCTTGTCCACTTTTTACTATGTCTGACTCACGTTGGCTAGGGACTATGGATTGTGGTTCACACGGGAGAGGTCCAAGGTTCGATCCCTTGTGCGCCCACCACGCTTCGCCAAAAGGCTTCGCGTGGCTCGAAGAGCATGGACGGACTGACGTCTTGCTCCCGCTCCGTCGAAATCGTCAAAACAACCCCATGCACAGTAGCCGGCGCCGGCCGGACGGACTACGAATTTTCCGAATTTGTCTTGCTCCGTCGGGCAAAACAGGAGCATGATGCAATCATCAGAAAGGCGGGCGCTGCGGGCCGGACGCCCGCGAGCAAGCACTGCTCCAACCACGTCATTGCGAGCGCAGCGAAGCAATCCAGAATCTTTCCGTGGAGAGACTCCGGATTGCTTCGTCGCAAGGGCTCCTCGCAATGACGGAGGGCACGGCCAACGCGCTGCCTTAAGCGATCGCCAGCACCTCGATCTCCTGCGCGCCCGTGCCCACGACGTCACCCACCGCCTTCCCCATCAGCGACTTCGCGACCGGCGATACGAACGAGATCGAGCCCGCCTTCGGGTCGGCTTCATCCTCGCCGACGATGCGGTAGGTCTGCACGCGGCCGTCGGCACGGCTGAAGGTCACGGTGCTGCCGAAGGCGACGACATCGTTCGAGACCGGATTGGGAACGAGCTGCGCGGTGCGCAGCCGTTCGCCGAAATACCTGATATCGCGCAATGGCACCGCCGACTGCCGGCGTTTTTCGTTGACGTCGTCGACGGCTTGCGCGGCTTCATAGGCTTCGCGCGCGAGATGGAGCTGCGACTGCAAGGCCTGCAGGCCTGCTTCCGTCACGAGGTTCGGATGCGGCGAGATCGGGCGATCCGGCAGCAACGTCTCGGAGGCGGTCTCGGCGCTCTCTTCCTTGGTAAAGGCAACGCTCAATTCGAAAATCCTGTCGAACGGTGAACACCCCTGCCAATCGGGGAGAGGTGGACGAGTTCCTGGGCTCGCATCGATCTAACCCAATCCATTGATCCTTATATCTCAAGTTCGACGAAACGACGGAGCTTGAAGACGAGGTCTGGCAGGGCCTGGCGGAACCGCGTCGCATTCTGGAAATTGGTCGAGAACGGCGCGAAGGTGATCATCGCGTTCCAGTGCCTGTAACCGTAGACCGTGACCGAGACGCCGGAGGCGGGAAACCCCTCGATCTTTCTGAGCTCGCCAAGCGCGAGATCGGCGATCGCTTGCGCCGGCAAGAGCCGCTTGCCGTCCGCCGTCAGGGGCTGACCGGCAGGCACGACCGGCTTCGCAGCCGCCGCCGCTGCATCGGATGCGCCGTTGGAGGGGTCACCGGGCGGGGTCTGGAGCTTCGGCGACTCCGCTTCGGGAATTTCGGGGATCGCTGCGGCGGGCGCCGGCGCCGACGCAGCCGGAAGGAAGTCGGCAAGCGGCGGCGGGCTCGCCGCATCTGCACGCTTGTTGCCGCCCAGGATGCTGCTGATCATCGCCACAAGGCCAGCATCCTTCGCATCGTCAACCATCTGATCATCCCCCTCGCCCTGGCCTAGTGTAACACCGGCTCCGGAGCCCGCCACTGGGGACGCAGATCAGATCAGCCATCACGCCTGCATGGCTCCCGTCAGGTTCCACCGCGGCGCGAGGCGGGTGCACATCGCGCCGCAGTGCAGTCCGTCACTTCTTCTCGAACGGAATGTATTGCTGGTACTCCTTCGGTACCGAGCTGCGATAACGCGCCGGAACGGTGCCGCTGTCGATCGAATGATCGATCTCCTGCTGCCGCGTCATCTTCTTCTTCGCCGGCTTCTTCTCGGCACTCTTCTTCGCGCCGGCCGGCGCGGTGGAGGTGTCGGTGCTTGCTGCCGGCGTCGAGGTCGCAGCCGGTGCGGTGGTCGCAGCAGGTGCCGTGTTGGCAGCAGGCGGCGTGGTGGCGGCAGCCGCCGGCGGTGTGGTCCCCGCGGCGGGCGCGCTCTGCGCCAGTGCAAGCGGTGTCTGCATGATGAGCGCCAGCGCCGCAGTCGCAGCCAGCAGATATGATCTTTGCATCACAACCTCCAAAATGTCTGATCCCCAATAGGGGAAGCGTAGTCCCGCAGGATCGACGCGTGCAAGTGCTGGGAAGATAGGCGGGACCGCGGCTGCAAACTGTGGCCGGGATCACATTGCCGAACGCAGCGCACGCTCCGGCACCAGGACACGAACGACAATGCGTCGGAGCAGTCCGGGAAGCCGCGACCGTCGCCGCGGCAGCATGCACTCAAATACAATTTTTACGCGAACAGCAAGTTCGCTTCGTCAAGCGTTCTCGAAGCGCTGATGGCGATGACGAGAATGTTATCCGGCATCTGCGTTGGAGAAATTTGCGATGCGCATCCGCAGCTTGCTCGCAGCACTTGCTGCTGGAACCGGATCGACACCGCGCAATGTGTGAAGCAGCGCATTGAGACGCCGAACTGCTGCGTCTAGCCTCACCTGCATATTTCATCACGAACAACTTCAGCTTTAGTTGCTTTCCGTCGTAACTTTTCAAGGAGGTACTTTATGAGCAGTCGTCACGCCACTACGCCGCGCGGCCTCAACGCCACCCGTTCCCCACTGTCACAAGGCCGCTTCGGCCGCATGTTTCGCACGCTGACGCCGGCGACGTTCGGTCCGAACGAAGCCGACAACATTGCCAACCTCTCCGCCCTCGCCGATAACATGGTCGGCGATTTTGATCCGCCCAAGGACGGTCCCGATGCCGAGGAGAGCGGAATTCCCGCGCTCTACACTTATTTCGGCCAGTTCGTCGATCACGACATCACCTTCGATCCGGTGAGCTCGCTGGCCAAGCAGCAGGATCCCGACGGGCTCATCGATTTCCGCACGCCGTCCTTCGATCTGGACAATGTCTACGGTCGCGGGCCGAACGATCAGCCCTACATGTACGACGGCAACGGCAAGTTTCTGCTCGGCGACCCGCTCACCGGCACCGGCGTCTCCAACGCCAATGACCTGCCGCGCTTCAGGGGTCGCGCCCTGATCGGCGATCCCCGCAACGACGAGAACAGCATCGTCTCGCAGTTCCAGGGGTTGATGCTGCGCTTCCACAACCGCATGGTCGACGACAACGGCGGCCTCTCGTTCCAGGACGTGCAACAGCGTGTCCGCTTCCACTACCAGTATGTCGTGCTGAACGATTTCCTGCCGCGCATCGTCAATGCGACCGTGCTGAACGATCTCAAGACCGGCGGCCGCTACGATCGCAGCAAGCTCGCCTACTATCACTGGAAGACCTATCCCTACATGCCGGTCGAGTTTTCGGTCGCGGCCTACCGGCTCGGTCATTCCATGATCCGGCCCGGCTATCGGCTCAACGACGCCGCCAACATGCTGCTGCAGATCTTCCCCGACCCCAACAACCCCGACACCAACGCGCTGACCGGCTTCCGCAGCATGGGGCCCGGACGCGCCATCGACTGGGGTCGCTTCATCGACGTCGACACACGCGCCTATGGCGTCGAGGACGACAGCACCAATCCCGACAACAAGCGGCGCCTCCAGTTCGCCTATCGCATCGACACCTCGCTGGTCGATCCGCTGCGCCAGCTGCCGCCGGAGGTCGCCTCCAACCCGTCGTCGCTGGCGCTGCGCAATCTCGAACGCGGCTGGCGGCTTGGCCTGCCCTCGGGCCAGGCGGTCGCGAGGGCGATGCACCAGACGCCGTTGACCGACGAGCAGATCAAAATCGGCCGGGCGGTCGACAATCCCGGTGCCGGCGACCCGCAGGTTCCGATCGCGTCGATCGCGAACGGCGCGTTCAAAGGCAATTGCCCGCTCTGGACCTACATCCTGGCGGAAGCGCGTCAGTACGCGACAAAGGTCACGGTCGCCGCCACCGGCGCGCCGGCGACCGGAATCACGACGCCGCAGCTCGGCCCGGTCGGCGGCCGCATCGTCGCCGAAGTCTTCCTCGGCATGATGTTCGGCGACGCCTCCTCCGTGCTGTCGCTCGACCCGAACTGGGCGCCGGTGACCGGTCCCGATTTCAAGCTGAAGGATCTGGTGACCTACGCGCTCGGTAATGGTGCTCCGCTGCATTGAGCGGGTGAGGGTTCACGATGCGAGGCCGTCCGTGTCATGCGGGCGGCCTTTTTGTTTTCACGCGCGTGAATGATGGCAAGGACTAGTGCGCCGACGAAGGTGCGTTCCCTCCCCTTGTGGGGGAGGGCTAGGGAGAGGGGTAGCCCAGCAAAAGGTTTCGATTATTGACGATGAAATGAGGGCAGCTAAATCCCCGTGTGGTACCCCCCTCCCTGGCGCTCCCCCACAAGGGGGGAGGGAACGGAGAGAGCGGTGCTGTAGGCCCAACCCGTTCGGCTTCAGCACGTCACAATGCAGTCTTGTGCGCGGCTGTGAGGCCGCTCTCCGCAAGCCGCGCCGCGAGCCAGAGCGACTGCGGCGGATCGAGGACGCCGCTGAGATAGACTTCCGACATCGTCACGCCGTGCTTGTCCAGCACCAGCAGCACGCCGATCCAATAGGCGAACCAGATATGCGGATCGGTCAGCGCCATCAGCTTGTGCTGGTCGTGCTCGAGCGGCGTGTGATTGCTGGCCTTGCGGATCTCGATGGTGAGCAGATTGTTCGGGATCTCGCGCTGGTGCACGACGACGTCAGGATAGATCGACTTGCCGAGATGATCGTCGGTCGAGATGATGCTGCCGCGCGGCAGATGCAGCGTGCGCTCGCCGAGGCGGTCGTAGTTGCAGTCGACCGCCCAGCCCGAAAATTGCTGCTCGAGATAGACGGCGAAGCGGTGCGTGATGGCGCGTTCGCCGACGTCCTTCTCGAACAGGAATGTTTCCTGGGCATAGAACTCCCTGAGCGCCGCGATCACCTTGTTCAGCTCGGTCTGCATCGTGCCTCCGGGCCATCACGCTCCTAGTTCGATGTCGTCCCGGCGGAGGCCGGGACCCATACCGCGAGGACTATCAAGTGTGCTCGGTGCATGTGCCGGACTCCGAGTCTTCGCCAAACCGCTCCCCGGGGTTATGGGTCCCGGCTCCCCGTGCGCAATTGCGCACTAGGCCGGGACGACGTGGGGAGAGACTTGGCTTACATCACGACCTCGATCAGCCGCGGGCCCGGCTCGGCGACGGCTTCGGCCAGCGCCTTGTTGAACTCGTCGGCATTTGTCACCGCGCGGCCGGGCACGCCCATGCCCTTGGCCAGCGCGACGAAATCGAGCGTGGGACGGTCGAGCCTCAGCATGTCGTTGGCGCGCTGGCCGGGCTCGCCGGCGCCGACATTGTCGAACTCGCCGCGCAGGATCTGGTAGATGCGGTTGGCGAACACGATGGTGACGATGTTGAGGTTCTCGCGGGCCTGCGTCCACAGCGACTGGATCGTGTACATCGCGCTGCCGTCGCCGACCATGGTGATGACCTTGCGATCCGGACAGGCGATCGCGGCGCCGATCGACAGCGGCGTCGAGAAGCCGATCGAGCCGCCCATGTTCTGCAGCCAGTCATGCGGTGCCGCAGCGGCCGTCGGCGGGAAGAAGCCGCGGCCGGTGGTGAGGGACTCGTCGACCATGATGGCGTTCTCGGGGATCGCACAGGCGATCGCCTGCGCGATCGAGGCGAAGCTGAGCGCACCCGTCGGCTTGACCAACTCCTGCAAAGCTTGCGGCTTGACGTCCCTGGCGCTGGCCTTCACGGCGCCGGCGAGCGCTTCCAGCGCCGCCACCGAATTCTCGCCCCAGGAGGTCATGCGATGGACCTCGCAACCCTCGGGCTTGAGCATGCTCGGCTTGTTCGGATAGGCGAAGAACGCCACGGGATCGTCGGACTCGACCAGCACGATGTGACGGAATTTTGCCAGCATCGGCAGCGCGTTCTCGATCACATAATGGATACGGTCGATCGAGTAACGGCCGCGGCCGCGCGCCATCTTCGGGCGAAAGGTCGGGCCCATCACGGTGCAGCCGGTCTTGCCGGCGATGCGCTCGGCCAGCGCCAGGCCGTGCTCGCTCAAGGCGCTGCCGGTCATCAGCAACAATGTCCCCTCGCCGTCCCCGTGCAGGATCCTTGCGGCCTTCTCGACCGCCTGCGGCGAATAGCTGGCGCGCTGCTGCTCGGCCGGGACCTCGGCGATGCCGTCGGCCTCGTTCCAGGCGGTGTCTGCGGGGAGGATCAGGGTCGCGATCTGCGGCGGGGCGCTTTTGGCGGCGGCGATCGCGGCGGCGCCGTCGGCGGCGACCGCCTTGGAATTCGGCGAGGTGCGGACCCAGGATGACATCGGCCGGGCCAGGCCCTCGATGTCGGAGGTCAGCGGCGCATTGTAGTCGATGTGGTAGACGGCATGCTGGCCGACGATGTTGACGATGCCGGAATTGGCCTTCTTGGCGTTGTGCAGATTGGCAAGGCCATTGGCGAGACCCGGGCCGAGATGCAGCAGGGTGGAGGCAGGCGTGCCCTTCATGCGGAAATAGCCATCGGCCGCGCCCGTCACCACGCCTTCGAACAGGCCGAGCACGCAGCGCATGCCGGGCACGCGGTCGAGCGCCGCGACAAAATGCATCTCTGAGGTGCCCGGGTTGGTGAAGCAGACGTCCACCCCGCCCTTGACCATCGTCCGCACCAGGCTTTCCGCACCGTTCATCCCATACTCCCGCAAGGCCATTTCCGACGTTCCATCGGATCAATCATTGTTCGCGCGGCCCGTCAAAGCAAGTGCGGGCATTGCGGCCCTGTCCCGCGCCGCGATGCGCTTGTTTGGCTAACAGTGTTTTGAGGCGGTTTCCGATTTGGTAACGGCAACCACCACGCCTCACGCGGCCGTGGCTTGCGAAACGCCGGCAAATATGGCCTGTGTTTTGCCATTGAATCGATTTTTTTGCTGGGGGAATGAATGATCCGGTTTCTTGCCGCAACTGTCGCCACCATGGTGGCCGCGACGATCGGAGCGAGCAGCGCATCCGCCGCGGGGATGGTCGACTTCACGGGCACCAGTTCCACCGGCTATCTCGGTGGCGGCGCGAGCCCGATCCCACGTGCCACCGTCATGTATAACGGCAATTATGCCCCCGGCACGGTCGTGGTGAACACGGCCGAGCGCCGGCTCTATCTGGTGCTCGGGAACGGCCAGGCTTTGCGCTACGGCATCGGCGTCGGCCGCGACGGCTTCCGCTGGGGCGGGGTGCACAAGATCACCGCCAAGAAGGAATGGCCGGAATGGACGCCGCCGTCGCAAATGCTGGCGCGCCGGCCGGACCTGCCGCGCCACATGAAGGGCGGCATCGAGAATCCGCTCGGCGCGCGCGCCATGTATCTGGGCTCGACACTCTATCGTATCCACGGCTCCAACGAGCCGGAGACGATCGGCCAGGCCGTCTCCTCGGGCTGCTTCCGCATGACCAATGACGACGTCACCGACCTCTACAGCCGCGTCAATGTCGGCACGACAGTGGTGGTGCTGAACAACTAGCCGCATCGACGGTGCCGTAGGGTGGGCAAAGGCGCATTTGCGCCGTGCCCACCATCTGTCTCGATCGCGAAAAATGCGTGGGCACGCTTCGCTTTGCCCACCCTACGGCACCGTGCCTGAAGCGGACGGAATCTGCTCGACGCGCGCATTTGCGGACTTGTGTGCACGCAGCGAATACGGCAGCGTTGCACGACGATGAGCGCATTGGTCCCACCTGCCCTACGCTTCGCCCTGCTGGCGTTTGCAGCGCTCACATCTGTGCCTGATACCGCTACCACGGCCACCGCCGGCGAATTGCCCGCGGTCGCCTCGCGCCAGCGCACCGAGAAAAAAAGCTTTACCGACGCCGAGATCGTCGACGGCTTTTTCAAGACTGCCTTCGGCGCCGAATACCATCTCGCCGGCCGCGTCGATCGCATCCGCAAGTTCGACGCCCCGGTGCGCGTGTTCGCCGAGACCGACCGCGCCGACCGCAAGGTGCAGCTCGGGAAGGTCGTGGCCGACATTGCCGCGCGCGTGCAGCATCTCGACATCGCCATGACCGACACGAGCGAAGCGGCCAATGTGCGGGTGAAGCTGGTGCGCGACCGCGACCTCTACCGCACCATCACAAGCTTCTACGGCGCGGAGAAGGCGCGCGAGATCCGCACCTCGCTCGATCCGCAGTGCCTGTCAGGATTCCGCAAGAACGAGCAATTCGAGATCGAGCATTCCGACGTCATCCTCACTGTCGACGTCAGCGACTTCACCTTCCTCGACTGCGCCTACGAAGAAGTGCTGCAATCGCTGGGGCCGATCAACGACACCGCGAGCGTGCCGTGGACCATGTTCAACGACAATGTGTCGATGGGCTATTTCGACGTCTACGACCAGTACATCCTCAACCTGCTCTACGATCCCCGCATCAAGGCCGGCATGACCGTGCCGGAGGTGAGAGCGGTGCTGCCCGAGGTGCTCGTGGATGTGCGCGCCTGGGTGAGGCAGGTGAATGATTTGAAGGAGTGAGGTGGTCCGTCATTGCGAGCGTAGAGACGCCCCACCCTACCCCACCAAATCGGCCACCGTGGTCGCGGCTTTCAGCCCTGTGCCGGTGAGGACTGCGACGGTGGTCTCATTCGCCTTGATGGCACCGCTGGCGGCGAGCTTCTCCAGCGCCGCGGCCGCGCTGGCGCTGGTGGGCTCGGCGAACAGGCCCTGCCGCGAAAGACGGCGCAGGGCGGCGACGATCTCGTCTTCCGTGAGCGCAACGGTGCCGCCGCCGCTCTCGCGCAAGGCACCTATGATCTCGCGCAGGCGCAGCGGATGCTTGATCGCGGTGCCTTCGGCGATGGTCTTGCTCACCTCGCGCGCGACGGGCGTGTCGACGCCGGCCTTGAAGCTGGCATCGATCGGCGAGCAGTTGAGCGGCTGCGCCGCGAACAGGCGCGGCAGCTTTGCAATCTGCCCCGCCTTCAAGAGCTCGCGGAAGCCGAAGGCGCAGCCGAGCAGGCTCGAGCCGGCGCCGACCGGGACGATGACATTGTCGGGCGCGCGAAAGCCGAGATCTTCCCAGATCTCATAGGCGAGCGATTTGGTGCCCTCGAGAAAGAACGGCTGCCAGTTATGGCTGGCGTAAAAGGTCTGGCGCGATTGCCTGATGGCTTCGGCCTCCGATTCCTCGCGCGGACCTTCGACGAGTTGCACTTCGGCGCCATAGGCGCGCACCTGCGCGATTTTTGCGGGAGAGGTCGAGGCCGGCGCCAAAATCTTCACGCGGATGCCGCCGGCGGCGCCAAGGCCTGCCATCGACGAGCCGCCATTGCCGGAGGAATCCTCCAGAATGGCGTTGACGCCGATCTGCCGGAGAAACGACAGCATCACCGCGGAGCCGCGGTCCTTGAAGCTGCCGGTCGGGTTGAACCATTCGAGCTTGAAGAACGGCCGCAGCTCGCCCCAATCCTGCGCGACCAGTGGCGTGCAGCCGGTGCCCAGCGAAATCGGATCCTTGATCTCCACCGGCAGCGCCGCGCGGTAGCGCCACAGCGACCGCGTGCCGCGATCGATGTCGTCGCGCGAAATCCCCGCCCCTGGTGTCACCAGCAGCGGCGTGCGCTCGTCCGAGCACCAGCGCGGCTCATGCAGGGAATAGAGCTTGCCATTGCGGGGATCGATGTAGCTGGCGGTGGACATGTTGGTTGAAGGCATTGGCGCACTCCGGGGGCAATCCGCCCGGTATGTCCGAATACGCCGGCTTTATCCAGTCGGCCGACGCGCCTCTTCAAAAAATTTAACAATTACATAGATATAGGGCGCATCCAGGCGCCTTCGCCGATCCGGGCCGGCCGGCGCGGCGGGCCGTCCCGCACGATTAACTTGTCTGTCGCCAAGGGCCGTTACAATATGGTGGATTGCGTCGCCGGGCTCCGCTCCGGCAACGCTGATAAGCCAGGCCCGTCCGAGCGGCGGGCCGTTGGCTTTTTGGGAGTTTGGCCATGAGCCGCGCGAACCGTACTGAGCATATCCGCCTCACCTCTCATCCGGAGCCGGGCAAGAAAGCCGCCTACCCGATTCATTGGGGCGCCGCCGACGCGCGCGCCCGCGGGCCGATCATCGGCACGGTGTCGCGCACCGGGGATCGCAACGTGATCGGCAGCCATGGCGGCTCCTATGCGATGTACCGCGCGCTCGCGGTCTCCGCCGGCGCGCTCGATCCGATCCGGCGCCCCGATCTCACCAACACCTTCCCCGCGGCGACGATCGGCCCGTTCGAGCAATGGCGCGATCCCGCCAAGATCGTCGCGCTCGATCCCTGGGGGCATCTGGTCGCCGAGAATTTCGGCAAGGACATCGCCGAGGGCGTCGATATCAGGCCGAGCATCGCGGTGACGCGGGCGCGGCTCGACCTGCCCGAAATCCGCGAGGCGCTGGCGGCCAAGCGCCTGCGCGCCGATGGCGAGGTCGTGCACGCCAATGGCAGCGTCTCGGTGGTGAAGATCGCGATCGATCCGGTCTGGTACCTGCCCGGCCTTGCCGAGCGCTTCAAGACCAACGAGACCGAGCTGCGCCGCACGCTGTTCGAGCAGACCGCCGGCATGTTCCCCGAGCTGGTGACGCGCCCCGACCTGAAAGTGTTCCTGCCGCCGATCGGCGGCACCACGGTCTACATGTTCGGCGATGTGACCAAGCTGCCGGACCATCGCACCAAGATCACTTGCCGCGTGCACGATGAGTGCAACGGCTCCGACGTGTTCGGCTCCGACATCTGCACCTGCCGGCCGTATCTGATCCACGGCATCGAGGAATCCGCGCGCGGCGCGCAGGAGGGCGGGCTCGGGCTCGTCGTCTACAACCGCAAGGAAGGCCGCGCGCTTGGCGAAGTGACAAAGTTCCTGGTCTACAATGCGCGCAAGCGCCAGGAGGACGGCGATGCGGCTGCCGCCTATTTCGAGCGCACCGAATGCGTCGCGGGTGTCCAGGACGCGCGCTTCCAGCAGCTGATGCCGGATACGATCCATTGGCTCGGCCTGAAGCGCATCGACCGTTTCCTGTCGATGAGCGACATGAAATACGACGCGCTGACCTCGCAGGGCATCGACATCGTCGAGCGCGTGCCGATCCCGCCGGAGCTGATCCCGGCCGACGCCTATGTCGAGATCGCCGCGAAGAAGGCCGCCGGCTATTACTCCACCGACATTGCGCCGGAGAAGGACGTGGGTGGCGTGGTCGGGCGTTCGCTGGAAAAATACTGATCTGGTAATGGCGGACGCTTCAGAACAAGAGGCACGCGCGCTGCTGACCGCGAAGGCGGTTCGCGCGCGTGCCGAGCGGATGCTCGAGATCGGCCTGAACGGCGCCCTCACGCATTTCACCATCGATCTCGATCGCATGGATGGCGTTGCCGAGGCCGTGCTCGCGGTGACGCGAAAAGCCTATCCGACGCTCGACATTCCCTTCCACGCGCGCTGGCGGCATTTTGTGTCCGGCGGCGTCGACCGCTGGGCGCAATTGGCCGATGCGACCTCGTGGCCCGATCGCGCGGCGCGGGCGCGCGCGGAGTTCGACCTCGCCATCGTCAGCGTGCTGCTCGACGCCGGCGCCGGCGCGACCTGGCGCTATCGCGACGCGGTGACGGGACAAGGCATCGGCCGCTCC
>NZ_LJYG01000042.1:0-59795 GCF_001440035.1 Bradyrhizobium manausense | reverse complement strand
GAGCCTCGACATGTTTGCCGGCGGGCTGTTTTCGCGCCATGCGCGCACCCCGTTCAGGGTCGATGCCGATGTGCTTGCAAAGCTGCCGCTCCCGGCACTGACGTCGGCTTTCCAGGCAAGCGATGCCAATCCGCTGCTTGGCCTGGAGGGACGCACCGATCTGCTGCAACGTCTGGGCCGGCTGGTGGCCGCGCGCGCCGACATTTTCGGCCTGCAGGACACGCCGCGGCCGGGCGGGCTGTTCGACCACATCGCGGCACAAGCCACTGATGGCGCCGTCCCCGCGCCCGTGATCCTGTCCGCGGTGCTGAACCAGCTCGGACCGATCTGGCCATCGCGGCTCGAGCTTGCCGGCGTCCCGCTCGGCGATTGCTGGCGCCATCCTGCGATCAAGACTGATGATGCCACCGCCGGCCTCGTGCCGCTGCACAAGCTGTCGCAATGGCTGAGCTATTCGCTGATCGAGCCGCTGCAGCGCGCCGGCTTCGACGTCACCGACATCGACGGCCTGACCGGGCTTGCCGAATACCGCAATGGCGGACTGTTCGTCGATCACGGGGTGCTGCGCCTGCGCGATGCCGCGGATGCTGATCGCGCGCATGCGGTGGATTCGCTTGTTGTCGTCGAGTGGCGCGCGCTGACGGTGGCGCTGCTGGATCGTGTTGCCGATCTTGTTCGCGCCAAGCTCGGCCGCACGCCGGATTCATTGCCGCTCGCCAGCATCCTGGAAGGCGGCACCTGGGCCGCGGGCCGCGCCATTGCCTTTGCGCGCCGTCCCGACGGCTCGCCGCCGCTCAAGGTGATCAGCGACGGTACTGTGTTTTAGAGCATGGAAAGAGATTTGCGACCACGCGCGTCGTTGCGAGCAATGACGGCTCGATAATTTCAGGAGCATCCGATCATGGAAGGCGTCACGATCGTCGATCATCCGCTGGTGCAGCACAAGCTGACCCTGGTGCGCGACAAATCGATCTCGACAAAGTCGTTCCGCGAGCTGATCAAGGAGATCGGGATGCTCTTGTGCTACGAGGTGACGCGCGACCTGCCGCTCACTGATACCGTGATCGAGACGCCGCTGGCGACGATGCATTCGGCCAAGATCGCCGGCAAGAAGCTGGTATTCGTGCCGATGCTGCGCGCCGGCACCACCTTCGTCGACGGCATGATGGACCTGGTGCCGACCGCGCGCGTCGCCCATATCGGGCTCTATCGCGAACCCGAGAGCTTTGCCGCGGTCGAGTATTTCTTCAAATCGCCGTCCGATCTCAGCGAGCGCCTCGCCATCGTGGTGACGCCTGTGGTCGCGACCGCCAACACGGCGGTGGCCGCGGTGGACCGGCTGAAGGAGCGGGGCGCCAAGGACATCCGCCTCGCCTGCCTGATCGCCGCACCGGAAGGGTTAGAGCGCCTGCGCGGCCTGCATCCCGACGTGCATATCTGGACCGCGGCGGTGGATGAAGGCCTCGACGAGAACGGCTTTATCCTGCCGGGCCTTGGCGATGCCGGCGACCGCGCCTACGGGACGCGGTAGTCGCGAAGCTAAATCTTCCCGCTGCCGCAGATGCCCTTCAGCGCCTGCCATTCCTTGTCCGTCAGCAGCGGCGGGCCGCTGGCGGGGCGGTCTTCCCTGGTCATGCGGGCAAGGCGATCCTCGGTGAGCGGATGGCTCGCCAGGATATTCGCAAGGCCCGAGCCGCCCTCCTTGCCGGTGATGCGGAACATCAGCTCGGCCGCGGGCTTCGGCGAGCGGCCGAGCTTGTGCATGATCTCGATCGCGAACGTGTCGGCGCCGGTCTCGGCCTCGCGCGAATAGGAGGCCTCGACCACGCTGCGCGAGGCGAAGATCACGGCGGAGGAGCCGGTGACGTCGCCGAACAACAGGCCGATCAGGAACGAGGTGCCGCCGTTGTAGATCAGGCCGCGCATGTTGTCGTGATGCTTGAGATGGCCGAGCTCATGGGCGAGGATGCCGGCGAGCTCGTCGGGAGTTTCGGCCTTGTCGAGCAAGGCACTCAGCACGTAGACCTTGCCGCCCGGCAGCGCGAACGCATTCGGCACCGAGGTTCGCAGCACACCTGCCGTCATGGCATCGTCGTCGAGGCCGGCGGCATCGCGCAGGCGGTTGACGAGCTTGCGGAACGCCGCCTGACCGGCTGCGTCGCCGCAAGCCTCGCCGCGGAAGATCGTTTTCACCTGCACCTCGGAGGCATCGCCGATGCGCCGCTCGATCGGTTTCGGCACCAGCGGCGCGAGGCGATCCGCGGCCAGCGGCACGCCGAACAGCACGACGCATACGATCGAAACGGCGGCGGCAACCGACCAGCCCACGATTTTTGCAACACCGCGACCGGTGGTCTGGTGCTCGTCGATGCGAGGGCAGCGTGCGATGAGATCGGCACTGAGCGCCGCGTCGCGAATCTCGAGCCGCGCCAGCGGCGGCGCAGATGTCGAGGTCAGGCGCAGGATGCCGGCCGGACTGTCGGCGCGGCGGATCTCGTCATAGGCCCAGCGCGTGACGGCCGGGCCTGCCTGGACGCCGCCGGGCTCGGCGATCTCGAGCGCGTCACCGAGCGTCAGGACGACCTGGCGCCGGCGGCTCGACAAGCCGTCGAAGAAGATCGCCGTCTGTCCAGGCCTGGACTCGGCGCCGGGCTCGGCGGTCACATCGCTCACGATCTAGAATCCCGCGACATCGAGACCATCGGCAAAACCTTCGCCGAGCGCGCTGGCAAGCTCGCCGCTGGCGCGGACGTCGGCCATGGCTCCGATATCGTGCACCTCGACGGTCTCCAGCACCATGGCCCAGAGATCGCGCTGGAGATAGACCCGCATGATGATGTTCATCGCAAGCGCGAGCGCGAAATAGCCGATCACCATGATCACCAACATCGGAATGCTCTTGGCGGCCTGGCCGGGTCCGAACAACTGCTCGGCCGGCACGCCGCTCAGCTTGACGGTGAGCACGGTGGCTCCGCCGAGATAGGCGCCGAACAGGATCGAGAGCAGCACCCACCAGCCGACCATCTTCCAGTAGAGGCCGTAGAAGGCGTTGTGCGGCAGCTCAGAGGACAGACTGACGCCGCCGATGCGGAGGCCGTTCAGCCACCAGCGCCATTCGCGCGCCTTGAACTCGGCATAGAGGAACGGCGCAAGCGGGAAGATCAACACCGCGATCGGAGTGAGCAGCCAGATCCACCAGCCGCGCTTGAAGAACTCCCAGCCGCTACCTTCGAAGTCGCCTTGCAGGTCGCCGAAATGCGTGTGCTGCATCTTGTAGCGCTCCAGCGACGCCTCGCGCCATGGCAGCGCCAGGCCGAGCGTCAGGAACACCAGGACGCCCCACAGCATCGCGCGGAACGAATAGGCCCAGCCGGAGCCGTCCATCCAGAAGCGCACCCCGCGCCAGACCGTGCGCGTCAGCCGGTACCGGCGCGCGCGAAAGATCGCGAACTGGCCGAAGGCGTAGAAGGAGATGAACAGCGGCGTCGAGGCAAAGCCCTGCCAGCGCTCGAACTCGATGCCGACGAGGAAATAGGCGAGATAGATCGGCATCAGGATCGCGAGCGCGAACAGAAAGCCGACCAGCAGCTCCTTGGCGCGGCCGGTGTATTCGGCAGCGTCGCCGTCGATGGACGTGTTCGACCACAAATGGCGGCGGACGTCGGTAACGAGCCAGAACCGGTAGAAGCCGAAGGTCACGAGCTCCAGCATGGCACCCTTGGTCACCATCTTGCGGAACTCGGTGCGATTGCCGGTGAAATCGACCCGTGTGGGCGGCAACGGCGGCGGGACCGGTTCGGAAGGGCCGATGGGGGTCCATTGCATGTCGTTCACGGCGGCAACCTCTGGATGCGGAGCGTTCTCGCTCAAACTATAGATCAGAGATTAGTAGATCCCCAAGATGAGCGGGTTCGATTTACCTCGATTTTGAGCGATTTCTGATAGGATTTCACTGGCTGAGCGTGCTGGAGATCACGTTCGTGGATGTCCCGTAGCCCGGATGGAGCGAAGCGCAATCCGGGGCAGCATCAATGGCGGCCAGAATCCCGGATTACGCTTGCGCTCCATCCGGGCTACGCACCTCATCTTGCGGCAAAACTGTCCCTTGCTCCGACGCACGTAACGCGTTGTAATTGTGGTTCAAATACCGCAGAGCAGAATTCACAAAAATCGCGCGGTCGACGTCAGGGAGAACGGTCATGCACGGGACCATGGAAAGCGCGGCAAAGCTCGACGCATTGCGCGAGCGCGCGTCATCGCTTCCGCTGGAGCAATTCGATCCCGGTGACCCCGAGCTGTTCAGGACCGATACGTTCTGGCCCTATTTCGACCGGCTGCGCCGCGAAGATCCCGTACACTATTGCAAGGACTCCATGTTCGGACCGTACTGGTCGGTGACGCGTTACAACGACATCATGGAGATCGAGACCAATCATGCGGTGTTCTCCTCGGCGTCGGCACTGGGCGGCATCACCATCCGCGACATCGATCCGGACCTGCGGCGCGAAAGCTTCATCTCGATGGACCCGCCGCGTCACGCCGCGCAGCGCAAGACCGTGGCGCCGATGTTCACGCCGACGCATCTGGACAATCTCGCGATCAACATCCGCAAGCGCTCGGCCGAGTGCCTGGACAATCTGCCTGTGGGCGAAGTGTTCGACTGGGTCGACCAGGTCTCGATCGAGCTGACCACCCAGATGCTCGCCGTCCTGTTCGATTTTCCCTGGGAGGACCGCCGCAAGCTGACGCGCTGGTCCGACATCGCCACCACCATTCCCGGCCCCGATGGACTCGTCGCGACCGAGGACGAGCGACAGGCCGAGCTGACGGAATGCGCGCAATATTTCGCGCGGCTCTGGAAGGAGCGCATCGAGCAGCCGCCGAAGAGCGACCTCTTGTCGATGATGGCGCACAGCGACGCGACGCGCCATATGGACGCGAAGAACTTCCTCGGCAATCTCATCCTCTTGATCGTCGGCGGCAACGACACCACGCGAAACACCATGTCGGGCTCGCTTCTCGCGCTGAGCCAGCATCCGGAGCAATACCGCAAGCTGCGCGACAACCCTGATCTGCTCGACAGCTTCGTGCCCGAGGTGATCCGCTGGCAGACGCCGCTCGCGCATATGCGCCGCACCGCGCTCACCGATTTCGAGTTCCGCGGCAAGCAGATCAAGAAAGGCGACAAGGTCGTGATGTGGTACGTCTCGGGCAACCGTGACGAAGAGGTGATCGAGAAGCCCTACGACTTCATCATCGACCGCGCCCGCCCGCGCACGCATCTGTCCTTCGGCTTCGGCATCCACCGCTGCGTCGGCCTGCGGCTTGCCGAGCTCCAGCTCAAGATTATCTGGGAGGAGATCCTGAAGCGGTTCGACCATATCGACGTGGTCGGCGAGCCGAAGCGGGTGTATTCGAGCTTCGTGAAGGGTTTGGAAACGCTGCCGGTCAAGATTGCGGCGTGAACGAAGAAGTCTCCCTTTCCCCGTTCCGACGGGGAGAGGCGAAGAAGGAACCAACCTGGAGCACCACAATGAACATCCAAGCGCCGGTTAAAGTGGACAAAGCCGAACGCATGCGGCGCGCGCGTGAGGAGGCCTATGCAACGCCGTTGTCGCAATTCCACCCCGGTGCTCCCAGGCTGTTCCAGGACGACACGCTGTGGCCGTGGTTCGAGCGGCTGCGCAAGGAAGAGCCGGTGCATTACTGCACCAACGCGCCGATCGAGCCGTACTGGTCGGTGGTGAAATACAACGACATCATGCATGTCGACACCAATCACGGCATCTTCTCCTCGGACTCGACGCTCGGCGGCATCGCGATCCGCGACGTGCCTGAGGGCTACGACTATCCGAGCTTCATCGCGATGGACCAGCCGAAGCACTCGGCGCAGCGCAAGACCGTGTCGCCGATGTTCACCCCTCAGCATCTGGACGAGCTGGCCAAGCTGATCCGCCGGCGTTCGCAGACCGTGCTGGACAATCTGCCGCGCAACGAGACCTTCAATTTCGTCGAGCGCGTCTCGATCGAGCTGACGACGCAGATGCTGGCGACCCTGTTCGACTTCCCCTGGGAGGAACGGCGCAAGCTGACGCGCTGGTCCGACGTCTCGACCGCGCTGCCCAAGAGCGGCATCGTCGCCTCGGCCGAGGAGCGCCGCCGCGAGATGGACGAGTGCTACGCCTACATGTCCAAGCTGTGGAACGAGCGCGTCAATTCCGAGCCGCGCAACGATTTGCTGTCGCTGATGGCGCACAACCCGGCGACCCGCTACATGGACCCCGACAATCTGATGGGCAACATCATCCTGCTCATCGTCGGCGGCAACGACACCACGCGCAACACCATGACCGGCTCGGTGCTGGCGCTGAACGAAAATCCCGAACAGTACGACAAGCTGCGGGCCAACCCCGCGCTGATCGACACCATGGTGCCCGAGGTGATCCGCTGGCAGACGCCGCTGGCGCATATGCGCCGCACGGCGCTGCAGGACACCGAGATCGGCGGCAAGCAGATCAAGAAGGGCGATCGCGTCGTGATGTGGTACGTCTCGGGCAACCGCGACGAGGAGATGATCGATCGCCCCAATGACTTCATCATCGACCGTGCCCGCCCGCGCACCCATCTCTCCTTCGGCTTCGGCATCCACCGCTGCGTCGGGATGCGGCTCGCCGAGTTGCAGCTGCGCATCGTCTGGGAAGAGATGCTGAAGCGGTTCGACCGCATCGAGGTGGTCGGCGAGCCCAAGCGGATCTATTCCAGCTTCATCAAGGGATATGAGACGCTGCCGGTGAGGATTCCGGGGTAGGCTCTATCATCCGTCATTGCGAGCGCAGCGAAGCAATCCAGAATCCCGCCGCGGAGAGACTCTGGATTGCTTCGCTGCGCTCGCAATGACGGGGCCTCGGGTGCAGTTGCCTGTCTCAGGCGCAGCGGCGACTCGCGGACACTCCAGCTATAAAATTCCGGCATGACAGCTCGCACAACATGCGATGGCCCGCCTACGCCCATCTGTCCTAAACCGCTCTGAAAGCATCTAACTCAGCTTGATGTCCCACACGCCGTCCTTGCGGCAGGCGGCGACCTCGTCGCGCAGGAGCGCGGTGATGGCGAGGGACGCTGTCGAAGGTGGGCGCTCGATCGGAGAGGCGAAAATGAGCTCGCGTGTCATCGGCTTGGAGACGACGGCGGTTTCCAGCCGCCCGTCGGCGACCTCGGCATGGACCGACGAGGGCGGCAGCAGCGCGAAGCCGAGGCCTTCCGCGACGAGGCTCGTCAGCACGCGGAACGAATCCGCCTCGAGCTGGACGTTGAGCTTGATCTTGCGCTGCGCGGCGGCGTGCTCGATCAGCGCGCGGAGGCCGTGGGAGTGACTGGGCAGCACCAGGCGCTGCCGCAGCAGCCAGCCGATATCGACGCTCTTCTTGCGCGAAAGGCCGCAGCCGCGCGGGCCGACCGCGACGATGTTGTCGCGCCCCAGGCTCTGGACATTGAGATGCAGATCGGCGGAGCGGCCGTACAGGATGGCGAGATCCATCTCGCCGCGATGCAGCCATTCGACCAGATGGCCGCTGTAGCTCTCGACGATGCGCAGCGAGATGCCGGGAAACGTCTCGACGCAGCGCCGCGCAAAGCGCGCCGACAGCACGCAACTCACGGTCGGAACCAGCCCGAGCACGACCTGTCCCGAGGGCGGGCCCTTGGCCGACTGGATGTCGTCGCGGATCTGGTCGATCTGCCGCACGATGCCGGAGGTGCGCGACAGCAGAAGCCGGCCGGCCTCGGTCAGCACCATGCCGCGGCCGTTGCGGGTGAACAGTTCCGTGCGCAGCTCGTGCTCCAGGAGCTTGATTTGCCTCGACAGCGCCGGCTGCGCCACGCGCAACGTGTCGGAGGCCTTGGAAAGGCTGCCGAGCTCCGCCACGCAACTGAAGGTCCTGAGCTGCCGGAAATCCATACTTGCCAATCCTGGAAGGCTACTCCACAGGCTATAGCAAATGAGCATAGGGGGCTGGCGATGTTTTCACAACGCCAGAGGATCGGCCGGCGTTATCTTGACTGCCGCACCAAACAGGAAACGCCATGAGCGAACAACACCACAGCGAAGATTACGCCGACATCCGCGAAGCCGTTGCAAAGCTCTGCGCGCAGTTTCCCGGCGAATACTGGCGCAAGCTCGATCGCGAGATGGCCTACCCGAAGGCCTTCGTCGACGCGCTGACCGAGGCCGGCTATCTCTCGGTGCTGATCCCGGAAGAGTATGGCGGTGCCGGCCTGAAGCTGTCCGCGGCGGCGGCGATCCTCGAAGAGATCCAGCGCGCGGGCTGCAACGGCGGCGGCTGTCATGCCCAGATGTACACGATGGGCACCGTGCTCCGGCACGGCAATGCCGAGCAGAAGGCAAAATATCTGCCGAAGATCGCCAGCGGCGAACTGCGGCTGCAGGCCTTCGGCGTCACCGAGCCGACCAGCGGCACGGACACCTCTTCGCTGAAAACCTTTGCGCGCAAGGAAGGCAACGACAGCTACATCGTCAACGGCCAGAAGATCTGGACCAGCCGCGCCGAGCATTCCGACCTGATGGTGCTGCTGGCGCGCACCACGCCGAAGGAGCAGGCCAAGAAGCGCACCGATGGTCTGTCCGTGTTCATCGTCGACATGCGCGAGGCCAAGAACAACGGCCTCGAGATCCGCCCGATCCGCACCATGATGAATCACGCCACCACCGAGGTGTTCTTTACCGACATGAAGGTGCCGGCGGAGAACTTGATCGGCGAGGAAGGCAAGGGCTTTCGCTACATCCTCTCCGGCATGAATGCCGAGCGCATCCTGATCGCCGCCGAATGCATCGGCGACGCCAAGTGGTTCATTGCCAAGGCCACCAATTACGCGAAAGAGCGCTCGGTGTTCGGCCGTCCTATTGGCCAAAATCAGGGCATCCAGTTTCCGATCGCCAAGGCCTACGCCTCGATGCGCGCGGCCGAACTGATGGTGAAGGAAGCGACGCGCAAATACGAGGCAGGGCTCGACTGTGGCGCGGAGGCGAACATGGCAAAAATGCTGGCGGCGGACGCGTCCTGGGAAGCGGCGAATGCCTGCATCCAGACCCATGGCGGTTTTGGCTTTGCCGAGGAATATGACGTCGAGCGCAAATTCCGCGAGACGCGGCTTTATCAGGTCGCGCCGATCTCGACCAACCTCGTGCTGTCCTATGTTGCCGAGCACGTGCTCGGCATGCCCCGCTCCTACTGAGGTCGCACCATGGGAGCATTGGACGGGATCAGGGTGATTGCGGTCGAGCAGGCGGTGGCGGCGCCGTTCTGTTCGTCGCGCCTTGCTGATGCGGGCGCGGAAGTGATCAAGATCGAACGGCCGGAGGGCGATTTCGCCCGCGGCTACGATGCGGCGGCCAAGGGCCAGAGCAGCTATTTCGTCTGGCTCAACCGCGGCAAGCAATCGGTCGTGGTCGATCTTGCCACCCAGGAGGGCCGCACTGAACTGGAAAAGCTGATCGCCAGCGCCGACGTACTGGTGCAGAACCTCAAGCCGGGCTCGATGGACAAGCTCGGCTTCTCGCGCGAGCGGCTGCTGAAGGACTATCCTAAGCTGATCTCGTGCACCATCACCGGCTATGGCGACGAGGGCCCCTACGCCCATCGCAAGGCCTATGACCTCCTGATCCAGGCCGAGAGCGGCCTCGCCTCGATCACAGGCAATCCTGATGGCGCTTCACGCGTCGGCATGTCGATCGTCGACGTCGCGACCGGCGCCACCGCGCACGCCGCGATCCTGGAGGCACTGATCGCGCGCGGGCGCACCGGCAAGGGCTGCGACATTCGCATCTCCATGTTCGACGTAATGGCGGACTGGTGCACCGTGCCGCTGCTCAATGCCGAGGCCGGCAATCCGCCGAAGCGCATGGGGCTGCGTCATCCCTCGATCGCGCCTTATGGCGTGTTCACGTCGAAGGACGGCAAGGACATTTTGATCTCGATCCAGAGCGAGCGCGAGTGGAAGACGCTCTGCGCCGAGGTGCTGGACCAGCCTGATCTCCCTGCGGATCCCCGCGTCGCCAACATGGTGGAGCGCGTGCGCAACCGCGATTTCACCGACGCAACGGTTGCGGAAATTTTCGGCAAGATGACGCGCGACGAGTTGTTGAAGCGATTGTCGGACGCCGACATCGCCTTCGCCGAGGTCAACACCATGGCCGACCTCACCAACCACCCGCATCTGCGCCGCATCGAGGTCGAGACGCCGAACGGCCGCGTCAGCTATCCCGCGCCGGCGCCTGTTATCGTCGGCGAGACGCGCTACTATGGCCCGGTGCCCGCGATCGGTGAAAATCCCAGGAAGTAACAAGAGCGAGGCATCATGACCGGGAAGCTCGACATCGATCACCTCAGGCAATGGATCGGACGCAGCTCCGAGGCCACAGACATCGTCACCGCGCAGCTCGTCAAAGGGCTGCGCGCGACGCTGTTCCAGGAGATCGGCGAACCAAAGGCGGGGGATGCGGCGCCGTTCACGGTGCATTGGTGCCTGGCGCAGCCGGTCTTTCCAATGTCGATGCTCGGGCCCGACGGCCACCCGACCCGCGGCGGCTTTCTGCCCCCGGTGCCGTTGCCGCGCCGGATGTGGGCCGGCGGCGAGATCGAGTTCCTGCAACCGCTGCGCGTCGGCGATGAATCGACCCGGACCTCACGCATTGCCGACGTGCAGGTGAAGACAGGATCGACCGGCACGCTCTGCTTCGTCTCGGTCGAGCATATCGTCACGTCCCCGCGTGGCATTGCCATTCGCGAGCGGCAGGACATCGTCTATCGCGAGGTGACGGGCAGCGCGCCGACGGCTGCGAAGGCGCCGGCTCCGCCGCCGAAGGCGCAGCATCGGACGACGCACCTCTCCGATCCCGTGCTGTTGTTTCGTTACTCCGCGCTGACCTTCAACGGTCACCGCATCCATTACGACCGCGACTACGTCACCAAGGTCGAGGGCTATCCGGGCCTGATCTTTCACGGCCCGTTGCAGGCGGCGCTGATCATCGAGATGGCGGCGAAACTTCGAGGCGGCTCGGCGCCGAAGAAATTCACCTATCGCGGCGTGCAGCCGCTGTTCGAGGGCGGCGAGTTTTCCGTCAACGCCAACGAGACCGAGGCGGGCATGGAGTTGTGGACCGCGAATGCGGAAGGCCAGCCGACGATGAAGGGGACGGCGGTGTGGTAAGCCATCCCTGCCTCCTCCTCGTCATTGCGAGCGCAGCGAAGCAATCCAGAATCCCTCCGCGGAGGCAGTCTGGATTGCTTCGTCGCAAGGGCTCCTCGCAATGGCGGGGTGAGGCTGCTAGCTTCTATGAACAACAGGGCACGGAAACCAATGGCCAAAAACGGCAAGACCGGCAGCAAGTCCGTCACCGTCAAGCAGGCGACGCTCGACCTGCTGCGCGCCTTCGGCATCACAAAAGTGTTCGGCAATCCCGGTTCGACCGAGCTGCCGTTCCTCTCCGACTGGCCTGACGACATCGACTATGTGCTGGCGCTGCAGGAGGCCTCCGCCGTGGGCATGGCCGACGGTTATGCGCAGGCAACCCGCAATGCGGGCTTCGTCAATCTGCATTCGGCCGCCGGCGTCGGCAACGCGCTCGGCAACATCTACACCGCGCATCGCAACCAGACGCCGCTGGTGATCACCGCCGGCCAGCAGGCGCGTTCGATCCTGCCGCTGCAGGCCTTCCTCTATGCCGAGCGCGCCTCGGAGTTTCCGCGGCCCTATGTGAAGTACAGCGTCGAGCCGGCGCGGCCCGAGGACGTGCCGGCCGCGATCGCGCGGGCCTATTACACCGCGATGCAGCCGCCCTGCGGGCCGACCTTCGTGTCGATCCCGATCGACGACTGGACGCACGCAACGCCACCGGTCGAGGCCCGCAGGGTCAGCCGCGAGATCGGGCCCGAGCTAGATGCGATGAAGGCGCTGGCCGCCGCGCTCGCTATCGCAAAGCACCCTGCCCTCGTCGTCGGCCCTGGTGTCGATCGCGCCGGCGCTGTGGACCTGATGGTGCGGGTTGCCGAGAAGGCCAAGGCGAGCGTCTGGGTCAGCCCGTTCTCGGCGCGCTGCTCGTTCCCCGAGCGGCATCCGCAATTCGCGGGCTTCCTGCACGCCTCGCCGGCGCAGCTCTCCGATGCGCTGCGCGAGCACGATCTCGTCGTCGTGATCGGCGCGCCCGTTTTCACCTTTCACGTCGAGGGCCATGCCGCGATCTTCGATGGCGGCGCCACCATCTTCCAGATCACCGATGATCCGGATGCGGCCGCGGTGACCCCATCAGGCACCAGCATCATCGCGACGATGAAGCCCGCCCTCACCGCGCTGCTCGACCTGCTGCCGGAAAGCCAACGCGCGGCGCCAAAGGGACGCACACTGCCGCCGGCGCCACAGGCCGCCGATCCGCTGCCGGTCGAGTTCCTGCTGCACGCGCTGTCCCAGGCGATGCCGGAGGGCGCGTCACTCGTCGAGGAAGTGCCCTCACACCGCCCGGCGATGCAAAAGTTTCTGCCGATGCCCGGCCAGGATAGTTTTTACACGATGTCGAGCGGCGGCCTCGGCTATTCGCTGCCCGCCGCCGTCGGCATGGCGCTCGGCAAGCCGAAGCAGCGCACCGTTTGCCTGATCGGCGATGGCTCGGCGATGTATTCGATCCAGGCGCTGTGGACCGCCGCTCAGCGCAAGCTGCCGCTGACCATCGTCGTCATCAACAATTCCGGTTACGGCGCGATGCGCTCGTTCAGCCAGGTGATGCAGGTGCGCAACGTGCCGGGGCTGGAGCTGCCGGGCATCGACTTCGTCCGGCTCGCGGAGGGGATGGGTTGCCATGCGGTGCGGGTGAGCAAGGCCGCGGAGCTGGGCGCGGCGCTGAAGCGCGGGATGACGTTTGAGGGCACGAGCCTTGTGGAGGTCGTCGTGGATTCGGCGGTGCCCGTGCTGTACGGGCAGAAGCATTGACAGTGCCGTAGCCCGGATGGAGCTGCATCTACAATGTCATTCCGGGGCGATGCGCAGCATCGAACCCGGAATCCCGAGATTCCGGGTTCGGTCCTGTGGACCGCCCCGGGATGACCTGACGGTCACTTCCCGAACTCCTCCCGCATCTTGGCCTGGATCTTGGCCATGCCGCCGATCCAGCGGTCGTAGTTCTCGGTCTTCTTGCGCATGTAGCCGAGCACTTGCGGGTGCGGCAGGATCAGGAACGTCTCCTGCTCGAGGCCGGCGAGCACGTCCTTCGCCACCTGCTCGGGCGTGAGGTCGCCGTCGCCGGATTGCGGGCCCTTCGGGATCGAGCGCAGCATGTTGGTGTCGACGCCCTGCGGGCAGAGGATCGAGACCTTGATGTTGTCGGCCTTGTGCGAGATCGCGAGGTTCTCGGCAAAGCCCACCGCGGCGTGCTTGGTGGTGGAGTAAGCCGGACTGCCGACCTGCGACAGCAGGCCCGCGGCCGAGATGGTGTTGAGGAAATAGCCGCCGCCGCGCGCCTTCATGCGGGGGATCAGATGCCTGGCAGCATAGACATGCGCCATGACGTGGATCGCCCAGCTGCGCTGCCACGGCTCGTCGGAGGCGCCGCCGGCGTTGACCGACATCGGATCGAAGCCGCCGCCGATGCCGGCGTTGGAGCAGAACAGATCAATGGGCCCGAACTGCCGCTCGCTCTCCTCGATGACGTGGGCGATCTCCTTTTCCTGCGCGACGTCGCATCTGAACGCCGCGCCGTCGACCGTGGCGGCGACGGCGCGCGCGTTGGCGGCATCCATGTCCGCAACCACGACCTTGGCAGCACCCGCCTTGTGAAAGGCCTCGCACAGCGCCTTGCCGATGCCGTTGGCGCCGCCCGTGACGACCACGACCTTGCCGGTCACCTGCATGCGACGTCTCCTCTTGTCTTTATTGGTATTATCCCGCGTCGCGGGACGTGCTCAGTTCAGCACGAGGTCGAGCACGGCCGTATAATGGCATGCCGCGCCGGCCAAGACAAAGCCGTGCCAGATCGCGTTCTGGAAACGCAACCGCCGCCAGGCGTGGAAGATCACGCCAAGACTGTAGAGCAGGCCGCCGGCAAGGATGAAGCCCAGCGCGAGCGCGGGCAGCGCCTGCACCACGGGTCTGTAGAGCATCACGCCGCTCCAGCCCATGACGAGATAGATGCCGACCGAGACACGATCAAACCGGCCGGGGCAGAATAGCTTCAGCACGATGCCGAGAATTGCGACGCACCAGACGCCCGCGAGCAGCACCAGCGCGAACGCGCTGTCCCTCACCTCCAGAATGAACGGCGTGTAGGTCGCGGCGATCAGAAGATAGATCGCGGAATGATCGAGGCGGCGCAGCAGCCATTTGGCGGGCGAGACCGGCCAGAGATTATAGGTCGCGGACAGCACCAGCATCGTGAGCAGACCCGCGACATAGATCGAGACGCCGACGATATCGGCGGTATCGGCATAGACCGCCGCCAGCACCACCAGCACGGTGGCAGCAATGATGCCTGCGAGCACGCCGATTCCATGGATGATGCCGTCGGCGATCAGCTCGGCGCGGTCGTAATTCCAGCCGATCACGTCGGCCGCGGCGTGGACGGAGCTGGATGCGAGCTGTTTCAATCTGAACACGGTCATGGCCATCCGCAACGTGAAGTGGTGCCCTGTGCTATGGGTCTTTCGGAACCAGCGCGTCGTTCAACCGGCTAATCGCCGACAAAGGCGGTGGAAGTATGAAGCTTGATTTTCCCCACTTAATTGCCACTTTTGTGAACAGCTTCACTGTTCTGCCCGCCCGAGATCGCTCGCCTCCAACATCCCTGCGTTAAGTCAAGATGGCATTCAGTTTCCAGGATATGGTCGAGGAGGCGCGCCTGTCGGCCCGGGCGCTGATCGACTATGGCGAGCACTTCTTCAATCCGACGGTGCGTCTTGGTGTCACCGGCCTGTCGCGCGCCGGTAAGACCGTATTCATCACCGCGCTGATCCACGGGTTGACGCGCGGCGGCCGGTTTCCGGTGTTCGAGGCCTATTCATCGGGCCGGATCGCGCGGGCGCATCTGGCGCCGCAGCCTGATGATGCCGTGCCGCGCTTCTCCTACGAGAGCCATCTGCGCGCACTGATCGAGGAGCGGCGCTGGCCGAGCTCGACCGTCGACATCAGCGAGCTACGTCTCGTCATCGACTACCAGCGCCAGAACGGCGCGGACCGCACGCTGACGCTCGACATTGTCGACTATCCCGGTGAATGGCTGCTCGACCTGCCCCTGCTGCAGAAAAGCTACCAGCAATGGTCGTCGGAGAGCCTGGCGCTGTCGCGCGAGACGCCGCGCGCGCATCTCGCCGCCGATTGGCACGCGCATCTGGCGACGCTGAAACCCGAAGCCCGCGAGGACGAGCAGGCAACGCTCACGGCTGCAAAGCTCTTCACAAAATATCTGCGTGCCTGTCGCGACGAGCGCTTCGCCATGAGCCTGTTGCCGCCCGGCCGCTTTTTGATGCCCGGCAGTCTCGCCGATACGCCGGCGCTGACCTTCGCGCCGCTCGACGTGCCCGCAGCCGGACAAGCGCCCGAGGGATCGCTGTGGGCGATGATGGTGCGCCGCTTTGAAGCCTACAAGGACATTGTGGTGCGGCCGTTCTTCCGCGATCATTTTGCCCGGCTCGACCGCCAGATCGTGCTGGCCGACGCGCTCGCCGCGTTCAACGCGGGGCCCGAAGCGCTGCACGACCTTGAAGCGGCGCTAGCAGGCATTCTCGATTGCTTCAATATTGGCCGCAGCACCTTCCTCTCCAGCCTGTTCAGGCCGCGCATCGACCGCATCCTGTTCGCGGCGACGAAAGCGGACCATCTGCATCATTCCAGCCACGACCGCCTCGAGGCCGTGCTGCGCCGCGCGGTCACCCGCGCCGTCGCGCGTGCCGAAGACACCGGCGCTGCTATTGATGTGGTGGCACTCGCCGCCGTCCGCGCCACGCGTGAGGCGCAGGTTGCACATGGCCGCGATAAATTGCCCTCGATCCTGGGCACGCCGGCCGCGGGCGAGAGCGCCAACGGCGAGTTCTTCGACGGCAACACCGAGGTCGCGACCTTTCCTGGCGATCTGCCTGATGATCCCGAACCACTGTTCAACGGCACCGATGCGTTCCGAGGCCTCGCCACCGAAGCCGCCGAAAAGAGCGATTTCCGCTTCCTGCGCTTCCGCCCGCCCAAGCTCGACCACGAGGGGACGGACGAGCCGGCGCTGCCGCACATCCGCCTCGACCGTGCCTTGCAGTTCCTGATCGGAGACAAGCTCGCATGAACGACCGCTCGAAGCCACGGCGGCCGGCGACGTTCCGGCTCGACGATCCCGATGTCATCGTCACCGAAGCCGACGAGACCAGCCGGCTCGGCCGCGCCACGATCCAGATCACGCCGGAGCACGATCCGCAGGCCCTGCCGGTGCCGATCGAAACGGCGCTCCCCGTGCGGCGCGGCTTTCGCTGGGGCGCGCTGTTCTGGTCCGGCGTCGCCGGCCTCACGCTGCTCGGCACCGGACTCGGCGTGGTGCGTCTGATCGAGGATCTGTTTGCGCGCAATGAAAGCCTCGGCTTTATCGGGCTTGCGCTCGCGTTCGTCACCATGCTGGCACTCGCGGTTGTGATCGGCCGCGAGGCGTTCGGGCTGGCGCGATTGGCGACGATCGAAAAACTGCACGCGCGCGCCGCAGGTGTGCTGTTAAGCGACGATCGCAAGGAGAGCCGCGCCATCGTCAAGGATCTGATCGCGATCGCGCACCAGAATCCGCAGCTCGCGCGCGCCCGTGCCGCGCTGGAAAGCCACGGCGGCGAGATCATCGACGGCGCCGACATGATCCGGCTCGCCGAGCGCGAATTGATGTCGCCGCTGGATGCGGAGGCGCGGCGGCTGGTATCGTCGGCCGCGCAGCGCGTGTCGATCGTCACGGCGGTGTCGCCGCGCGCGCTGTTCGACGTGCTGTTCGTGTTCGTGGCTTCGCTCCGCCTGATCCGCCAGCTTGCCCGGCTCTATGGCGGCCGGCCCGGCGCGCTCGGCATGATCCGCCTGCTTCGCCACGTCATCGCCCATCTCGCCATCACCGGCGGCCTCGCCGCCAGCGACAGCCTGGTGCAGCAGATGCTCGGCCACGGGATCGCAGCAAAGCTGTCGCAGCGGCTCGGTGAAGGCATGCTCAACGGCCTGCTGACGGCGCGGCTGGGCCTGGCCGCGATCGACGTTACGAGGCCGCTGCCGTTCGCCGCGCTGCCGCCGCCGAAACTGTCGGACCTGGCGACGGATTTGTTGCGAAAGAAAGAGGACGAGGACTAGCCCTTAGAGCCAGCACGCGCCACTGAAACAGCGGCGAGTCCTTTGGCGGGGTGAGCTCCGGGGTCCATCCGGTGAGCTTGTCGAGGGTATAGGTGTCGGTCAGGACACCGCGCCAGCGGCGCTCGACCTGGCCAAGCGGCTCGCGCCTGGCGGGGATCGTCGCCCACAGCGATGAACGATCATCGGGCTGGCGGCCGATATAAAGTCCCGCATGGTCTTCGATCCTGTCCATGCCGGGATCGCGAAAATCCTGGAAGCGGCCGCGCTCGTTGATTTCCACCACGGGCACGCGCCCCCTGAACAGCCAGCGCATCATGGCGTAGGTGCGGTAGTCCGTGGTCGCGATCCAGGTTGCACCGGTCTCATCGAGCGCGGCCTGCGCACGCGCGGCGACCTGCTCAAAGCCGGCCTCGGCGCCGATCGGATCCATCCTGCCGAGGAAATTCCAGGGCGCGGCGACGTAATAGAGGAACACGATCACGACGAAGGCGATCCCCGACACCAGCGCCGTGTTCACCCAGAACATGCCCGAGCGGATCGCCCGCGTCGACCAGCCTTCTCCAGGCATCATCGCAAGGTTCACCGCGGCGGCCGCGAAGCCAACCGGCCACATGAACATCGGCCAGGTGTCGCCGACCCTGAGCGTCAGCGACTTGAAGAAGAAATAGACGAACGGCACCAGCACCGCCGTCGACAGCAGGATCGCAACCGGCTCGCGCGAGCGATAGCCGCGCCACGCCGTCATCACCAGACCGGACAGCACCACCGGCAGCATGACGAAACCGACGAGGCCGAATTGCAGGCCGATATAATCGCCGAGGGTGCGCAGCGAAATGCCGTAATTGGCGGTGGCGCGCACGCCCTGGAAACGGAACGAGGCCCAGTCGTGCTGCGCGTTCCAGATCAGGACCGGCGAGAACACGGCGAATGCGATCAGCAGCGCAAGGTAAGGATACGGGCTGCGCAGCCAGCGCCAGCGCCACTCCGGCACCAGCAGAAAGGCGGCGACCGCAGGCGCGAACATGACGACGGTGAATTTCGACAGCAGCGCCAGGCCGGCGAACAGGCCGGCCGCGAGCCACCAGCGGCCGTCGCCGCTTTGTGCAAGTCGCACCAGCGACCACATCATCGCCACCGCGAACGGGATCATGGCGACGTCGGGCGCGACCTTGGCCATCAACAGGCCGTAATAGAGCGCGGCCTCCGGCATCAGCACCGCAATCGCGATCGCGCGCGCATCATGGGTGAGGCGGCGGACGATGTCGGCAAGCAGGCACTGCGTCACCAGCATCGCGACGATGCCACCGAAGCGGACGCCGAGCGCGGTGTCACCGAAAATGAGGGTCCCGAAGCGGATAAGCCAGGCGATGCCGGGCGGATGATCGAGGAAGCTCAGCGCTCCCTCCTTCGACCAGGTCCAGTAATAGGCCTCGTCGGTGCGCAGCTCGATGGCGGAGGCATAGACCATGCGCAGCACGGTCATCGCAGCGATCACCAGCGCGGCCACGATGAGCAGCCGGCGCGATGCGCCATCGGGTTTTGCGGTGATGTCGAGAGCGGGCGTCACGGCCGCGCTTTTCCCCGACTTGGGAGGGGGAGTCAATGTGGCCACCGGTGCGGTGTGTGCCGTCTCGCAACAACCGTAGAACCCGTGGGGTGGACAAAGGCGCTCGTGCGCCGTGCCCACCATTTTCCCTTACCTCCAATGGTGGGCACGCTTCCGCCTTCGCTCTTCGAGCTGCGGCTGAAGCTTTGCCCACCCTACAATACGTGTCCGGGACGACAGAGCGCCTTTGCCCACCCTACGCATGCCGCGAATGCTTACCCTTACGTAACCTTGCCGCGCATGTGATCGGAGGATCCGATCAAGGGCGGAATTTAACTCTCCGCTGGCTGTTCTCATCGGTGAACTGGTACAACCCGAATCATGGCCACGACCGCGCTTTCACGATTGCCCGAACTCGTCCGTTCGACCAGCGCGCGGCAGGTGCGGCTGCTCTGCGGCGTCATCCTGTTCGCTTACGTGGTCAGCCATTTCCTCAACCATGCGCTCGGCAACATCTCGGTCGATGCCATGCAGGTCGGGGTCTACTACCACACCGCGTTCTGGCAGTTCCTCCCCGTGACGATCCTGTTCTATGGCGCGGCGCTCACCCATATGGGTCTCGGCGTCTACGCGCTGTACCAGCGCCGTCAGTTCCGCTGGCGGACGATCGAGCCGCTGCAGCTGGTGCTGGGACTGAGCATCCCAGCGCTGGTGATGGCGCATGTGATCGGCATCCGGCTGGGCCAGGCGCTGTACGGCCACGAGAAGCTCTATCCGCAGGAGCTCTATCTGTTCTTCGTCGCGGCGCCCGGTCGGCTTTGGACGATGACGATCCTGCTGATCGTCGCCTGGGTCCACGGCTGTATCGGCATCTATTTCTGGCTGCGGCTGAAGCCGTTCTTCGCTCGTGTGGCGCCGTACCTGTTGGCGGCTGCCGTGCTGATCCCGACGCTGGCGCTGCTCGGCATCTACCAGGGTGGCCGCAGTGTCGCCGCCGACAGCGAGGACGGCGATTGGCGCCGGCAAAATTACACGCAGCGCGAGGTCGGCACTTTCGCACAGGCCGATACGCTCGACCGCATCACCGGTGGACTGACGATCGGTTATTTCGGCCTGCTCGGGCTGGTGATGCTCGCACGCGGGGTGCGCGGCTGGCGCGAGCGGCGCGGCGGCATGATCTCGCTGTCCTACGGCAACGGCAAGACGGTGCGAGTCCCGAAGGGCCTCTCCGTGCTGGAAGCGAGCCTGCGCCACAACGTGCCGCATGCCAGCGTCTGTGGCGGCCNCCTGCCGCATCCGCATCATCGGCGACCACGGCGCGCTGCCCGAGCCCTCGCAGCGCGAGGCCTTCGTGCTGGCCCGCGTCGGTACCGCCGATCCCTCGATCCGGCTTGCCTGCCAGCTGCGGCCGAACTGCGACCTCTCCTTCTTCCAGCTGTTCATGCCGCACACGCTAGCGGCCAATGCGCAGGCGTCCTCGCCGGCACGAATTGGCCAGGAGCGCTATCTCGTCAGCCTGTTCGTCGACATGCGCGGCTCGACGCAGCTGGCCGAGAAGCGGCTGCCCTTCGACACCGTCTTCATCGTCAATCGTTTCCTGGGCGCGGTATCGCAGGCCGTGATCGAGAATGGCGGCCAGCCGAACCAGTTCGTCGGCGACGGCATGCTGGCGCTGTTCGGCTTGACCTGTGATCCGCAAACCGCCTGCCGGCAGGCGCTCAAGGCCGTCGCCGGCATTGCGACCCATGTGGACGAGCTGAACGAGCTCCTGAGCCACGATCTGCGCCAGCCGATCCGCTTCGGCGTCGGCGTCCATGGCGGCGAGGTCATCATCGGCGACATCGGCTATCGCGACCACATCGTCTTCACCGCGCTCGGCGATGCCGTGAACGTTGCCGCCCGGCTCCAGGACATGACGAAAACGCTTCAGTGCGAGGCGATCGTCTCGGACGAGGTCCGCCGCACTGCCGGTCTTCACGAGGATGCGCTGCCGAACCAGGAGGTCGCGATCCGCGGTCGCGACGAGCCGATGATGGTGCGGGTGGTCGTGGACACCAGGACATTGTCCGCGGTCGTCGCCGGCGGCGAACGCGTCGCGGCCTGATGCGAGCCATGCGGAAGGTGCGCTCCCTCTCCCGCTCTTGTCCGCCGAAGCCTTGGCGAAGGCGGATGCGGGAGAGGTGAAGAAAAAAGAAGCATCTCGCCCAACACCGCCCTGCTGCAACGCAGCGGCATGGGCTTGCTGCGAAAGCACGAATTGACTTCATATGACTCGTTGCGACAGATGAGCGCGGGTGTTGCGGTGATGACCGCGAGCCAACGAAAGCTCCGGGAGGAGACCTGAATGTTCGACCGACGCGACCTGCTCAAAGGAGCGGGCCTTGCCGCCATGGCGGCCACACTGAATTCCACCAAGGCGCTGGCCCTCGACACCGTCACCCTGCCGTTCGCCAATGGCGAGCGGCCGCTGGTGAAATATCCGCAGAAGCGGCCGATGATCGGCCTCACCAGCCGCCCGCCGCAGTTCGAGACGCCGTTTGCGATCTTCAATGACGGCCCGATCACGCCGAACAACGCGTTCTTCGTGCGTTATCACCTGGCTGATCTCCCCTACAATCTCGACCCTGACAAGTTCACGCTCGAGGTCAAGGGCAAGGTCGACAAGCCGCTGAAACTGTCGCTGAAGGACATCAGGACGATGAAGGCGACCGAGATCGTCGCCGTCAACCAGTGCTCCGGCAACAGCCGCGGCTTCTCCGAGCCGCGCGTCGCCGGCGGCCAGCTCGCCAATGGCGCGATGGGCAATGCGCGCTGGCGCGGTGTGCCGCTCAAGACCGTGCTCGACATGGCCGGCGTGCAGGCCGGTGCCAAGCAGGTCGTATTCGGCGGCATGGATGGCCCGGTCAGCGACAAGACGCCCGACTTCACCAAGGCGCTCGATCTCGCGCACGCCACCGATGGCGAGGTGATGCTGGCCTATGGCATGAATGGCGAGGATCTGCCGTTCCTCAATGGTTTCCCGCTGCGCCTGGTGGTGCCCGGCTATTACGGCACCTACTGGGTCAAGCACCTCAACGAGATCACCGTCATCGACAGCGTCTATGACGGCTTCTGGATGAAGTCGGCCTACCGGATTCCGGACACCCCGGACAATTCGGTCGAGCCCGGCACGACACCGAAGGCGACGATCCCGATCAACCGCTTCACCATCCGCTCCTTCATCACCAGCGTGACCGATGGCGCCAGGCTGAAGGCGGGACGCACGACGCTGCGCGGCATCGCCTTCGACGGCGGCAAGGGCATCAAGGACGTCCAGGTCTCCACCGATGGGGGCAAGACATGGACCTCGGCCAGGCTCGGCAAGGATCTCGGCAATTACTCGTTCCGCGAATGGAAGCTGCCGGTGAAGCTCGCCGCCGGCCAGCTTGAGCTCAAGGTGCGCGCCACCAGCAATTCCGGCGAGACGCAGCCGGACACACCGCGCTGGAACCCCGCGGGTTATTTGCGCAACGTCGTCGAAACCACCCGCGTCACCGTCGCCTGAGGAAGAATGATCATGCAGCGCACCGTTCTCCTCGCCACCATGCTTGCATTTGTCACTGTGGTGGGCCCGACCCTTGCCGCGCCGGTCAATTACAAGACGCCGGATGAGGTCGCGACCTTCAAGCCGGGGCCCAATCTCGAGGTGGTTCAGGGCAATTGCGCCGCCTGCCACTCGGCAGACTACATCGCCACGCAGCCGCCGATGAAGGACAAAAAAGCGTTCTGGCAGGCCGAGGTGACCAAGATGATCAAGGTCTATGGCGCGCCGATCGACGATGCCGATGTCGGCAAGATCGTGGACTATCTGGCCGCGACTTATTGACGGCATCGGGCTCAATTGACCGCGAAACGGGCAAATCAGCCAAAAACGCCGCGAAGTTGAGCGAATTTGGCAAAATGCGGATGTGGTTTGATCTACCAAGCCCGCCACATTCCGCGTATCCTGTAGGACCGAACCGGCCGGTTGGCGGGGACTGGCGGTTCGTGATCTCGGAGGAAGACCCGCGGAGAAGTCGTGATGGCTAAAGGTACGGTCAAGTGGTTCAACCCGACCAAGGGTTATGGATTTATCCAGCCTGCGTCGGGCGGCAAAGATGTGTTCGTGCATATCTCGGCAGTGCAGAAAGCCGGTCTGTCGTCCCTGAATGAAGGACAGACGGTGGAATACGAAGAGATCGCAAACCGGGGCAAGACTTCCGCAGAGAACCTCAAAGTATAAGCCGCCAGCTTTTGCTGCCTCCCGGATCTGTCCGGGAGTGAGGCCAAGAAAATTTCGAAGACGATCCGTGCATTCGACGACAGGCGTTGCGATTGCGCGCAGAGGGCTATTGGCCTCGAGAGATCGCCGATCGACGCCGCAGCAACGACAATCGCGACCGCATGTGGTCAGCCCACCGGCAACGGTGCGTCGCGCTTGATCTCCTCCATCACCGCATAAGTGCGCGTCTCGCGCACGCCCGGCATCGACAGCAAGGTCTCGCCGAGGAAGCGCCGATACGCGGTCATGTCGGCGAGCCGCGCCTTCACCAGATAGTCGAAGCCGCCTGCAACCATGTGACACTCCAGCACTTCGGGCGCGAGTTTGACCGCGCGCGCAAAGCGCTCGAAATTCTCCGGTGTGGTCTTGTCGAGCAGCACCTCGACGAACACGAGCAGGCCGAGGCCAAGCCGGTGCGGATTGAGCCGCGCCCCATAGCCTTCGACAAACCCCTCGCGCTGCAGGCGCTTCAGCCGCTCGCCGATCGAGGTCGGCGACAGGCCGATGCGCTCGGCGAGCTCGACATTGGCGATTCGCCCATCTTCCTGCAAAATCGAGAGGATTCTCCGGTCGATACGATCAAGTTCCATATTTTATCTGGCCAGAGTGCCTATCATCTTCATTTCTTAAGGCAAAATGGCTATCTTGTCTATCGAACTACGGACACGCGGGCCTTATCCTGGATCTCAGCCACAGGACATATGCCATGCCGAACATCCCGCCGCCCTTCTCCGCGCCCTACGCCCCTGATGATGCCGACATGGCGGCGGGGCTGTTTCCGTCGGCGCATCTCAGCCCGCCGCAGGAAGCGCGGATCGACCGCACGGCGAGGGGGCTGATCGAGGCGATCCGCAAGCGCGACGACCGGCTCGGCGGCGTCGAGGACATGCTGCGCGAGTTCGCGCTCTCGACCAAGGAAGGCCTCGCTTTGATGGTGCTGGCGGAAGCGCTGCTGCGCGTGCCGGATGCCCGCACTGCCGATCAGTTCATCGAGGACAAGCTCGGCGAGGGTGACTTCATCCATCACGAGACCAAGTCCACCGCGTTCCTGGTCAACGCCTCGGCCTGGGCGCTTGGCCTGTCGGCGCGGGTGATCCAGCCCGGCGAGACGCCCGACGGCACCATCGGCCGCCTGGTGAAGCGGCTCGGCGCGCCGGCGGTGCGCACTGCGACGCGCCAGGCGATGCGGCTGATGGGCAATCATTTCGTGCTGGGCGAAACCATCGAACAGGCGCTGGAGCGGGGCAAGCCGCGCTCCGGCCAGAAGCCGCGCTACTCCTTCGACATGCTCGGCGAAGGCGCCCGCACGGCGGAAGACGCCGAGCGCTATTTCGACGCTTATGCCAGCGCGATTCTGACCATCGGCAAGGCCGCCGGCAACCATGCCCTGCCCGACCGGCCGGGCATCTCCGTGAAACTCTCGGCGCTGCATCCGCGCTTCGAGGCAATCAGCCGCGATCGTGTGATGGCTGAGCTCGTGCCGCGACTGCTGGATCTCGCCCGGCGCGCCAAGACGTACGACCTCAACTTCACCGTCGATGCCGAGGAAGCCGACCGGCTGGAGCTGTCGCTCGACGTGATCGCGGCGACCCTCGCCGATCCCTCGCTGGCGGGCTGGGACGGCTTTGGGCTCGCGATCCAGGCCTATCAGAAGCGCGCCGGCGCGGTGATCGACTACATTCACGACCTGGCGCGGGCGCATGACCGCAAGCTGATGGTGCGGCTGGTCAAGGGTGCCTATTGGGACACCGAGATCAAGCGCGCGCAGGAACGCGGGCTCGACGGCTATCCGGTGTTCACGCGCAAGGCGATGACGGATCTGAACTACGTCGCCTGCGCCACCAAGCTGCTCGGCTTGCGGCCGCGCATCTTTCCGCAATTTGCGACCCACAACGCGCTCACCGTGGCAACGGTGCTGGAGCTCGCCGGCGCTAACGGCGGCTTCGAGTTCCAGCGCCTGCACGGCATGGGCGAAGCGCTCTACGAGCAGCTCGCCAAGGATCACCCCGAGATCGCCTACCGCACCTATGCGCCGGTCGGAAGCCACCGCGATTTGCTCGCCTATCTGGTGCGGCGTCTTTTGGAGAACGGCGCCAATTCGTCCTTCGTGGCGCAGGCGGCCGATTATCGCGTGCCTGTCACGGCGCTGTTGAAGCGTCCGGTCGATCTCATCGTGCGGCCCGATCACGCGCATCACGCCAAAATCCCGCTGCCGGGCGACCTGTTCGCGCCGGAGCGGCATAATTCTGCCGGCATCGAATTCGGCGAACGCGCAGCGCTCGATCGGCTGCTCGCGGACGTCAAGGCCGCGACGCCCGACCTCAAGCGGGTCGCGAATGCAACGTCGGATCAAGCAGGCGCGGCGATCGCCGCCGCCCGCGCGGGCTTTGCCGGATGGAGCCGGACGCCGGCAGGGACCCGCGCAGCGGCGCTGGAGCAGGCCGCGCATCTGCTTGAGAGCCGCGGCGCGCATTTCATCGCGCTGCTGCAAGCGGAAGGCGGCAAGACCCTCGACGACGCGCTCTCGGAGCTGCGCGAAGCCGCCGATTTCTGCCGCTACTACGCCGCGCAGGGGCGAAAACTGTTCGGCGGCGAGACGGCGATGCCGGGCCCGACCGGCGAGAGCAATGCGCTCGCCATGCGCGGCCGCGGCGTGTTCGTCGCGATCTCGCCGTGGAATTTTCCGCTGGCGATTTTTCTCGGACAGGTCACGGCGGCGCTGATGGCCGGCAACAGCGTGGTGGCAAAACCCGCCGAGCAGACACCGCGCATCGCGCGCGAGGCTGTCGCGCTGCTGCATGAGGCCGGCATTCCCAAAACCGCGCTGCATCTCGTCACCGGCGACGGCCGCATCGGCGCGGCGCTGACTGCACACCCCGATATCGCCGGCGTCGTCTTCACCGGCTCGACCGAGGTTGCGCGCCACATCAACCGGACGCTCGCCGCCAAGGACGGACCGATCGTGCCGCTGATCGCCGAGACCGGCGGCATCAATGCCATGATCGCAGATGCGACCGCGCTGCCCGAGCAGGTCGCCGACGATGTCGTCACCTCGGCGTTTCGCTCCGCGGGCCAGCGCTGCTCGGCGCTGCGGCTGCTGTTCGTACAGGAGGACGTTGCCGACCGCATGATCGAGATGATCGCGGGTGCAGCGCGCGAACTCAGGATCGGTGATCCCGCGGAGGTCGCGACCCATGTCGGTCCTGTCATCGATGCCGAAGCCAAGCAACGCCTCGATGCCCACATCGCGCGGATGAAGATGGAGGCGCGGCTGCACTTTGCGGGCATCGCGCCCGAAGGCTGCTTCGTCGCGCCGCACATCTTTGAGCTCCGCGATGCCAGCCAGCTCACCGAGGAGGTGTTCGGCCCCATCCTGCATGTGGTGCGCTACCGGGCCGAAACCCTCGCGCGGGTCCTGCAGGCGATTGAGCGCACCGGCTACGGGCTGACGCTCGGCATCCACTCGCGCATCGACGACACGGTCGAGGCCATCATCGACCGCGTCCAAATCGGCAACATCTACGTCAACCGCAACATGATCGGCGCCGTGGTCGGGGTGCAACCGTTCGGCGGCAATGGCCTGTCCGGAACCGGCCCGAAGGCCGGCGGCCCGCATTATCTGACGCGCTTCGCCACCGAGCAGACCGTGACCATCAACACGGCCGCGGCCGGCGGCAACGCCGCCCTGCTCGCGGGCGAGGAGTAAGGCCCTGCGCCTGGTGCCGTTGCATCCTCGCGAAACATCGGTCTAATGCCTCCGCGAGCGACCCGCAGAAATTCCAGCCGGCGGGAAACAACAAGAGCGAGGGAGCAACGCCGCGATGGAAAAAGGCATTTTTGCAGGACTCAAGGTTCTGGACTGCGCGAGCTTCATCGCGGCGCCCGCGGCGGCCACCGTGCTGTCCGATTTCGGCGCCGATGTCATCAAGATCGAGCCGCCCGGCGCTGGCGATCCCTACCGCAATCTGCCCAATCTGCCCGGCTATCCCACCGGCGAGCACAATTTCGCCTGGCTGCTCGAGGCCCGCAACAAGAAGAGCCTCGCGCTCGATCTCTCCAAGCCGGAGGCGCAGGCCGTGCTCTACAAACTCGTGGAGGAGGCCGACGTCTTCATCACCAACATGCCGCCGCCGGTGCGGACCAAGCTCGGCATCACCTATGACCATCTCGCCCATCTCAACGACCGGCTGATCTATGCCTCCTTCACCGGCTATGGCGAAAAGGGCGAGGAAGCCAACAAGCCCGGCTTCGACAGCAACGCCTATTGGGCGCGTTCCGGCTTGATGGACCTCGTCCGCGCCGATCCCAACACGACGCCGGCCCGCTCGGTCGCCGGCATGGGCGACCATCCCTGCGCCATGGCACTGTACAGTGCGATCGTCACCGCGCTTTATCAGCGCGAGAAGACCGGCAAGGGCTCGCATGTCGCCTCCAACCTGATGGCCAACGGCGTGTGGGCGGCAAGCGTGCTGGCGCAGGCAAAGCTCTGCGGCGCCAAGTTCGGCGAGCGACGCCCGCGCGAACGCGCGCTCAATGCGGTCGCCAACCACTATCAGTGCAAGGACGGCCGCTGGCTGATCCTGTCGCTGCTGAACGAGGAGAAGCAGTGGCCGACGCTCGCCAAATGCCTCGGACGAGAGGACCTGATCAACGATCCACGCTTTGCCACCAAGCCCGACCGTCACGCCCGCTCGGTCGAGCTGATCAAGATCTTTGACGAAACCTTTGCGACCAGGGATCTCGCCGAATGGCGCAAGATCCTCGACGGCAATGGCCTGGTGTTCGGCATCGTCGCCATCCTGGACGACATCCCTGATGACAAGCAGATGCTCGACAACGAGGTGCTGGTGCCGTTCGAGAACGACACCATGCTCACCATCAACTCCCCGATCTGGATCGACGGCAGCAAAAAGGTGCAGCCGCGCAAGCCGCCCGGCGTCGGCGAGCACAGTGACGAAATCTTGCGTGGCGCGGGATACGACGAGGCTGAGATCAAGCAGCTGCGGGCGAAGGGGGCTGTGGGTTAAGGGGCGGATCTCTCCAACCCCGTAGCGCGGTATGATCATCGACAAAATCCAATACCGCATGAGATCCCAAGCGGAGCGAGGCGAACTTGCGGCTCGGTCCGGGATTCAGTCGAAAGAGCTCTAACGCAGCGACAGCCATCCGAGCGTGAACAGGAGGCCGCAGATGATGACGAAGACCGCGACGGCCCAGATGCTGACGCGGATGCTGCCGGTCACTTGCTTGGCTTCTTCATTGCGCGCGATCTGGCGATTGCGCTGCTTGTTGGCGTCGCTGGTGTCCGTCATGGATCATCCAAATCGGTTGGGGCGGCCTAACGCGTCTTGATGAAGCACATGCCAATGCGGTTTGAAGCCGCCGCAGCCTGACAGGTGAGACCTTTGGCACAGGTCCATGACGTAAAACTCTTGTCGGCCGTTCCCGATCCCGCATTTTGCAGGGAACAATGCGCGCCCCAGCCGTCCTGATATTCGGTCCCGGCAAACTCCCGGCTGCCGCGTGTCTGCGGACGACTGGCAAATCCGCGTGAAAAATCAGGATGTTTGCCGGTCGCAAAGGCGGTCAGGATGTCGCGACGGCGGAGCTGGTCGCCGACAAAATGCGGCGAGGCCGGCACAATGGTGGCGGTCGACGCCCCCTCCGTCAGCCAATCCACGCCCGGAAAGTGAAACCCGCCGATGCCGCGGGTCTGATGGCAGCCGGAACAGGTGACATCGTTGAGACGGCGCTGGAAGCCCGCGACCGAGCGGATGTTCTCCATGCTGATGCCGCGCGCGGCCGCCTGTTTCAGCGCGCCGACGATGTCATCATCGGTGAAGACAGGATCGCTGTTGCGCTCGCCTTCAACCAAGCCGAACTCCGGCTGCAACGCTGAGCCATCGAGCCCGGCAGGCGTCGGCGCCACGGCCGCCTTGGCGAGATATTGCTCCGGGATCTGCACCGTGCCCCGGTCGAACTCGCGCAGATTCGCGGGCTCAAGCAGCCAGGCCTTGAAGTCGTGGCGGAGCGCGTCATCGGCCAGGATACGGTCGCGGTCGATCTGGTTCTCCAGCGTCGATTCCACGAAGGTCCTGGTGGCGCCGTCGTATTTGAACACCTTGAGCAGATAGTCGGAGCGGAAATCGTGCAGCGCCGATTTTGGCGCGATCGAGATCTGGATGTTGGTCTCGATGCGATCGATCATCGCATCGTAGGGCGCAGTGCGGCTGCCGATCAGGCCCTGCCAGTCGCCATTGTCGAGCCAGCGCCGCGCCAGTTCGGCGCAGGTGATGGGCTTGCCGCTTCCATCGGTCTGGCGCGCATCGCGCGCCTTCATCACCAGGTTCAACGTCATCGGCAGGCGCGTCGCGGTGCTGCCACCATCCGGCCCGGGCCCGAACCGCGCCAGGCGATAGATCAGCCGGATCTCGCCGCAGGATTCCTCCGAGACATAGGCGCGGTCCATGCGGTTGACGAGGCCGGCCAGCACGAAGCGTGTGTCGGCGGATTTCAGACTGGAACGATCGAACAGCTGGACGTCGAAGCCGTCGCCGACGCCGATGGTCTCGCTCGCCGAAACCGCCTTTTGCCGCGCAATGTAGCGGTCGAACTCGGCATCGATGGCCGGCGGAATGTCCCTGAGCTGCGGCAGCCAGGCGAACAGCTGATCGTTCGTCAGCGGAAAATTCGCATTGCGTTCCGGCCAGAGCAGGCGCGAGATCGTCAGCACGTCGTCCTGATCGAGCCTCTTCAGCACATCAGGATCGGTGATCGCTGTGCCGCGGACGAGCAGCGCGTTCTCCGCTGCCGAGAGCGACATGACGCTGCCCAACAACAATATGCCAGCCAGGAGAATTCGCAGCGCGCGGCTCATGCCTCCACTAACACCGCGCCTGACAGCCTATTCAAGCAAAAAGGCGCCTCACACGGTGGTGAAGCGCCTCTTCGAAAGTCGCATATCGGACGTTTAGCGCGCGACGATCAGGCCTCGGGGCGTGACCACCACCCAGTGGCCATCCTGGCGCCGGATCGCATCGACGCGGCCGAGACCGGGGATGGGATCGCCGGCATAAACCTCGTACAGGCCGCCCCGGCCTTCGATGAGCGCACCGCCATTGGCGACGTCGCGGAGCCTCCAGCCGTCGATCGTCGGCAGGCGACCGACTTCCGTCTTGACCTCGGTCTTGGGCGCGGCAGTCGCGGGAACCGGCACGGGAGCCGGCGCAGCAGCGGCCGTCGCGACCTGGGTCGGGGCCGGCGCGATCGTGCCAGTGGTCTCCTTCGCGGGCGCGGCGGCGGCCTGCACGGGGGCGGCAGCCGGCGGCGTGGCGCGGAGCTTGTCGACGGTCTCCGACAGTTTCGCCAGCCTGGCCAACGGCTCGGCCTGCGCCTTCTCGAGCTTGTCGAGACGGTCATTGGCGCGGTTGAACTGGCTGAGGCCGGTCTTCGAGGTGTGCTCGACATTGGCCTTGAGCGCCACGATATCGGCATCGATCCGGGCGACGGAGGCATCCAGCGCGCTGGTATCGGCGACCTGGACCGGCGCCGGGCTGGCCGCGAAATGCATCATGCCGACGGTCGCAAGCGCGCCGCTGACGGCGCCGACGCAAGCCGCGATCGCGACGACCGCGGCCATCGCCGACAGGCGGCGCTTGCTGCCGGTGTCGCTGATCTCCTCGGCCTTGACATGCGGGGCGTACTCTTCGCGGTCCCAGGACCGCGCCGCCGGCGCCATCACGATCAGCCTGCCGGGATCTGCCTCTGCTTTGGTCTCAGTTCTGGTTTCGGGCTTGGGCTCGGCTTGAGCTTCGAACTTCGGGACCTCGATCTTTGGCGGCTCGACCTTCGGGGCATCCGCCTTGACCGGATCAGCCATTACCGGATCAGGTTTGGGCGGCGTCTCATGGTCGGGGGCGATCGAGGGGGCCTCGATGCCGGCGGCGGCGTCAACGGCGCCAGTCCGGTCGTTCGCCCGGTCATTGGTCCCTTGGCCGGCCAGGTCGGACATAGGTTCGCTCACGGCTCAAATACTCCAGTCTGGGTTGACCTTTTGGTAACTTTCATTGCTTGCGAATTCCTTACCTCGGGACCCGCTTACTGAAATTTTAGGAACTCGTCCGAGGCCGAATTGAGCCGGGAAAATGGAACCGGCGTGGCGGCGTGCAACAAATCGTCAGACGATGCTGCCCCGCGGCAGGCGGTGCGGGATTTGAACCAGCTGGATGTTTGAGGCAGGGTGTCGTCCTGGCTTTCGCCAGGACGACGTTGGAGCTCACATCACCACCGGCTTATCCGGCAGCTCGTTCGGATGCACCCCTCCCGGCGGGAAATGCTTCGCCAGCTCGCGCGACACCGCCGCGATGCCGGCGATCACGCCGCGCTCGAACCGGCCCGCGGCGAACTCGCCCTCCATCGCGCGGCAGATCGCTTCCCAGCCGGCCGCGCCCACCTTCGCATCGATGCCGCGATCGGCGATGATCTCGACGTCGCGGTCGGCGAGCAGCAGGTAGATCAGCACGCCGTTGTTATGCGCGGTATCCCAGATGCGCAAATGCGAGAACACATCGAGCGCGCGCTCGCGCGCGTGCTGATTGCGGAATAGCGGCCGGCCGTCGAGCGCGCCTTCGACGACGAAACGAACCTGGCCGGAATGCGTGGTTTCGCTTTGCTTGATCGCCTGCTCGATACGGTCGAGCACATCTTGCGGAAACACTTGCTTCGCGCGCCAATGGTGCTGGAGCAGATGCCTGGTGATACGCCCGATGGCCATGACTACCAGCTCCCCGAGGCGCCGCCGCCACCGAAGCTGCCGCCGCCCCCGCTGAAGCTGCCGCTGTCGCTGGACGACGACCCGCTGCTCCAGCCGCCGGAGGAGGAGCCGCTCGACCACGACCCGCCCCGCGACGGCCCTGTCGATGCCGGAAACAGATCGGCGATGAAGGACAGCACAAAGGCGATGATCCCGGCGAGCAGGGCCAGCGCACCGGATCCCAGAATGAGCAGTGCCAGGAGGCCGATCACGCCGCCGGTTGCGACCGAGCCCAGCAGCCGTCCCAGCAGCGAGCGCAGGATGCCGCCGACGATGAGTGAAGCAAACAGGGCGAACGGGGCAAGCGGCCCGATGTCGTCCAGATTGGCAAAATTCACGCTGCGCGAGGGAGCCGGCAGCGGCTCGCCGTCGACGACACGCATCATCCGGTCGACGCCGGCCGAGATGCCGCCGGCGAAATCGCCCTCCCGGAATTTCGGCGTGATGACCTCGTCGATGATCCGCCGCGACGTGACGTCGGTGAGCGCGCCTTCGAGGCCGTAGCCGACCTCGATGCGCAAGTGCCGGTCGTTCTTGGCGACCACCAGGATCGCGCCGTCGTCGACCTTCTTGCGGCCGATCTTCCAGGCCTCCGCGACGCGGATCGAGAACTGCTCGATCGTCTCCGGGTCCGTCGTCGGCACGATCAGCACCGCGATCTGGCTGCCCTTGCGCGTCTCGAAATCGCGCAGCTTCTGCGACAGCGCGGCGATGTCGCTGCTCGATAGCGTGCCGGTCCGGTCGACCACGCGGCCGGTGAGCTGGGGGACAGCGACGTCGGCGACGGCAAGTGAGGCGAAAGCTATGAGGAGCGTTGCGACGATCGCCGCACACCACACACGCAATGTCATCGCCCGGCTTGACCGGGCGATCCAGTATTCCAGATCCGCCGGCGAGATACGGAGAAGCCCCGGCGTACTGGATTTCGCGCCTGCCGCCTGCGCTAAATCTTCGGCGCGCCCTAGACCGAAACCTAGGCGAAGCCTTGGCGTAGCCGGGTCGCGGGGAATGACGGCGGTGGGTGGGGTGAAGCCCATGCGTAACAGCGCGCCTACTTCGACGGCGCGGGCGCGGTGTTGAAGTCGACCTTCGGCGCGGTCGAGATTTCCTTCTCGTTCTCGACGGTGAAGTTCGGCTTTTCCTTGTAGCCGAACATCATCGCCGTGAGGTTGCTCGGGAATGAGCGAATGCTGACGTTATAATCCTGCACCGACTTGATGTAGCGGTTGCGCGCGACCGTGATGCGGTTTTCGGTGCCCTCGAGCTGCGACATCAGATCCTTGAACAGCGCATCCGACTTCAGCTGCGGATAGTTTTCCGTGACCACGAGGAGGCGCGACAGCGCGCTGGACAACTCGCCCTGGGCGGCCTGGAATTTCTGCAAGGCGGCGGGATCGTTCAGCACCTCGGGCGTCGCCTGGATGCTGCCGACCTTGGCGCGGGCATTGGTGACGCCGAGCAGCACGTCCTTCTCCTGCTGCGCAAAGCCCTTCACCGAGTTGACCAGGTTGGGCACGAGATCGGCGCGGCGCTGATACTGGTTCACCACCTCGGACCAGTTGGCCTTGATCTGCTCATCCTGGCTCTGGATCGCGTTGTAGCCGCAATTGGTGAGGCTGAGCGAGGCCAGCGCCGCCAGCACGGTCAGGATCTTGCGCATCAAATTTCTCCCGGTGGAATCGGCCGGCAAACTACCAGATCGAGCGCATACAACGCCAGATGTCCCGCGCGGACGCGCGCGACACGTAGCCGGCTGACGCAAGCCCCTTGCCTATCACCACGCGACATAGTCAACTCACGACAAACAAGACGAAAAGCAGCAGGGGAGCGCGCCATGTCCTCGTTCGAGACCATCCTCGTGGAGCGGCCGGAGCCGGCGATCGCCCGGCTCGTGATGAACCGCCCCGACGCGCGCAACGCGCAGAATCTGCAAATGACCTACGATCTCAACGCCGCCTTCGACGAAGCGGTTCAGGACGATACGGTCAAGGTCATCATTCTCGCCGGCAACGGCCCGCACTTCTCCTCCGGTCATGACCTGCGCCCCGGGGCCAAGAATGCCGCGGGCACAGACTTTCCGCCGATAGGACATTGGGGCGGCTTTGCCGAGGCGAACGCCCACGGCCGCTTTGCGCGCGAGCAGGAAATATATCTCCAGATCACGCGGCGCTGGCGCAATCTGGCGAAGCCGACCATCGCGGAAGTGCACGGCAAATGCATTGCGGGCGGCCTGATGCTGGCCTGGGCCTGCGACCTCGTCGTCGCCAGCGATGATGCGCAGTTTTGCGACCCCGTCGTCACCATGGGCGTTTGCGGTGTCGAATGGTTCGCGCATCCCTGGGAACTCGGCCCGCGCAAGGCCAAGGAATTCCTGTTCACGGCCGACAGCTGGAGCGCCGAGGAGGCGCATCAGCTCGGCATGGTCAACCAGGTCGTGCCGCGCGCGGAATTGCCCGCACGCGTGCTGGAACTGGCGCGGCGGATCGCGTCAAAGCCGTCCTTTGCGCTGAAGCTGACCAAGGAAGCGGTGAACCGTTCCGTCGACGTGATGGGGCAGCCCGCCGCAATCGATCAGGCCTTTGCCCTGCATCAGCTCTGTCATGCCCATAATCTTCAGGAGTTCGGCATGGTGGTCGATCCATCCGGATTGCATCCCTCAGTGCGCAAGCCGGCCGCCGCGGAATAAGCGCCATGGATCTCAATCTCAGTGACGAGCAAAAGCTGCTGCGCGAGAGCGCGGAGCGCTTCGTGGCCGAGAGCTACGATGCCGACCACCGCCGCAAGATGACGAACGATCCGCTCGGCTTCAGCCCTCATGTGTGGGAACAGTTCGCCGAGCTCGGCTGGCTGGCGCTGCCGATCCCGGAAGAGTTTGGCGGGCTCAGTGGCGGTCCGATCGAGATCGGCATCTTGATGGAAGCCTTTGGCCGCGGGCTTGTGTGCGAGCCCTATGTCGCGACGGTCGTGCTTGGCGCCGCGCTGATCGAGCGATGCGGCAGCACGGCGCAGAAGCAGGCGAGCTTGCCCAAGATCGCGGACGGCTCAATGAAGCTCGCCTTCGCGCATTCCGAGCGGGCCGCGCGGTTCGATCTCGCCAAGATCGTGACATCAGCGACCAAGTCAGCCAACGGCTGGCGCCTGACCGGCAGCAAGATCGCCGTGCTCGACGGCCATGCCGCCGACGAGATCATCGTCTCCGCGCATCTGCACGATCATCACGGACCCTCGGGACGGATCGGCCTGTTCCTGGTGCCGGCGACCGCCTCTGGCCTCGCGATCTCCGACTATCCGCGCCTCGGCGGCGGGCGCGCCTGCAACATCGAGCTGTCCGACCTGCATTTGTCGGAGGATGCACTGCTCGGTGACGGCAACGACGCGCTGCCGGCGATCGAATGGGCCGTCGATCGCGCGATGGCTGCGCTTGGTGCGGAGGCCGTCGGCATCATGCAGACCCTGCTCGACACCACGCTCGAGTACACCAAGATCCGCAAGCAGTTCGGCCGGCCCCTGTCCGCCAACCAGGTGATCCGCCATCGCCTCGCCGATATGGCGATCCAGCTCGACGAGGCACGCTCGATGGCGCTGCGCGCCGCGCTGAAGGCGGATAGCGCGCCGGTTGAGCGGGCTCGCGCAGCTTCGGCCGCCAAGGCGAAGATCGGTAGATGCGCCCGCTTCGTCGGCGAGCAGTCGATCCAGCTTCATGGCGGCATGGGCGTCACCGAGGAGCTCGAGGTCGGCGCCTATTTCAAGCGGCTCGTCGCCTTCGACACGCTGTTCGGCGGCACCGCGCACCACTACAGCCGCCACGCCGAGCTTGGCCGCAGCACCGCTTCGGCCTGAGAGGAGCGCATCATGGATCTGTCGTTCAATACCGAAGAGCGCGCCTTCCAGAGCGAGGTGCGCAGCTTCATTGCGAAGAATCTCACCGGCGAGATGAAGCGCGCGACCGCTCTGACGCCGTCGGTGTTCTCCGATCCCGATATCGGCATGGCCTGGCAGCGCGCGCTGCACGGCCGCGGCTGGGGCGCGCCGGGCTGGCCAGTCGAATATGGCGGTCCCGATTGGACCCCGGCGCAGCGCTGGATCTTCGAGAGCGAATGCGCGCGGGCCGGTGTGCCGAATGTGAATGTGATGGGCGTGAAGATGGTCGGCCCCGTCATCATCGGCTTCGGCAGCCCTGAGCAGAAGAATTTCTACCTGCCGCGGATTCTCTCCGGCGAGGATTATTGGTGCCAGGGCTATTCCGAACCGGGCTCCGGCTCGGACCTGTCGTCGCTGAAGACGCGCGCGGTGCGCGACGGCGACGACTACATCGTCAACGGCACCAAGATCTGGACCACGCATGCCCACCACGCCAACCGCATGTTCGCGCTGGTGCGCACCAGCGACGGCCCGCGACAGCAGGACGGCATCAGCTTCATCCTGATCGACATGAAGACGCCCGGGATCACCACGCGCCCGATCCTCACCATCGGCGGCGACCACGAGGTCAACCAGGTGTTCTTCGACGACGTGCGCGTGCCCGTGGCCAACCGGGTCGGCGATGAAGGCAAGGGCTGGACCTATGGCAAATACCTGCTCGAATTCGAGCGCGGCTCCGGCATTGCATCAGCCAAGCTGCGCGAGGGGCTGCGCGCGATCACCGAGCTCGCGGAGTCCGATCTGACGGGGCGCGCCATCGACAGCCCCGATATCGCGACCCGCATCTCCGAGGTCGAGATCGACATCGACGCGCTTGAAATGACCGAACTGCGCGTGCTCTCCGCGCTGCAGACCGGACAAAATCCCGGCGCGGTCTCGTCAATCCTGAAGCTGCGCAACAGCGAGATCCGGCAGGCCGTGACGCGGCTGGGGGTCGACGTGATCGGCCACGACGCGCTCGCCGTCGAGCCGATGCGCCCGCTCTACAAGCTCAATCACGAGCCCGCGCTGCCCGAGGAGATGTTGACGTTGGTGCCGGAATATCTCAACGGCCGCGCCTACACGATCTTCGGCGGCACCTCGGAGATCCAGCGCGATATTATCGCGAAGATGATGCTGGGGATTTGAGGGGCGCATCTCTCTCACCCGTCATTGCGAGGAGCCCTTGCGACGAAGCAATCCAGACCGCTTCCGCGGAGGGATTCTGGATTGCTTCGCTGCGCTCGCAATGACGGCGTGAAAAGTCTTAGCTCGCCTTCGCGTCCCTGATCGCCTTCCAGATCTTCTGCGGCGTCAGTGGCGTGTTGAGCTGGGTGATGCCGAGTTCGGCGAGTGCGTCCATCACGCCGTTGGTGACGCAGGGCGGGCCGCCGATGGCGCCGGATTCGCCGCAGCCCTTGGCGCCGAGCGGATTGGTGCGGCAGGGCGCGGAATCGTCCAGCGTCACCACGATCGGCGGCACGTCGTCGGCGCGGGGGATGCAATAGTCCTGGTAGCTCGCGGTGAGGAGCTGGCCGTCGGCATCGTAGGAGACGCCTTCATACAGCGCCTGGCCGATGCCTTGCGCGACGCCGCCATGGATCTGCCCTGTCACCAGCATCGGGTTCACGGCAACGCCGACATCGTCGACGGTGGTGTAGCGCACGACCTTGGACACGCCAGTCTCAGGGTCGATCTCGACCTCGCAGATATGGGTGCCGTTCGGCCAGCTCGGCCCGTCAACCTCACCTTCGGAATCGACGCTGAGCCTGGCGCCGGTCTCCTTCTCCGCGAGATCGAACAGGCTGATGCGGCGGTCGGTGCCGACCACGGTGAGCATGCCGCCCTGATATTCGATGTCCTCGATCGAAGTCTCCAGCACGTTGGCCGCCTTTTCGCGCGCCTTCTGGATCAGGTCGTTGGAGGAGACCGCAACGGCAGTGCCCCCGACGAACAGCGAACGCGAGCCGACGCTGCCAAAACCCATCGCGAGATCCGTGTCACCCTGCACGACGTCGATCTTGTCCATGGCGATCCCGAGCGTGTCGGAGATCATCTGGGTGTAGGTGGTCTGCAGCCCCTGCCCCATCGCCATGGTGCCGGAATGCAGGACGACGCGGCCCTGCGCGGTCGCGTGCAGGCTGACCTTCTCGGTATGGGCGCGGCCGCCGGTCCATTCGATGTACGACGTGAGGCCACGACCATAAAGCAGGCCCTTCTTCTTCGCTGCCTTCTTGCGCGCGACGAAGCCGTCCCAGTCTGCAAGCTTCGCGGCCCGGTCGAGCATGTGCGCGAAGGCACCGGAATCGTAAACCTGCCCGACTGCATTGGTGTAGGGCAGTTGACCGGGCTTGATGTAGTTTGCCTTCCGGATTGCGCGCGGATCCATGCCGATTTTTCGCGCGGCAGCGTCAAACAGGCGCTCGACGATGAAGACCGCTTCGGGGCGACCAGCACCACGATAGGCTCCGACCGGCGCAGTGTGGGTCATCACCGACTTGACCTCGAAATGCACCAGCGGCAGGTCATAGACGCCGGTCTGCACGAACGGTCCAAGCACCAGCGGAATGATGTTCGCGGCGCCCGACGAGTACGCGCCGGTGCAACCGATCGACTTGACGCGATAGGCCAGCACCTTGCCTTTCTCGTCCAGCGCGAAGGACGCGGTCGAAGTGAGATCGCGGCCATGGGTGCCGCCGACGAACTCGTCGGTGCGATCGCCGCGCCAGCGGATCTTCTTGTTCAGCTTGGTCGCGACATAGGCGACGATGCCGTCTTCCGGATAGAGGTTGGTCTTCTGGCCAAAGCCGCCGCCGATGTCGCCGACGAGCACGCGCACGCTGTCTTTCGGACGCTTCAGCACGGCTTCGGCGAGCACGTCGCGGGTCGAGGCCGGGGTCTGCGACTGCACATGCAGCAGGAGACGGCCGGTCTTCTTGTCGATCTCGGCAATGGTCGAGCGCGGCTCCATGGCGGAGGGCACCAGACGCTGGCTGACGAGATCGAGCTCGACGGTGTGCGCGGCCTTGGCAAAGGCCTCGTCCACCTTGGCGGCGTCGCCATAGCTCATCGCGCCGACAATGTTGTCGGGCGCGTCAGGCCACACCACCGGCGCACCGGGCTTGACGGCCTCGACGGGATCGACCACGGCGGGCTGCACGTCGTATTCGACCACAATCGCCTCGGCCGCGCTCTGGGCCTCCGCACGCGACGACGCCACCACTGCCGCCACCGCCTCGCCGGTGTAACGCACCGCGTCATGAGCGAGCAGTCGCCGCGGCGGCACCGTCATCGGCTTGCCATCAGGCCGCTTGAAGATGCTGAGCGTCGGAATAGTGCCGATATCGTCCTTGATCAGATCGGCGCCGGTGTAGATCGCGGTGACGCCAGGCATCGACGCGGCAGCGCCGGTGTCGATCGAGATGATCTTCGCGTGCGCGTGTGGCGAGCGCAGCACGTGCAACCACAGCGCGCCATCTTCCGGCTTGTCGTCGATGAATTGCCCCTTCCCGGTGAGCAGCCGCTGGTCTTCCAAACGCTTGACGGGCTGGCCCGCTCCGAAACGCAAATTGCCGGGAAGAATGTTCATTCCGTGGGGTCCTCGGGGTGTCTTGAAACGCGGGCAGCCTTTTAGCGGATCGATCGGGAGCATGCCAGCCACGGTTTTAGGCGGTCGGACCACGGATTTGTCATGCCCCGAAGATCATCGTCATTCCGGGGCGTCCGAAGGACGAACCCGGAATCTCGAGATTCCGGGTTCGATGCTGCGCATCGCCCCGGAATGACAATCACCGCAGCTCTCGCAGCGCCGCTTCCACCACCTTGCGCGCATCGGCCGTGAGCGGCGCCTGCGGCGGAATGGGATCGCCGACGTCGTAGCCCTGGATCGCAAGGCCAGCCTTGATGCAGGCGGCAAGGTTGAAGCGGGCGAAGGCCTCGTTGATGCGCCACAGCCGGCGCTGCAGCGCCATGGCCTCGCCCCAGCGGCCCGCCTGGCAAAGGTTGTAGAGCGCAACGCTCTGGCGCGGGATGATGCAGGCCGGCCCCGCCATCCAGCCGAGGCCACCGATCAGCATCACCGCGGCCGGGATATGGGCGGAGGCCGAGAACACGCGCAAGGAATCGCCGCAGCGGTTCATGATCGAGAGCAGCCGCCCGGTGTTGGTCGAGGCGTCCTTGATGTAGCCGATGCGCGGATGCTCGGCGAGGCGCGCGATGACGTCGAGGGTGAGGTCGGAGCGCTGGAATTGCGGATTGGTGTAGATGACGACGGGAATGTCCACGGCATCGGCGATGCTGCGGAAATAGGATTCGACCTGGGCGTCAGGAAGCGGGAAATAGGCTTCGAGGATTGCCAGGATGCCGTCGGCACCAAGCTTTTGATAGGCCTGCGCCTGCGCCACCGCATCGGCCGTCGAGGTTGAGGCGACGCCCGCCACAACTGGCACGCGGCGCTTCGCAGCCTCGATCGTGGTCTGCACAACCGCCATCCGCTGCGCGGCATTGAGATAGGCGAACTCGCCGGTCGAGCCGAGCGGTGTCAGCCCATGCACACCGGCGCCGATCAGATCGTCGCAGAGCCTTGCGAGCACATCGGTCCGCACCGCGCCATCAGCACTGACGGGCGAGACGAGATAGGGGAAGACGCCGCGAAAATCGGTCATGTCGGGAAAAAGTCCGGGGGAAGCTGAGTCCAGTCTGGCAGCGCACGATCCATCGCGTGCTACCATGGGGTCCTATTGCCAGCAAGCACGCGGGCCGCTCACACCTTCAGCAATCGCACCCGCGTGCCCCAGGGGTCGACGGCCTCGACGCCGTCAGGCAGTTGCACGACGCGCGCGCCGCCCTTGCGCAGGCGTTCTTCCTGCGCGGCGAGGATGTCCTGCTTTTCCGTCACGAGCGAGAACCAGGCGAGTCCGGTCATCGCATCGTCGCGCTGGCCGGCGCCCTCGCTCTGCCAGACGTTCATGCCGAGATGGTGGTGATAGCGCCCGGACGACAGGAACGCGGCGCCGCCCCGGCTGCGGGTCGGGTCGAGGCCGACAGCGCCATGGTAAAAACTCTGCGCCTGTGCGAGATCGCCGACGCGCAAATGCATGTGGCCGACGCGCAGGCCATCCGGCGCCCTGGCATAGTCGCTGACGCGCGTGTTGGTCAGCGACAGCAGGTCGGGAATGTTGAGCTCGTCGGTCGCCATCTTCACGCTACCCTCGCTCCACTGCCATTGCGAGGGATCGCGGTCGGCATAGACCTCGATGCCGTTGCCTTCGGGGTCGTCGAGGTAGACGGACTCGCTGACGAGATGATCGGCAAAGCCCGACAGCGGCACCCGATGCGAGGCAGCATGGACCAGCCAGCGCGAGAGATCTTTTCGCGTCGGCATCAGGAAGGCGGTGTGATAGAGGCCGGCGGCGTTGCGCGGCTCGATCGCGGCGTCGGGGCGGGCTTCCAGCACCAGCAGCGTGATACCTGATGTGCCGAGCTTCGCGGCGCTGCCTGAGCGCTCCATCACGGTAAGCCCGATCACGTCGCGGTAGTAATCGGCCACTTTATCGAGATTTTTCACCCGCAGCGTCACCATGCCGATCCGCATCGGCGTGCGACTGGCGTAGGTTGGCCCACCGCCTTGCGGATTGCCCTCGGCGCGCGCCGCGCCGGCCGCAGCCATCGCGAGCGAGCTGGCGCCGGCCAGTTGAAGCAGGGTACGGNGGTGAGGTCGATGGTCATCGGTCGGGGCTCGCTGAAAATGGTTTGGGGCCGTCAGGCGCGATTGGCAGATTGCTACACGTTGCCATGAGGAGTTCCCAATCACATGTTGGTCGGCTACGGCCCTGAAGGACTGGCCACCCGGCCAGTTCCACAATTGGCCGCGAGGTACCAGATTGAGGACAGCTTAGGGAGCCCTCCATGACCGACCTCACCCCCCTCACCTTGCTGTCATCGGCGCTGGCGGATGTCGTGGCGCGGATCGCGCCGTCCGTTGTATCAGTCCATTCGCATCGTTCCGGCTCGACCGGCTTCGTCTGGAAGCCCGGCCTGATCGTCACCGCCGACGAGGCGCTGGCCGACGAGGGCGATGTCCAGATCGTGCTCGCCGATGGCGGCACGGTTGCCGCCGCGATCGTCGGCCGCGACCACACGACCGATATCGCGCTGCTGCGCGCTGAAACCAATATTGCCCCGGTCAAGCTGGCCGCGACTGTGCCCGCTCTCGGTGCGCTCTCGGTCGTGGTCGCCACCAACAGGGATGCGCCGAGTGCGGCGCTGGGGATGGTATCCGTCTCAGGCCAGGGCTGGCGCTCCTTGCGCGGCGGCGAGATCGATGCGCGGATCGAGCTCGATGTTCGCCTCCGTTCGAGCCAGGAGGGCAGCCTTGCCCTCGATGCTTCCGGCGAGGCCTTTGGCATGGCCGTGCTCGGACCGCGGCGCGTGCTGGTGATTCCGACGGCGACGATCGAGCGCGTCGCAGCCCAGCTGGAGACGCGCGGCCGCATTGCGCGGGGATATCTCGGGCTCGGACTGCAGCCGCTGCGGCTCGATGACGGCATCGGCGCGATGGTGATGAATGTCGACAAGGCCGGTCCAGCGGCCAGCGCCGGCATCCGCCAGGGCGACGTGATCGTGGCGGTCAACGACCAGAAGCTGTCAGGCGTGCGCGCATTGTTGCGGACGCTGGGACCCGCCAGCGTCGGCCGGGTGGTCGATCTCGCGGTCCGCCGTGGCGGCGAACCTGCCAGCTTCAGGGTCACGATCGGCGAGAGGCCCGAGGCGTGAGCGCGGACATCTCGCCTGATATCGTGCTGTCGCTCGAGATCGACGATCCAGCGCTCGCCGACCGCCTCNNNGGGGCTTCGCGTTGCCGCGCCCGGCGAGGCCGCCAATGCGACGATCGTCGCCCGCGATCCGCGTGTCATGCCCGAGGATATCGCGCTGACGCAGCGCGAGCTCGACGTGCTGGCGCTGATGGCCGAAGGCGCCTCCAACAAGATGATCGCGCGCCGGCTCAACATCTCCGTGCATACCGTGAAATTCCACGTCGGCTCGCTGCTCGACAAGCTGGATGCGACCGGCCGCACCGATGCGGTGGCACACGCGGCGCGCCGCGGCGTGATCGAGCTCTGAGCAGCGCGCCTCAGGGGACAATTGCGGCCTCCGCGAGCGCGCGCATGCGGTCAGTATCGACAACGCGGCCATGGCTGATGACGACACGCGGCGGCGCATGAAAGCGCAATGCCTCGGTGACGTCGCCCTGGTCGAGGATGACGAGATTGGCTGCGCAGCCGAGGCCGAGGCCGTAGCGCTCGAGGCCGAGCGCCGCGGCGGCGCGCGTGGTGATCATGTCGTAGAGCGTCTCGAGCTCGCTCTTCTTCGTCATCCACAGCAGGTGCGAGGCCAGGAACGCCACCTCCAGCATGTTGTTGCGGCCGAGCGGATAATAGGCGTCGGAAATATCGTCCTGGCCGAGACAGACATTGATCCCGGCGCCCAGCAGCTGCTTGACCCGCGCATGCAGCGGGCCGGTGTGGGGGTCGCTGACGACGCTGACACGGGCCTTCCCGAGCAGGACCATCAGCTCGCGAAGATAGTTCTCGGGATAGAGCGCCATGGCGCGGCAATGATGAGCGAGCGCCCGGCCCTCCATGCCACGCGCGATCACCGCGCGCGCCATCATGTCGAGCGTGCGCATATTGGCATCGCCGACGTCGTCGAGCAGCATCGAGATGTCGGCGCCGTGCTCGGCGGCAAGGTCGAAGCAGAAATCGATGTGGCGGCGCATGTCCTGCTCGTTGGCCTCGATCCAGGGGATGCCGCCGACGACATCGGCCCCCGATGCCATCGCCTCGCACATCAGGCCGTCGGCCCCTCGCTCGCGCAACAGGCCATCCTGCGGGAACGCAACCACCTGGATCTCGACGATGCCGCGAAACTCCTCACGGATGGCGAGCAGCGCCTTGACGCCCTCGAGCCTCGCCTTGGTGTCGACATCGGCAAAGGCACGGACATGGAGATTGCCGTGGAGCGCCGCAAGCGCCACCGCGCGCCGCGCGTTCGGAATGATCCAGGAGGCGTCGTAGCTGCTCTTGACCACCGCCGCGAGCTCGATCGCCTTCGCCGCCTCGGTCATGTCGACGCCCTGATAGGCCTCCAGCGCCGCCTCCGACATCATCGGCAGGGTCGAGACCTTGCAAAGATGCAGATGCGGATTGACGAACGCCGACGTCACCAGGCCGCCTCGGGCATCGATGACGGATTGCGCGGCGTGATCGAGCCGGTCGCCGATCGCCGAGATCACGCCGTCGGTCATCGCGATGTCGACGAGCTCGCGGCTGCGCATGCGCGCGTTGGTGATGACGAGATCAGGCAGGCTTGGCATGGCAGGACTCTCACGCGATACATTTGCGATCATGCAAGTTGGGTGCCGAGCCGGTGCGGCGGAAAATCGAGCCGGACCTTCAAGCCCGGATCATTGTCATGCAACATGATCTCGGCGCCATGGAGGCGGGCCACGGCCGCGACCAGGCTCAGCCCCAGACCGTTGCCCGGGGTGTAGCGGCTCTGCTCGAGCCGATAGAAGCGCTTGAATACGTGGTCGCGCTGGTCGGCCGGAATGCCCTCGCCGTCGTCGGCGATCGTAATCGAGGCGCCGCTCTCGGTGCCTTGGCAGATCACCGTCACCTTTCCACCTGGGCGGCCATGCTTGATGGCGTTGTCGACCAGATTGGCGATCGCATCGAACAGCAGGTCGCGGTCGCCTGTGACGGCGACCTCGCGCTCGCCAGTGAGGCTCAGGCGCGTTGCGACCTGCTCGGCAGCGGCGTCGTAGAGTTCAACCACCTCGCCGGCGATCTCGGCCAGATCGAGCGGGCGAAACGCGCTGCGGCGGGCGCGGGTCTCGATCTCCGAGATCCGGGTGATCGAGGCGAACATCCCGAGCACGGCATCGAGGTCGGCGATGGTGTCGCCGATCAGGGCGGCGTCGGCCGCATCGTTGCGCGGAGCATGATAGGCCTTTTCCAGCCGGCCCCGCATCCGCGTCAGCGGCGTGCGCAGATCGTGGGCGACATTGTCGCTGACCTGCTTCACCTCCCCCATCAGCGTCTCGATGCGATCGAGCATCTGGTTGAGGTTTTCGGCGACGCGGTCCCATTCGTCATGGCTGCCGCGCAAGGGAATGCGCCGGTCGAGGCCCGAGAGCATGATCGCGCGGCTGGTGGCATTGATCTCCTCGATCCGCCCGACCGTGCGCCGCGTCACCAGCACGGCCGCGACGCCCGACAGCACGAACAGCAGCACGGCGACGGCGATCGTCGCCAGCTCGAGCATCGCGACGAAGCCGGAGTGGTCGCCGGCATCGCCGACGCGGCTGCGCACATAAGCGAGCGTGCCGACATAGACGTAGGCCATGATCGCCGCGACGATCAGGCCGAAGATCGCGATCGCGATCAGTGCCAGGCGGAAGGTCGAGGACCGGAGCGTGTTAGCCAGGAGCACGGAGGCAATATCCGATGCCGCGGATGGTGTGGATCAATGGATAGGCCTGGGCATCGTCGACCTTGCGGCGGACGCGTCCGACATAGACGTCGATGATGTTGGTGGAGGGATCGAAATGCAGGTCCCAGACGTGCTGCAGCAGCATCGCGCGGGAGACGACGCGGCCCTCATTGCGGACGAGATATTCGAGCAATTGGAATTCGCGCGGCAACAGCGGGATCTTGCGGCCGCGCCGGCTGGCATTGCGCGCGATCAAATCGACGGCGAGGTCGCCGACGCGCAGGATCGTTTCCTTGGCGATGGTCTCGCTGCGGCGGCCGAGGGCCTCGAGGCGCGCGAGCAGCTCGACGAAGGAGAACGGCTTGACGAGGTAATCGTCGCCGCCGGCACGCAAGCCGCGCACGCGCTCGTCGACCTCGCCGAGTGCGGAGATGATCAGGAACGGCGAGGCAACGCCGTCGTCGCGCATCTGCCGCATCACGGTGATGCCATCGATGTCGGGCAGCATGCGGTCGATGGTGATGACGGCATAGTCGCGTGCGGCGCCGTGGCTGAGGGCTTCGCGCCCTGTGGCGGCGAGATCGACCTCATAGCCTGATGTCGTCAGTTCCTCGACCAGCTGGCCCGCGGTTTCCGGATCGTCCTCGACGACAAGGATGCGGCGATGGCCTCCGGTCATGACAAACTCCGCGCGACGATCGCCACCAGATTATCCCGTTCCGGGGCTGAGCGGAACCACCCGGTGGCGATCGCGACAATGGTGCGGACCGGCGATGCTAGTACCAACTGTCCCCGCACACATTGACCCATTGCCAGCCATAGGGCGTCCAGCTCCTGCGCCAACAGTCGTCGTCGTAATAGTTGGCGTAGTAGAACGGCGCGCCGAACACGGCAAACCGGTGGAAGCGATGATGCCGGAAGAAGAAGGCGTGGCGGCCGATGAAGGGCCTGCCGTGCCAGCCGCCGCCGACGAAACGCGGCCCGATCGCCGCATGGGCGAAACGCACGCCACCGAAGCCAGGTCCGCCGACATGGGCGAAGCGAGCCCCGCCGAAGCCTGGTCCACCGACGTGGGCGAAGTGTGCACCGCCCATGCCGCCGACATGCATGCCGCCGAAGCCGCCAGCGCGCATGCCGCCGCCACCGAAGTGGCCACCACCGCCGAAGCCGCCGTGACCGCCGCCTCCGCCGCCGCCTCGGGCCAGCACCGGTGAGCCCAGCGCCATCGCTGCAGCGATCGCTCCCGCAGCGAGGCCCTTGAGAAGCCTGTTGTCCATCGAAGCATCCTCCGTGCTGCGCGGCGATATCGCTGCCGCACCGGAGGGATCAGAGAGGAACGGACGGGCAGCTTCAACTTACAAGCGCGCCAGATTCTGACGCCGAAGTTAGGATGGGGCTCCCCCCGTCATTGCGAGCGCAGCGAAGCAATCCAGAGTGTTTCCGCGGAGGGATTCTGGATTGCTTCGCTGCGCTCGCAATGACGGCGTGGATAGGGCGCGATCCCATCTCTCCCCGCAGAACAGCGGGAAGAGGTTAGAACATCACACCCGCTTGCCGTTGTTCTTCTCCGCGGCCCGGCGCATCGCCTCGGCGAGCGCACCGCCGCCGCTGGAGGATTCCTGCTTGCGCGGGGCCGAGGACATCATGCGGTTGGTGTTGCGCGTGTTGTCGCGCTGCATGCCGGGGGCGTCCTTCTTGGGCCCGACCTCGTCATCGAGGCGGAGCGTCAGCGAGATGCGTTTGCGGGCGACCTCGAAGTCCAGCACCTTCACCTTGACGATGTCGCCGGGCTTCACCACCTCGCGCGGATCCTTGATGAAGGTCTTGGACATCGCCGAGATGTGCACCAGGCCGTCCTGGTGCACGCCGATGTCGACGAAGGCGCCGAAGGCGGCGACGTTGGTCACGGTACCCTCCAGGATCATGCCCTTCTGAAGGTCCTTGATCTCCTCGACGCCCTCCTTGAACACCGCGGCCTTGAATGCCGGACGCGGATCGCGGCCGGGCTTTTCCAGTTCCTTCAAGATGTCGGTGACGGTCGGCAGACCAAAGGTCTCGTCGACGAAATCCTTCGGCTTCAAGGTGCGCACGATTTCGCTCGAGCCGATCAGCGCCTTGATGTCGCTCTTGGTCGCCGCGAGGATGCGGCGCACCACCGGATAGGCTTCCGGATGCACGCCGGAAGCATCGAGCGGGTCCTCGCCACCGAGGATGCGCAAAAAGCCCGCGCACTGCTCGAACGCCTTTGGACCGAGGCGCGGCACGTCCTTCAGCGCCTTGCGCGACTTGAACGGGCCGTTGGCGTCGCGATGCGCCACGATGCTCTGGGCGAGGCCCGAGCCGACCCCCGACACGCGCGCGAGCAGCGGCGCAGAGGCGGTGTTGACGTCGACGCCGACCGCGTTCACGCAGTCTTCGACCACGGCATCGAGCGATTTGGCGAGCTTGGCCTGGCCGAGATCGTGCTGATACTGGCCGACGCCGATCGCCTTGGGCTCGATCTTGACGAGCTCGGCGAGCGGATCCTGCAAGCGGCGGGCGATCGAGACCGCGCCGCGGAGCGTGACGTCGAGGCCCGGCAATTCCTCCGATGCGAACGCCGAGGCGGAATAGACCGACGCGCCCGCTTCCGACACCACGATCTTGCTCATCTTCAGCTCGGGGAGACCCTTGACCAGCTCGGTTGCGAGCTTGTCGGTCTCGCGCGAGGCGGTGCCGTTGCCGATCGCGATCAGCTCGACGCGGTGCTTGATCGCGAGCCGGCCGAGCGTTGCCAGCGACTCGTTCCACTGCCGCTGCGGCTCGTGCGGGTAGATCGCGGTGGTGTCGACCACCTTGCCGGTGGCATCGACGACAGCAACCTTGACGCCGGTGCGGTAGCCGGGATCGAGCCCCATGGTGACGCGGGTGCCGGCGGGCGCCGCCAGCAGCAGGTCGCGCAGGTTCGAGGCGAACACGCGCACGGCCTCGGTCTCGGCCGCGTTCCACAGCCGCATGCGCAAATCGATGTTGAGATGCACCTGGATCTTGGTGCGCCAGGCCCAGCGCACGGTGTCGATCAGCCAGCGGTCGCCGGGACGCTTGAGGTCGGCGATGCCGAACCGCTTCATGATCTTCAGCTCGTAGGCGCCTGGCACGCCGGCGGGCGGCGCTTCCTCGGCCTGGATCTGGAGATCGAGGATCTCTTCCTTCTCGCCGCGGAACATCGCCAAAATTCTATGCGAGGGGAGTTTCGTCAGCGGCTCTGAGAAGTCGAAATAGTCGGCGAATTTTTCGCCCTCGGTCTTCTTGCCGTCGCGCACCTTGGAGGCCATGCGCGCATTGCTCCACATGTCCTCGCGCAAGGCCCCGATCAAATCGGCGTCCTCGTCGAAGCGTTCGACCAGGATGGCGCGGGCGCCGTCGAGCGCAGCCGCGGCATCTGCAACGCCCTTCTCGGCATTGATGAAGCTTTCTGCGACGATCTTGGGATCGCTCGCGGGGTCCGCCATGAGCTGGTTGGCGAGCGGCTCGAGGCCGGCTTCCTTGGCGATCTCCGCCTTGGTGCGGCGCTTCGGCTTGAACGGCAGATAGATGTCTTCGAGACGCGCCTTGCTGTCCGCGGCCATGATCGAGGCTTCCAGCGCGGCATCGAGCTTGCCCTGCTCGCGGACCGATTCGAGGATGGCCATGCGGCGGTCCTCGAGTTCGCGCAGGTAAACCAGGCGCTCCTCCAGGGTGCGCAATTGCGCGTCGTCGAGCGCACCGGTCGCTTCCTTGCGGTAGCGCGCGATGAAGGGAACCGTGGCGCCGCCGTCGAGCAGCGTCACTGCCGCCTCGACCTGCTCCGCCCGTGCCCCAAGCTCCTGCGCAATTTTCTGGTTGATATTGGCCACGCGAGATTTCCTCTCTATTCCCAAGCACGCGACCCAGACCGAAATCCGGCCGCGGGACGCCGCTTATGGACCAACCGAGGTTGATTCATCAAGGTGCGGGGCGCAACCGTCGACAGAGGATTTTTTTGTTGCCTTGATGCGATCTCGCCACAATCGTGGGGGTGGCGAGGTGCCAGATAGCGGAAGTTGAGGCACAAGCTCCCTCCACTCGTCATTGCGAGGAGCTCTTGCGACGAAGCAATCCAGAATCCCTCCGCGGAAAGACTCTGGATTGCTTCGCTACGCTCGCAATGACGGAGCAAGGAGTTGCATTGCATTCTCCGACGGACATTTCGACTTGCAGGCACGCCATCGCGCTCCCGGGCGCATTTCGCCCGAGTTTTGCTCTGCATTCACAAATCCAAATTTCGGTAAAGTGGAATACTTTTGAGTAGATGGCTTGACGCATTGCGAAACAGGAGTCGACGGCAGCCGCTCCCACCCCGTCATTCCGGGGCGCGCCGCTTGGCGCGAGCCTGGAATCCATTCACCGTCACAGCGCGCTGCACGATGGATTCCGGGTTCGCGCTGCGCGCGCCCCGGAATGACGGTCGGGGCTTGTTGTCCCTGATATCGCTGCGCTCCGTCCGGCTACGGCCTTGACATCCACCTCGGTTCTGCGGCTGGCTGGCGCGCCGGCTACCGAACTTCATAGGACACTCCATGCGCACCACATCGGTCGGCGTCTTCAAGATCGCCACCAAGGGCCCCGGCGATGTCTCCGGACTGATGCGGCTGATCGAGCAAGGCGCGATCGATCCCACCTCGATCCTGGCGATCCTCGGCAAGACCGAGGGCAATGGCGGCGTCAATGATTTCACCCGGGAATATGCCGTCGCGGCGCTGTGCAACGCGCTGGCGCCAAAACTCGCGCTGACACCTGAAGCGGTCGAGCAGCGCATCGCCTTCGTGATGTCGGGCGGGACCGAGGGCGTGCTCAGCCCGCACCTCACGGTGTTCACGCGCCAGCAGGTCGAAACGCCGCCCGCCGGCATGCCCGGCAAGCGCCTGAGCATCGGCATGGCACAGACCCGCGATTTCCTGCCCGAGGAGCTCGGCCGTTCCGCACAGATCAGCGAGACCGCGAGCGCGGTGAAGGCCGCGATGGCGGATGCCGGCATCAGCGATGCCACTGATGTTCATTTCGTCCAGATCAAATGCCCGCTGCTGACCAGCGAGCGTGTCGAGGCGGCCGCCGCGCGCGGCCACAAGACGGCGACGATCAGCGCCTACAGCTCGATGGCCTATTCGCGCGGCGCCTCGGCGCTTGGTGTTGCAGTCGCGCTCGGCGAGATCGCGTCAGATATCCGCGATGAGGACGTGTTGCGGCGCTACGACCTGTTCTCGAAGGTGGCCTCGACTTCTTCAGGGATCGAGCTGATGCACAACGTCGTCATCGTGCTCGGCAATTCGGGGACCTCCGCGAGCGAATTCGAGATCGCGCACGCCGTGATGAGCGACGCCATCGATGCCGCCGCGGTGACTGAGGCGCTGGGTAGCGTCGGAATAAGGCCTGGCGCGCAGGCAAAAGCAGGCCGCGAGCTCGTCAACGTCTTCGCCAAGGCGGAGGCTTCGCCTGACGGCACCGTGCGCGGCCTCCGCCACACCATGCTCGAGGACACCGACATCAGCTCGACACGCCACGCCCGCGCGGCCGTCGGCGGCCTGATCGCCGGCCTTGCCGGGACCAGCGCGGTCTACGTCTCCGGCGGCGCCGAGCATCAGGGACCTGCCGGTGGCGGCCCGGTTGCGGTGATCGCGCGGCTCTCCTAAAGCGCGATTGACATCGCGCTTTAGCTTGTTGTTTGAGCATGATCTCAGCGCAAACGCGTTCCGCGTTTGTCGCGGGAAAACCGCTTCACACTTTGCGCTAACGCGGCCCTCCGGGTCCGGATCATGCTTTATGAGAGGCCACCCCTCCGCCCGGCGCAACCCTGCCCTTCGCGCCGGCTCAGTTGATTCAGGCGGGCCCTTGCGAAAAAGGTGACGCCGCATCTTAGGGGATTTTGACTTCATGACCTTGCCGATGAGCTGGAACGAATGGGCGCAGCACGATGGCGTTGGCCTTGCGGCCCGCGTCCGCAAGGGCGAGCTGTCGGCAAAGGAGCTGGCACGGCAGGCCGCGGGTGCCGTCGCCAAGGTCAATCCGACGCTGTCGGGCGTGGTCGAGCTGTTCGACGACGTGATCGCCGATCCCGCCAAGGACGGCGCCAATCTTGCGGGTCCGTTCGCCGGCCTGCCCTTCCTGATGAAGGATCTGGGACCGACCATGAAGGGCCGGCTGCAGGAGATGGGCTCGCTGCTGATGCGCGGCAATCGCGCGACGGCCGACACCTTCCTGACCGGCAAATTCCGCCAGGCAGGACTCAACCTGATCGGGCGCACCACGACGCCGGAATTCGGCGTGTGCTCGTCGGCCGACAATCCCGCTGTTTACGTCACGCGCAATCCCTGGAATACCGACTACACCACCTGCGGCTCGTCGGCGGGCAGCGCCGCGATGGTCGCGGCCGGCGTGGTGCCGATCGCGCACGCGACCGATGGCGGCGGCTCGATCCGCATTCCCGCCGGCGTCAACGGCAATATCGGGCTGAAGGTCTCGCGCGGCGTGTTCTCGCTGGCGCCGCACATGTCCGACCTCACCGGCCTCGTCTCGATCCAGGGCTGCCAGTCGCGCACCGTGCGCGACACCGCGGCGTTCGTCGACCATGCCCGCGGGCCGGCCCCGGGCGAGTTCATGCCGTTCTGGACCACGGCGCAGCCCTACAGCGAGATGATCAAGCGCGATCCGTCAAAACTGCGCATCGCGCTGTCCCACACCTGGGGCGACTATACTGCGACATCAGAGATCAAAGCCGAGCTGGAGAAGACCGGCCGCTTCCTCGAAGGCCTCGGTCATCATGTCGACTACGCGCTGCCCGAGCTCGATTTCCGCGCCGCCTTCGCCGCGCAGACCACCTGCTACATTTCGAACTTCTCGGTCGTGATCTCCAACATGCTCGCCGCACGCGGGCTGGAGCGCCCGCCGGAAGACCTGATCGAGCCGATGAACATCCGGATCTGGCAAGCCGGGCTTCATACCAGCTTTGCCGACCGGGCGAAGATGCAGGCCGTGTTCAACACGACCTCGCGCGGCTTTGGCAGTTTCTTCGAGCAGTGGGACGTGATCCTGACGCCGATCACGGCGTTGCCGACGCCGAAGGTCGGCACCAAGCAATATCTCACCACCTCGGATAATCCTGACGTGCTCGACTGGTTCGGCAATCTCTGGCGCTTCTTCGCCTTCACGCCGCTCGCCAATCTCTGCGGCATCCCGGCGATCTCGCTGCCGATGGCTGCCCAAGATCACGGCCTGCCGCTCGGCATCCAGGCTATCGCCAAGCAAGCCAATGACGGCCTCCTGCTGCAACTCGCCGCCCAGATCGAGCGCGCGCTGGACGGCAAGTGGAACGGCGGCAAGAAGCCGAAGGTGCATGTCGGCTGAGGCAGAGCCGATCTGTGCAGCTTCGTAGCCCGGATGGAGCGAAGCGCAATCCGGGGGCGGCGGCAAGATTCCCGGATTACGCTTTCGCTCCATCCGGGCTACGCACCTTATCCTCTAGAACGTCTAAATATCGGCCCTAGTTCTTCACCGCCGGAATCGCGTCCTCCGGCTGCTGCTGACCGAGCTTGAGCATCGCGAGCGCCTTGTCGAGCGCTTCGCGCAAGGCCAGCGCCGCGGCCGCGCTGCAGCGTAAATGCGCGGTCTGGACCACGTCGACCCTGACGGCGGCGCCGATCGGCATCAGGAGATTTGCGGCCAGCTCGATCTGGATGGCGCCGTTGTGATGGCCAAAGCAGGACGCGCCGTCGAAATAGATGATCGGCGCCCGCTCCGAGCTCGAGGTCGAAATGGTGACGGGGCCCTCTTTGGCGGCTGGTGTTTCGGGATCGGCCATGGGGTACTCCTCGCGAGGCAGGGAACGGACGCCCACCATCGTTCCTTCAGCGGGCGCTGTCGAGGCCAAAGCTGCCTGCTAGCTTTGCAGGCGGGGTTTTGCGCGGGGCCCGACTGGTCTAGAACGTCACCATGTCCAACTCATCGACCACACGTCCCTTCGAGGAACTCGCCGAGGCCATCAAGGGCCGCCGTTCCGATTACGGCCATATCAGCGGGCTCCAGCTCGACCGGTTCGCGCCTGGCGAGGCCTGGTCGAGCCTGCCCTACCGCCCTGTCTTCGTCGGCAACACCGAAACCGGCGTGCTGCATGGCGGCGTCGTCACCGCGATGCTGGACGAGAGCTGCGGCATGGCGGTGCAGCTGGCGCTCGACGGCACCAGCGCGATCGCAACGCTGGACCTGCGCATCGACTACCAGAAGCCGGCGACGCCCGGGCTCGCCATCAAGGCGCATTCGGTCTGCTACCGCACCACGCGCTCGATCGCCTTCGTGCGCGCCACGGCCTACCAGGAGTCCGAGGACGATCCGGTGGCGACCGCCACCGCCTGCTTCATGATCGGCGCCAATCGCACCAACATGCTGGCGGATCGCCGCATGGACACGCGCAGCATTCCGACGCTGGAGGCGCCTGATGATCCGGACGGCCCGTTCGCGAGCAGCCCGTTCGCGCGCGCCCTCGGCATTCGCGTCAATGATGACGGCACGCTGACCATGCCGTTCTCGCCAAGGATCATCGGCAATCCGATCCTGCCCGCGATCCATGGCGGCATGACCGGCGCCTTTCTCGAGACGACGGCGATCTTTGGCGTGCGGCGCGAGCTCGGCATCGCGGCGCTGCCGAAGCCGATCGGGCTCACCGTCAACTATTTGCGCTCCGGCAGGGCATTGGACACCATGGCCAACGTCTCGATCGTGAAACAGGGACGGCGTATCGTCGCCTTCGAGGCGCGGGCTTGGCAGGACGATCCGGCCAAGCCGATTGCGTCCGCCTTCGGTCATTTCATGCTGCGTCCGACGCCGGGAAACGACGAGGAATAGGCGTATTTGACTTGACGGAACGGGCTTGACGTCGAACGGTGGGGCCTCACCATAGCGCGTTCCATCGAGAGGTATTCGCTTGCGGCATCCGATCGACATCATCGCCATGTTTGCCGCCATCTGGCTGCTGGCCTCGATGGTGCTCGACGCGGTGACGCCGAAGGAGCTGACGGCGGTCATGATCGCGATTGCGATTGCGCCCGCCATCGTCATCACCGCCGTGTTCTACTATCTGCGCTGCCCGCGCGCGGATTTCGCGGTGATGTTCGCAGCGCTCTGGCTGATCTCCGACATCGCGATCGCCTTCATCTCGCCGAAGGAATTACCGCTCTGGCTGCTGCTGCTCGGCTTCGTGCCGGCGGCGCTGATCGGCATCGTGCTGCACTGGCAGCGCTTCCAGCGCCGCCATGAGCAGCTGCCGGCGCCGTCCGTAAAGCGCGGCTAGCGCGAGAAATCAGCCGCTCTGTACGGCGAGATCGTAGGCCTCGATCGTCACCTTCGCGCGCGCGGCGACATCGGCGGCCGACATGCCGGGCTTATAGAGGCTGGAGCCGAGGCCGAAAGCGGTGACGCCGCCCTTGATGTACTCGGCAAAATTCTGATCGGAGACGCCGCCGACGGCGGCGATCATCACGCCTGCGGGCAGCACTGCGCGGATCGCGGCGATGCCGGAGGCACCGAGCACGCTCGCCGGAAAGAATTTCAGGCCCGATGCACCGGAGCGCGCCGCGAGCAGCGCCTCGGTCGGCGAGAACACGCCGGGCAGCGTCACCATGCCGTGCTGATGCGCGCGCGCCAGCACGTCGGTGTCGACATTCGGCGAGACCATGAGCCTGCCACCGACGTCGTTGAGGCGATCGACATCCGCCGCTGACAGCACCGTGCCGGCGCCGATCAGCACGCCCGATGGCGCGAGCTTTGCCGCAAGGCCGATGGAGCGGAACGGATCGGGCGAGTTCAAGGGGATCTCGATCGCGGTCATGCCGGCTTCGATCAGCACACCGACGACAGCCTCGGTCTCCTCCGGCTTGACGCCGCGCAGGATCGCGACCAGGGGCCGCTGCATCGGCGGAAAGGGAACGCTCATTTGAAAAATCCTTCTACTTCGTCCAGATCGCAGCAGCCGCCATCGACAGGCCGCGGCGAACTGCTTCATCGGCATCGATCGGAGTCACATTGACCGACAGTGCATCGAAAGCCTGCCGGTAAAGCGTCGCAAGGCGACCCGACGCAATCAGCGCGATGGCGGATTTCGGCACGCTGCCGGAAAGACCCGCCGCCAGCTCCGTGCCGATCAGCGTGCCCGACAACGTCTCGCGCGCGGCGGCCGGCGTGCCGCCGAACAGCAGCTGCCGCGATCGCGCCGTGAACAGGAGATTGGCTGCGAAGGCCGGCGCCGCGAACGCGGCTTTCACGGCCGTCTTGAAGCTCGCGGTGTCCTCGGCTTCATCGGCGCCGGCGACGGCGAGCGACAGGATGGTCTCGCGCGAGACGACGCTGAACAGCTCGCCGGTCATGAAGGTGGAGAAATGCGCGACGGTGCCGTCCTTGACCCGCACCCATTTGGAATGGGTGCCGGGCATGCAGACCAGTGTCTCGCCTTCGGTCTCGAGACCGAGTGCGCCGAGCAATTGAGTCTCCTCGCCGCGCATCACGTCGGGTGCTGCTCTGTCGCGCTGTGCGATGCCGGGCAGGATGCGGATGTCACGCGCCGCGCCGGGAACGCGCGCGGCCTGCTTCAGGATCGCCGCGAGCGGCGCCGGCGTGTCGACATAGCCGGCCTCGACCCAGCCGGTCTTGGCGCCGGCCATGCCGCAGACCAGGACCGGCAGATGATCGGGCGTGCTCACGGCAGTAAGATGCGCTTGCAGCACGCCGGAGAAGCCGGCCTTGGCCGCCGCCAGCATGCCCTCATCGCTGCGGCGCTCGGCGAGCACGCGTCCGGAGCGATCGACCAGCCAGAGCCGGAAGCTGCTGGTGCCCCAGTCCACCGCGACATAAGCGGGTTCGGTCATTTCGAAACGTATCCTCGTCTCACGGCTGAGACGCCGTCTCACGACAACGCGACGGCATCCCGGCAAACCTGTCCCGGGAATATCGGCAATTGCCGCCCTAAACCAGCGTTTTCTCGCAAGGTCGGGCATGGGGCGCGCTGGCACACCGCTTGCTGAAGCTGTTCCTGTTCACGCCAGCGAACGCGCAGCAAGACGCGTCAACATCAGATGAGGAAACCCATGGAGATCGGATATTTCACGATGCCTTCGCATCCGCCGGAGTGCGGGTTGAAGGAAGGACATGACTGGGACCTGCAGGTCATGCGCTGGCTCGACGAGCTCGGCTATCAGGAGGCCTGGGTCGGCGAGCACCACACCGCGCCCTGGGAACCCAATCCCACGCCGGACCTCTTGATCGCGCAGGCCTTGATGCAGACCAAGCGCCTGCGCATCGGACCGGGCGGCTTCCTGCTGCCCTATCATCACCCGGCCGAGCTCGCCAACCGCGTCGCCATGCTGGACCATCTCTCCGAGGGCCGGCTGAATTTCGGTGTCGCAGCTTCGGGGCTGCCGAGCGACTGGGCGATGTTCAACGTCGACGGCATGAGCGGGCAGAACCGCGACATGACGCGCGAGGCGCTGGAGATCATCCTGAAGCTGTGGACCGAGCCCGCGCCGTTCACCCACAAAGGAAAATTCTGGACGGTGACCAAGCCGGACACGATGTTCGATTTCCTGAAACCGCACATCAAGCCGCTGCAGGCGCCGCATCCGCCGATCGGCGTTGCAGGGCTGTCGAAGAACTCGGACACGTTGAAGCTCGCGGGCGAGCGCGGCTTCATTCCGATGAGCCTCAACCTCAACCCGGCCTATGTCTCCAGCCATTGGGACTCGGTCGAGATTGGCGCCGCGAAAACCGGCCGCAAGCCGAACCGGCAGGACTGGCGCCTGGTGCGCGAGGTGTTCGTCGCCGACACCGATGAAGAGGCCTGGAAGCTCTCGACCGGCGACATGATGGGCCGGATGATGAGCGAGTACTTCCTGCCGTTGCTCGGCCATTTCGGCTTCAAGGACTATCTCAAGCACGCCCCTGACGTGCCCGATAGCGACGTCACGGTCGAATATTGCGCCAAGCGGAACTGGGTCGTCGGCTCGCCTTCGACCGTCGCCGAGAAGATCGAAAAGATCTACGACGAGGTCGGCGGCTTCGGCGTGCTGCTGGTGTTCGGCTTCGACTACAAGCACAAGCCGGAAGCCTGGCACCGCTCGCTCGCGCTGCTGAAGAACGAGGTGATGCCGCGCCTGACGCATCTCGGCTCCGCGAAGAAGGCAGCTTGACGCATCGCGGGTGCGGCGTGAACCTGCCGCACCCGCCTCTGTTTCGGAGATTTCGCGTGAGCGTCGACGCAAAGGAGTTCAAGCAGGCGATGCGCCAATGCGCCGGCGCGGTTGCGCTCGTCACTGTCGGCGCCGAGCACGGCAAGCGCACCGGACTGACGGTGACGTCGGCGACCTCGCTGTCGGACGATCCGCCGTCGCTGATCGTCTGCGTCAACCGGAACGCCAGTGCGCACGCCCGCATCCGCGAGGAAGGCGCGTTCGCGATCAACTTCCTGCACGAGGATCACGCCCTGCTGGCGCTGACCTTCAGCGGCCAGAAGGGCGTCAATGGCGATGACCGCTTTGCCTTCGGCCAATGGACGCGCGGTGTTACAGGCGCGCCGGTTTTGACGGACGCTGTCGCGGCGTTCGATTGCGTGCTGGCGCAGGAGTTCGAAACGAAGACGCACTCGATCTTCGTCGGCGAGGTGCGCAGCGCGACGCATTCGGCCGCGGCCGCGCCGCTGGTTTACTTGCGCAGCAGTTTCCACACGCCGCAGGAAATCCGCGAGACCGTCTCGGTCGGCGACCTCGATTCACGGCATCTGAGCTGGACGGATTTTTCGTGAGGGGGCGCCTCTCGCCGCGAAAACAGGATCGTAGGTATCGTAGAGCCTGTGAGCCATTTCCGCGTTCGATATTAAAGAGTGGGTAGCGCCCGCGCTGATGTCGGGGGCCGTCGATGTCGAACCGCCGGGGGATGGCTGTGCTGTCTATGCTTTTGCCAGTTGGTGTCCTTGCAGGATGTTGTTGGTGAGGGCGTACCAGAGCACGACGGCACGGACCTTCTCGATGCCGCGCACGGTCAATTGCCTGAGGTCCCAGTTCCGCCACCGGGCATGGATGCATTCGCAGATCGTGCGGGCTTTGTACTGTGCCTTGCCGGCTTCGCTGGCCATGCGGGCCCGCCAGGCCGCGACGCCAGGACCGTCGCTGCTCCGAGGTAAAAAGGGATCGACACCGCTCCTGGAGTTGGGCGGAGGACAGTAGACCTCGACGCCTTCACCGTGCGCCCATTCGATGTCCTCGCCGCTGCAGAACCCGCCATCGGCGAGGTAGCGACGCGGCAAGCGCTTCAGCCGAGTGCGCGTTCGCTCCAGCATCGGCCGCATCAAGCCGCGATCTGATCCGTTGTTGTCGATGTCGACCGTGACCACGATCAGTTCGCCGGCCGCGCTGGCCACCTGCACATTGTAGGCGGGGCGGAAGCCGGCATCTGCCATCTTCATCACCCTTGCCTGCGGGTCGGTGGTGGAGGCCCGGGGCTCCTTCGGCTTTTTGCCATTGCCGCCTTTTTCGTCGAGTTGCTTGCGCTTCCGCTTGATCTCGTCCAAAGCCCTCTGCGCAGCCTGCACCCGCTCACTGCGTTCGCGTGCCGCGCGCTCTCTGGCCGCCCTGATACGCCGGCTGCTGGCTTCCGGATCCGCATCGACCTCGCGCTTGAGCTCTTCCACCACAGCCTTCGCTTGGGCCATCTGCCGGCCGAGCGTTGCCTCCCGCCGGAACGAGCCGGCCCCCGCATTCGCCCGTATCCGCACCCCGTCCTGGGTCAGCTTCTCCAGATCAATCAGCCCTGCCTCATTCAGAGCCACCAGATGTTCGACCAGCAAACGGTCCAGCAGGTCCGCGCAGCCGACCCGGAAATCCGACAGTGTGTGATAGTTCAAAGACACGCCGCCGCAGAGCCAGCGGTAGACGTCGTGACTGTCGCAGAGCCGATCCAACGCCCGCGCGCTGCCAACGCCATCGCTCGTGGCGTACAGCCAAAGCGCCAGCAGCAGCCGGGGTGATGGCGCCGGATGGCCCGGCCTGTTTTCCCGTGCCTTAACCCGATCTTCCAGCTCGCTCAGGTCGAGCCCCTCGACATAAGCCCAGATCACCCGGGCCAGATGATCCTGCCCGATCAGGCTGTCGATATCGACCGCCCGCAATTCGACCTGATTGCGCACGGGCTCGCGCAGCCGAGGTGCACCCCGCGGCACCGCTTCGGTTCGTGGCGCCGACTGATCCGGCAATTCGCCAAAAAGTCCCTCGTCAGCCATCATCCTCTCCAGCAGATCAGTCTGCCTAGAGAATCACATTCGCCCGACACGCGGTACAAAAGATTCACAGTCTCGTAGGGTG
>NZ_LJYG01000041.1:72005-92832 GCF_001440035.1 Bradyrhizobium manausense | reverse complement strand
GGCGTGGCTCGGCTGGCATTTGATCAAGCCTCGATCGGTGCAATCGGGCCGATCGATTGCAGCGTTCACGCGGGCGAAATCGTTGGACTCGTGGGCTTGCGCGGTGGCGGTCAGGAGACGCTTGGCCGTGCGCTGTTTGGCGTCGAACGTCTTACAGGCGGCGGAATCCAGGTCGATGGCATGCCTGTTGATATCGATTCTCCACGTCGGGCAATGAACCTCGGGATTGGTCTCGTCTGTGCAGACCGCGTCGGAGAATCAATCATTCCGGGACTTTCGGTACGCGAGAACGTGTTCCTTAATTCCCCAGCGGCAGGAGGCAAGCTTTCGACTTGGCTTTCGCCGCGGAACGAGCGTTTTGCCGCCATGCAGCTGGGAGAAACCGTCGATCTTCGACCCAACGACCCGAACCTCGCCATCGAATTGCTTTCCGGCGGAAATCAGCAAAAGGTCGTGGTCGGACGCTGGCTGAATTTAAAATCGAAGATCTACGTCTTCGAGGACCCGACCGCCGGCGTCGACGTCGGCTCGAAGGCGGAGATCTACAGGCTCTTCGACGTCGCGCTCAATGAAGGCGCGGGCATTTTGATCGTTTCAACCGACTTCGAGGAAATCGCGAAGGTCTGCCATCGCGCCCTTGTGTTTAGTCGAGGCCAAGTCGTGCGCGAAGTTCATTCAGAAGATTTGTCAATCAGCAATTTGCTCGCTGCCGCTTCCGCCGGCGTTGAGCGAAATAGCGCCGCAGCAGTAGATGCGGTTCACTGAGCGAGACCCAGGATGCAATCCATAAAGTCGAATGCTCTGGAACCGACGAGGCCAGAACTTGCTTCGTTGTCCCGCGTTCAGGCGGTCTTGCGGTTGCTGCCCGTGTACGGCCTGCCCTTGCTTACGTTGCTGCTCATCGTCTTCTTTTCGTTGCTTCTGCCCGACACGTTTCCGACTTGGCTAAACGCGCGCTCTATCCTCGCGGACAAATCGATCGTCGCGCTGCTTGCACTCGCCGCAACGCTGCCGATGATGGCAGGCCGCATAGATCTCACGGTCGGATTCGGCATAGTGATGTGGCACATCCTGGCCATCAGCTTTCAGGTGAAGTATGGCGTGCCGTGGCCGATAGCGATCCTCCTCGTCATGGCCTGCTCCGGGTTCGTCGGTCTTGTCAACGGCGTGCTTGTCGAAGTCGCGCAGGTCGATGCCTTTGTGGCGACGCTCGGCACGGGCACCATCCTTTATGCGCTCGCGCTCTGGCACACAGAGGGCCGTCAGATCATTGGCACGCTGCCGGCGGATTTTATCGCCATCAACTCGGCTTCGCTCTTCGGCATACCCATCCCTGCATTCTACGTGCTCGGCCTTGCCTTGCTTCTCTGGATCTTCAGCGAGCGCCTGCCGATCGGACGATTTATCTATGCTATCGGCGCCAACGAGAAGGCGGCTGCCCTTAATGGCATCCCCGTCCGGGCTTGTGTGATCGGCGTGTTCGTCACCTCCGGTATCATTACCGGCTTGGCCGGTTGTGTGCTCGGCGCGAAGCTGCGAATCGGTCAGGCCAATGTCGGCCTCGACTTCCTGCTGCCGGCGCTCGTTGGTGCCTTTCTCGGGTCGACAACAATCAAGCCCGGCCGCGTGAACGTTTGGGGCAGCGTGTTCGGCATCCTTATTCTGGCGGTAGGCATCTCGGGCATTCAGTTATTTGGCGGCGCCTTCTTCGTCGAACCGCTGTTCAACGGTACGACGCTGGTCGTCGCCATCGCTCTCGCCGCTTTCGCGCAGCGGCGCCGTACCGTCGTCAGGCCGCCGCGCGATCCACAGCCGGCACCGGTAGAATCAGAATCCGCGAAGGCAGCCAGGGTCGCCTGATGTCTTTGCGCAAACGCCGGCTAAGCCGGCCTGGCGACCTGGAGGCCGCCTGTTAATCCTGGGAGAGAAGCAATGACAACGACCAAAATTATAACGACCAAAGCTATAATGACGCGACTTTTGACTTCGGTAGGGGTGCTGTGGCTAGGCATGGCCCTGGCGCACGCCGACGACGACACGGCGTATATGGAGAAGGCGAAAGCCTTTCTTGAAAATGTTGCCGCGCCTGTGACCAAGTGGGACGGCCCTACCGCGGGTCCGAAAGCGCAGGGCAAGAAGCTGATCGTCATCGTCTCGACCGATCAGCGCAACGGCGGCGCGCAGGGCGCCGGCGATGGTGCGGCGGAGGCAGCCAAGGCGATGGGCTGGGACGTGCGCCAGCTCGACGGCCAAGGCACCGTGCCCGGGCACGCAACAGCGCTGACGCAGGCGATTGCGATGAAGCCTCAAGGCATCCTCAACGTAGGCATCGACAGTAAGGAGCAGCAGCCACTTCTCGAGCAGGCCGCCGCCGCCGGCATTAAGATTGTCGGCTGGCACGCAGGTCCAAACCCGGGCGCGATCGAGGGCATTCCTGCCGTATTCACCAACGTGACGACCGATCCGACCGAGGTCGCCACCTCTGCCGGGCTTGAGGCCGTGGTCAAGTCCGGCGGCCACGCGGGCGTCATCCTGTTCACAGACTCGATTTATGCGATCGCGACTGCCAAGACGAATGCGGAACGAGCGGCCGTCGAAGGCTGCAAGGGCTGCAAGGTACTCGAAGTCGTCGACACTCCGATAGCCGATCTCTCCAACCGGATGGGTCAGCTCACTACCTCACTGCTTTCCAAGTACGGCAAGCAGTGGACTTATTCGATCGCGGTCAACGACCTCTACTACGACTTCTCGGCCCCTGCGTTGCAGGCCGCAGGCGTCGATCCAGCCAACGGCTTCCCGCAGCAGATCTCGGCGGGCGACGGTTCGGTTCCCGCATTCAAGCGCATCCGTGACAAGCAATATCAGATCGCGACCGTGGCGGAGCCGCTCAACTTGCAGGGCTGGATCATGGTCGACGAAATCAATCGCGCCTTCGCTGGCGAGAAGCCCAGCGGGTTTGTTCCTCACGTTCACCTCTTCACCGCTGAGAACGTCGAGAAGGACGGCGGCAAGGATAACAAGTTCGACCCCGGCAACGGCTATCGCGACGAGTACAAGAAGATCTGGGGCGTGAAGTAATCAGGTTACGACAGGAAAAGACAGAAAAGGCGGTCGCGCGCGAATTTGCGGCGGCCGCCGCCGACCTGGACGTTCAGGGCGGCCATTACCCCTTGCTAGAGAGACAACAGATGAGCAGCGATCTTCCTAAGCCCGACCACGCAACCTCCAATTTCAAGCTCGTCGGCTATAGCGACCAGGGCGGTCGATGCGACGGCGTTCAGATCATGGTTCACAAGGGCTTCGCCTACATCGGGCACATCTTCTCCAAGGGCTTCACGGTGGTCGACGTGCGCGACCCCGGAAAGCCGAAGACGGTCAGATACATCGCCGCGCCCCACAACACTTGGACGCTCCACCTCCAGGCGGCCGAGGATAAGCTGCTCGTTATTCACAACAAGGACATGTTCGCGCAGGCCGAACTCGCCGACGAAAAGAACTACTACAAAGGCTCGGTTGGGCACCACGCAAACGAGAAGAATGAGAAGCGCGACTGGTCGGCCGGCATGGCCGTCTATGACATTTCGGCGCCGGGTGACCCCAAGCAGATCGGCTTCATGCCGGTCGACGGCACCGGCCTGCATCGCATCTACTGGACTGGCGGGCGCTGGGCCTATGCTTCCGCGCTGCTTGATGGCTTCACCGACTACATCATGATCGTGATCGACCTCGCCGATCCGACGAAGCCGCAACTCGTCGGCAAGTATTGGCTGCCCGGCATGAACAAGGCGGCCGGTGAAGTCCCGAACTGGCCGACCAAAAGCGGCCGCTTCGGCCTGCATCATCCAATCATCCAGGACGACATTGCGTATTGCAGCTGGCGCGACGCCTGTCTCGCAGTTGTCGACGTGAAGGACAAGGCCAATCCAAAACTCATTACCCACAAGGTGTGGGCTCCACCCTTTGGCGGCGGAACGCATAATGCCCTTCCCCTACGTGATCGTAACCTCCTTGTCGTGGTCGATGAGACGGTGCTCGACAATCAAGAAGACGGGTTCAAGCCGATCTGGATCTTCGACAATCAGGTCAAGTCCAATCCGATAAGCATCTCGACCTTCCCAGCCCCGTCCGACAAGGACTATCTGAAGGTCGGAGGCCATTTCGGCCCGCACAACATCCACGAAAACCGACCCGAATCCTTCTATAGCGAGGAGGTCATCTTCGCGACTTATCAGAACGCCGGCTTGCGCGTGTACGACATCAGGAATCAGTTCCGACCAAAGGAGATCGGCGCCTTCGTGCCGCCGCCGCCCACGAAATGGGTGGACCCGCGCCCCAATAGACCCGTTGTGCTGCACTCGGCCGATGTGTTCGTCGACAAGAACGCGCTCTGCTACGTGACGGACTTCAGCGCCGGTCTCTATATCGTGGAGTACAAGGGCTGATGCCTAGGCGTCTGTGGCTGACATCCCCAACTTAAGGAACATCGTTTCCTGCGTGAATACGATCACGTCGCTGCATCGAGGCGGTTGCGAATCCTGCGAGATTGCAGATAGCGGGTGGCATAGCCAGCTGCAAAGCCAAAGGTGAGAAACAGATGGAGAGTATCTCGAACAAGTTTTCGCTCATGGTCTTGCGCCGCGCGGCCCCCCTATCAGCCAAGCTGAGCCTCGCCACCATCAGCGCCGACCTCAAATCCCCGCATATCCGAAGTTCGGTCGGTGGCCCGTCCGATGTGACAAAGCCACTATTTGTTTCGGGGAAGCTAGTTCATAGTCCTGACGGCAATCTTACAATCGCCGCCTGGAAGATGCGGGCCCAGACCTCGGCATCGGGCCCCCGTACGGACCCTTGACGGCATCATCACCCAATGAGGCGCGCAAGAGCACTTACCTCGAGATGGTGGCTGGCTGCTCTACAGGACCCGCCGTAGCGGGCCCGTTGGTCGAGGGAACGGCCTTGGCTTACTTTTGATCTACATTGCTGGTCCCGGAGCCTGGGGTGCCGATCGGCAAGCCGTTCGCCGCATGGCCGACACCAACGCCTGGCGCGCTGACAGCACCCGGAGTTTGGTCTTGGGGAAGCGTCTTGACCCCCGTCCTTGCCTGCTCGGCGGGGCTCATCTGTTGGCCGTTGACGCCATTCGAGCCGTTTGTTGCTGTAATGCCAGACCGATCAGTGCCGCTTTGCGTGGTTTGACTGGAGCCGGTCGCGGGCGCCGTCCCATTTGGCGTCGGCGGCTGGACATTCGGATTGATGGGGGAGTTGTTGGTGTGCACGCCGGTCGTGGTCGCGCTCGTGCCCATCCCTGATGGTGCTGAGGGACCGCCGTTCGCGCTGGTCGATGTGCCCGTGCCTGCGCCTGAACTAGCGGATGACCCGGCCGCGCCAGCCGCGCCCCCGCCGGCACCGCCCCCTCCGCCTTGTGCGAGGACCGATGTAGCGACGGCGAGAGACAACGCAGCAACAAGAAGAGATGTTCGGTTCATTGACCTTCTCCCGATGTAAAGCAGGTCAACCGCGCGGAAGTAGCGATAGTTCCTGTCCCGATCAGCCACCGTCTTGCTCCCGATGAGGCAGCGCTGCATGGCTAGCTAGCGTTCCCTCCGGCGCACATCATTTCAGGTTCATCTAATCCGGAACCCTGCTCGCGGGGCGAGCTCGGCCAGCGCGATGCTGGGAGATGCGTCTATTGGAGCCCATTTTCGATGTCGCCATCATTTCACGCAAACGCGAGATGACCGGGCCAGGCCGCGCCGTTCCGCTGCAAAGTGATCAATAGCTTAGTTTGCCTCTGTGCCACGTTGAGAGAGCCGATGGCCCGGCTGGCGAAGCGAGCATCCTTGATCGCGACGTAGCCCGGAAAGTGGCAGGAGCTAACTCTCGGATTGACCACCACTCCGCAGCCCGCAACTATCGAATGCACAGCAGACTGGTCAGGCACCGCAAGCTCGTCGAAATTGCCGGCGACATCGAGCCGGTGCAGGGCGGCCGCATCTGTATCGAGTTGGCCAAGGCGCCTGTACAAGCACGAGGTCATGAACGCGGAGTTAAGGGCCGGCACTGGCGGGGAGCGTGGCTGGCTGGATCTGCGCGAGAGCGGGACCTTCGTCCGGCCGACGAAGGCCGCCTCGTGATGAACACGATGCCGTCATTTCGCGTCGTGCAAATCTTGCTCTAGGAGAGCAATCGTCGCTCTGATGCGCTGGATTTCGACTGCCCGCTCCTCTACGCTGTATCGGTCGGCAGGCTCGCCTTCTCGTTCGATGCGAGCAAGACGCTTCCTGTAGGCCGCGCGAAGCTGCTCAAGGTATGCCTGGACACTGATCATCACCGCCGCCGCGATTGCGCTCCGGATAGATCCTTTGGCCATACTATTTTAGCGAGCTACCGATCGAGCCGAACTTGTCGCTCAGGCTTGTGCCGAGACCGTTGATCACCGTGATGATCGCCGGCGCGATGCCGGCTGCGATCAGCCCATACTCAATCGCGGTGGGACCGTTCTCATCCGCAAAAAATCGCTTAATCAAAATCATTTTGGGCACCTCCATGGGTAGGCACGCCACTACAACTTCTATCAATACGCGCTTTCAACATGGTAAATCGATTAGCACGGAGGCGGTTAATGGCTGTTAGCCGATCTTCTCTCCCAGAAGACGCATGCGCCGATTCTCCTCATGCCTCATTTGGAACCGAATCGCGGACTTCCCTTGGTGCGTTGAAATGAGGTGGCTCCGATGTCGCGCGATTTCTCCAGCCCAAGCCATTGGTTGCAACGCGCAGCTCAGACGCGCGCCAAAGCGGAGCGAACACGAGACGCGGCGGCCAGAGCCCGGCTGATCACTATGGCTGAGGAATACGACCGTCTTGCCGAACAGGCCGAGAGGCAACTGACCGATCAATCAGCATCGATTCCAATCAAGACGTGACTTGGCTGCTCGCCAATCACTAGATCCGAATACCCCGCAAGTCAGTCACGCAATTCATAGAAGGCCGCTGAGGGCGTTGCAGGCAGACCTGCCTCACCTATCCAGCGCTAATTGCCGCTATGGACACTCGGCCCCGGCCCCGACGCTCGGCCGTCCTTTCGCTGGCCGAGCAAAGCAGCCGGATGTATGTCCGCTCAATACGCATTGCGGACTCCAGCCATGATCTCCGCTAGGTCGGCGACGGGGCCACAACAGGCGGTCGGCTTTCCTGGGTTCGTGGTCGGCGCCGGATGGCCGGTCTGAGGTAGATCAGATTTTCAGAAGGGAAAGTTAGCTTTCGGCGTGGGATGAAACCGCCGCCAACGTATTCGGGTAGTGCCCGTCCTTGCACTGGAGCACGAGGTTGCAAGGAGAACGTCACAATGGAGCGGCGCAAGCGGGCGTCCGCGCGCCTTCATTGCAATCGCACCGCCGACCCAGAATTTTGTGCAACATACTGTGAACTACTTCACAGCTCTCTCTCGAACACGGCCTAAAGTCTCGGCGTGCGCAATGAAGCGCCGTTTCAGAGGAATTTGGTCATGGATATTGCACATCGTTCAGCACCCATGTCGTCCCTCGCTCGCAGTCACGACGGCTTGATCACCCTTTCATATGTGGTATTTGCTGCCATCGCTCTGGTGGTACTCTACTTTACAATGGGTGCCCCAAGCTTCGATGAGGCTGCACTTGCCGCCATAAACGTGATGCCGTGATGTGTGCCAGCGGCGGACGCGAGCAGCGCGCTCCGAGCCATTGCTCATCGTTAAGATCTATTGCAACAGTAGTCTGGCCGCGACGTTGCTTGGGACTTTCGAGTAGTTCAACCAATCGATCGAGAATAACGCGTTCGTTAATGCAGCATTGAGGCTCAAGATACTCTCCAAGGATGCGCTGCGCATCACCGAGCGCTGTAGAGATACCTCTTCAGAGCCAATACGACGGCAAGCGCTCGCTCGCGTAGCGGCCTCGCCCGAGGCGCTGGCCGTCCTTCGCGGACCGAGTATTCATTGGGACCGATCAGGCACAAGGTGAGAATCGGCTGTTCCCGATTTAACGTTTTCTCGCGACATCAACACTAACGAGCGGTTTACGTTGCTCGGATGGATTACCTTGATACGCTTGCGAGAATTTCAAGAACGCAGCGTGTTCGAGATGATCAGATACTCATCCTACGGCACGACGAATTCTTCAAAACGATTGCCGACGCTCGATTATAACGATTCGCTTCGTGCCGCATATTGCGAGCTGTTAGAGCTACGTCGGCGCGTCAGGGTTGCCGAAGGCGCCGTTGGGACGAAATCCACCGGAACGAACAAGTCTGCCCGACACAGACCGCCGCCAAGTCCGGCAAGAGGCTGAAACACATGCATGAAGCTGTGGGCCTGTGTCTTCGACGATCCGATCGAGCTCAGCGACGGCAGGAGCCGCGCACCCCTGCGTGAGCCGAGCATGTACATTGCGACGCTGCCCGAATGGCCAGCCCTGTCTCATCTGCAAGCAAACGCACTGCGACGCGCCACCGCATCACCTCTGGTTTTCACTCAACCCAGAGCCACCTGGCCGCAAGCTCAGTGACGAAGCCACCCTCCCGCTATGCCGCTCGCATCATCACGCCTTGCAACAGGCAGCGGCAAGACCATCCTGCTTGATAGCGTCAAGTTGGTTACGCGCCCAAGCGCCGGGGTCGTCACGATCGCCGGCCCTTCGTTTCGCTACGGCGCGCCGGCCGGCGCGCCGTAGCGAAACGTTTACAATGGAAATATCCTGCGAAAACCGAAAGCAGCGCGGGACGTCAGTGATCGTCGTTGACGTCCATGCGAGATAAGCCGCCCGTCCGCCCTGCCTCGCATTCAAGCGGTGCGCGCGATGCCGACTAGGCGTCGTAGCCGCAAACGGCAGAGCGCTAAATGCGCCCTGATCGTTAGGTAAGATCGAAATCAGCGCTCCAGGTGCTTTTCCCGGGGTTCTTCCGAAAGATCCAGATTGTCAGGGTTGCCGCGTCAGGAACAACCATGCTGTCCCCCGCGTGTAGCGTGAACTGTCTTATATCACCGACGACAACCCAAATGGCGTGCGCATAAACATCGGGGACGCTAGTTGCGGTGCAGGAAAGGACAGCGGCTTTAGGTACAGCTCGCGTGACCGATTGAGTAACCGACGAGTCCATGTGAAATGTTGCCATGGCGAATGCTCCAAAAAAACCTGGTTGAAATGTCGCAATGTTTCCGTAGATCCCGGCGAGAGTCAAGAACGTCTCAACCTAGACTTGCTCTCTGATGATACGCTGGACATCGACACCGCTCCACCCCACCGCCATAGCTATGCACCCACGTGCGCAAGATTGCCGACCGGCAACTCGGCTCTCATTTGTTTAGGAGCCCCATAGGCCAGCCTGATCAAAACAACCACTATCAATAGCTACGCGAGGAACTCAAAATGTGTTGGTTTTCAAGAGGCTCAGGTCGATACTTCTTTCTGATTTCAATTTCGCCGATTTGTGCGACCGTCGGCGACGCCTTTGCCGCCGGAGGACAGGAGACTTTGTTGCCTCAGAAGCTCGTCGTACCGCCAGATACAATTATAATGCGTGTCCCATGCAATCCCGGGGTCTATACTTACGATGCGCTCGTTAAACCGGCGGCGGGAGAGATCGTAGCAGGAGCTCAGCGGAGTCTTTTCCGCGTTACCAATAGACTCTGATGAGCATGGCAAAACTTTATCTCGTCGCTGGCTGGCTGGTACTTGCTCTCGTTGCGTTTGTGACGCTAGCGCCGATCTACGATCGGCCGACCATCGCGCCTGCTCATATTGAGCATTTTGCCGCATTCTTTGTGCTCGGCCTGATGTTCATGCTTGCCTACCCAAACCGCATTATTCTTGTGTTCCTGGTCGTTGTTGGAAGTGCAGTTACCTTAGAAGCCGCGCAATTGCTAACTCCGGACAGACACGGGCGGCCCCTTGATGCATTGGTCAAGATTATCGGGGCGATCTGTGGGATAGCGTTGATAGCTCTCGCACGGATCATTGCTCGAGCAGCCAGCAGCTCATCCGAAGACTAGGGGCGGAGCCATCAGCGTCCAATGCTTTCATACACGAAGCCCGCTGGCCATATCTTCGGGCCTAAAGATATTGCGGAGGTCGACGACGACGGGCTGGGCCATGGCCGCCTTCAGCCGATCGAGATCGAGGCCGCGGAACTGGGTCCATTCGGTGACGACGACGACCGCATCGGCACCTTGCGCGCAGGAATAGGCATCTTCGCAATAGGTGATGCTGGGCAGCTCGCTCTTCGCCTGCTCCATGCCGACAGGGTCGAACGCCTTCACCTTGGCGCCCATGTCGAGCAGACCGGTGACGAGCGGGATCGACGGCGCATCGCGCATGTCGTCGGTATCGGGCTTGAAGGTCAGGCCGAGCACCGCGATGGTCTTGCCGCGCAAGGAGCCGCCGAGCGCCTGGCTCACCTTGCGCGCCATCGCGCGCTTGCGGTTCTCGTTGACCGCGAGCACGGATTCGACGATGCGCAAATTGACGTCGTAGTCCTGCGCGATCTTGATCAGCGCCTTGGTGTCCTTCGGAAAGCAGGAACCGCCGAAGCCGGGACCGGCGTGCAGGAATTTCGTGCCGATGCGGTTGTCGAGGCCAATGCCGCGGGCAACCTCCTGCACATTGGCGCCGACTTTCTCGGAAAGATCCGCGATCTCGTTGATGAAGGTGATCTTGGTCGCGAGGAAGGCGTTGGCGGCGTATTTGATCATCTCGGCGGTGCGGCGCGCGGTGAACATCAGCGGCGCCTGGTTCAATGACAGCGGTCGGTAAATGTCGCCCATCACCTTGCGGCCGCGCTCGTCGGAGGTGCCGACCACGACGCGATCGGGAAACTTGAAGTCGCGGATCGCGGCGCCCTCACGCAGGAACTCCGGATTGGATGCGACCACGACATCGGCTGACGGATTGGTCTCGCGGATGATGCGCTCGACCTCGTCACCGGTGCCGACAGGCACGGTCGACTTCGTCACCACCACGGTGAAGCCGGAGAGCGACTGCGCGATCTCCTTCGCCGCGGCGTAGACATAGGACAGATCGCGTGGCCGTCGCCGCGGCGCGACGGCGTGCCGACCGCGATGAACACCGCGTCCGCATCCGCAACCGGCTTGGACAGATCGGTGGTGAAATCGAGCCGCTTGGCCTTGACGTTGTTGGCGACCAGCTCGTCCAGGCCCGGCTCATAGATCGGGATCTCGCCGCGATGGAGGCTAGCGATCTTCTTCTCGTCCTTGTCGACACAGGTGACGTCGTGACCGAAATCCGCAAAGCAGGCTCCAGACACCAGTCCGACATAGCCCGTTCCAATCATCGCGATGCGCATGAAAATCCCTGCTTTGGCTTGGTTAACGAAACCCCTGATACGGGGCGGTTTAGCATTTTTCCGGCAGAAGAAAACCATCCGGCGCGAAATCAGGCATGCGAATTGTACAGGTAAAGAAATCCTAAGCCACAAGGCGGCAAACTGCCCCACGCCCGCACAGAGCCGGGCGGAATACGCCTCGAAAAGGGACACCATGGCATCACCAGGGACATCAGCCGCGATCGGGGGACCGAAAGCCCCGGACGCCGCGCGTGTCGACTGGGTCGATTACGCCAAGGGCATATGCATCATCATGGTCGTGATGATGCATTCGGTGCTGGGGGTCGAGCTCGCCGCCGGCGAACCGGGGTTCATGCATCTGCTCGTGGCCTTCGCAAAGCCGTTCCGGATGCCGGACTTCTTCCTGATTTCGGGCCTGTTCCTGCCGCTGGTGATCGATCGGGACTGGCGAACCTATCTCGATCGCAAGGCGGTGCATTTCGCCTATTTTTATGTCGTCTGGGTGACAATCCAGTTCGGCTTCAAGGCGCCTGCCTTCGCGGCCGAAACCGGCTGGCGCGACGTTGGCCTGCTGTACCTGGAATCTTTCATCGAGCCCTTCGGCACGCTCTGGTTCATCTATCTGCTGCCGGTGTTCTTCATCGTCACAAAGCTGACACGCAGATGGCCGCCGCTCGCGATCTGGCTGATCGCGGCCGCGCTGGAGACGGCCCGCATCACGACAGGCTGGACCGCGATCGACGAATTCTGCGCGCGCTTCGTCTACTTCTATTCCGGCTATCTATTCGCGCCTTATGTGTTCGCACTGGCGGACCGCGCACGAAGCCGCCCCACGCTTGCACTCGCGGCGCTCACGACCTGGGCGCTGGTCAATGCCGGCCTCGTCGCATCAGGCGCCGGCGAGTGGAGGATCGTCTCGCTCCTGCTCGGCTTCGCCGGCGCAGGGGCGATCATCACATCAGGCACGCTGCTGGCGCGCGCTGGATGGTGCAATTTCCTGCGCTTCTGCGGCGAGCATTCGATCGTGATCTATCTCGCCTTCTTCCTGCCGATGGCGGCAACGCGAACGCTACTGCTGCACACATCAGTCATTTCCGATATCGGCGCGATGTCGCTGATCGTGACCATTGTCGGCGTGCTCGGATCGCTCGCGATCTGGCAGGCCGCCTTGCTGCTCCACGCCGACTTCCTGTTCGAACGGCCCGACGCGTTCTGGATCGCGCCGAAGAAGCCCGGGCCGGTGTTGCAAGCGGCGGAGTAGACCGTTCTAGAGCGCGATGAGACCAAGATGAATCGTCATCGCGCTTTAGGTTATTGTTTGAGCATGATCTTTTCGGAAAACCGCTTCGCACTTTTCCGGATCATGCTTTAGGGGCGCAGATACAAAGCTCCCGTCGTCCGCCCGGCTTCGAGGTCGGCCTGAGCCCGCGCCGCGTCCCGCAGGCTGTAGGCTGTGCCGCTGACCTGCAGCACGCCGTCGGTCATGGCGGCGAGCACCCGCGCGGCAGAACGGTGATACGCATCGGCATCGCTCATGTGGGCCATGACGCTCGGCCGCGCCAGCATCAGGCTGCGCCGCGGCCCGAGATCGTGAACATCGATTGATGGGATCGGCCCGGCCGACTGGCCAATGCTTGCGACGACGCCGAACGGTCGCACGCAGCCCAGCGTCTTCTGCAACGTCGTCGCGCCGACGCCGTCATAGGCGACATCGACGCCGCGACCGGCGGTGACATCGGCGACGGCTGCGGCAAAATCGGCATCCCGCCCAATGATCACATGCGACGCACCGGCAGCACGGGCGATCTCGGCCTTATCAGGTGATCCGACGGTCCCGATCACGGTCGCCCCTGTTACGCTGGCCCAGCGCGTCAGGAGCTGCCCGAGTCCTCCTGCCGCGCTATGGACGAGAATCGTCGTGCCAGGGCCAACCGGGAAAACACGATTGAGCAGCATGTCGGCCGTGATGCCCTTGACGAACACTGCCGCGACCGCCTCGTCCGGAATGCCGGCGGGAAGCTTGACGCAGCGCCAGGCTGGCAAATTGCGCTCGGACGCATAGGCGCCGACGGGAGTGCCCGCATAGGCGATGCGGTCGCCGATTTCGAGGCCGCTCACCTCCGGACCCAGCGCCGCAATAACGCCCACCGCCTCGACGCCGGGAATGCGCTGGGGTGGAAGCGCGTAGAGACCCATGCGCTGATAAATATCGATGGTATTCACGCCGATCGCGCTCTGCTGCAACCGGATTTCGCCGCGGCCTGGCGGCGGCAAATCAGCGCTCGCCAGCTCGAGCTGGTCTGCGCCGCCCGGACTCTTCAATCTCACGATGACGGCCATATCGGGGTCCTCCTGTCGATGACGAAGGACTATGGAATGACGCAAAAATCTGCGAAACTGCTCAAGATTGAGATCTTGTTGTGAGAATTCGCACAAATGGACTGGACCGACCTGCAGCATTTCCTGGCGCTCGCACGCGAGGGCACCCTGTCCGCCGCGGCGAGGAGCCTCAATGTCGACCACGTCACCGTGGCGCGCCGCGTCGCCGCCCTGGAAGCATCCTTATCGCTCAGGCTCGTCGACCGCAGGCCGCGCAGCTACGAGCTCACCGAGGACGGCAAGCGCATCGCCAAGATCGCAGCGCCGATGACGGACACGGCATTTGCGGTGGAGCGCGCCGTGCAGGCCTCGAAATCCGGTATCGGCGGCGATATCACGATCAGCGCGCCACCTTCGCTCGCCAACGTCCTGATCGCGCCGAAGCTGATCCGGCTGCGACAGCAGCATCCCGGTATCAGGATCAAGCTGATCGGCGAGAAGCGCACGGCCTCGCTCAACCGTCGCGAAGCGGATCTGGCGCTTCGGCTGTCGCGTCCGTCGGAGCCCGGGCTGATTGCACGCAAGATCGGCTATTTCGAGTTCGCCCTCTACGGCTCGCCCGACTATTTGAAGACGACGCCACCGCATGCTTTCGCATTCATCGCCTACGATTCCAGCATGGATGATGTTCCGCAACAACGATGGATGATGCGCTTCGCCGCCTCACGCGAGATCGTGCTTCGCAGCAACGACCTGGAGAACCAGGCGGCGGCCGCGCGGACGGGAATGGGGCTCGCAGCTCTGCCAAAATTCCTCGGCGAGGCCGATCCACGGCTGGAGCGCCATGATATCGGCGGACGTCCCGTCGGGCGCGAGGTCTGGCTGGTCGTCCATCGCGACCTGCGCCGCACGCCCACGGTGCGCATTGTTGCAGGTTTCATCGAGGACTGCCTGGCCTGATGCCGCGATTTGCTGTGCGAGTCGGCAAAATAGCGATCCCCCGAGGCTGTCTTTTGCCGCAAAAATTCATACATTGCGGCCATGCCCAAGAGCTCCCAAAAGACATCCCCGAAAACCTCAGCCAAAGCCGACACCATGCCCGCTGCGGCGACAGCTGCTGCCAAACCGGTCGCAGCCAAGGCGGCCGGCAAAGGCGACCATATCTTCCTGGTCGACGGTTCCGGCTACATCTTTCGCGCCTATCACGCGCTGCCGCCGCTGAACCGCAAGTCCGACGGCTTGCAGGTCAATGCCGTGCTCGGCTTCTGCAACATGCTGTGGAAGCTGCTCCGCGAGATGCCCGAGAACAACCGGCCGACGCATCTGGCGATCGTGTTCGACAAGTCGGAAATTACCTTCCGCAACAAGATCTATCCCGACTACAAGACGCACCGGCCGCCGGCGCCTGACGATCTGATCCCGCAATTCGCCCTGATCCGCGAGGCGGTGCGCGCCTTCGATCTCCCCTGTCTGGAACAAACCGGCTTCGAGGCTGACGACCTGATCGCCACCTATGCGCGGCAGGCGAGCGAACGCGGAGCCACCACGACCATCGTGTCCTCGGACAAGGATCTGATGCAGCTCGTGGATGACAAGGTCACGATGTACGACACCATGAAGGATCGCCGCATCGGCATCCCTGAGGTGATCGAGAAATTTGGCGTGCCGCCGGAGAAGGTCGTCGAGGTGCAGGCCCTGGCCGGCGATTCCACCGACAACGTACCCGGCGTGCCCGGCATCGGCATCAAGACCGCGGCGCAGCTGATCGTCGAATATGGCGACCTCGAACAGCTCCTGTTCCGCGCCACCGAGATCAAGCAGCCGAAGCGCCGCGAAGCCTTGCTTGAAAACGCCGAGAAGGCGCGGATCTCGCGGCAGCTCGTCCTGCTCGATGACAAGGTTGATCTCGAAGTGCCGCTCGACGACCTCGCGGTCCACGAGCCAGACGCGCGCAAGCTGATCGCTTTCCTGAAGGCGATGGAATTTTCGACGCTGACACGCCGTGTCGCCGATTATGCGCAGATCGATCCTTCCAATGTCGATGCCGATCCCGGCTATGCCAGCGGCGCCAGCGTATTCACGACGCTGCCGCCCTCCGACGTCGTGCCCTCGCCGGGAACAGGCACGCCGGCACAGGCGCGGCCGGGCCAGCGCAACGCATCGGCCGGCAAGGAGGACAAGGCCGCGAGCCCGAAGGGCGCGCCGATCTCGCTCGCCGCTGCGCGCGAGGAGGCGCTGCGCAGGCTTCCGGTTGACCGGGCCAAATACGAAAACATCAAGTCGCTGAAAGAGCTCAGCGCCTTCATCGCACGCATCCATGATGCCGGCCAGGTCGCGATCGAGATCAAGGCCAACTCGATCGATCCCATGCAGGCCGATCTCTGCGGCGTGGCGCTGGCGCTGGCGCCGAACGAGGCCTGCTATGTGCCGCTGGCCCACAAGCAGTCCGGTGGCGGCGCCGGCCTGTTCGACGCCGGCCTCGCACCGGATCAGGTCAAGCACGCCGATGCAATCGAAGCGCTGCGGCCGGTGCTGGAATCACCCGGCATCCTCAAGATCGGCTTCGACGTCAAATTCGCTGCCGTGATGCTGGCGCAGCACGGCATCACCTTGCGCAACACCGATGATGCGCAGTTGATCTCCTATGTTCTCGATGCCGGCCGCGGCTCTCACGCGCTGGAGCAGCTGTCCGAGCGCTGGTTCGGCCATGCCATGCTGAAAGAGGGCGAGCTGCTCGGCAGCGGCAAGAGCAAGATCACCTTCGACCAGGTGCCGATCGACAAGGCCGCGCCGCTGTCGGCAGAGGGCGCCGATATCGCCTTGCGCATCTGGCGCGTGCTGAAGCCGCGCCTCGTCGCAGAACACATGTCTACGGTCTACGAGACGCTGGAGCGGCCGCTGGTGTCGGTGCTCGCGCGCATGGAGCGGCGCGGCATCTCGATCGACCGCCAGGTACTGTCGCGGCTGTCAGGCGACTTTGCTCAGACCGCCGCGCGGGTCGAGGCCGAGATCCAGCAGATCGCCGGCGAGCCCGTCAATGTCGGCAGCCCCAAGCAGATCGGCGACATCCTGTTCGGCAAGATGGGACTGCCAGGCGGTACCAAGACCAAAACCGGCGCGTGGTCGACCACGGCGCAGGTGCTCGACGAGCTCGCCGAGCAGGGCCATGATTTTCCGCGGAAGATTTTGGAGTGGCGCCAGGTCTCGAAGCTGAAATCGACCTACACCGACGCGCTGCCGACCTATGTCAATCCGCAGACCCATCGCGTGCACACGACCTACGCGCTGGCCGCGACCACCACGGGCCGGTTGTCGTCGAACGAGCCGAACCTGCAGAACATCCCTGTTCGTACCGAGGACGGCCGAAAAATTCGCCGCGCCTTCATCGCGACGCCGGGGCATAAGCTCGTTTCCGCGGACTATTCGCAGATCGAGCTGCGGCTGCTGGCCGAGATCGCCGACATTCCCGTGCTGAAGCAGGCATTCAAGGACGGCCTCGACATTCACGCGATGACGGCATCGGAAATGTTCGGCGTTCCGATCAAGGGCATGCCGAGCGAGATCCGCCGCCGCGCCAAGGCGATCAATTTCGGCATCATCTACGGCATTTCGGCGTTCGGGCTCGCCAACCAGCTCGGCATCGCCCGCGAGGAAGCCTCGGCCTACATCAAGAAATACTTCGAGCGCTTCCCCGGAATCCGCGCCTATATGGACGAGACGCGCGACTTCTGCCGGAGCCACGGCTACGTCACCACGCTGTTCGGCCGCAAGTGCCACTACCCCGACATCAAGGCGTCGAACGCCTCGGTGCGCGCCTTCAACGAGCGCGCGGCGATCAACGCGCGGCTTCAAGGCACCGCCGCCGACATCATTCGCCGCGCCATGACGCGGGTGGAGGATGCGCTGGCCGAGAAGAAGCTATCGGCCCGGATGCTGCTGCAAGTGCATGATGAGTTGATCTTCGAGGTGCCGGACGCGGAGGTCGAGAAGACGCTTCCCGTCGTGCAGCACGTGATGCAGGACGCGCCGTTCCCGGCCGTGCTGCTGTCCGTGCCGCTGCATGTGGATGCGCGGGCGGCGAATAATTGGGACGAGGCGCACTGAGCCATTTTCTTCACCTGTCCCCGCCTGCGCACCGCTGATGTCACACACGCGGTGTCGGGGGCGAGATGCGCAAAGCGATTGTCCTCCGAGCAATATCGCGATGGCCCCGCGGAGCCGCGCCCATTAGAACCGCTGCATCTCCCGCACCGGTTCATCCATGCCCATACATCCGCCCTGCTCGGCTTCGCCCTCGTCTGCTTCGGTCTCGTGCTCACGCCCGGGCCGAACATGATCTATCTGATCTCGCGCTCGATTACGCAAGGCCCGGCGGCGGGCATCGTCTCGCTCGGCGGCGTCGCACTGGGCTTCGTGTTCTACATGCTGTGCGCGGCGTTCGGCATCACGGCGCTGCTGCTCGCGATCCCCTTCGCCTACGACGCGCTGCGCTTTGCCGGCGCCGGCTACATGCTGTGGCTGGCCTGGCAGGCGGTGAAGCCGGGCGGCCGCTCGCCGTTCCAGGTGAAGAAGCTCGCGATCGACAGCCCGCCCAAATTGTTCACGATGGGGCTCGTCACCAACCTGCTCAATCCGAAGATCGCGATGCTGTATCTGGCATTGCTGCCGCAGTTCATCGATCCCATGGCCGGCAGCGTGCTGATGCAGTCGGTGGTGCTGGGCGCGATCCAGATCGCGATCAGCGTCAGCGTCAACGCGATGATCGCGCTCGCCGCCGGATCGATCGCCCTGTTCCTGGCGAGCCGGCCGAGCTGGATGCTGGTGCAGCGCTGGCTGATGGGGACCGTGCTGGCCGGCCTTGCGGTGCGGATGGCCGTGGAAGCGAAGAAGGTGTGATTTTCACCTCTCCCCGTAAGCACGGGGCGAGGCAAAAGAAGCCTCAATCGAGCTTCGCGTCCATGCCGCGCTTCACCGCCGGACGCGCCATCAGCGCCTCGTACCAGCGCTTGACGTTGGGGAAGTCGGCCAGATCCACCTTGTGGCGGGGATGGCGCCAGGCCCATCCGAGGATGGCGAAATCGGCGACCGAGAGGTCGCCGGCGACGAACTCGCGGCCGTCCAGGCGACGGTCGAGCACGCCGTAGAGCCGTCGCGTTTCCGCCATGTAGCGCTTCAGGCCGTAGGCGCGGTCCTGCTCGTTCTCCAGTGCAATGAAATGATGCACCTGGCCGGGCATCGGGCCGAATCCGCCCATCTGCCACATCAGCCATTCATAGACCGGAATGCGCTCACCCAGCGATTTCGGCAGGAATTTGCCGGTCTTCTCGCCGAGATAGAGCAGGATCGCGCCTGATTCAAAGATGCTGACGGGCCTGCCATCCGGCCCCTCCGGGTCCAGGATCGCCGGGATCTTGTTGTTCGGGGACAGTTTGAGGAACCCGGGCGCCATCTGCTCGCCCTTGGTGATGTTCACCGGAACCACCTTGTAGGGGAGCCCCATTTCCTCCAGCGCAACCGAGATCTTGCGGCCATTCGGCGTGTTCCAGGTGTGCAGCTCGATGGTCATTTGCCCGTTTCCTTGCCCAATTTTCTTGCCCGTTTTCTTGCCCGCATGTCCGGCATCCACCTACTCCAGGAAGCTGCACCCCCACAACCGACAGAGCGGGATGGCCGATCCCTGTTGACGGTGGACACCCCCACTGGAATGTCGTCGCGGTCGCGGATAAATTCCGCCTCCTCTCAAAATGCTGTTCGAGGGACCGCCGTGTCGAAATCTGCCTCCCGCGCCCGCCTGTTCGAAATCATCCGCCGCCGCTCCTTCGGCCGCGGCGAGGTGACGCTCGCGTCGGGCCGCAAGAGCGATTTCTACTTCAACCTGAAGCCGACCATGCTCGACCCCGAGGGCGCGACGCTGCTCGCCGAGCTCACCTATGAGACGCTGAAGGACGATAATCTCGATTTCATCGGTGGGCTCGAGATGGGCGCGGTGCCGCTCGCCGGTGCGCTGGCGCAGATCTCCTGGATCAAGGGCCATCCGATCGCGGCGTTCTTCGTGCGCAAGAAGCCGAAGGAGCATGGCGCCAGGCTCGCGATCGAAGGTCTGCCCAAGGGCGAGACGCTTGCCGGCAAGCGCGTCGTGATCGTCGAGGACGTCACCACGACAGGTGGCTCGGCAATGAAAGCCGTGGAATCCGTGCGCGAGACCGGCGCCGAAGTGGTGCTGGTGCTGACCATGGTCGACCGCGAGGAAGGCGCCACCGATACGTTCGGCGCGGCCGGCCTGCCGTTCCGCTCGCTGTACAAGGCGTCGGAATTCCTGAAGGCTTGACGGCGCTGCGCCCCCTTCAACCGCTCATTTACCAGTCCGCCTTATGGTGAATCATGTGCTGAGACCCGATGGTCGCGGCCGGTTCGGTAGCGTCGGTGGAGTAAGCGTTGCGTACAATCGTGTCCCATGCGCGCCTGCGGCGTCGCGCGATGCTTGTGGCCGCCATTCTCGCAAGCCCGCTGCTGGCGACCCCGGCTCCGGTTTCGGCAGAGGGCCTGTTCGACTTCTTCTTCGGCGGAATGCAGCAGCGGCCTCAGCGCGACGTGCCGCAGCAGGCGAGCCCCTTTGTTGATCCCTTCGCCAGTCAGCAGAACCAAGGCCAGCCCCAATATGTGCCGCCGACGCGCACGGCTGCTGCCGGCGGCTCCGGCCCTGCGTTCTGCGTGCGCAGCTGCGACGGCAAATATTTTCCGCTGATGCGCGGCCTCGCTTCGCCGGCGCAGATGTGTCAGGCCTTCTGTCCTGCCAGCGCGACAAAGGTGTATTTCGGCTCCTCGATCGACAGCGCTTATTCGCAGACCGGCGAGCGCTATGCCGACAGCGAGAACGCGTTCGCCTATCGCAAGGCGCTGCGCGCCGACTGCACCTGCAATGGCCGCGAGCCGGCCGGACTCGCCCCCGTCGATCTGGCCCTCGACGCTTCGCTGAAGGCCGGCGATGTCATCGCCACCAGCGACGGCCTCGTTGCCTATACCGGCGTCCGCCTCGGCCAGGAACAGACCGCGGAGTTCACCCCGGTTGCGTCCTATCCCGGCCTCACCGCCCAGGTCCGGGCCCTGCTCGGCGAGATGAAGGTGGCCCCGGTGCGCGCGGAGACAGTGGCGGCCGATGACCCGGCCGCCC
>NZ_LJYG01000041.1:3773-72000 GCF_001440035.1 Bradyrhizobium manausense | reverse complement strand
CGCCGAAGACGCAGGCGAAATCGGCGAGGCGGGCGGGATTGGATTGATTGGTCATTCCGGGGCATCGCGCAGCGATGAACCCGGAATGACGGCGAGCAAGCCTCTACCTCCCGATAATCACCCCGATCACATTCGGCGCGGCCAGATATTTCTCCTCGATTGCCGCGCGCGCGGCGGCGCGGTTTTCGGCCGTGAGCAGGCCGCGCTTCTCGGCCAGGATCATCCAGCAGAAACCCCACCAGTCGGTCAGCATGCCGGTCTCGCTGACGAGGTCATAGCCCTGCTCGGCTGCGAAGATGCGCGCATGCGCTTCGTCGAGCGTGTCGAGGAAATGATGATCCTCGACCGAGAACAGATCGTCGCTGATATCGTCGATGGTGTAGCCCCAGATCGACTGGCACACCGCGTTGAACTCGCGGTCGAACTGGTCGTCGTCGATCCTCTGGCGCCGCGCCGCCTGATGCAGCCGCGACAGCGACCGCGCAAAATCGGCGATCCGGGTGAGGGCAAATTGATCGAAGGCAATGGTGGACATGTAGTCCTCGCGACTGACGTCAGACCCTAGATATTGTGTCGGCAATGCGCCGAATCATAATGATATATCAAAGACTTGCTAAAGTGTTCTTAATTCGTTCTGATCGCTTCACAATGTCGTCCGGCGAAGGCCGGGACGACACCAGTGGTGTTGCGCCAGCAGCCCCCCTCAATTCGCCGCGGACATCAACTTGTCCCCGCACGCGCTCGCGTAAAACTTGCCGCCGCATTGGCGCTTGATGGCGGCGCAGCGCTGCGCAGGCGTTGCGTTTTGTGGGAGCGAGACGGCCCAGCTGAGGCCATCGGCGCTGCGCCCGGGCCTGTCGGCGGCGAAGGCTGCGCTGGAAGCGGTGATGCAGACGACGAGAACAGCAGCGGCGGCGATTTCGATCAGCAGTCGCATCAGTGGCTTCATGGGCGCTTCCTCCACAGTGATGGCTGAATTTGCGCCCAGTCTAGCACCAAATCGGCGTTTCTCCGTGCTGGTCCGGGTTCCCAAAGCGGCCCGTTCCTTGCATAATTTTGCGCCAGCGCAGTGCATTGCCGCGCCAGTCATGGTTCCGGCAAAGGGCAGGTTGCGTAGGGTTCAGTGGTGTTTCTGTCGACCAGGAAGTGACGGCCTTGCAAGATCAATCGTTCCAGTCAAATTTCCCCGCCCCCGATCAGCCCATCGACGAGCTCGCGCTGGCGGAGATCAAGGGTGCGATCCTGGCGAAGCTGCGTCTTGCCATCGGCAAGGACGCGGGCATGGCGACCAAGCACGACTGGTACCAGGCCGCGGCGCTGGCGCTGCGCGACCGCATCGTGCACCGCTGGCTGTCGGCCGAGAAGCGCAGCTACGACGCGGGCCGCAAGCGCGTCTATTATCTGTCGCTCGAATTCCTGATCGGCCGTCTCTTCACCGACGCGCTCAACAATATGGGGCTCTTGAAGATCTTCGAGGTCGCGCTCGGCGATCTCGGCGTGTCGCTGCCCGAGCTGCGCAAATGCGAGCCGGATGCGGCGCTCGGCAATGGCGGCCTCGGCCGTCTCGCCGCCTGCTTCATGGAGAGCATGGCGACGCTGTCGATCCCCGCGATCGGTTACGGCATCCGCTACGATTACGGCCTGTTCCGCCAGATCATCAATCAGGGCTGGCAGCAGGAATATCCGGACGAATGGCTCGGCTTCGGCAATCCCTGGGAATTGCAGCGGCCGGAAGTGATCTACGACGTCAATTTCGGCGGCGGCGTCGAGCATGTCGACGACAAGGGCCGCGACCGCGCGATCTGGCATCCGGGTGAGACCGTGCAGGCGATCGCCTATGACACGCCGATCGTCGGCTGGCGCGGCCAGCACGTCAACGCGCTGCGGCTGTGGTCTGCACGTTCGCCCGATCCGCTCAAGCTCGACGCCTTCAACATGGGCGACTATGTCAGCGCCAGCGCGGAGCAATCGCGCGCGGAGGCGATCTGCAAATTCCTCTATCCCAACGACGAGAGTCCGGCGGGCCGCGAGCTGCGGCTGCGCCAGGAATATTTCTTCGTCTCTGCCTCGCTGCAGGACCTGATCAAGCGGCATCTCGCCTCCGACGGCCAGCTGCGCAGCCTCTCGAACAAGGTCGCGGTGCAGCTCAACGACACCCATCCGAGCCTTGCCGTCACCGAGCTGATGCGCATCCTCGTCGACCTCCATAATTTCCGCTGGGACGAGGCCTGGAAGATCACCGTCGCGACGCTGTCCTACACCAACCACACGCTGCTGCCCGAAGCGCTGGAGACCTGGCCGGTCGAGCTGTTCGAGCGTCTCTTGCCGCGGCATCTCGAGATCATCTACCGCATCAACGTGCAGCATCTGGCGCTCGCCGAAGCCCGCGCCCCCGGCGACATCGACTTCCGCGCCTCGGTCTCGCTGATCGACGAGAAGAGCGGCCGCCGCGTGCGCATGGGCCAGCTCGCCTTCGTCGGCTCGCACCGCATCAACGGCGTCTCGGCGATGCATTCGGACCTGATGCGAGAGACCGTATTCCACGATCTCAACCATCTCTATCCCGGCCGTATCACCAACAAGACCAACGGCATCACTTTCCGCCGCTGGCTGATGCTGGCGAACCCGAAGCTCACCGAGCTCTTGCGCGAGACCTGCGGCGAGGCCGTGCTGGATGATCCGACCCAGCTCTCGCTGATCGAGGCCCGCGCCAGCGACGCCGAATTCCAGAAGAAATTCCGTAGCGTCAAGCTCCACAACAAGACCGCGCTGGCGCGCCTGATCGGCGAGCGGCTCGGCATCAAGGTGGACCCGACCGCGCTGTTCGACGTGCAGATCAAGCGCATCCACGAATACAAGCGCCAGCTCCTCAATATCATCGAGACGGTCGCGCTGTACCAGTCGATCAGGGACGATCCAAACGGCAATTGGGTGCCGCGGGTGAAGATCTTTGCCGGCAAGGCGGCGGCGAGCTACCGCTACGCAAAGCTGATCATCAAGCTGATCAACGACGTCGCGGAAGTCGTCAACAACGATCCCGCCATCGGCGGCAAGCTGAAGGTCGTCTTCCTGCCGGACTACAATGTCAGTCTCGCCGAGGTGATCATTCCAGCGGCCGACCTCTCCGAACAGATCTCCACTGCCGGCATGGAGGCGTCCGGCACCGGCAACATGAAGCTGGCGCTGAACGGCGCCATCACCATCGGCACGCTCGACGGCGCCAATATCGAGATCCGCGACCAGGTCGGCGCGGAGAACATCGCGATCTTCGGCATGGAGGCCGGCGACGTGATGATCCGGCGCAAGCAGGGGCTCGATGCCTCCGACGTCATCCGCAATTCACCGAAGCTGCAGCGCGCCATCAACGCGATCGGCGCCGGCGAGTTCTCGCCCGGCGATCCCGGCCGCTTCGAATCGATCGCGCATGCGCTGCGCTATCTCGACCATTACATGGTCAGCGCCGATTTCGATTCCTATTACGAGGCGCAGCGCGCGGTCGATGCGCGCTGGCTGGTCTCGCCGGCCTGGACGCGTGCCTCCATCCTCAACGTCGCTCGCATGGCGTGGTTCTCCTCCGACCGCACCATCCGCGAATATGCCGAAGAGATCTGGAACGTGCCGGTCAATCCGGTCACGCCGCCGTTCCAGACTGCCGAGGAACGGCGCGACGCCACGGGGTGATATTTCCGCAGCGTGGAAGCGGCGTTACCTGCGAGGTCATTGCACAGTCGGGCGATGGCTGTGGTATGATGGCCGTCATTCCGGGGGCGGCTCGCAGAGCCGAACCGCAGGTGCGCAATTGCGCACCGGGGAATCTCGAGATTCCGGGTTCGATGCTTCGCATCGCCCCGGAATGACGGATGGAGACAGATGCACGCCAAGCTCCCGCATCCCTTCGACGATGCGACTCGCATCACCGCCGGTGACTCGCACTGGCAAGGGCACACCAGCGACGACTATTGGGCCTTCGTCGGTCCGTTCGGCGGCGCCACCGCTGCAACCATCCTGCGCGCCCTGATCGAGCATCCGCAAGCCGCAGGCGATCCGCTGGCGCTGACCGTCAATTACTGCGCGCCGATCGCCAAGGGCCCGTTCGATCTCGACATCCGCCTGGTGAAGGCCAACCGCTCCAGCCAGCACTGGAGCGTCGAGCTGTCGCAGGGCGGCGGCGATGTCGCAACGCTCGCCACCGCCGTATTCGCCGAGCGCCGGCCGTCCTGGGAGCACAGGGTGGCGCAATACCCTGACGCAAGGCCGTTCGAGCAGACGCTGCCCTTCCCGAAGATCCAGGCATCCTGGGCCAACCAGTACGAATTTCGTTTCGTCGAGGGCGAGATGCGGCTCGGCCCGCCGCAGGCCGAGCTCGCCAGCACCTACTCGAAAATCTGGATCAGCGATCGCAGACCCCGCAAGCTCGACATGCTGTCGCTGACGTCGATGTCGGACGCCTTCTTCGGCCGCATCTTCCACGCCAGGCGCGAGCTGGTGCCGTTCGGCACGGTGTCGCTGACGACCTATTTCCACACCGACAGCGAGGAGCTCGCGGCTGAGGACATCACGCGCGTGCTGGCGACGGCCGATTCGAAGATCATGCACAAGAGCTACGCCGACCAGAACGCCGAGCTGTGGTCGCCGAACGGACGGCTGCTCGCGACCAGCACGCAGATCGCGTATTTCAAGGCGTAGCTGTTCCGCAGACTCCGTCATTGCGAGGAGCTCTTGCGACGAAGCAATACAGACTATCTCCGCGGAGGGATTCTGGATTGCTTCGCTGCGCTCGCAATGACGAATGGAGAGAGCGTACACAAAACAAAAGGGCGGCCTCGCGGCCGCCCCTTGCACTTCAAACCCTGAGAGCTCACTCCGCCGCCAGCTTCACATCCGGAGCCGCTGCGCGCACCTCCGCATCCACCTGGGCTTCGAACTTGGCAAAGTTCTGCTGGAACATGCCGACCAGCGCACGGGCGGTCTTGTCGAACTCGTCCTTGTCCTTCCAGGTGTTGACCGGGTTGAGGATCTCGCTGGGCACGCCCGGCAGCGCGGTCGGGACCGCGAAGCCGAAATATTTGTCGGTGCGGAATTCGACGTTGCGAAGCGAGCCGTCGAGCGCGGCAGTCAGCAGTGCGCGCGTCACCTTGATCGGCATGCGCGAACCGGTGCCGTACTTGCCGCCAGTCCAGCCGGTGTTGACCAGCCAGCAGTCGACATTGTGCTGGGCGATGAGATCACGCAGCATGTTGCCGTAGACGGACGGGTCGAGCGGCAGGAAGGGCGAGCCGAAGCAGGTCGAGAATTCCGGCTGCGGCTCGTTGCCGAGGCCGCGCTCGGTGCCGGCGACCTTGGCGGTATAGCCGGAGAGGAAGTGATACATCGCCTGCGCCGGCGAGAGTTTTGCGATCGGCGGCAACACGCCGAAGGCGTCGGCGGCGAGCATCACCACGTTCTTGGGCTGCGGCGCGCGGCCGGTACGCGACGCATTCGGGATGAAGTCGAGCGGATAGGCCGAACGCGTGTTCTCGGTCTTGGAGCCGTCGTCGAAATCGACCACGCGGGTGTCTTCGTCGAGCACGCAGTTCTCGAGCACAGCGCCGAAGCGGGTCGACGCCGCGTAGATCTGCGGCTCGGCTTCCTTCGAGAGCTTGATGCACTTGGCGTAGCAGCCGCCTTCGAAATTGAAGACGCCGTTCGGGCCCCAGCCGTGCTCGTCGTCGCCGATCAGGGTGCGGTTCGGATCGGCCGAGAGCGTGGTCTTGCCGGTGCCCGACAGACCGAAGAAGATCGCAGTGTCGCCCTTGGGGCTGACATTGGCCGAACAGTGCATCGGCATCACGCCGCGCTCGGGCAGATAATAGTTCAGCGTGGTGAAGACCGACTTCTTCATCTCGCCGGCATAATAAGACCCGCCGATCAGGACGATCTTGCGGGCGAAGTCGATGGCGACGACGTTCTCCGAGCGGCAGCCATGACGTTTGGGGTCGGCGCGGAAGCTCGGCATGTCGATGATGGTGAGCTCCGGCACGAAGGTCGGCAGCTCGATCGCCTCGGGGCGGATCAGCAGCGTGCGGATGAACAGCGAGTGCCAGGCGAGCTCGGTGAAGACGCGCGTCTTGATGCGGTAGGCCGGATCGGCGCCGCCATAGAGGTCCTGCGCGAACAGGCGCTTGCCTTCGGCATGCTTGAGGAAGTCCTGATACAGCGTCTCGAACTGCTCAGATGTAATCGACTGATTGCCGGCCCACCACATCTTCTTGTCGGTGGTGGCATCACGCACCGTGAACTTGTCCTTCGGGCTGCGGCCGGTGAACTCACCGGTATCAGCGCAGAGCGAACCGTCGGCGGACAGCACCGCCTCGCCCGCGGAGAGCGCGTATTGATAGAGTTGCGGCGCGCCGAGGTTCCAGTGAACCTGCTTGAGATTCTTTAAGCCGAACTTGTCGGCGCCGAAGGCACCGTTGCGCACGCCCGTCTCTTGCACGAAAAATCCTCCTAGAACCCGCGACACACTGCGCGACCAAGCTTGGCGCCATCGCGGTCACCATGAATTATAGGCCGATTGGCCTCGGTTGGATGACCTAATACTGATGAACGCTGGCGTTGCCAAGCTGATCCCGCAGGATTTGGTTTATTCAAGGACCGCGCCAAACGTCGCGCATGTCGGCTCTGTACGTGCGCATCGAAAATCCACCAATGGTCGCGCAACCAATTGCCGCTTTCGGCGTTATCGAATGTTTTGCGATGCACAATGCCGTGCTCTTCTATCGTAGGGCGCCTTCGCCAATCAGCGCGAATGGCCCCCACATCGCGGGATACGCATTGCGCAGCGACGAAGGATCATCAGCATAGGTTAACATCGCGCGCCGAAGGGCTTCGGCTCGACCGATTCCTGGTTCGTTTTTGAGCAGATCGAAAGTCGAAGTGGTCAAGCGCGTGGCAGCTTCTGAATCCACGGCCCAATGCGAAACGAGCAGCGCGCGTGCGCCGGCGTAGAAGAAGGCGCGCGCCAATCCGGACAACGCCTCGGCACCGGGCTTGTCGCCAGCGATGGTGTTGCAAGCCGACAGCACGACCCAATCTGCATTGAGCTTGAGCTGCGCAACCTCGCTCGCCGTGAGCAGACCGTCGTCGAGCTCGGAAGGCTGATCGGGAATCGAGAGCGCAAGCGACGGCTCGCCTACACCCTTGATATCGCCGGCGACGAGGCCGTGGGTCGCGAAGTAAATGATGCCGTATTGAGCAAGCGCTGCACGCTTGAGCGTCGTCTCGCTGGCGTCGCGGCCGAGATGGATGTCGGCATCGCTCGCGCCGACGTCTTTCGCGACGGCGTCCAATTCGTCTGCGGTGTCGGGAAGCTGCGGCAGCGCCTGTGCGAGCCGCGCACGATCGACGCCTGCACCACGCCAGAAGTCGGTATAGGCTGATGTCGCGATATTGCGCGCGGCAACTTTTCCGGTTGCTGCACGCCGATCGGAAGAAGCACCCTCGGCGGGATTGAACACGGGATCGCCAAAGCCGGTCATCGGCTTGACGCCCTCGTCCTTGCGCGCGAAAGCCCGCAGCGACTTCAGGCTGACGACCGATGGCAGCACCGAGACGGCGTGACGCCGCAGCAGCCAGGCCGCGCTGCGATAGCCGTCAAGCGTATCCGGGATCGCAGCTTGCGGCGGCTCCGTGACGAGCAGGTGAAACGGCAGCGCGGTCAGGGCGCCCGATGGCACCATGAGCAGACTGCGTTTGTCCTTGATCAACGCCTCAACGGGACCGAGCAGCGTGACATAAAGCTCGTTGGCGAGCGCAAGGTCGAACAAGCCTGATTTGCCGGAGCCATCGCGGGCCTTGCCGACATCGAGACTTCTGCGGACCGCGCTCACCTTCTGGGCCAGCGCGTCTGCGCCGAGCGGAATCTCTTTCCACTCCGCGCTCTCGCGCGTGATGGCGATGACATAGCCGCGCTTGTCGACGATGGAATAGAGCACCATCGCCTCATCGCTCGACAGCAGCGGCTGCACGTCCTTGACCGTCAGGGGCAGCGGATTGGAGAGTGAGGCGTAGTCGGGAAACTCGACGGCAAGCGCCTTCTGCAACGCCGCGCGCGCGCTCGCGATCGCCGCGATCCGCGCACGACTGCGCTGCTCGGAGGCAACGTCGCGTTGCGCCGATGACTTCGACACGGCCGCGACGATCGCCTTGTCGAGGGCGTCGGATTCAGCCACGAGATCCTGGTCCTTGCGCACCAGCTCGGCGAGCCGGTCGGTGCCTGCGGCAAGCCTGACTGCAAGCTTGTTCACGGCCGAAGCGGCGGACGATTGCGTGCCACGTTGGATCGCGGCCAGCGCCTCGTCCAGCACCTTGTCATCAGCCAGCAGGGCTTGCTGGCGCGCGGCAAACAGGATCGGCAGCACCACACGCAGCTGCGCGCGATCGCCCGCGAGGGTTTTTTCCGCGAGCGGCAATGCGTCCGCAATTCGCCCTGATGCATCGAGGAAATAAGCGAGATTGCCGGTCGATGTCGCGACATCGGGATGATCGGGCCCGAGCGCATGCTCGCGGATGGCAAGGGCGCGGCGATAGAGCGGCTCGGCATCGGCATAGCGCTGCTGGTGTTCGTAGAGTCCGGCGAGATTGTTCAGGGACCGCGCGACGTCGGGATGATCAACTCCCAACACCTTCTCGCGGATCGCGAGCGAGCGCTTGATCGGGGCCTCGGCCTCGGCATCACGGCCGAGATCGCGATCAAGCTGGCCAAGATTGTTCAGCAGCGTCGCGACCGCGGGATGCTCGGGACCGCCGACTTTCTGATAGATCGCGAGCGCGCGCTGGAACAGCGGCTCGGCCTCCGCAAAGTGCTCCTGCTTCACATAGAGCGTGGCGAGATTGTTGAGGGACTGGCCGACATCGGGATGCTCGCGCGAGAGCGCCTTCTCGCGGATGGCCAGTGCGCGCTTGAACAGCGGCTCTGCATCCGCAAAGCGGCCCTGCCGCTGATCGAGCGCGGCGAGATTGTTCAGCACGGGCGCAATCTCGACGCTGTCGAGGCCGGTCCCCTTCTCCATCAGCGCGATGGCACGCTTGTAGATCGGCTCAGCCTGATCGTCGTGCCCCTGGTCGGCATAGATCTGCGCGAGGTTGTTGAGTGCGGCGGCGAGATCACGGTTATTGCCGGTCTTCTCAAGCGCAGCCACCATGGCCTGCGCCGGCGGCAAGGCTTCGGAATATTTGCCGGCGGTTCTCAGTGCATTGATGCGCGCGCTCTGCGCGGTCAGACTGCCCGTCTGGGCGAGGCCGGGCGTGGCATTGGATGCGGCGATCGCAAGCGCGAGGCCTGCGACCAATGCCAAACGACGACTTACCATGAACCCTCGCTGCCAACCTCGGACCGATCACGATCTTGGGTCGCAGCGTTGGTAGGCGACGTTCAAAATGTGTCGCAGCTAGTCCGCCTTTTGGCCCACCTTGGCGCGCGCTTCGCCCGCCAGGCGGACCAGCATCTTGCGCAACTCCGTGCCATCAGTGACCCGCTCCGGAAAATCGAGCCGCAACGCGGTCTGGCCGTCCTGCATGTCGAGGCCCTCTGGGTCGCAGCCGGTGCACCGCCAATCGCCCTTGGCCGCGCCCAGCAGCTTCGTTGCATAAAGGCCCATGGCCTCGCGGTGGTCGGCATTCATATGCTCGACAGCGCCCGCCTCCGCCGCCAGCAGGTCCTCAGCGCCGGCGAGGTCCGTGAGGAACTGCTCGGGCTTGAGATCGACAATCCGGCCAAACCCGGCGACCAGATGGGTTCCCGAAGGGATGATCCGGAAGAACGAAAAATCCTTAAATGAGACAAAGGCTTCTGCCGACGGATGGGCATTGAGATACCGCCGCTGGAGCAAATCCTTCTCATTCTCAGCCTGCTCGGCGCGGCCCGACAGCATGATCCGGGCGCCTTCCAGCGGATCGCCGGAGGCGCGCTCGTCCAGCATCAGGGAGACCCTGTTGTCGGCGAGGATATTCCTGGTGTGGACCGCCAATCGAGAGATCAGCAGGATCGGCGAGCCGTCGGGGTGGCTCGCCAGATTGACCAGGGAACAATAGGGATCGCCGCTGCCAGCCATGAGGGTTGCGAGCGCGCCCTGCCGTGAGCGCCTGAGCAGCGATTTGGCGAGCTGTTGGGGAACAAAATCGGGGGTCGGTTGCATGGGCTTTCTCGGCTCAGGTGGTTGCAAGGCGGGCCTTTTTTCGGGTAAACCCGAGCCCGGTTATGGGTCGATATGCGGCGAATCCGCCGTGTTTCGTGGAACTTGGTCACACTTCAGCCCAGCTTGCATTGCTCGGTGACAAGGTTCGAATGCCAATTCGGCACCCATGTATGCGGCGCATCACTGGATTGCTCGCCGTTTAAAGCCACGACCCAAACGGAAAGCAGAAAGCAGAGGCTCATGCCCACAATCGCTTTGGTCGACGACGACCGCAACATTCTCACATCCGTCTCGATCGCGCTGGAAGCCGAAGGCTACCGCATCATGACCTACACCGACGGCGCCTCGGCGCTGGACGGCTTCCGCACCACCCAGCCTGATCTCGCGATCCTCGACATCAAGATGCCGCGCATGGACGGCATGGAGACGCTGCGCCGCCTCAGGCAAAAATCCGACCTGCCGGTGATCTTCCTGACCTCCAAGGACGAGGAGATCGACGAGCTGTTCGGCCTCAAGATGGGCGCGGACGATTTCATCCGCAAACCGTTCTCGCAGCGCCTGCTGGTCGAGCGCGTCAAGGCGGTGCTGCGCCGCTCGGCGCCGAAGGATCCGACCGTCGCGCCGAAGGAGAACGACGCCAAGGCGCTCGACCGCGGCCTGCTGCGCATGGATCCGGAACGGCATACCTGCACCTGGAAGAACGAGCCGGTCACGCTGACCGTCACCGAATTCCTGATCCTGCAGGCGTTGGCGACCCGGCCCGGCGTGGTCAAGAGCCGCAACGCGCTGATGGACGCCGCCTATGACGACCAGGTCTATGTCGACGACCGCACCATCGACAGCCACATCAAGCGGCTGCGCAAGAAGTTCAAGGTGGTCGACAACGATTTCGAGATGATCGAGACGCTCTACGGCGTCGGCTACCGCTTCAAGGAAGCCTGAGGCGTTGGCGCCTTCACGACAGCTGAGGGCTGCGCCGGTTCCGATTCCATCAGAACCGGGCATGCTCTGAAGCGCATTCGCGCTTCAGGTTATTGTTTGAGCACGATCTTTCGGAAAACCGCTGCACACTTTTCCGGATCATGCTCTAGGATGCGAAAACCGTTGCAACGAACCGTCCTAACGCGGGCGTAAGCATTGCTTGACCGAACGCAGCCCGATCAGAGTTCGAACGCCGAGGACATTGCGTCCCGCGGCGCCTCGGACCATGAGGACAAGCCGGTTGCAAGAGGCTGGGGACCGCTGAACTGGCTCAAGCGCGCCGGACAGTTCTTCTTCGCACTGTCGTTCTCGAGCCTGACGCGCCGCATCGTCTCGCTCAACCTTGCCGGCCTCGTCGCCCTGGTCGCAAGCATCCTGTATCTGTCGCAGTTCCGCGCCGGCCTGATCGACGCCCGCGCGCAGAGCCTCTTGGTGCAGGCCGAGATCATCGCCGGCGCCATCGGGGCATCCGCAACGGTGCAGACCAACGCGATCACCGTCGATCCCGAGCGGCTGCTCGACCTGAAGCTGGGCGAGAGCTACGGCGGAGTGGATGATTCGCTGGATTTTCCGATCAACCCCGAGCGCGTGGCGCCGGTGTTGAGCACGCTGATCTCGCCAACCAAGACCCGCGCGCGGATCTTCGATCCCAACGGAAGCGTGCTGCTCGACAGCCGTGATCTCGATGTCGTTCGGGGCTTTCCGCTGCCGCCCCTGTCGGAAAAACCAGGCGTGATCGAGCGCGTCAAGGCCGCGGTGCGCACCTGGCTGAACCGCGGCGACTTGCCGCTCTATCGCGAGCTCGGACGCGAAAACGGCAATGGCTATGTCGAAGTTGCCGGTGCGCTCCAGGGCCAGAAGCGCTCGATGGTGCGGGTCAATTCGCGCGGCGAGGTGATCGTCTCGGTTGCCGTCCCGGTGCAGCGCTCGCGCGCCATTCGCGGCGCGCTCATGCTGTCGACCCAGGGCGACGAAATCGACCGGATGGTCACGGCCGAGCGCCTCGCGATCCTCAAGGTCGGCGGCGTCGCCGCAGCGGTGATGATCATGCTGTCGCTGCTGCTGGCGAGCACGATCGCGGGCCCGGTGCGCCGGCTCGCGGACAGTGCCGAACGCGTCCGGCGCCGCATCAAGACCCGCGTCGAGATTCCCGACTTCACCCGCCGCCGCGACGAGATCGGCCATCTCTCCGGGGCGCTGCGCGACATGACCAGCGCGCTCTACAAGCGGATCGAGGCGATCGAGATGTTCGCCGCCGACGTCGCCCATGAACTGAAGAACCCGCTGACCTCGCTGCGCTCCGCGGTCGAGACCATGCCGCTGGCGCGCAATGAGAACAGCCGCGCCCGCCTGCTCGAAGTGATCGAGCACGACGTCAAGCGGCTCGACCGGCTGATCTCTGACATCTCGGACGCAAGCCGGCTCGATGCCGAATTGCAGCGCCAGGATGCGATCCCGGTCGATCTCAAGCGGCTGCTCGGCACGCTGGTGGCGGTCGCCAATGAAACAAAACTCGGCCACGACGTCGCCGTCGAGGCGCGCTTCGAGGGCCGCAGCCCGACCGATACGTTCGCTGTCAGCGGCCATGATTCGCGGCTCGGTCAGGTGATCTCCAACCTGCTCTCCAATGCGCAATCCTTTTCGGAAGCCGGCAGCAAGGTGCGCCTGACCTGCCGCCGGGTCCGCGGCGAAATCGAGATCGTGGTCGACGACGACGGCCCCGGCATCCGCGACGACGCGCTGGAGCGCATCTTCGAGCGCTTCTACACCGACCGGCCGCACCAGGGCTTCGGCCAGAATTCCGGCCTCGGCCTCTCGATCTCCAAGCAGATCGTCGACGCCCATGGCGGGCGGATCTGGGCCGAGAACCGCGCCGGCCCCGCCGACGAAGACGGCGCACCGACGGTTGCCGGCGCGCGCTTCGTGGTGAGGCTGCCGGCGCTATGAGCCAAGGCAGCCTGAACGAAGGCAGTTTGAACGAAGGCAGGTTGAACAACGGCGGGCCGAGCGTTCACGCCTCCGCGGTCAAGGTCGGGTCGTGGGCGGTGCTGATCCGCGGGCCGTCCGGCGCCGGCAAATCGCGCCTTGCCTTCGATTTGATCATGGCGGGCCGTTCGGGGGTGGTCGAAAGCTCCGTCCTGGTCGGCGACGACCGTGTCCATCTGGCGACAGTTGGCCAGGAAATTGAAGTGCGCCCCGTCCGTGTCCTGGCTGGCCTGATCGAGATTCGCGGGCTCGGAATCCGCCGCTGCGACTTCGTGGAGCATGCGACGGTCGGCCTCGTGGTCGATCTGGACGCCGAAGACGCCGAGCGACTGCCGCCGCCGGAATCGCTGAAAACCACAATTTTCGGTGTCGAAATACCGCGAATCCCTGTTGGCCGCGGCTATTCGCCCCTTCCCTTGGTTGTTGCGGCCGTGACTACTACCAAGAGTTAACCTTCGACTAACGCTTCAGCCGATTGTTTGAAGGGAAATGGTAACCATATGAACCCCACACTCGCGACCGAGTAGACCGGCGCAGCTCCCCTCATCCATCCGTCTAGATTCAGGGAGATACGCAACATCCCCTCTTGCGCGGGGGCTCTGGATGGTCAAAGTGGCGCGTTCGTGCGGCGCACCAAAAGCGCCCGCGGGAGTTTTCCGATGATTGGTCTAGTACTTGTGACCCACGGGCGCCTTGCCGACGAATTCAAGGCGGCGCTTGAGCATGTGATGGGTCCACAAAAGCAAATCGAAGCGATTACGATCGGCGCTGAAGACGATTCCGATCTCTGCCGAAGCGACATCATCGAGGCGGTTAACCGCGTCGATTCAGGCGACGGTGTTGCGATCCTCACCGACATGTTCGGCGGCACGCCGTCGAACCTTGCGATTTCCTGCATGAGCCGGCCCAAGGTCGAAGTGCTCGCGGGTATCAACCTGCCCATGCTGGTGAAGCTCGCCAAGGTACGTGAGGAGCGCCCGCTGCCGGACGCGATCGCGATGGCTCAGGAAGCCGGCCGTAAATACGTCACCATCGCCAGCCGCGTGCTCGCCGGCAAATGAGCGACGACGCGCCACAAGCCGGGGCGGGCGCGCCCGCCGGCGCGATCTCCAAAGAGCTCCTGATCATCAACAAGCGCGGCCTGCACGCCCGCGCCTCGGCGAAATTCGTCCAGGCGGTGGAGCGCTTCAACGCGCAGGTGTGGGTGACGCGCGGCGGCGAGACCGTCGGCGGCACCTCGATCATGGGCCTGATGATGCTTGCCGCAGGACCGGGGACCACGATCACGGTCGCGGCAGCCGGCACTGATGCGGAAGCTGCGCTTGCGGCAATCACTGAACTCGTTGAAAGCAAATTCAACGAGGAGGGCGTGTAGGCGTCGCGATCACTTCGCCGGCGGGGCAATGTAGATGTTCCACGTCATCGCCGGGCCCGCCTTGCCATGGGTGAAGCGGCGCGTGGTCATCACGATCCGCTCGGCGTTCGGCGCGATCTCCGACACCCATTTCTCGAAGGCGGGCAGACGCCCGTCGGTCGGATCGAACACGCCGATGAAGCCGTATCTCTTGACGTCGTCGAGTGACGACAGTCCGGAGCTCCAGGCCTCGTTCGGGATGAACGCGACCGGATGGTCGGGGCTGTAGAACACCATCGGCTGGATCGACTCCATCGTGCCGGCGACGACCGCCCAGCGCGAGGCGAAGCGGGAATGCCAGGCTTGCGTCAGCTCGCGCGCGAGCTCGGAGCGCGCGCCGTAGGTCGCCGTGTTGTCCTTGTTCGCCGCCATCTCGCGCGCTGCGATCCAGGGCGAGGCGACGAGGGTCACGAGGCTGAGCACGAGCCAGATCGCCACGATGTTGAACAGCACGGCGCTCTGCACCCGCAGCGCAGGAATCGCGACGAGCGCCAATGGCACCAGGAAGAACAGCGAGATGCCCCAGTCGGTCTTCATATAGATGCTGAAGGCGAGCGCGCCGAGCGGCGGGCCGGCCGCGACGATGATCTGGATGATCCAGATATTGCGCGCCTGGGAAACATCGACGCCGGGATTGACGCCGCGCGCCCAGGCCCGCGTGACGATGCGCAAGGGTGCGCGCAACAGCAGGGTCCACCATGGCGGTACCAGCGCCATCGCAAGTCCGGCAAGCGCGACGGGGAGAGCCAGCAGCGCGGCATTGTGCAGGACGTAACCGAGCACGAGCTGATGCACGAGACCGGCGTCCTCGATGCTGTAGGTATCGCCGGCATAGGTCAGCGGCACGAAATGCGAATCCGCCAGCCAGATGATGTGCGGGATCATCGCGACGGCCATCGTCGCGACCGCGACCCAGGGCGCCGGCGACAGCAGGAACCGCATCCGTTCCGGATGGATCAGCGCGGCAAGGCCGATGGCGCCGATCATGGTCAGCACCCAGTATTTGGTCATCAGCGCCAGCGCGCCGGCAAGCCCGAGCCAGACTCCGGACTGCCAGCTCCGCTTCTCGAACGCGTTGAGATAAGCGAGCACGACGAGCGGCAGCGTCACCAGCTGCAAAAGATCGGGGTTGTACTTGAAACCCTTGAAATTGAAGATCGGGTAGAGCGCGACCATCACCACGACCAGGAAGGCGCGGCGCGGATCGACCACACGCAAGCTCAGCAGCCAGCAGATCACCATGCCGACGCTGACGGTCGCCATCGCAAGCGCATAGGTCGCCCAGTCCGTTGCGGGAAAGACCTTGAACCAGAGCCCGGCGATCCAGCCCGACAGCGGCGGATGCTTGCCATAGCCCCACAGGAATTTCTGGCCCCAGCCCCAGGCTTCTGCGACGTCCATGTGAACGTCCTGCGCTGCCTTGAGATTGATCAGGATGAAGGTCCAGATCACCGCATGGAGGATGGCCAGCTGGATCACCAGCCAGAGCCGGGCGGAGGGGGCGATGGCGTAGGCAACCAGCCAGGCCCGGAAACGGTCAAAGCTGACCCGGGCTTTTACGCGCGGTCGGGCGGAGGGGATCGAGGTGGTGGACATGGGCGCTTGCGTAGCGCGTTTTGGACCATCGTGGAATCAGCTTGGCGTGAAGAAACGCCCTGAAAATACAGCAATATGGTTGCCGCACGGGGATGTGAGTGGTATCCCGCGCCCATGACGACCGTCCCCATTTCCAACATCCGCAATTTCTCCATCGTCGCCCATATCGACCATGGCAAATCGACGCTGGCCGACCGCCTGATCCAGATGACCGGCGGCCTCTCCGACCGCGAAATGGCGGGCAAGGAGCAGGTGCTCGATTCCATGGACATCGAGCGCGAGCGCGGCATCACCATCAAGGCGCAGACGGTGCGCCTCGCCTACCGCGCCAAGGACGGCAAGGATTACATCTTCAACCTGATGGACACGCCCGGCCATGTCGACTTCGCCTACGAGGTGTCGCGGTCGCTGGCGGCGTGCGAAGGTTCCCTGCTGGTGGTGGACGCCAGCCAGGGCGTCGAGGCGCAGACGCTCGCCAACGTCTACCAGGCGCTCGACAACAATCACGAGATCGTTCCGGTCCTGAACAAGGTCGACCTTCCCGCGGCCGAGCCCGAGAAGGTCAAGCAGCAGATCGAGGACGTCATCGGCATCGATGCGTCGGACGCGGTGATGATCTCGGCCAAGACCGGCCTCGGCATCCCCGATGTGCTCGAGGCCATCGTCACCCGCCTGCCGCCGCCGAAGGGCGATCGCGATGCGACGTTGAAGGCGCTGCTGGTCGACAGCTGGTACGACGTCTATCTCGGCGTCGTCGTTCTGGTGCGCATCGTCGACGGCACGATGAAGAAGGGCCAGCGCGTCCGCATGATGGGCACGGGCGCGGCCTACGACGTCGAGCGCGTCGGCTTCTTCACGCCGAAGATGCAGCAGGTCGACGAGCTCGGCCCCGGCGAGATCGGTTTCATCACCGCCGCGATCAAGGAAGTCGCGGACACCCGCGTCGGCGACACCATCACCGACGACCGCAAGCCTGTCACCGAGATGCTGCCGGGCTTCAAGCCGGCGATCCCCGTCGTGTTCTGCGGCCTGTTCCCTGTCGACGCCGACGACTTCGAGACGCTCCGCGCCGCGATGGGCAAGCTGCGGCTGAACGACGCCAGCTTCTCCTTCGAGATGGAGACTTCGGCCGCTCTCGGCTTCGGCTTCCGCTGCGGCTTCCTCGGTCTGCTCCACCTCGAGATCATCCAGGAGCGGCTGTCGCGCGAGTTCGACCTCAATCTGATCGCGACCGCGCCGAGCGTCATCTACAAGATGAAGCTGACCGACGGCACCGAGCTCGAGATCCACAATCCCGTCGACATGCCCGACGTCGTCAAGATCGAGGAGATCCAGGAGCCCTGGATCGAGGCGACGATCATGACCCCCGACGAATATCTCGGCAGCGTCCTCAAGCTGTGCCAGGATCGCCGCGGCGCGCAGAAGGAGCTGACCTATGTCGGCTCCCGCGCCATGGTGAAATACGATCTGCCGCTCAACGAGGTGGTGTTCGACTTCTACGACCGCCTCAAGTCGGTGTCGAAGGGCTACGCCTCGTTCGACTATCATCTCACCGATTACAAGCCGGCCGATCTCGTCAAGATGCAGATCCTGGTCAACGCCGAGCCGGTCGACGCGCTCTCGATGCTGGTGCACCGCACCCGCGCGGAGGGGCGCGGCCGCGCCATGGTCGAGAAGATGAAGGAGCTGATCCCGCCGCACATGTTCCAGATCCCGATCCAGGCGGCGATCGGCGGCAAGGTGATCGCGCGCGAGACCGTGCGCGCGCTGCGCAAGGACGTCACCGCGAAATGCTACGGCGGCGACATCACGCGCAAGCGCAAGCTTCTGGAGAAGCAGAAGGAAGGCAAGAAGAAGATGCGGCAGTTCGGCAAGGTCGACATCCCGCAGGAAGCTTTCATTGCCGCGCTGAAGGTGGATAGCTGAGGCGGGCCGGGATCCGGCCCCGGTTCTCCGAGCCGGACGAAGCAAATTTCGAAAACAACCCCATGCAAAGTAGCCGACGCGTTGGCGGCGCTGGGCAATTTCGATTTTTTCGAATTACACTTGCTCCGTCGGGCAAAACAGGCGTATGCTGGCATCATGGCCGTGGTGCAGCCGGCAGACGACGATGTCCCATCGAACCATCCCCGTCTTATTTACGCTCATCGGCCGAATACCCGCAAAGGACGTTGCGGACTCCACAGCCTACGAGGTTGCCGTCCCTGGCCGCGCGCCAAAATTCTACCTTTACGAGTGTTTCGTCCCCTGCCTATAGTGGCGCATTACACTTGGTGGCGGGGAGGATCATTGATGGCCCGCATCGCCCATATTTCCGACATCCATTTTGGCAGGTCCTTTGTCGTCGACGTCTGGAACCGGATCAAGGATGAGATCGCCGCATTCCATCCAAAGACAATCATAGCCTCGGGAGATTTCACCGACGACCCCGATCCGCTGCTGCTGCTCGCCGCCAAGAGCGAGCTTCAGGATTTGTGCAAGCGATGCGGCGAAGGCACCGAATTCTTCGTGGTGCCGGGAAACCACGATCTGCTTGACCTCGGCAATATCCTGCATCCCGGCAGTGCGAAATGGTTCGATCGCGTCATGTTCCGCGACACGACGGATCTTAGAAACAGACTCCAATCGGATCTGGGCTTTCCATTTGGCCTGAATGAGGAAACGCTGCGCTGGACGAAATTTCCGCGGTTTCGCCGGATGCGGCCAAGCAACTGGCTTTCGCTTGCGACGCGAACCGACAAATGCGATGGACGGCTGCAAAGCTGCGACTATCGGAGGGCCGGCAGAAGATGGCCGACCCGCAGCATCCATGACCGGACACTCATCACCTGCCTCGATTCCAACAATCCGTCGTTACGGCAGTTTGTCTTTGCGACCGGAACGATCGGACGAAACCAGATCGAGAGAATCAAGCCCTCGAACCTGCTTCCAGCCTGCCCGTGCTGCGCGAGGGCACCGGCAGAGACCGAAAATGGCGGAATCCTGCTCCGGGTTGCCGTCCTGCACCACCACCCGATGCCGATCGCAGTTCGCGACAAATCTCTCGATGATGCGGAGCAAGAGGCCAGGCTCGAGCCCTTCCTGATCCTCAAGAACAGCGGCGATCTCGTGCATGAGCTGCAGCGCTTGAAGTACGACCTTGTTCTGCACGGCCACAAGCACCGGCCACAATTCGCAAGAGTTGAGTTGGGCGCCGATCGTCCGGAGCGCTATCCGATTTTGGTGCTTGCCGGCGGCAGCACCGCGAAGCGCGATGAAGATCCATCAGACAACACACTCCGCGATATCGGGACAGAACCCAACGGTCGGTTGAGGGTACGGACATTCTGGCAGGGCAATTTGCAGGACGAGCGGAATTATCGCGAACCGATCGAGATACTCAAGCGGCGCGCCTTCGCACGAGCCCTGGATCGAACCGGCATCAAGGCGAAGCACCTGATCTCGGATGTCGTGATCGACGAGGTCGGTCATTTGCGCAGCCTCGACACGACGTCGCATTTGAGAGTGATGGACAAGGATCGGACCTTGACCGGCCTTGTCTCCAACGTCGATCTCGCTCCTCACGATACCCGTCTGGACGTTGAATTGGAGGAAGGGAGCGATCGGGCCGCCCTGTGCGTGCGTGACGATGCCGGCAACCTGTATCGTTTAAACGACCCCAGGTCCCCTGCGGATAGCTTCTACTGGTTGAACTTCCACGAGCCGCTGGCAGCCGGCCAACAGCCGTTCACCTTTGCGATCCGCGAGGCGGCCGCCAACAGCATGGCGATGAGCCAGTGGGAGATCGAGCAACGCTCGCACGGTCGGGGTGGCGCGGGAGATCCCGACTACGGTTACGAGGAGGTTGGATCACACATCAGCTATCCGATCGAGAAACTGACGATACGGGTGACGTTTCCTCCGAATTTCGAAGGCATCGCACCGAGGCCGCGCTGCCGGCGGCATCCGGCGATGCCGGACTTTCCTTTGCGTTACCTTCCCGAGCAACGTCCCCGACGCAATCAGCCCCGGCCTCAACTCATCTCCGACGACGATCTCGCAAAAGAGGAAATGCGAGAGCTGACCTACGACGCTCGAGATCGAGCATGGGAAGTGGAAATCGATCATCCGATCCCCGGGTGCTCCTATAGCCTACAATGGCGCGTGCCCGATCCGCGTGCACCACAGAAGGTTTGCGACCGCTCGACGGCTTACCGAAAAATGCTCGCGCGCCTTGTCGACCCAAGTTGCGACGACGACATCGTCGAGAAGTGCCGGGAACGTTTCGACCGGCTCGCAAGAAGCCTCATGAAGCGCTTTCATTTCGAGTACGACGACACGGAGAAGCAAACCGTCTTCCTGATGTTGTACGAACCCGCCGATCTCTGCCTGCGGCCCGCTTTGACGCAGGGCCCAATACCTGATGGAAATTACCAGGTGCCTCTCGGGGGCGGCGTGGCCGGAGCCGCCTTTCTGCAGAGGCAGATTATCGCCTGGAAGAACGATCCGAACAGCAAATCCCTGATCAGACCCGCCTCGTCGGGGGCGCTCAATTCGCATTGGGTGCTGGCACTGCCGGTCTTCCACCAGGGAGGTCGCAATGCGAAGGGCGACGAGCTCGACACCGAGCCGGGCGCCGTGCTCGCCGTCATTACGCTTGGATCGGACAGTGCGGCATCGAGAATTAGCGAATGCGCCCCCAACGACGATGACCCGAAGGGAGAAATCGCCAAAGAGATCGGGCAAGACGCTCAAATCCTGGCCCAACAATGCGTTTTCGACATGCTTCGGATCATCGGCAAGGTCGGAGATCAGGCCGACCCCGTAGTTCCCACGGTGCCGTGAAGCGGAAACTCCCTTGGACGGCCGGCCCGGCCGATCTTGGATTCTTAACCATTTTCGAGTAGGATCAATTGATAGACGGAGACCGCCATGCGAATTGCGGACAATGTGATCGTGCATGACCCCGAGACGAGCCTCGGCAAGATCAATGCCGATCGGCTGCGTGCCCATGGTTGGCCCGAAGAAGTGGTCCAGCAGCAGCAGCAGCGCGAACAATCGTCGCAAGTCTCGCCGGTACCGGCTTCCGTTTCGACTCCGGATTAGCACCCTGCCGGATCTTGCCCCGGGCCTCGGATCCGGATCACCAAGCCAAACAGACCCCCTCACCCGATCGCAAAATCCGCCGCCGTCTCGGCGTGAAGCGCCGTAGTGACGAATGTCACGACGGACGTATCGGCTGCGTCCGCCCGCGTCGTCATCTCGATGCAGAAATGCTCGCCCGCTTCTGCTACCTTAAGTAGATATATTGCCCTTGGTTTTCCCGGCACCGATGTAGTGTCATCCGCCCCATCCGAATAAGCCGACCTGTCGGAACAGCAATATGCCAACCGCTCACCTGATCCACGGATACATCGGTGCCGGGAAAACCACCTTCGCGCGGAGGCTGGAGCGAAAGTTGCCCGCCATCCGCTTCAGTCACGGCGAATGGATGGCGCGTCTCTATGGCGACGATCCTCCCGTTGATCAGTTTCAGGAATTCCACGACCGTGTCTCCAAGTTGATTGAGACGCACTGGACAAGATGCGTGGAGCTTGGGCTCGACGTGGTGCTCGATCTCGGCTTCTGGTCGCGAACCCAGCGGAGTCAGACCAGGGCGACCGCCGTGGCCTTGGGGGCCAGCGCGCGGCTCTATCGTTTAGAGTGTCCGGACGACGAAGCCTGGCGACGTGTCGAGCGGCTCAACCTCTATCTCGACGGCAGCCTGCATATCGTCCGACACACCTTCGACGCTCTCAAGAGCCGGTTTGAACCACTCGGAGACGATGAGGAGCGAATTGAAGTTGAACTCTAAGGCGCGATGAGATTCGGTTGAATTGTCATCGCGCTTCAGGTCGGGAGCGGCTCTAACGGCGTCTGATGGGACTCCAGAAGTGGCGGACATTTCACTTGAACGAGTGGCTGATCAATTGCCGACCGGCTTCGCCGAGCTGGAGGCGGACGCAATAGCGGATGGCCATCAGCACAAGACCCGGCTGGCCGCGGAGCTAACAGAAACTCCTGCCATTTTTCATGCAATCTACGCCTGCTATCTCGACAACAGACTCGCCGGGATCGGGGCAATGACCGACGAACCTGCCCTGGCGGGACAACCGAAATGGCGAATGCGACGCTTCTACGGGCATCGTGAGTTCAGGCGCCGCACGATTGCCCAAGCCATTGCCAGCGCGCTGTTGCAAAACGCCTCTGGCAGCGTTTCGACCGTGACCGTCCATGCCGGCAATCAGACCGCGGCGCGGTTCTGGGAAGCGATCGGATTTCGCCGCGTTGCCGGTCTGGCCTGGTCTCACGAGAGAACAATGCCGGACGCAACGAACGCTCGGCGAACATGACCGCCCTTTCGTCGCAGGGATCAGCCGTCCAGCAGCGCCGCCATCCGATCACGGTCGATGATGTTCGGGTCCGGCGGGAGCGAATAGCCGTCCATCGAAGCCAGTTTTGCGGCGATCGGCGGTCTGGCCATGACCTCCTGAGGCAGCGCAACACACAGCGCGATTTCGATCATGCCACGGAGCACGTCGGCGTCTTCGGATGAGGCAAGGAGAAGCTTTGCCATGATCGGGTTGGGTGGCGGCATCGGCAGGCCCGCCTCCAGCGCGTTCATCTCGGCGATCCGCGCGCGGTCCGCAGCGATCTGGTTTCGATAAAACGGACCGACCCGGCGCTCGGTCTCGGCGTCGTATTCCAGACAGAACGCTAAGGGATCGTCGACGTGACGACGAGCGACGTCGCGGAGCACCTGTGCGTGCAGAAGACCGACGCTCAGGCCGCGTCCGGCGGACGGGTTGGTACACGCCCAGGCATCGCCGACCGCGGCGAATCCCGTGATCACCGGCTGGCCATCGACGACAAACCGCCGGTAACGATCGATGATTCCTGCCATCAGAAGGACTGATGTGATCGGCTCTCCGTCGAGCCAATGGGCTTGCCGCGAGCATGCCGAAACCACACGATGGAACGTGGCCGTATCGCGCAAGGCCCGCATCGCCTTGTTCCTTGACGAGGTATACAAGGTGACCGACCAGGTGTCGTTGTCCCCGTCCAGGGTCAGGATCGAGAACAAGCCCATCGGCGTGAGCGCGCGTCCCATCCTGCGCGGGCGCCGAGGCCCGGAGAAATATCGGGTAAAATAGGCGAAGTTGCTGTCTTCGGCTTCCTCGATCGGAGCGCGGCCTCCCGCGCCGAGAATCCATTCGCAGGCCGGGCTTCGCCGCCCCATGGCGTCTATGACGAGATCAGCGCGAATCTCCTCGCCCGACGTCGTGCGGACCCCGGTCACGTGCGGCACAGCAGGGACAGCCGCTGCGCCCGTGATCAATTCGCGAAGCTTGACGCCGCGGCGGACAGTCACGTTGGGTGCGGCTTGCGCCATGGCGGCGACGGCCCATTCAACGGTCGGCCTCCGCCCCGTGACGAAACGCAACGCCTCGTCACCGGGACGCGGTGCTTTGTCTGTCAGGGTCGGGGGAAGCGAGCGGCTGTCGAGATAGTCCACCCAAACGCAGCCGGCGCCAAGCAAATCATCCGTCAAGCCAGGCAGTTCCTGATCGCTGATCATCCGAAACCGCGCGCTGAGGTTGTGAGGTTGCCTGAATTGGGCAACTCCCGGGCGCTCCCACGAGTCCCATCCAATCGCGGACGCCGTGGGCCGATCTGCCGGATCAGCCTCCAGGACTGTGACGCGGTGGCCGTCGCGACCAAGCATCGCCGCTGCGCACAATCCGATCACGCCCCCGCCGCAGATGACGACTTTGCTCATCCGTTCCTCCCTGGAGTTCGTCGGACGGCGAAGTCGAGGAATCGCCATCGTCGAAGACGAACAGCAACGAGACCCGCTCACACGGACACGGGTCACCCAAGAGATAGGTCGATGTGGCGACGGGGAGGTTCAAAGCCCCCTGAGCTTGCCTAATGAGTTCCATTGGTCGGCGATGGCTCGTGCGCGACGTTCGGCCTCGCCAGCCGTATCCGATCTGCTTCCGAGAGATCCGTCTCCCCGGTGTTGATACGACAGCCAACAGGCCGCTTCCGCGGCCGAGCACAGGCCAGGGCAAGGCCCATTGCAGGGGCCGGTATGCACGCATCGTTAACAGGTGCGCCATCACGATCAGATCCCGCGATCTTCATCGGGATCGACGCATGCATACGCTCGCCATGGCCGTTGCATACGGCCTCTACCTCGTCATCGTGATCGGAGCGATAGGGCTCGCGATCATTGCCGTGTTCTGGCTCCCCGATCGCCTGCTTGGATTTCGGAGAGTCGAGGGGATCGTGGTGGTGCCCCTGGCGACGATCGCGATCTGGCTGCTCTTGTCCTATGGAGCGGTGCCACTGCCCGGCATCCTGATCATCAGTCCGCACAAGCTTCTGGCAGGCCTGGCACTGACCTGCGGATTGATCTGGTGCTTTGTCGAGGACAATTGGCTGTGATGTTCGAGAACTCGCGAGATCAGTTGAGCGCTACGCGCTGATGCCGCCGCCATCGCGCCTATCGGTGACGCGGAAGGCGCACCGGCTGAGACGGCTGCTGCACATAAGGGTTCGTCAAGCACATGGCGGAAAGGCCGGCACCCGCCGCCCTGCACTCGTCCCACGAACTATACTGGCATGAAATATAGGTGGCGCCGCCCCATTCCCATGTCTGCAGGCACACCGGATAATTGCCGTTGAATCGTTGAGCCGAGGCCGGCGTGGACGCAGACATTGCGATCCAGGCGAGGAGAGGGAGAACCGCACGCATCATGTGACTCCGGGGATTTTCGAATCCGGCTTGCAGCAGGGGACTGCCGAGCGCTTGCCGGACTTACTGTGATCTATGCATCCGACGCGGAGGCGGAGGCGGCGCCGGCTGCCTGAACCTCACCCGCGGGTTGATATCGCAATAGAGGTTCCAGCGTCCGGATGCCGAGGCCAGGCACTGCTCTCGCGTCTCATACATGCAGTCGCCGGAATAGCCGAGTTCTCCGCCCATGACGCACCAGGGATAATCGCGGTCAGCGCGCGCTGCGGAAGAAAGCCCCACCAGCATGACAACAACCAGAATGGCGATTCGCATGAGATCCTCCATCTTGTCAGCCGAACCGCGCCGCAAAATGCTGGACCCTGGCAACGTCGCCGGTCGGCTGAGCATGGCTTACGAATTGTTCCCCGAAAGGGCAAGCACCAATCCTGCAGCGCACGACATCGTGCCTCATCCGTCACGAGGGATCACCATCGGTTTAGGAACGTCCTCACGCGGCTTCGGTTGACCGACACAACCTCAAACGGAGTTGAACGATGCGAAAGACAATCTTCTCGCTGACCATGTGCGCGCTGCTTGCCGGAGCGTCGATCGGTTTCGCCCACGCGCAGGCAGGCGGCAGCGGCGCTGGCGGAGCGGGTGGCGGAGCAGGTGCTGGCGCTGGTGCCGGAACAGGCGGTGCCGGTGTGGGGACCGGAGCAGCCGGCTCCGCGGCGGGGACCGGATCGAGCGGCGGCACAACCGGCATGGGCGGCAGCGCTGGCACCGGAAACACGGGTGCGAGCGGATCCGTGGGCGGCAGCAATGGCGGTCAGGGAGGAGGTCCCCAGGCCCTTCGTCCAGGCAGAGCCAAAGATCCGACCCGTCGCTGACGCTATCGCCCTGTCACCTGATACGGAAAGAGGCTGCTGAGCCCCGCTCGGCAGCCTCTGTTTTGTTAACCCGGCGCCTTACGACGCCTTCTGCTTCGCCTCGACATATCGTGCAAAGTTGTCGAGGATCGCCTGCCAGCCGGCTTGCTGCTGCTCGACCGAATGGGTGGTTTCGCCATCGAAGGTGACGCGGACGACAACGCCTTCGGGGCCCGGTACGAAATCGACCTCGGCCTTGCGATCGCCGAAGGCATATTCGATCCGCTTGTGCTCGAGGATCTTCGTGTAGGTGCCGGCGAAGTCAAAACCCATGCTGCCGTCCTTGGCCTCCATGCGGGACGAGAACAGGCCGCCTTCGCGCAAATCGACCGTCGCCCTGGTCGTATGCCAATCGTCCGACGCGGCGTTCCACTTCACGATGTCGGCAGGCGTCGTGTAGGCACGCCAGACCTGATCGATGGGGGCGGCGACGCTGGTTTCGACGGTGATTCTCATGGGTTATTGCTCCAGTTCGATATTTGACGGCGCGAGGTGACGACATCGCGGCCCCTGTGCGGGATTGGTTGACAGCACTTCCGCGGCGTGTCCACCCAAGGACGGTCGAGACCCGCCCATGCCGACATGGTCGCGCCGTCAATGCGATAAAAAATGGAAAGCTGCCGCCGGGGACGACCGGCCTGCTTGCGGCCGGCGCGTCAGCAGACCTTCTGAAAGCGCGCGCGCCAGCGCGACGCCTTGACTGGCGGCAGCACGTAGCTCTTGCCCTCGGCCGAAACCGTCAGCGGCTGGCCGGACCTTAAGAGATCCAGGAATTGAGTTTCCAGCTCGCCCCATTTGTCCTCGCCGAGGTCGGGATGGCCGAGGTCCGCCTGGTTGAACCACGATGTATCAGGCGGGAAGTTTTCGGGGGCGGCGTAGGTGAAGCCGGCAAAATCCATCTGCGTCTTGCCGTTGCCGATCGTGATCGTGGCCTCGGTGTGATCCTGCTTCGGTGCCTGCCCCGGATAGACCGCATCGAGCTCGTAATGCGTCCCGCAGCCGAAGCGAAACACTGTCTTGTGGTTGATGTCGTTAAAGCTGAGCCATGGCCGGTCGTAGCGGTCCATCTCGAGCGTCCATGCGCCGCGCAGGATGTCCTTCGACGGACCGCCGGCGGCCGTTGCGGCAGACAATCCGAGCCACGACAGGGCGAGGACAAGTCCGAGCAGTCTTGCAAGCATCGGCACGGCAACCTCTCAACGCGATCCGCGATGATCCTCACAGCAAAGGCGCTTCGCGCGGGCCTGTTCAGATCGCCCCTGTCTTGCCGCGAATGGCCGTCGACCGCTTGATGACTTGCTGCGCGTCGGCGTAGCGGCCCTCATCCTTGTAGAGATCGGCCAAATTCTCCAGCACGTCGGCAATGTCAGGATGGTTGGGGCCGAGCGTCTTCTCCATGGTGGCGACCGATTGCTTGTACAGCCGCTCGGCGTCGGCCAGACGACCCTGGCGCCCGTAGAGTGCGGCCAGATTGTTCTGCGCCTGCGCGATATCGGGGTGATCGGGCCCATACGCCTTCTCCGTTACCGCCATCGCGCGCTTGAGCAGCCGCTCGGCCTCGGCATAGCGATGCCGGTGGATATAGGCGTCGGCGAGATTGCTCATCAGCACCGTGGCTTCGGGATCGTCCGGACCGTGCGCCTTCTCGAGCACGGCGAGCCCGCGCTTGAACAGCGGCACGGCCTGGTCGTAGCGGTGCTGATTGCTGTAGACGGCGGCGAGGTTGCTCAACGCCAGCACGATGGAGGGATCGTTGGGACCGCGCGCCTTCTCGCCGATCGCGAGCGACCGCTTCAGCAGCGGCTCCGCATCGGCGTAGCGCTCTTCCACGCGGTAGAGCTCGCCGAGATTGTTCAGCACCATCGCGACCTCTGGATCGTCATGGCCGAGCGTCTTCTCCCGGATCGCCAGCGAGCGCTTGTACAGGAGCTCGGCGACCGGATATTGACCGAGATTGTAATGAATGGTGCCGAGGTCATTCAGCGGCATCGCGACGTGGGCATCGTCGGCGCCGAATTCCTTCTCGCGCAGGGCCAGCGCCTGCTGGGCGAGCGGCAGCGCCTCGGTGTATTTGCCGGCCCGATAAAGCTCTTTCATCTGCCGGGTGAGCATGCCGGCCTCATCCTCGCTCGCATGAGACGGCGTGGCCAGCGACAAGCTCAGCGCGAGCGCGGTCATCGCAACACAGATCGATGCTTTCAGGGCCTTCATCGCACGTTCCTTGCCGCTGATGTCAGGGACTTCAGTGGCTTTGGTGCGCCTGGAGGCCGGGCAGGTTCAATGTGGGCGGGATCAAGTGAAGAAGTTGCGCAGCTTTTCGATCACCAGCTCCGGCGCCTCCTCGGGCAGATAGTGTCCGCAAGGCAGGCTTTCGCCGCTGATATCCACGGCCTTTTCGCGCCAGGTCTGGCGCACGTCGTAGGTCGATCCGACGACGCCCTTTTCGCCCCACAGCGCGAGCAACGGGCACGCGATCCGCTTGTCTGCATCGGCCGCATCGTGGACCAAATCGATGCCGGCGGCGGCGCGGTAATCCTCGCAGACGGCGTGCAGCGTCTCGGCCGTATAGCAGCGGCGGTATTCCGCGAGGGCGAGCGGATCGATCGCGCCCGGCGTCTTGTTCTGCTTGTTGATGTGCGCCTGCAGATAGAAGTCGAGATTGTTGCCGATCAGGGTTTCCGGCAGCGGCGCCGGCTGGCTCAGGAAGAACCACCACATGTAGCGCATGGCGAACTCCTTGTTCGCCCTGGCGTACATCGTCGCGGTCGGCGCGATGTCGAGCACGGCGGCCCTGATCACGGCGGCGGGATGATCCAGCAGCAGGCGGTGCAGGACACGTCCGCCGCGGTCGTGACCGGCGGCAAAGAAGCGCTCGAAGCCGAGCGCGCGCATCACCTCGACCTGGTCGCGCGCCATCTCGCGCTTGGAATAGGCGATGCTGTCCTTGCCGCCGTGGGGCTTGCTGGAATCGCCGTACCCCCTGATATCGGTGAGCACGACCGTGAAACGCTCGGCGAGTTTTGGCGCGACCTTGTGCCAGCACACCAGTGTTTGCGGATGGCCGTGCAGCAGCAACAGCGGCGCGCCCTCGCCCTTCACGAAGGTGTTGATCTCCGCGCCCGACGTCCTGATGCGGCTGCGGCGAAAGCCCGGCAGCAGTTTTTCGATCTGATCGGTGGCCACTTCTGTCTTCTCCTCGGCGAAGGCGGGCAGATCTAGCATCGTCGAACCGATCGCGCCTGTGGTCGTCGCCGCGAGCGACACCAGGCGGCGACGGGTCAGCCCAGCATCGGACAAATGTTCTGCCTGCCTATTGTCGGACATGTTGCGTTCCCCCGGACGGAATTCGGCTCTTTCCGCGAAGGTGCCGGCCCACCTGACGAAAATCCAATGTCAGGTCGAAATATGATTATGCACGCCTTGCATAAGCGACCCGGCCGAGCGCCGTACAGCGCGAGGGGATGATGGCGGTCAGGCGAAGTCGGCGATAACATACTGTCGCGGACATTGGACACAGATCGATGGCATTCTGGATCGCGAGCGCAGCCGGATTGGTGATCGCCTATGCCGCGGCTCGGGCACAGCCGCCCCATGAGGCCGGGATAGCCCGCCTTCAAGCGCTACGCCACCAGCGCGTCCCCGCCGTCGATGCCGCGCTGCGCCGCGAGCAGGCTGATGATCTCGACGTTCGGCCGGGCCTTGCTGAACAGAAAACCCTGGCCCTCGTCGCAACCCTCGGCGCGGAGGCAGCTCAGCTCGGCCTCGGTCTCGACGCCTTCGGCGGTGATGGTGACACCAAGGCCTTTGCCGAGACTGACGATGGAGCGGATGATCGCCTGTGCCTCGCGATTGGCACCGAGATCGCGCACGAAGGACTGGTCGATCTTGATCTTGTCGAACGGGAAGCTGCGCAAATAGCTGAGGCTGGAATAGCCGGTGCCGAAATCGTCCATCGAGATGCGCACGCCGAGCGCACGCAGCGCATGCAGCGTCGCCAGCACCTGCGCGCTCTTCTCCAGCAGCAGTGTCTCGGTGATCTCGAGCTCGAGCCGGCGCGGCGGCAGGCCGGAATGCTTCAGCGCGTCCGTCACCACCGACAGCAGATTGCCGCTGCGAAACTGCAACGGCGACAAATTGACGGCGACGCGGACGTCGTCCGGCCAGGTTGCGGCATCGAGGCAGGCGCGCCGCAGCATCAGGCCGCCGAGCGGATTGATCAGCCCCGTCTCTTCGGCAACCGGAATGAACTCGGCCGGCGAGACCATGCCGCGCTCGGCATGCGGCCAGCGCACCAAAGCCTCGAAGCCGGTGATGCGGCCGCTCGATAGGTCGATCAGCGGCTGATAATAGGGGCGCAGCACGTCGTTCTGGATGGCATCGCGCAACTCGACCTCGATCTTGCGGCGGCTCTGCGCCCTGGCATCGAGCGCGGCCTCGAAGAAGGCGAAGCTGCCGCGCGCATCCTGCTTGGCGCGCGACAGCGCCATGCCGGCGCTCTTGAGCAGCTTTTCGGACTCCTCGCCGTCGCCGGGCGCCATCGCGATGCCGATGGAGGCGCCGATCACCACGGAATGGCCGTCGAGCAGATAGGGATCGGCGATGGCCTCGAGCAGCCGCTTGGCAAGGCCCACCGCGTCCTCGGGCCGCGCCAGGCCGCTCTGCACGATCGCGAACTCGTCGGAATTGAGCCGTGCCAGCGCGTCTTCCTCGCGCAAGGTCGAGCGCAGCCGCTTGGCGACGCCGCGCAACAGCTTGTCGCCGATCGCGTGCCCCAGCGTGTCGTTGACCGCCTTGAAATTGTCGAGCCCGAGCATCAGCACCGCGACCTTCTCGGAGCTGCGGCGGGTGTGCAGCAGCATCTCGTCCATGATCTGGCGCAGCCGATTGCGGTTCGGCAGTCCGGTCAGGGCGTCATGCTGGGCCATGAAGGCAAGCCGCGCCTCGGCGCGCTTGCGCTCGGTGATGTCCATCAGCGCCAGCAGCACCGCGGGCCGGTCGGCATAGGTCAATTCGCGGGAATAGATCGCAAGGTCGATCAGCGCACCGTCGGCCTTGACGTGCTTCCAGATGCGCGCGGCCTGCTCGTCGCTGGAGCGGTCGGTGGTCCAGGGCGGCTCGCTGTCGAAGGCCTGCAGCGAGCGGATCTTCAGCCGCTCGAACTCGGCGCGGCTGTAGCCGTAATGCGCGATCGCGGCGTCATTGACGCCGAGGATGCGCTCGTCGTCCAACGCGCAGACGATCATGGGGACGGGGTTGCCGTCGAACAGCAGGCGGAACGAGGCCTCGCGCTGCTTCAATTCGGTGATGTCGACGCGCAGGCCGACCACGCCGCCGTCATCGGTGCGGCGTTCCTCGATCAGGATGACGCGGCCGTCGGACAACGTCTGCTCATGACGCTTGCCGGGCTCGTAGAGCTTCTTCAGCCGCGCGGCGATCCACTCCTCCTCGTGGCCGGCCGCTTCCGGATAGTCGCCGCGGGCGACGCCGACGCGCAGCGTGTCCTCCAGACGCGCGCCTTCCTGGAACAGATCGGCGGTCTTGCTGTAGATCTCGGCGTACTGCTTGTTCCAGAGAACGTAGCGGCCTTCGGGATCGAGGATCACGATGCCTTGCGGCAGGAGATCGACGGCTTGGCGCAGCCGGTCGTGCGACCTGCGGGCGTCCGCGATGGCGGCTTCAGCTTCCGCGCGGCTCTGCATGAGCAGATCGCGTTCGATCAGCGGACTAGTCGCGCGCGCAAAGCGCGGCTTGCGCTGACGTCGTCCCGCACGCACGCCCTGCTTTCGCTTTTTTGCTTTTTTGGACCCCAAACTCAACTTCACACGCCTTAACCGCGCCCAGCGGCCGCAACTCTTGCTCCAAGTGTCTGAAAGAAAAGTAATCCCGGCCAGCGGCGGCACCGACAAGCCGGCCGAGCCTCGGACCATTTGCCCGTTTGCGAGGCGCGAGAAACCTCGCCAGGCGCGTCGAACCTGCTTCCGCGTCGCGATCGGCGAGAGAGAAGGCGCAAAAACGCGCAGTCTCCATGAATCAATTCCGGAACAGACGCCGCTTGCATGCAGGCGACACGCGCATCTCGTTCCGCGCACGAATTTTGGTCAATGCAGGATAGAGTTATCGCCCCGTTAAGAATGACCGGCATGCGGATGATCGGCGGAAAATTAAATGTCGTGCTGGGCGCATCGCCGCGCGCGGCATCGGCTCCGCGATGGGCTATAAGAGTGTCAAGATGAGTCGCCGCCGCATCATTCCTCTCCTGCTTGCGATGACGCTCGTCGTCATGAAAGTCCTGGCCGCTGGCGGCGCGCTGGCCCAGGACAAGGGCAGCGTGAACCCGAAGCCGCTGCCGCCGCTCGCCAATCCCAATGATCCCAAGATCGGCGCCAAGGAGCTGTTCGCGCGAAAACTGGTGCCCTCGAAAGGGCCGGCGCACGTGATCGGCTCCTATGTGAAGGGCTGCATCGGCGGTGCCGAGCAGATGCCGCTCAACGGCGACACCTGGCAGGTCATGCGGCTGTCGCGCAATCGCAACTACGGCCACCCCGACATGATCGCGCTGATCAAGCGCCTTTCGGCCAAGGCGCACAAGGACGCGGGCTGGCCGGGCATCCTGGTCGGCGATATCGGCCAGCCGCGCGGCGGGCCGGCGCTGTCAGGCCATGCCAGCCATCAGATCGGGCTGGACGCCGACATCTGGCTGACGCCGATGCCGGACCACCGGCTCTCGCGCGAGGAGCGCGAGGAGATGTCGGCGGTGATGATGGTGCGCGAGGATCGCCTCGACATCGATCCCAAAGTCTTCACATCAGGCCATGTGCTGGTGCTGCGCGATGCGGCGCAGGAGCCGGCGGTGCAGCGCATCTTCGTCAATCCCGCGATCAAGAAGGCGCTGTGTCGTGAGGCCAAGGGCGACCGCTCCTGGCTGTCGAAGATCCGGCCGTGGTGGGGCCATGACTATCACTTCCACATCCGCATGCGCTGCCCGGCCGGCGCCAGCGACTGCAAGGGCCAGCCGTCGCAATCCGAGGACGAGGGCTGCAAGCCCTCCGATCTCGCCTATTGGTTCAGCGAGGGCGTGCTGCATCCCAAGCCGCCGCCTGAGCCGCCGAAACCAAAGCCGCCGATGACCTTGGCGCAGATGCCGGCGGCCTGCAAAGCCGTGCTGCGGGCGCCGGACGCGAAGCCGTAGGGGCGCGGCTGCTCGTAGCCCGGATGGAGCGAAGCGCAATCCGGGAAAGCCAATCACTCTGCGCGAGGGACCCGGATTACGCTGGCGCTCCATCCGGGCTACGAGCTGCGCTTGTTCGGGATGACGATGAGTTGGTTGGTACGCACTCCCCAAATACACTAATATCCGCCCTGCCCCACGGCCGTAAGCCTGCGGCATTTCGGGATGCGCATCCCGCCTCCGACAAAACCTGACCGCACGCCGCGCTAACGCGTGGCCAACGATGAGAATTGACATGCGCGTCCTCGCCCTTCTTGCCGTGCTCTCGATCAGCGCGACCTCTGCCTTTGCCGCGGAGGAGCCCAGCGGCTGCGACAAGTTCAAATGGCCGATCGAGCGCGACCGTGCCGCGCTGACTGCACCTGACCGTGCCAAGCTGGCCTCGGGGGCCGAGCAGGCTGCGGTGCCCTCCTCGGCGATCACGCTGGGGCTGGTCGCACCTAACGAAGCAAAGCTGCCGTCGCCGCCCGAGCGCGCGCCGAAGGACGGCACCTTTGCCGGCTTCATCAGCATCAAGGCGGCCAAGGCCGGTCTCTACACGATCAGTCTGTCCTCCGGCGTCTGGGTCGATCTGGTCCAGGAGGGGCATGTCCTGAAACCCGTGGCCTTCAGCGGCGCGACCGATTGTGACGGCATCCGCAAGGCCATGAAATACGAACTCTCGGACAAGCCCTTCGTGCTCCAGATCAGCGGCGCCAAGGACAATTCCCTGTCCATTTCCATCCTGCCAGCGCAATAAGCGGGACCTTTGACCTCCGGCCTTAGCCTGCTATCTTCGCATCCGCGATATCCCCGCCGGCCGTAAGCCGTCGCGGGGGGACGTGGAACAGCGCTTCCGCCGTCGCGATCCAACCACCCACCGCCAGATTTGCGCGTGCGTTTGCGCGCGCGGGCTCGCACGGAGCGCCATCGATGTATCGTATCGCCGGACTTTTCATTGCCTTCGTCATGCTCGCTGGCCTCGCGCCTGCCAGCGCCGAGGACAAGACCATCACGGTTTTCGCCGCAGCCTCGATGAAGAACGCGCTCGACGAGGTCGATGCCGCCTACACCGCCAAGACAGGCATCAAATTCAGCGTCAGCTATGCTGCGAGCTCGGTGCTGGCAAAACAGATCGAGCAGGGCGCGCCGGCCGACGTGTTCGTCTCCGCTGATACCGACTGGATGGACTACGCGGTCTCTAAGAAGACCATCGACGCGCCTTCCAGAGTCAACCTGCTCGGCAACAGCATCGTGCTGATCGCACCAAAGGATGCCAGGATCGACAACGTCACGATCGCGCAAGGTTTTGATCTCGCAAAACTCGCCGGCGACGGCAGGATCGCGACCGGCGACGTCAAGTCCGTGCCAGCAGGCAAATACGCCAAGGCCGCACTGGAGAAGCTGGGCGCCTGGCAGGCTGCCGAACCGAAATTCGCGATGGCCGAGAGCGTGCGCGCCGCGCTGACGCTGGTGGCCCGCGGCGAGGCCAATCTCGGCATCGTCTATTCCACCGACGCCAAGGTCGAGCCCGGCGTGAAGATCGTCGGCACCTTCCCGGCGGATTCGCATCCCGCGATCATCTATCCGGTCGCGGCAACCACCACCGCCAAGCCCGAGACCAACGACTATCTCGCCTTCCTGCGGACCAATGCGGCCAAGACCATTCTGGAAAAATACGGCTTTAAGTTCCTGATCAGCCCGACGACCTGATTTCAAGCACTTGATGCTCGACATCTCCCCCGCTGAATGGACGGCGATCCTGCTCTCGCTCAGGGTCGCCATCATCGCGACGCTGGTGGCAACGCCATTCGGCATTGCGCTGGCGTGGCTGCTCGCCCGCCGCGATTTCTGGGGCAAGTCCGTGCTCGATGCGGTCGTGCATCTGCCTCTGGTGCTGCCGCCTGTCGTCACCGGCTATTTGCTGCTGCTCACCTTCGGCCGCCGCGGCCTCGTCGGCAGCTTCCTCGCCGATCATCTCGGCATTGTCTTCGCGTTCCGCTGGACCGGAGCTGCGCTCGCCTGCGGCGTGATGTCGTTCCCGCTGCTGGTGCGGCCGATGCGGCTGTCGATCGAGGCGATCGACCGCAAGCTCGAGCAGGCCGCCGAGACGCTGGGCGCCGCGCCGTTCAAGGTATTCTTCACGGTGACGCTGCCCTTGGCGCTGCCCGGCGTGCTCGCCGGCATGGTGCTGGGCTTTGCCAAGGCGATCGGCGAGTTCGGCGCCACCATCACCTTCGTCTCCAACATTCCCGGCGAAACCCAGACGATCTCGTCGGCGATCTATTCGCTGATCCAGACGCCCGATGGCGACGCGGCTGCAGGCAGGCTCGTCATCGTCTCGATCGTGCTCGCGCTCGGCGCGCTCATATCAGCCGAATGGTTCGCCCGCCGCGCCACCGCGCGCCTGCACGGGAATTGACCATGCTGCGCGTCGACGTCGAAAAACAGCTGGGCGAATTTTCGCTGCACGCGACCTTCGCCAGCGAGGGCCGCGTCACCGGCCTGTTCGGCGCGTCCGGCGCCGGCAAGACCTCGCTGATCAACATGATCGCGGGGCTGCTGCGGCCCGACCGCGGCACCATCGTCATCGACGGCGAGACGGTCGACGACACCGCATCAGGCATTCATGTGCCGACCTGGCGCCGTCGCATCGGCTACGTCTTTCAGGATGCACGGCTGTTTCCGCATCTCAACGTCGCGCAAAATCTCGACTATGGAAGGCGGATGAACCGTCTTGCGGCCGATCCGGCACAGCGCACGCGCGTCGTCGAGCTGCTCGACCTCGGCGCGCTGCTTGATCGGCGTCCCGGAAAGCTGTCGGGGGGCGAGCGCCAGCGCGTCGCGCTCGGCCGCGCGCTGTTGTCCAAGCCGCGTTTGCTGCTGCTCGACGAGCCGCTCGGCGCGCTCGACGAGGCCCGCAAGCTCGAGATTCTGCCCTATCTGGTGCGGCTGCGGGACGAAGCCAATGTCCCCATGGTCTATGTCAGCCATGACGTCGCCGAGCTGCGCCAGCTCGCGACGCAGATCGTGATGCTGAGACAGGGCCGCGTGACCTCGTTCGGCGGCGTGAAGGTGCTGACATGATCCTGTAGCCACTTTCGTAGGGTGGGCAAAGGCGCCCTTGCGCCGTGCCCACCACCTCTCTCGATCACGCAAAATGCGTGGGCACGCTTCGCTTTGCCCACCCTACGGCAGGGTCACACCCCCGCCACCGACGACCAAATCTCCGCGAGCCTCTTCCGCAGCGCTTGCCGCCGCGTCAGCGGTACCGGCGTCTCGTCGTCTTCCGGTAGGCGCAGGCCGACGACATTGACGCGGCCACCGGAAATGCTGCGTGCGACGAGCACGATGGTATCAAGCGCGAGCTCGGCGCCCTCCTTCGGCGCGCGGTCGAGATGGACGTCGAAATAATCGGCGAGCGTGAGCTTGCCCTCGTCCTCGGTCACCTTGACGCCGTAGATCTCGGCGAGCTCGGCAAGCGTGTGCTCGCCCGACACCATGAAGTCGCCGAGCAGATGCGGATCGGGCGCCGTGCTCGGCTGCATGTCGACGAAGAAGCGATCGAGCGCCTCGGCCTTCTCCGGCGGCGCCAGCAGGTAGATGTAGTCGCCGGGCGCGACCGGATCGGCCTCCACGGGAGTCAGGATGTGCTCGTTGCGGATCACCAGCGTCGGCTTCGACCAGGACGGGATCAGGCCGCGGCGGAAGTAAAGGCTTTTGGGCCGCACCGGATAGCCGACGAGCTGCTGCTCGAGCTGGCCGGGCAGATCCAGCTCGATGCGGCGCGGCCCGCGCTCGGTGCGCGGCAGTGCCACGTGCAGTTTTCGCGCGGCCGGTGCCAAGGTCCAGCCTTGCAGCAGCAGCGAAATGATCACCACGACGAAGGCGACGTCGAAATAGAGATAGGCTTTTGACAGGCCGACCAGCATCGGGATCGACGCCAGGAAGATCGCGACCGCGCCGCGCAGGCCGGTCCAGGCGATGAAGATCTTTTCGCGCCAGTTGAAGCGGAATGGCGCCAGGCACACGAACACCGCGATCGGCCGCGCCACCAGCATCAGCACCAGCGCGACGGCGATCGCCGGCAGCACGCTGGAGCCCAGCCGGCTCGGCGAGACCAGCAGGCCCAGCAGCACGAACATCACGATCTGCGCCAGCCAGGTCGCGGCATCCAGAAACGCCACCACCGAATTATGCGCGCGCGTCGGCCGATTGCCGATGATGATGCCGGCGAGATAGACGGCAAGGAAGCCCGAGGCGTGCATGATCTGCGAGCCGCCGAAGATCACGAGCGCGGCGGTGGTCACGAACGGCGCGTGCAGGCCCTGCGGCAGCGCGACCTTGTTGAGCCCGATGACGACGAGGCGCCCGCCGATCACGCCGACGACGGCGCCGAGCAACGCCTCCTGGACGAACTCCATCACCACATGGCCCGGCGTGCTCGAGCCCAGCGAGATGTATTCGACCAGCATCAGGGTCAGGAAGATCGCGAAGGGATCGTTGGTGCCGGATTCCGCTTCCAGCGTCGCACCGACGCGCGGGCGCAGCCGCAGGCCCTGGGTGTGCACCAGGAGGAACACCGCGGCCGCGTCGGTGGAGGCCACCACCGCCCCGACCAGCAGCGACTCCGTCCAGTTGAGGTCGAGCGCGAATTTCGCGAACGGCGCCGTGATCAGCGCGGTCAGCAGCACGCCGACGGTGGCGAGCACCACGGAGGGCGCGAGCACGGTGCGGATGCTGGCAAAGCGCGTCTTCAGACCGCCGTCGAACAGGATCAGCGCCAGCGCCACCGAGCCGACCAGATAGGTGGTGCCGACATCGTTGAACTGGAGCTGGCCGGGGCCTGCATCGCCCGCCAGCATGCCGATCGCGAGAAAGACCAGCAGCAGCGGCGCGCCGAAGCGCAGCGCCAGCAGGCTCGACAGGATGCCGGCCATGACGAGGACGGCGCCGAGCAGAATGGCGATGCTGAAAGAGTCGAGGGAAGCCATCCACCTTCCGGGTACAAATCGCTGGAATTGCATCCTTATCGTCGCCACACTCCTGCGCCAACCCATTTTCGCCCGCTCGCGGCAATCTGCCCTTATTTTGCGGCCTTAACGCGCTTCACATGCCGGTGTATCGATGGTCCGGCCGCTGCGCCGCCTTCGAATCAAATCCTTCCGCCTGCTTCCCGACGAGACCGCCTGATGGACATGGACCTCAAAGACCTCATGGAGTTCGTGCAGACGACTGCGCGCAGCGTCGGAGCGGAGATCTCTTCGCCCTGGTTCTACCTGCAGTTCGGTCTGATCCTGACGGCGGCCGGCATCGCCTATGCGGCGGATACCGGCGTTCACAACCGCGTCGACATGAGCTCGGTGGCGATGCGCTGGCCGCTGCCGCTCCGGCACTTCGCCCGTGTGATGATCGCGAGCGCCTCGACGGCGGCGTTCACCCTGCTGGTGATCATCTTCCGTGTGGTGATGTATCACGCGACCTGGCCGAGCCGCAGCTATCTCCTGATGGTCGCCGCCAAGCTCGGGCTCGCCTGGCTGGTGATCCGGCTGCTGACCTCGGTGCTGCGCAATGCCTTCTTCGTCAAGCTGGTGTCGGTTGCGGCCTGGTTCGTCGCGGCGCTGTCCATCCTCGGCCAGCTCGAGGCCACGGTCGACCTGCTCGATTCCTACGCCATCGTGCTCGGCGGTCTCAGGCTGACACCGCTGCTGCTGCTCAAGGCCGGCGCACTGCTGATCCTCGCGCTCTGGCTCACCAACATCGCCAGCAATTTCGCCGAGAGCAAGATCAACTCGACGACCGATCTGACGCCGTCGGTCCAGGTGCTGCTGATCAAGATCATCCGCATCGGGCTGCTTGCGGTCGCGATCGTGATCGCGCTCGGCACCGTCGGCATCGACCTCTCGGCGCTTGCGGTGTTCTCCGGCGCGGTCGGCGTCGGTATCGGTATCGGCCTGCAGAAGATCGTCGCCAACTTCATCTCCGGCATCATCCTGCTCGCCGACAAATCGGTGAAGCCTGGCGACCTCGTCACCATCGGCGACAATACCGGGCGCATCAGCGCGATGAAGACGCGCTATATTTCCGTGGCCGCCGGGGACGGCCGCGAATTCCTGGTCCCGAACGAGGATCTGGTGACGCAGAAGGTCGTCAACTGGACCTACACCGACAAGAACACGCTGGTGAAGATCACCTTCGGCACCAATTACGACGCCGATCCGAAGCTGGTCTGCAAGCTGGCGATCGAGACCGCCTCGGCCCATCCGCGCGCACAAAAGGGCAAGCCGCCGAACTGCCTGCTGACCGAGTTCGCGGAGGCCGGCATGAAGTTCTCGCTGACGCTCTGGCTCGCGGATCCCGACGGCATGGATGCCGTCAAGAGCGACGTGATGCTGGCGCTGTGGGACGCCTTCAAGCGCGAGGGCATCCGGGTTCCCTACCCCGTCCGCGAAATCCGCGTCCGCGGCGGGGCGCTGCCGGTGGAAACCACCGTAGAAGTCCCGAATTGAGACCGCTTTCGGCCGCATGGCCGGCGGAATTCTCGTTTTGGCGCGTTTTCTTCACGCGAACCGGTCCCCACTTCGCTCGAAAACGCTCTGGCCAAGCTTGCACGAAATCCCGCAATCATTAAATTAGGGCCTCAAATCAAGCCCTTCCGCCATATTCCAGAAGATAGCGCCCGCATGAGCTACGTCGAAGCCACCGATACCTCGCTGCGCAAGACCGGACAGATCAAGCTGCATGGGCCGAACGCCTTTGCCGGCATGCGCAAGGCGGGGGCTCTGGTGGCGAAGTGCCTCGACGAGCTCACCGACATCGTCGGCCCGGGCGTGGCGACCGATCGCATCGACGAATTCGTCCGCGAGTTCGCCTTCAGCCATGGCGCCTATCCGGCGACGCTGATGTATCGCGGCTATCGCTACTCGACCTGCACCTCGCTCAACCACGTGGTCTGCCACGGCATGCCCGGCGACCGTCCGCTGAAGGAAGGCGACATCGTCAATATCGACGTCACCTTCATCGTCGACGGCTGGTATGGCGATTCCAGCCGGATGTATGCGGTCGGCCCGATCGCGCGCAAGGCCGAGCGGCTGATCGAGGTGACCTATGAGGCGATGATGCGCGGCATCGCCGCGGTGAAGCCCGGCGCCACCACCGGCGACATCGGCCACGCCATCCAGAGTTTTGTCGAGCCGCAGGGCATGAGCGTGGTGCGCGATTTCTGCGGCCACGGTTTGGGCCGCATGTTCCACGACGAGCCGAACATCATCCATATCGGCCGTCCGGGCGAGGGCGTGCAGCTCAAGCCCGGCATGTTCTTCACCATCGAGCCGATGATCAATCTCGGCAAGCCGCATGTGAAGATCCTGTCCGACGGCTGGACCGCTGTGACCCGCGATCGCTCGCTGTCGGCGCAGTTCGAGCACTCAGTCGGCGTCACCGCCACCGGCGTCGAGATCTTCACGCTGTCGGAGCGGCACGGCGAGAAGCAGATCGGCTGATCTGCTTGCACCTCAACTCATCGGTCCAGCGTGATCAGCTCGGCGCCCTCGATCGCGTAAGTCGCGAACAGAAAATCCCTGATGTTGACGATGTTGCCGTTCTCCCAGTCGAGCAGAACGAAGTAGCGCGGCGGACCTGACGGATCCTGCGGGTCGAACATGATGATCGCGGGGCGGCGGTCGACGAAGCCCGGGACGCAATGCCAGGGGCTGGTCTCGGCATAGCGGTGGAAATACTCGCTGACATCGCGGCGGCCGGCCCGGCGCGTCCGGTTGACCATCTCAAGCCGCACGTCGTCGGCCAGCATGTCGCGCAGGGACTCGAAATCGCGCGCGTTGAAGCGCTCGACATAATGCATCAGGCGGGCGCGCTCCCCGGCCTCCAGTTCAGGAGGGCTGACGTCGTCGGGCTCCGCCGCGAGCTCGCGCAGGCGAACGCGGCCGCGTTGCAGCGCGCCCTTGGTCGCCGCGACGCTGCCGCACATGATGTTGCAGACCTCATCGACGGAATAGCCGAGCACGTCGCGCAGGATCACCGCGCTGCGCTGCGTCACCGGCAGGCGCATGAAGGTCCCGAGGCTCGCGGTGACGCTCTCGCGCTCGGTCACGGGGCTGGTCAAAGCGGGGATCATGTCCAGATCGTCATCGGCGTGAGCAGCGTTGGTGCGGGCGCGCCGGCGCAGGAAATCCAGCGCCGCGTTATGGGCGATGCGGAACAGCCAGCCCTCCGGATTGTCCAGCGGCTCGGTCCGCGGTGCGGCCTCGAAGGCTTTGAGCAACGCGTCCTGAACCACGTCCTCGCCGTCGATGACCGAGCCTGTCATGCGCGCGCAGTAGCGATGCAGAAGCGGCCGCATCTCCACGGCAAGGCGTTCGAGGGCCTGAAGGGCGGTCTGCCGGACCGCCCCCGTGCCATTGCCGGTCACATCGTCCGCCAAGCCTGACCTCCCGTCATCCGAATCCGTGATACGTCAATCGAGATCGCAGCGCCACACACGGGTCAGGCATGATTGACCTCGACGACTTCGCACAGGATGGTCTCGGCCTTGGCGATCGCGGCCAGGCGCTGGATGTAAGGCGCAAATTTCGGATCCTTGCGGAAATTCTCGATGTCCTGGGCGTTCCGCCATTGCGAGTAGTTGACGGCGCGGCCGCCCTCCTTGCCGGCGTGGACGCTGGACGAGATGAATCCGGGCTGCTTGCTGAAGAAGTTCTCGGTGCCCTCTTTCAGGAGCTCGACCAGCTTTTGCTGGTTACCAGGCTCGACCGTGAAGACGTTGACGAGGGTGGTGATGTCGCTGCCGGTGCGGATGGTGGCTTCCATGTTCGAACTCCTGGTCTGGCTGTGGGACGGGACGATCTGGGCGGCGAGCAGGGCGCCGGCCCCGAGCCCGGTGGCAACGATGGCGCGTCGCGACGGCGCGGGTTTGTTCTCTGGCATCGATGTTCTCCTTCCAAGACTGTGCTGGCCGCTCGGTGGGTTCACATCGCTGAGACGAACGGGGACGTGAAAAGGAAACGGTCGGCGCGAACTTTTTTTGCTCAATCCGCCCTCCGGCGCGGTGTTGGTGAACACGACGACGGTCAGCCTTCGCGACGGGATCGACGAAAAAGCTCTGGACTTGGGCACAGTTGAAGGTCCAGCCCGCCCTTCCGGCGATTTTGCGAGCGCACTCTGCTTCATCGCAATTGGCGGTTGCAAAAGCGACAATCCGCGGCAATGCTGGCGGGCGATGCCCGCCAAGACCGATGCCGACAAAACCAACCTAGAGGACACGCCGCATTATCTCGGCCATCGCGAGCGGCTGCGCGAGCGCTTTTACAGCGCCGGCGCGGACGCGCTCAGCGACTATGAGCTGCTTGAGATGGCGCTGTTTCCGGCGCTGCCGCGCCGCGACACCAAACCGCTGGCGAAGACGCTGATCAAGACCTTCGGCTCATTCGCCGAGGTGGTGCATGCCCCGGTGGCGCGCCTGCGCGAGGTCGACGGCGTCGGGGAGGCCGCGGTCAACCAGCTCAAGCTGATCGCGGCGGCGGCGCATCGCGTCGCCAAGGGCGAGGTCAACAGTCGCAACGCGCTGTCGTCCTGGAACGAGGTGATCGCCTATTGCCGCACCAGCATGGCCTTCGCCGACAAGGAGCAGTTTCGCCTGCTGTTCCTCGACAAACGCAACCAGCTGATCGCCGACGAGGTGCAGCAGACCGGCACCGTCGACCACACTCCGGTCTATCCGCGCGAGGTGATCAAGCGCGCGCTGGAGCTGTCGGCGACAGCGCTGATCCTCGTGCACAACCACCCCTCGGGCGATCCTTCGCCCTCGCAGGCCGATATCCAGATGACCAAGGCGATCATCGATATCGCCAAGCCGCTGGGGATTGCGGTGCACGACCACATCATCGTCGGCAAGAACGGGCATGCGAGCTTGAAGGGCATGCGGCTGATCTGAGGCCCCGTTGCGGGACCGCGACGGCTTCACTATCCGCCGGGCTCACTGTCGACCGAAACGTCGCGGCCTTCCCGATCCTTGGCGTGCAGAATGAGCCTGTCACCGTCGAACGACAAGGTCCATTTCTGTAGTTCATCCATTCCGACCGCCTGGCGCTCGATCTCAAACGTCTTGTCGTTCAACCACTTCCCCTTGGTCGCAAATACTCCGGAGGCGGTCAGCTGTCCCTTGCGATACAGACCATCAAGTCCAATCGGATCGCTAAACTGGAGCAACTGTCGACCTCGATCCCGCGCGTATGCCTGGAGATCATAGTGCGGATTTGGATCGATGAGGGTCAGCGATAGCGATTTCACACCCAGCGCATTCGCCGGAAATTTGTAGGTCTTTCCCGATATTGCCGATGCGATCTCGGGCGTAGCCCCGACCTCCGTCGCCGTTTCGGTCGATAGCTCGCGAATCTTCTCCGCGAGCAGATTTGCGCCGGCGGCGTCCGGAGGCAATGCCGCTTCGGATTTCACCGCACCGGCAATCAAATCTGCCAGCCTGCCCAACGGACAAAAGTCTCTGGCGGTCGTGACCGCAACGATGTCCAGCCGCGGCAAGACCATGATGAGCTGGCAATGATATCCGTCCGCGATGTAGACATTCTTTTCGGGAAGCGCCCAGAACAAGTTGGAGTACCGCAGGTCCGGTGCCCGGGGCATATTCATGTTCACGGTTGCATGGTTGACCTTGTCGATCCAGCCGGGCGGAAGCAGCGACTTGTTCTCCCACTGGCCGTTGCGCAAATAAAGATAGCCGATCTTGGCCATGTCGCGGGGCAGTAATGCCAGACCGAATCCGCCGATCGGAATGCCCTGGGGATCGCGCCACCAGTTCGAGACGCTGATCCCGAGTGGGCCGAACAGCTTTGCCTTGGCATAGTCTGCGGTGTTCATCCCCGCGAGCTTGGCAATGATGGCGGACAGTACATGCGTACCCCCGCTGTTGTAATTGAAGATGTCGCCCGGCGTGCTCGACATTGCGCGATCAAGGACGAATTGGGTCCAGTCCTGCTCACGGCTCATCTCGATCATCGTATCGGGGCGCCCGTCCAGCGGCTCCTTCCAGTCGAGGCCGGAGGTCATGTCGAGCAGGTTCTGAATCGTTATGGCTTTCTTTCTGTCATCAGCATTCGCGATGGCGCGATCGCCAAAAAAATCCAGCATCGGATGGTCGAAGCTGTCCAAGAGGCCGTCCTTGCGGGCGATCGCAACCAGGGTGCCGACCACCGCCTTGGTAGCGGAGTTTATCCGGTGCGGAATGTCGGCGGCATACGGGGCGTAATAGGCGTCCAGCACGATTCGTCCGTGCCGGACCAACAGGAGGCTGTCGAGGCTGCGGGTTGCGCCGAAATCAAGCAATTTGGCAAGCGCCGCCGAATCCATGCCCTGCTCTTCCGGCGTAGACGTTTGCCATTGCCGTGTCGGCCAGATGATTGCGGCTTCGTCCTGCGCATAGACCGAATGGCTGCAGATCGAAGCCGCGAGCCCGAACATAGCAAGCGCCGCGCCCGAAACGGCAAATCGTAGCTTTCGCATGGAGCCTCGCCGACTGATTGCAGGATAAATCTTCTTCTACCGAGGCCCCGACTGTCAATCGCCGCATCCGCGCAGCGAGTGCACGATCACATTATCATCCGGCGTAAGCGGGACACGCCAGGCCGCGAGGGGTTGCGGCTGATTTTCGCCCACGAATCGCGTAGCAGGAACGGCATGAGCGATTGGCTACACAATTTGCCGGTGCCCTTGATGGCGCTGGTGATCTTCAGCTTCACCTATCTTCTGGCAGCAATGGCGTTCGTCGCGGTCGCGCTGGTTGCGACGAAGGAGCGCGCGGCATCGCTGAAGGCGATCTCGCCCGGCATGCTGCCGGTGCTCGGCATCATCTTCGGCCTGTTCGTCGCCTTCACCGCGGCGCAGGTCTGGGGTGACAGCGATCGCGGCGGCGCCGCGGTGAGCCGCGAGGCCAGCGCGCTTCGAAGCGCCATACTGCTTGCGGCCGGCCTGCCGGCGGAGCAGGACGCGAAACTACGCGGACTGGTGCACGACTATGTCGAACAGGCCGTCGCGCAGGAATGGCCGATGATGGCGCACCAGGAAGCCTCGCTGAAGGCGACGCCGGCGCCGCTCGCCGAGGCCCTGCAGATGGTCGTCACGATGGCGCCGCAAGGTCGCGCGCAGGAGACCACGCAGCGCGAGATCCTCGCTGCGCTGGAGCAGGCGCTGGACGCGCGCAGGCAGCGCATCGTCGTCAGTCTCGCTTCGGTGAATGCGGTGAAATGGTGGTGCCTTTATCTCCAGGCTCTGTGCGAATTGCTGGTGATCGGTTTCGTGCATTGCGACAACCGCCTGGGATCGGCGATCGCGATGGGCCTGTTCGCGACCGGCGTCGCGACTTCGGTGCTGCTGATCGCAGCGCACGACCGTCCGTTCACCGGCCAGATCTCGATCTCGCCGGAGCCGCTGCGCCAGATCATGCCGGAAGCGCCGGGCAGGTCCTAGACGAAAGCGCCAGTGCCGACCGGTTCAGTAGCAGTATCGCGGATCGACCGGGACGTAGCGGCCGTCGGGGCGCTGCATGTAGCAGCCGCTGATAGGCATAATAGCCGGAGCGGCGGCGTTCGCCTTCGGCGGCGATCGCAGCGCCCGTGCCGGCGCCGACGACGGCACCGATGGCCGCGCCGCGGCCACCGCCAAGCGCGCCGCCCAAGATCGCTCCGCCCACGCCGCCGATGATGGCGCCGCCGACGGCGTCCTGCGCCAGCGCATCATGGGCCGGGATGGCAAAGGCAACCGAGAAACACACCGCAATTCCAAGGCGTCGAAGCATCCCGAATCCTCCATCTGTTGGCCAGTCATAACGGCTGGGACGATGCCGGGCCAGAATATTGTTTGGACCCGGCACGCCCCGCCGCTTGCGCCAAGCGCCCCCTGTCGCGACGCCCATGGATGACCATTGGTCCCCTCAGATCGACGACCCTTTGTCCAGGGTGAAAGAGAGCACGATCGCGTCCGGCTCTGCCGGAAAGGGGCGATTGCGACGGCTAAGGATCGAGCCAGCGCTGCACGGCCTCCACCGTGTCGGCGGGCGTCGTGTTGAAGCAGATGGCAGCCTGCGGCGCCAGGTGATGGACCAGGTTGAGCACTTTCTCGAACAGCAGCAGCCGCTCCTTCGGCTCGCGCAGGCCCGCGCCGATGACGACGCAGTCGAAGTGCTCCTCGCGCAGCGCCGCCGTCACGGCAGCTTCAGCGGTCGCGTCGAGATCGATCAGGCAGCTCGTGACCTCGTAGCCGAGGCCGCGCAGGCGCAGGAGCTGCGCCTCGATATAGTCGCGCACGAGCGCCGGCGTGAGCTGCGGAAAGGTGCTGTAATCCGCACTGCCGGGTTCGATGCCGATCGCAAGGACGCGCTTGGCCATTGCAGGATTCCCTGAGCCGACGGTCTCCATTGCTAACAGACTGCCGACCGACCGGTTCCCGGGGGGGCGCCTGGCGATCACACGCTTGCGCGGATCATGCTCTAGAGAGACTGATCGCCGAGCGCCGCGGCGCGGCGCTGCATCAGCGCGCGCTCGCGTCCGTTGGTCGCAAGATGCGCGGCGGCTGCAAAAGCCTGCCGCGCTTCTGCGAGCCGTCCAAGCTTTTGCAGCAGGTCGCCGCATACCGCCGGCAGATGATGATAGCTCGCCAGCGCCGGGTCGCCGGCGACCGCATCCAGCACGTCGAGGCCGGCTTGCGGCCCNCACGGTTGAGCTCGATGATCGGCGAGCGCACCAGCCGTGCCAGCTCGGCGTAAAGCTGCACGATGCGCTGCCAGTTGGTCGCTTCCGCCGTCTCCGCCCTGGCGTGGCACGCCGCGATCGCGGCCTGGAGCGCGTAGAATCCGCCGCTGCCGCCGAGCTCGCCGGCGCGTTCGAGCGAACGCAGGCCGCGGCGGATCTGCAACCAGTCCCAGAGCGCGCGATCCTGATCCATCAGCAGAACAGGATCGCCGCTCGCGTCGGTGCGGGCACGGGCTCGCGAGGCATTCAAATCCATCAAGGCGACGAGGCCGTGCACTTCCGGCTCGTCGGGTGCAAGACCCGCGAGCACGCGCCCGATGCGCAGCGCCTCGTCGCAGAGCTGCGGACGCAGCCATTGCTCGCCGCGCGCCGCGAGATAGCCCTCGTTGAAGATCAGATAGACGACCTCGAGCACCGAAGCGAGACGCTCCGACAGAGCCTCGCCGGATGGCGTCTCATAAGCGAGACCGGAATTCGACAGGGTCCGCTTGGCGCGAACGATGCGCTGGGAGATGGTCGCCTCGGGCACGAGGTAGGCGCGCGCGATCTCGGAAGTGGTGAGGCCGCAGATCATGCGCAGCGCCAGCGCCGCGCGCGCCTCGCGCGACAGGATCGGATGACAGGCCGTGAAGATCAGCCGCAGCAATTCATCGCCGATGTCGTCGTCGAGCGCGGCATCGAAATCGGGCACGATGTCCTGCTCCTGCAACATGTCCCGCGCCAGCATGGCGTGCTTGTCGCTCAGCATCCTGCCGCGACGCAAATGATCGAGCGCACGGCGCTTCGCTGCTGTCATCAGCCAGGCGCCGGCATTGTCCGGGACGCCCGTGATGGGCCACGCCTCCAGCGCCGCCACCAGCGCGTCCTGGGTCAGCTCTTCCGCAAGCGGCACGTCGCGCAGCATCCGCGACAGCGTCGCGATCAGCCGCGGCTGCGCCACGCGCCAGGTTGCGAGAATCGTGGCACGGACGGCTTGATCGATGTCGGCGGCCGTCATCGCCGCCAACCATGACGCGCGATGCTGTCCATCAGGCGTGGGCAGCCGCCTTCGCGTTCACCTCGCAGGCGCCGTCGACATCAGGCGTGGCGAACGCCCGCAATTCGCAGGTCCCGTCCCAGCCCGGCATGTGATCGAGGTGGAGCTGCATGAATTCCTTGGCCATGGCCAGGGCCTCCGCCTTGTCGCGCAGCTCGAAAATGGCGTAGCCGCCGACCACTTCCTTGGCCTCGATGAAGGGACCGTCGATCACGCTGAGCTCGCCGTCGACGATGCGCACACGGGCGCCTGATGCAAGCGGCATCAAGCCGCCATTGTCGAGCATCCGGCCGGCCTTGATTTCCCGCTCGGATATTTTCTGCATGGCCTCCATCAGCGCGGGGCTGGGGCCTTTCATGGGCTGGCTGGAGGTGACGATGTACATGAAGCGCATGCAAAACTCCTGGTAAAGCGAGACGCGGCCGGTTCGGCCGCGCGATCAGCTCGCTACCCAGATGACGATCCGGCCGGGGCCGGGTCGACATGGCCTCGGAAAAAATTGGACCAGTGGAAAATTGCGGGGCAGAAAAGTTAACGGACCGCGCCTATTGGCGCAGCATGATCAGGGGATCGGCCGTGTCTGGAACCCGCCGCCATTGCGCATTGTCGTCGGCCTCGAACTGCCAGACCTCGCCCGATTTGGACATCAGGATGATCTGCCCGCGCTCGAGCCGCCATTGCGTCGGGTTGAACTGGGCGATGGCCGCATCGCATTTCGGCTTGAGGAAGACCTGGAAATTGTCCTGATCGGCCTCCGTGTTGGTCAGCGTTATCCCGCAGATCGGCTGGCCATTGCCCCGGACCATCGCCCAGTCGCCGATCATCTGGTCCATCGACTTGGCCATCGAGCGGGCGGCGGCGAGATCTTGCAGGATGTAGACGCCCTCGCCCTGGCGCAGGCCCTCGAAGATGCCGGCCTCGACCTCGGTGAAGTCGATCACGGATTCACCTGACGCATCCTGCAGGCGGACGATATCGAGGCCCTTGATGCTCCAGGCGACGATATCCTTGGTGAAGGGCAGCGCGGCCTTGCAGGCCGGCTCCAGCTCGAGCCTGAAGCCTTGCGCGGCGGCATCGCCCTTCATCGTGACGACGCAGGTCTTGCTGCGTTCGGTGGTGGAGAGCTCCCACTGCCCGACCATCTCCTTCTTCAGGGTTGTCGTATCCTGCGCATGTGCGACGCCGGTCGCGGCCAACAGGGCCGCGACGGCGAATGCAACGGCCCGAACAACTTGCATCAGCGCCCCTTGAACGGCGTCTCGGCAACCGGCGTCAGCGGCGGCTTGCCGGAGAACCATGATTTGAGGTTGTCGACCACGAGCTGGTCCATGGCGTTGCGCGTCACCACCGAGGCCGAACCGATATGCGGCAGCAGCACGACGTTCTGCATGGCCTTGAGTTCATCAGGCACGTTCGGCTCGGCCGCGAACACGTCGAGCCCGGCAGCGAGGATGGTGCCTGACTTCAGCGCCTGGACCAGCGCCTGCTCGTCGACGACAGAACCGCGGGCGACGTTGACCAGCACGCCGCGCGGGCCGAGCGCCTTCAGCACCTCGGCATTGATCATCTTTTCGGTCGAGGCGCCGCCGGGCACGATCACGACAAGCGTGTCCACCGCCTTGGCCATCTCGATCAGATCAGGGTAGTGCTTGTAGGAGACGTCCTTGGACGGATTGCGCGAGTGATAGACAACAGGCACCAGCGAGGCATCGAGCCGGCGCGCGATGGCCTGGCCGATCCGGCCCATGCCGACGATGCCCACCTTGCGGTCGCGCAGCGAGCCGACGCTGAGCGGATAGTTCTGCGTCTGCCAAAGGCCCGAGCGCACATAGCGATCGGCCTTGATGAATTCGCGCAACGTAGCGATCAGAAGGCCCATCGCGACGTCGGCGACCTCCTCGGTCAGCACGTCAGGCGTGTTGGTGACGATGATGTTGTGCTCGGCGGCGTATTTCGCGTCGATATGGTCGTAGCCAACGCCGAAGCTCGCCACCATCTCGATCTTGGGCAATTGCGACAGCGAATCCTTGTCGGCGCGGACGGTGTGATAGGTCACCGCGACGCCGCGGATCTTGTCGCGGATCGCCGGCGTCAGCCGCTCGAGGTCACCGCGCGTCTCGGCCTTGTGCACGACGAAATGATCGGAAAACCCGTTCTCGAGGATCGGCCGCGCCGGCCCATAGATCAGAAGGTCGATCTTGTCGGACGAAATCGAACCGGTAGACATCAGGTTTCCTTTCCAAGCGCGCTCTCATGCCAGCGCCGTAAGACGAGGTGGGAAACTAGCGCCAGCACCCCATAGATGACAATCCCGGCCAGCGACAACAACAGCAGCGCCGCGAACATGCGGGGTATGTTCAAGCGATAGCCCGATTCCGCGATCCTGTAGGCAAGGCCCGAGCCGGCCCCCGCCGTTCCCGCCGCGATCTCGGCGACGACGGCGCCGATCAGCGACAGGCCGCCGGCGATGCGCAGGCCGCCGAGGATATGGGGCAGCGCCGCAGGCAGCTTCAGGAAGCGCAGGGTCTGCGGCTTCGAGGCGCCATAGAGCTGGAACAGCCCGGCGAGATTGCGGTCGACCGAATTGAGCCCGAGCGTGGTGTTGGACAGCACCGGAAAAAAGGCGACGATGAAGGCGCAGACGACAACGGCGGTCTGCTGCTCCAGATAGATCAGCAGCAATGGCGCGATCGCGATGACGGGCGTCACCTGCAGCACGACGGCATAGGGGAACAGCGAATATTCCACCCATTTCGACTGGTTGAACAACAGCGCCAGCGCGATACCGCCGATCCCAGCGGCGACGAACCCTTCAAGCGTCGTCAGCAGCGTGGTGGCGAGCGATCGTGACAACACCGCCCAGTCCTTGATCAGCGTCAGGACTATCGCCGACGGCGCCGGTAGCACATAAGGCGGAATCTCCTTGATGCGAACCACGAGTTCCCAGGCGGCAAGGCCGGCCGCAAACACGATGACGGGCAGCACGAAGCGCACCGCGCTTTGCGCGCCCGACGGCTTTGCGGCGACGGCAGCTTGCGCGTTCATAGTGTCGACCGCCCTGAATAGGACGGCGCGAGCGCGGCCGAGACGCGCCGGCAATAGTCAGAGTACGCGGTGGACGTCCGGAACTCCTCGCCGCGCGGCTCGACGGTGTCGATGCGGATGTCGGCCTGAATGCGGCCGGGCCGCGCCGTCATGACCACGACGCGCTGCGACAGATAGACGGATTCGAACACCGAATGGGTGACGAAGATGACGGTCTTGCCGAGGCTGCGCCACAGCGCGAGCAGATCGTTGTTGAGGCGGAAGCGCGTGATCTCGTCGAGCGCGGCGAACGGCTCATCCATCAGCAGGATATCAGGATCGGTGACCAGCGCGCGGGCGAGCGACACCCGCATCTTCATGCCGCCGGACAATTCGCGCGGAAACGCATCGGCGAAATCGGCAAGCCCAACGCTCGCCAGTGCCGCATCGGCGCGTGCCCGCCCTTCGGCCTTGGCGATGCCGCCGAGCTTCAGCGGCAGCCGCACGTTCTCGCGCACGCTGGTCCAGGGCATCAGGGTCGGCTCCTGGAACACGAAGCCGATGCCATGTCCAATTTGGACATCACCCTCGTGGCGCGACACCCGCACCGCGCCCGATGATGCCGGGCTGAGCCCCGCAATCAGTCGCAGCGCCGTCGACTTGCCGCAACCGGAGGGGCCGAGCAGCGAGATGAACTCGCCTTTGGGCACCGCGAGATCGAGCGGACCCAGCGCCATGACGCCGTTGTCGTAGACCTTCGTCACGCCGCGCAGGTGGACGGCAAGTGCCGTCAGGCTGGCCTTGATCGTCGACGAAGGTTTGGCTGACGACATCAACGCTTGCGCTACGGCTTGTTCGGGCGCAGCTCGACGCCGACGCCCTTGTTGACGAAGCGCAGTGTGTAGGACTTGCGGAAGTCGAGATCGCCCTTCACCACGCCGGCCTTCACCATCTTGTTGAAGAATGAGGTGTAACGCTCGTCGCTCATCGCGCCGATGCCGCTCTTAAGGGCGTCGCCGGAATCGACGATGCCATATTCCTTCATCTTGGCGACGGAATAGGCCAGCAGATCGTCGGTCATTTCAGGATTGAGCTTCTTGATCATGGCATTGCCGGCGGAATTGTCGCGGTAGATGTAATTGTACCAGCCGACGATCGAGGCATCGACGAAGCGCTGCACCATGTCAGGCTTCTTTTCGACGATGTCGCGCCGGGTCTCGATCAAGGTCGAATAGGTGTTGAAGCCGGCATCGGCGAGCAGGATGGCGTTGGGCCTGAAGCCAGCAGCCTTCTCGACGGCGAAGGGCTCGGAAGTGACGTAGCCCTGCATGGCACTCTTGGGGTTCGCGATGAAGGGCTGCGGATTGAAATTATAGGGCCGGACGTTCTTCTCGCTGAACCCGTATTCGGACTTGAGCCACTGGAAATAGCTGCTCATGCCCTCCTTGGAGACGAACAGCGTCAGCGGCTTGAGATCCTCGAGCTTGGTGACCTTCGCATCCGGCTGCGACAGCAGCACCTGCGGGTCCTTCTGGAACATCGCGGCGATGGTAACGACGGGGACGTTGTTGGCCACCGCGTCGAACGACATCAGCGTGTTCGCCGCCATGAAGAAATCGATCTTGCCGGCGATCAGCAGCATCCGATTGTTCTCGTTCGGGCCGCCGGGCACGATGGTGACGTCGAGCCCGTATTTCTGGTAGGTGCCGTCGGCGACCGCCTGGAAGAAGCCGCCATGCTCGGCCTCGGCGACCCAGTTGGTGCCGAAGCTGACCTTGTCCAGGGTCTCGCTGCGCGCCGGCAGGATCGATAAGACAGAGGCCAGCAAGCCCGCCGTCAATGCTCGCCGCAGATGGGATGGGCTCATGAATGCACTCCGTGGATCGCTTCTAGCCGATGTGACAACAACGCGATAAAACCGCAATATATCAGGGGACGCGAACCGGCCGGGCCCGCGTCCCCTGATAACCCAAACTACGTGACAAATTCGGGCAAAGAAACCTTGATGACGCCTTCGCGCGACTGGACCGAGATCCGCTGGGCCGATGCGAGCCATGCGGACATTTCGCGTTGGATCGCGGTGCTGCCGCTGGCGGCAACCGAGCAGCACGGCCCGCATCTGCCTCTCCAGACCGACGTGCTGATCGCCGAAGCCTATCTGGCGCGCGTGCGCGAGCTGCTGCCGGCGACGTTGCCGGTGACGTTCCTGCCGATCGAACGCGTCGGCATCTCCACCGAGCATATCGACTATCCTGGCACGCAGACGCTGCCGAATGAAGTGGCGCTGAGGCGCTGGACCGGGATCGGCGAGGACATCGCGCGACGTGGCGTCAGAAAGCTCGTCATCATCACCAGCCATGGCGGCAACAGCGCGGCGATGATGCTGGTGGCGCAGGATCTTCGCGCGCATCAAAAACTGTTCGTGGTGACGACATCGTGGTCGCGGCTGTCGGCTGCCGACAAGCTGTTCCCATCGGATGAAGTGCGCCATGGCATTCACGGTGGCGCGGTCGAGACCTCGATCATGCTGGCGCGCTATCCCGACCAGGTGCGTGCTGACGCGATCGCGGATTTTGCCGCGAGCAGCATCGCGATGGAGCAACAATATCGCTGGCTCTCGACCCAGCGGCCCGCGCCCTTTGCCTGGCAGGCGCAGGATCTCAACGCGAGTGGCGCCGTCGGCAACGCCACGCTGGCGGTGCCCGAGAAAGGCGAGCAGCTGCTCGACCAGGGCGCGCGCGCCTTTTGCGAGCTGCTGGCTGAGGTCGATAAATTCGACGTGAGCAGGCTCGCCAAGGGCCCGCTCGGCTAGCCGACATCCATCTGAAATCACTCGCGAAAGCGCCGGTTTTCCGAGCCGGGCCGAGCATCTTCGAACCGGATCGGCCAAGCCTCCGTCCAATTGGGCACGCGGACCACAACGGACCGCCTCAACCCGGATGGAGTTTCACATGTCGATCAAGACCAGGATTGCCGCCGTCGCTCTCGCAACCCTCACCATCACCGCTGGCGTCGCTTCCACGACCTCGACCGCTCAAGCCAAGCCGCTCGGCTGGGGCTGGGGTGTTGGAGCCGGCATCGCCACCGCCGCCATCGTCGGCACCGCGATCGCCGCCAGCAACGAGCCCTATTACTACGGCTATCACCGCTGCGGCTGGGTGGCCCAGTACAACGCCTTCGGCCAGTACATCGGCCGCGTTCGTACCTGCTACTGATCTGAGGTTCTGAGGCCGATCTTACGTGGATCCTGCGTCCGGCACGGGCGCCTCATCCACCCCGTGTCGTGCCCCCGACCCGCCCGGTTGTCCCCCCGGGCGGGTCACCTTTTTTTGCGTCGGGAATGCGTTGCAATCCCGTCACAGAAGGATGCGAACCATCCGCCGCGACATTTTGGACGAGTTGCTATTGCGAATTATTAGCAATAAGCTCTGTGTGAGCGCGGGGCGGGGGATGAAATCGCGTCGAAACGAGTTTCATCTCGTTCGATTGCGTGCACAACCAAGACCCTGATGACAGGATCGCCGCGAATTGGCAGGGATGTCGCGGCGACTGGGTTACATTCGCGTCTTTGGGCGCGTGCTTGGGAGCGTGCGTTTTGACGTTGAGAAGTCATCGACACCAGTTGCGGCGGACGGCGGCGGCCATCACCGCCGGCGTGCTGGCTTTTCCCGCGGCCTGCCGTGCGGCTGACCTGCCCCTGAAGGCGCCAGCGCTGAAGGCTGTCTATGACTGGACCGGCTTCTATATCGGCGCGCATGTCGGCGTCACCCGCGGCACCTCGTCGGCGACGCTGACCGATCCCACGATCGCAACCGACAACAACGTCTTCACCGGCGCGACCGGGGGCGTGCAAGCCGGCTATAATTGGCGCCTGAATTCTGGCCTGCTGCTCGGCCTGGAGGGCGACATCTCCTTTCCGAATTACCTGCCCTCCAACCATGTCGTGTCGTCGGCTGCGACGGCGCTGTCGAGCGCGGAAGAGCGCTGGGACTATGTCGCGAGCCTGCGCGCCCGTCTCGGTTACAGCACTGGCAATTGGCTGTTCTACGCGACCGGCGGCGCGGCCTTCGCCGGCGAGCGCTTTCTCTCGACGCCGACGGGCGGCAATGAAGAGAAGGTGCTGAACACCCGGTTCGGCTGGATCGCGGGCGGCGGCGTCGAATACGCCTTCGCGTCGCACTGGAGCGCGCGGCTCGAATATCTCTACAGCAAGTTCGAGCACGCCAACGTCACGTTCGCATCAGGCGGGCAATATTCGTCGTCGATGGATTTCCAGAGCCTGCGGATCGGCCTCAATCGCAAGATCGATTGGCCGGGCATGCCGAGCTACAATCCGAAATCCGATATTACCGACACCGAATCGAGCCGTTGGGAAATCCACGGCCAGTCGACCTTCCTGCCGCAGGGACATCCATCCTTCAGCGCGCCCTATACCGGGCCGAACAGCCTGACGACGTCGCCGGATTTGCAGGAGACATGGAGCAACTCGCTCTATCTCAATGCACGGCTGTGGGACGGCGGCGAGGTCTATTTCAATCCGGAGCTATTGCAGGGATTCGGCTTCAACAACACCACGGGCGCGGGGGGCTTTCCCAACGGCGAAGCGCAGAAATCCGGCTTCCCCTATCCGCACTTCAATGCCTCGCGTCTGTTCGTGCGCCAGACCTTCGGCTTCGGCGGCGAGCAGGAAGAGCTTGCCAGCGGTCAGCTTCAACTCGCCGGCAAGGCCGACATCTCGCGACTAACCTTGCAGGTCGGCAAATTCTCCGTGGTCGACGTGTTCGATGGCAATGCCTACGCGCACGATCCGCGCAAAGACTTCATGAACTGGTCGATCTGGGCGTCCGGCGCTTTCGATTATGCCGCCGACAAGCTCGGCCTGGGCTATGGCGCCACCGCCGAATTGAACCAGAAGCAATGGGCGTTGCGCGCGGGCTACTTCCTGATGGACGCCGTGTCCAACTCGAATAATTTCGACATGAACATCGGCCGTCGCGGCGAATATGTCGTGGAGCTTGAGACGCGCTATTCGCTGTTCGGCCAGCCCGGCAAGCTGCGCACGCTCGGCTTCGTCAACAGCGACTTCTCGGGCAGCTATCGCGAGACCCTGGACAACCCCGCGTTCGGCGTCGACATCACCCAGACCCGGCGCGGCCGCCTCAAATACGGCTATGCGCTCAACCTCGAACAGGCTGTTACCGACGACATCGGGGTGTTCGGCCGCTGGAGCTGGAACGACGGCCGCAACGAGATCATGGCCTTCACCGATATCGACCGCAGCCTGTCCGGCGGCGTCTCGGTGAAGGGCACCAAATGGGGCCGGCCCGACGACGTCGTCGCCATCGCCGGCGCCGTCAACGGCCTCTCGCAGGACCATCGTGACTTCCTCGCCGCCGGCGGTCTCGGTCCGCTGATCGGCGACGGCGCGCTCAACTACCGGAACGAGCGCGTGCTGGAAATTTACTACGCCTATGCGCTGAACAAGGCGCTGACGCTCACCGCCGACTACCAGCTCATCGTCAATCCCGCCTACAATGCCGATCGGGGGCCGGTCTCGGTGTTCTCGGGGCGGCTGCACGGGGAGTTCTGAGCACGCCTCTTACGCGGCTCGGATCGCGTCCAGGAACTTTCCGACCTCGCTCTTGAGACGGGTGCTTTCGCCGGACAGCGATCTGGCTGCCGCGAGGACGTTGGCGGATGCCGATCCGGTCTGGTTTGCGCCGTGCTGCACGTCGACGATGCTGGCGGAAACCTGCTGGGTGCCGCGCGCAGCCTGCTGCACGTTGCGGGAAATCTCGCGTGTCGCCGCGCCCTGCTCCTCGACCGCCGAGGCGATCGCGGATGCGATCTCCGACATCCTCGTAATCGTGTCGCTGATCGCCTTGATGGCGCCGACGGACTCCTCGGTCGCGGCCTGGATGCCTGAGATCTGCTGGCTGATCTCGCCGGTGGCCTTGGCCGTCTGTTCGGCCAGCGCCTTGACCTCGGAGGCGACCACCGCGAAGCCGCGTCCGGCCTCCCCGGCCCGCGCCGCCTCGATGGTGGCGTTGAGGGCGAGAAGGTTGGTCTGGCCCGCGATCTGGCTGATCAGCTCGACGACGTCACCGATCCGCCCCGCCGCCTTGGCGAGCTCGCCGACATGATCGTTGGTCCGCTCGGCCTGCTGCACGGCTTCCCCGGCGACGCGCGCGGAGTCCTGAACCTGCCGGCCGATCTCGTCGACCGACGAGGCCATCTCCTCCGCGGCTGCCGCAACGGTCTGCACGTTGGTGGAGGCCTGCTCGGAGGCCGCCGCGACGGTGGCGGTGACCTTTTCCGATTGATCGGCGGCGCTCGTCAGCGTTCCCGCTGAAATCTCCAGCTCCGAGGAGGCCGACGCGACCGTGTTGATGACGTCGCCGATCATGGCCTCGAAATCGCGCGCGATCTGGTCCATGCGCTGGCTGCGCTTGAGCTTCGCCTCGGCCTCGACCGCAGCGGCCGCATCTGCAGATTTTTGAGCGAGCAGCGAATCCTTGAAATGCCGCAACGAGCCGGCGACCTGACCAATCTCGTCGTCGCGGCCGGTGGTCGGAATCTCGACCTCGTGTTGTCCGGCGGCGAGCGTGCCGATCACGCCCGCCAGCTTCGCCAGCGGCGTCACAACGCGGCGACGCAGCATCATGGTCACACCGGCCAGCGTGCCGAGCAATGCGAGCACGGCAACGGCCGCGAGCGCGAGCATCGCCAGCGCACCGCTGCGGGCAGCCGAGGCGCGCTCGGCCGCTTCCGCCAGGGCGGCGTCGCGCACTCCGAAGAACATCTGGATGGCGGGCACGATCACGTTGGCAAACTCATCGTTGGTGGTGCCGTACTTGCCGTCGGCGCGCGCAGCGGGCATCTCCTTTTCAACTACTGGCGCAGCTCTTCCAAAATAGGACTCGCTCGCCGCCTTGAACGCGGCGGCGATGCGCGGCGGATTGCCGAGCTGGTCGATGCCGGCCGCGATCCGCTCGCGATCGGCCTCGACACGCCCCTGCATGCGATCCATCAGAGAGAACTCAGCCGTCACCAGCGGTCGATGTGCGGTCAACGCCGGGGCCAACGTCGCGGCGCGATTGCCGGCCGAGACGCGAAGATCCTGCGCCGTCCTCGCCAGGCTCAACAGCGCCGCCAGCGAGGAATCGGCATCCACGACCCTTCCCTCCAGCCGGTTCATGATCGGTTCGATACCGGCGATGACCTCGGCAACGGCGGGAAGGAAGCCCTTGATCGCAGCGCTGTCGCGCGCAGCGAGAGGAACGCTCATCGCGCGGTCTGCAGCGGTGGTGATGTCCTTCAGCCGCCGCGCTGTGCGGTCGAGGTTTTCGGCCATCGGAGCCCCGTCATCCAGCATCAGAAGGGCGCGCCTTGCGCTCTCGAAGGAGGCTTCGGCCGCTTTCGCAGCCTTGGTCGTGGCGTCGGTCTGAGCCTGCGTCGCAGCTCCCTCCTGAAAGATGGGAGAGATGTAGGGGGCACGAAGGCCGGCGACGTGTTGGCTGACCATGAGGATCGTGCCGAACGCATCGACCCGCTTGATCGCGTCGGATCGGTCGGTGAAGATGCGGGCCTGGGGTATCAGCACCTCGGCGCCAAGGATGACCGCAAAAACCGTCACCGTCAGCATCGACAGCGCGAAAAGCTTCCCTATCCGCATCCTCAGGTCCTCGAACAGATTTCTGCAAATTGTCAGAAAATCTAACGGGCGGCGGCTAAGAGCCCGTTAAGCACGGTTCCGTAGTTCCGCGGAGTGTCAGATGGACGGGGGGCGCGCGAACGGCGGCGCCTGATGCGACAGAATGCCGGCATTTTCCCCCAGAATACCTATATCAGCGCGGTCGAGCCGCCACACTCCCTTACCTTGGAAGGTCAATGCTCTCCGTCGAACTCATCATCGTCGTCGTCCTGATCGTCATCAATGGCCTGCTCTCCATGTCGGAGCTGGCCGTGGTCTCATCGCGCCCGGCGCGGCTGTCGGTGCTGGCCGCCAAAGGCGTACGCGGTGCCGAGCGCGCGCTGACATTGGCCGCCGATCCCGGCAAGTTCCTTTCGACCGTGCAGATCGGCATCACGCTGGTTGGCGTGCTCTCCGGCGCCTTCTCCGGCGCGACGCTCGGGCAGCGGCTGACGCAATGGCTGGTCGAACTCGGCGTGTCCTCGGGCATTGCCGACATTGTCGGTGTCGGCATCGTCGTCACCATCATCACCTACGCGACGCTGATCGTCGGCGAGCTGGTGCCGAAGCAGGTGGCGCTGCGCGACCCCGAGAGCATCGCAGTGAAGGTTGCGCCCGCGATGCACGTGCTGGCGCGGGTCTCGCTGCCGCTGGTGTTTCTGCTCGACGTCTCCGGCAAGCTGATCCTCACCCTGCTCGGTCGTGGCGGCAAGGCGGAAGAGAAAGTGTCGGAGGACGAGATCCATCATCTCGTCAACGAGGCCGAAAGCGCCGGCGTGCTCGAGCCCGGCGAGAAGGAAATGATCGCGGGCGTGATGCGGCTCGGCGACCGCCCGGTCGGCGCGGTGATGACGCCGCGCACGGAGGTCGACGAGATCGATCTGAACGATGATCAGGCGGCGATCCAGGCGCTGATCACCAGGAGCCCGCATTCGCGCTTTCCGGTGTGCGACGGCGATCGCGACAAGCCGATCGGCGTGCTCCAGGCCAAGGATCTGCTGGTTGCCTATATGCGCGAGCGCACGCCCGACCTGCGCGCGCTGGTGCGCGAGACGCCGATCATTCCGGCATCCGCCGACGCGCGCGACGTGCTCGCGATTTTGAAGGCCGCGCCCGTGCATCTCGGTCTCGTCCATGACGAATACGGCGCCTTCGAAGGCGTGGTGACGGCGGCTGATATTCTGGAATCGATCGTCGGCGCCTTCCATTCCGAGGAAGGCCCACCGGAGCCGGCCTATGTCAGGCGCGCGGACGGCTCGCTGCTGGTCTCGGGCTGGATGCCGGTCGACGAGTTCGGCGAGCTCTTGAGCGTCGAGCTGCCGCCGCACCACCGCTACAACACGGTAGCCGGCCTCGTGCTGCAGCAATTCACCGTGCTGCCCCATGTCGGCGACGCCTTCGACTTCGCCGGCTGGCACATCGAGGTGGTCGATCTCGACGGCCGACGGATCGACAAGATTCTGGCGAGCCGGCGGGGTGAGGTGGAGACGGGGTAATTTGCCGCGCGCAGCAAGCGCAAAGCCTCACCCGAACCGCACCCCGATCCGCTTCTCCTTGCGCCACACCACCGTGCAGGGCAAATGCGCGCCCTCGGCCTTGATGTTCAGGGTGAAGCGCTCGGGAATCCCGACCGGGCTGGTGACGTCGAGGGCCGCGCCGGTGTCGGAGAAATTGCGGACGGTGCAGTCGATCGCGCCGCCGCCGAACTCAATGGTTCCCCCCTTCAATACGCGGTGCCTGGCCTTGTTGCGTCGTTCTTCGTCCATCGGAACATTTTACATCCTAAGCTGACACAAGGGTAAAACGCAACCCCGATGCCAGCAAATTTAGGCCACCGCCACCCCTGGTATGGCACGGAAACCCTCACGGCAGTGGCTGGAACGACGCCGCCTGGGCCAGCCGCCAGGCATCGCGGAACCGCGGATCCTCGGTGCCTTCGAGCAGCTCGCCCGGCCGCAGCGCCGGATAGAGCTGGGCAAAGGATTGCACCTTGGTCGTCGACGTCCTCTGACTGAAGTGGATCGGGCGCAGCTCCTGCGGATGTTCGAGGCCGGCGGCAGCGATCAGCTCGGTCAGCGAGTGCAGCGTGGCGTGGTGATAGTTGGCCACGCGGTCGATCTTGAGCGGCACGTAGAGCGCGCGTGCCCGGGTCGGATCCTGGGTCGCGACACCGGTCGGACAGCGGTCGGTGTGGCAGCTCAGCGACTGGATGCAGCCGAGCGAGAACATGAAGCCCCGCGCCGAATTGCACCAGTCGGCGCCGATCGCCATCGCGCGGGCCATGTCGAAGGCGGTCGCGATCTTGCCCGATGCGCCGATCTTGATGCGGTCGCGCGCGTTGATGCCGATCAGCGCGTTGTGGACGAAATTGACGCCCTCGCGCATCGGCATGCCCAAATGGTCCATGAATTCCAGCGGCGCCGCACCGGTGCCGCCTTCATTGCCGTCGACCACGATGAAATCGGGATAGATGCCGGTCTCCAGCATCGCCTTGCATATGGCCAGGAATTCCCAGGGGTGGCCGATGCAGAGCTTGAAGCCGGCCGGCTTGCCGCCTGAAAGCCGTCGCATCTCGGCGACGAACTGCATCATGCCGGTGGGAGTCGAGAAGGCGCGATGCGAGGCCGGCGAAATGCAATCCTCGCCCATCGCGACTCCGCGGATCTTGGAAATTTCTTCCGAGACCTTTGCCGCCGGCAGCACACCGCCATGGCCGGGCTTGGCGCCCTGGCTGATCTTGAGCTCGACCATCTTGATCTGGTCCTGGCTCGCAACCCGCGCGAACGCCTCCGGATCGAAGCTGCCGTCGCGATGGCGGCAGCCGAAATAGCCGGAGCCGATCTCCCAGATGACGTCACCGCCCATCTCCGCGTGATAGGGGCTGAAGCCGCCCTCGCCGGTGTCATGGGCGAAAGCGCCCTTCCTGGCGCCGGCATTGAGTGCGCGCACGGCGTTGGGGCTGAGCGCGCCAAAGCTCATCGCCGAGATGTTGAACACCGAGGCCGAATAGGGCCTTGCGCAGTCCGGCCCGCCGATGGTGACGCGAAACTTCTCCTCGGCATGCGCCTTCGGCGCAACCGAGTGATGCATCCACTCATAGCCCTCGCGATAGACATCCTCCTGGGTGCCGAACGGACGCTTGTCGAGTTGCATCTTGGCGCGCTGATAGACCACCGCGCGGGTGTCGCGCGAGAACGGCATGCCGTCCTTCTCGCTCTCGAAGAAGTACTGCCGCATCTCCGGGCGGATTTCCTCCAGGAGGAAACGGATATGCGCGGAGATCGGGTAGTTGCGCAGCACCGCGTGGCTCTTCTGCATCAGGTCGCGGACGCCGAGCAGCGTCAGCGCGCCGAAGATGCAGATCGGGACCAGCAGGATGTCGAAGATCCTGCGGTCGGCGATGGCGATGCCGATCAGGAGTGCGGTGATGACGGCGCAGATCGTCAGGACGATGAAGCGCGGCGAGAATGGCAGCAGAAGGGTCTCCATGATCCCCTCTTCCGCCAGCGGCAAACGTTTGGGCAATTCCTGCGTCTTGTTGTTGTCGGCCACGATTCCCACCCTCTCGCCAGCATCAGGCGGAACGATACGCCCGCGCCTGTCATACGGATATGACGCAGCGCTTGTTTCAGGCTAGCGAATTCGCCCGAGAAAAATCAATCCACCGAGAGGTTGGGCTATTGCACTGCAGCAGAGGCGGGGATGGAAGGAGCAGCTGGCCGGCCAGGAGGCTGTAGCCATCGCCGTCGTCCTGGTGAAAGCCAGGACGACACCGAGAGCGAGCGCCGATCAACGCTCGACGAACGCCTTCTCGATCACGAAATGGCCGGGCTTGTTGCCGCTTCCTTCGACGAAGTCACGGCTCTCGAACATCGCCTTCAGCTCTTCCAGCATCGCCGGGCTGCCGCACATCATGATGCGGTCGGTCTCGATGTTGAGGGGCGACTGCCCGATATCGTTGAAGATCTGCTCGGAGTTGATGAGGTCGGTGATCCGGCCACGATTGCGGAACGGCTCGCGGGTCACGGTCGGATAATAGATCAGCTTGTCGGCGAGCAGCTCGCCGAACAGCTCGTCCTCGCGCAAATTCGCGACCAGCTTCTCGCCATAGGCGAGCTCGGAGACCTGGCGGCAGCCGTGCACGAGCACGATGCTCTCGAACTGCTCATAGACCTCGGGGTCCTTGATCAGGCTGGCGAAGGGCGCAAGGCCGGTGCCGGTCGAGAGCAGCATCAGCCGCTTGCCGGGGATGAGGTTGTCGGTGATCAGCGTGCCGGTCGCCTTGCGGCCGACCAGGATGGTGTCGCCTTCCTTGATCTTCTGCAGGCGCGAGGTGAGCGGGCCGTCCTGCACCTTGATCGAGAAGAACTCGAGCTCTTCCTCGTGATTGGCGCTGGCCATGCTGTAGGCGCGCAGCAGCGGGCGGCCATCGACCTCGAGCCCGATCATGGCGAACTGGCCGTTCTGGAAGCGGAAGCCGGTGTCGCGCGTGGCGCGGAAGCTGAACAGTGTGTCGGTCCAGTGCTGGACGGAAAGAACCTTCTCTCGGTAAAACGCGCTCATGATTTTCGATATTCCGAATGTCTTGCGGTTTTCGGGCAAAAGCGTTGCCCGGCCCTGAAAACGGGCGGACACCATTTGCCATGGCGGAGGATTTCGCGTGTGTGATCTACGCCATTGAGACCAATAATCAACCTCGTTCCGGATGCAATTGATGCCGGTCAATCAGGCATTTGCGGCGGAAATGATCACATCATGAACGGATCTGCTGTCCGGCGCGCGCACGGGGCAATTTCTTTTCCCTTTCGGACCGGAAAGCAGCACTTAATTTCCATCGCGCTCGCGAGAATTTCATTAAGAATAGCTCTGACTTTCACCCCACTATGGCGCCATTTCCCGCATTTTTGCGGCTTTTGGCGCCAGGGAACGATCGAAATACATGGCAAGCAGTGAACGGACCTTCGTCCAGGCCATCAGGCGCTATTGCGCGGCGCACGACATCGAGGTCGATGTCCGCGCCGGAGGCTGGCTGATCGCGATGCGCCGGGACGACCAGCGCCGCTTCGCCTTCGGCTACGACATCGGCCTTAACAGCGCGATCGCGCATCGGCTCGCCAACGACAAATCCGCCACCGCGGAGGCGCTGTCGCTGCAAGGCGTGCCCTGCATTCCACATCACCTCTTCCTCAACCCGAAGCTGGGCGAGAAGGTTGTCGGCCTCGGCTGGCGCGAGGCCATGCTCGAGCTGCTTCACGACCATCCGCAGGGCGTGGTGGTGAAGCCGAACGAGGGCACGTCGGGGCGCTCGGTGTTCAAGGTGACGACGGCGGCAGAGCTCGACCACGCGGCGAACGAGGTCTTTTCGATGAGCACCGGGCTCGTGATCTCGCCTTATGTCGCAATCGAGGACGAGGTCCGTGTGATCCTGCTCGATGATGTGCCCCGCATCGTCTACAGCAAGCAGCGTGGCTCGGATTGGCGGCATAATCTGGATGCCGGCGCCAAGCCGGTGTTGCTGGCGGACGGCGCGGTGCGCACGGCTTGCGTGAAGCTCGCGGTCGACGCTGCGCGCGCCATCGGCATCCGCTTCGCGTCGATCGACGTGGTGCGCGTCGATGGCGCGTGGAAGGTGCTGGAGATCAATTCCGGCGTGATGATGGAAGCGCTGAGCAAGCTGCATCCGGAGCTGGTGCAGGCGACGTACGATACGGCGCTGGATCGGGTGTTTGGGGATGCTTCCCCGAGCACCAACCCATCACCGTCATCCCGCGCAATGGCTAAGCCATTGCGGGGGGATGACGGGATAGCGAGCTAATTATTCGCGCTAGCGGAATCGTCCATCGCCTTGAACGCTTCTTCCAGTTGCAGCGAGATCGGCACGTTCATTTTCTCGCCGGTCGGCATGCGTGCGATGAACCATTTGTTGTAGAGCGGCACGAGATCGTGGTTGGAGCCGAGCTTGCGGAAGGTACGCTCGACCACGGCGGAGAGCTGCGGCTCGCCCTTGCGGAACATGATGCCATAGGGATCGTAGGACAGATAATCGCCTGTTACGCGGAACTTGTCCTGCGACTTGTGGCGAACGATCAGGCCCGAGAGCAGGATGTCGTCGGTCGCAAACGCGTCAGCCTTGCCGTCGACCAGCATCTGGTACGACTGCTCGTGGTCGGCGCCGACGACAATGTTCAGGCCCAGCGACAGCTTCTTGTCGGCCGCCTGGACCGCCTGCTCGTTGGTGGTGCCCTTCGTCACCACGACGGTCCTGCCCTTCAGGTCCGCCAGCTGCTGGACGCTGGAGGCCTTCGGCACCATCAGCTTGGTGCCGGCAACGAACATCAGCGGCGAAAACGCGACGCGCTTGGCACGCTCGGAATTCGCGGTGGTCGAGCCGCATTCCAGATCGATCTTGTTCTGGAGCACCGCGTCGATGCGATCGTCCGAGGTGACCTTGACGTAGTCGATTCTGAGATTGGGGTCGTCGACCTCGACGCCGATCTCCTCGACGATGGCCTCGCAGAGCTCAAGGCTGTAACCAATCGGCCGCCCCGACGGGTCGAGGAACGAGAACGGCGGCGAGCTCTCGCGATAGCCGAGCCGCACGGCGTGCGCTTTCTTGATGGCCGACAGCGTCGGGCTAAGCCCTTCGTTGCCGCCGATCTGGGCGGAGGCACCAGACGCCAGCAGACACGCTGCCAGCAAAAGGCCGCTCGAAATCGCCGTCAAAGGGCGCATGACGCACTCCCGTCAATGACCGGCCATCGCAGGCACTTCACCCGGCACCATGTCTTCAGGTACGGCATCGCCCGGCCCCATCGCATGCTCGGGCCCGAGCTCGCCTTCCCACTTCGCCACCACCGAGGTCGCCAGCGTGTTGCCGATCACGTTGGTGGCGCTGCGGCCCATGTCGAGGAAGGTGTCGATACCCATGATCATCAACAGCCCCGCCTCGGGAATGCCGAACTGCGACAGCGTCGAGGCGATCACCACGAGCGAGGCGCGCGGCACGCCGGCCACGCCCTTGGAGGTGATCATCAAGGTCGCCAGCATCGCGAGCTGCGTGCCGAGCGACATGTCGATGTGGTAGGTCTGCGCGATGAAGACGCTGGCGAAAGTGCAATACATCATCGTGCCGTCGAGATTGAACGAATAGCCGAGCGGCAGCACGAAGCTCGAGATGCGCGAGGAGGCGCCGAAGCGGTTGAGGCCTTCGAGCGTCTTCGGGTAGGCCGCCTCCGAGCTCGCGGTGGAGAACGCGATCATCAGCGGCTCGCGGATCAGCTTCAGCAGATGGCTATAGCGCGGCCCGATCACGACGAAGCCGACGACCACCAGGATGCCCCAGAGGATGAACAGCGACAGATAGAAGCCGCCCATGAACACGATGAGCTTCCAGAGCACCAGCAGGCCGTTCTTGGCGACCGTCGCAGTGATGGCGGCCCAGACCGCGAACGGCGCAAACAGCATCACATAGCCGGTCACCTTCAGCATGATGTGGCCGACATCGTCGATCAGCGACAGGAGCTGCTTGGAGCGCTCGGGCAATGCGCCCATCGCCACCGAGAAGAATACGGCGAAGATCACGATCTGAAGGATCTCGTTCTGCGCCATCGCGTCCGCGATCGAGGTCGGGATCAGATGGGTCAGGAATTTTTCGATCGAGAAGGCCGAGACCGGCAGGCCGGTCGATTGTCCCGCCGCGGGCAGCGTACCGGGGAAGTTCGCGCCGGGCTGAAGCAGATTGACCATCACGAGGCCGAGCAGCAGCGAGACGAAGGAGGCGCTGATGAACCAGCCCATGGTCTTGGCGAAGATGCGGCCCAGCTTGGAGCCCGACCCCATGTGGGCGATGCCGCCGACCAGGGTCGCGAACACCAGCGGCGCGATGATCATCTTGATCAGGCGCAGGAAGATCACGGCGATCAGGTTGATGGAGGAGGCCCAGTCGCCGCGCGTGTCGGGCAGGAAATTGTAGATCGCCGAGCCCATGATGATGCCGAGCACCATCGCGGCCAGGATGTATTGCGTAAACCTGTTCGACATTGAAAGAACCCCCACGACACCGACCGCTTCATGATGTCGCAGATATGACAGCGACGCAACACGCTTTGCGTGCGATGGCTTGCCGGATGTTCCCGTTGCGAAACGGGACGTAGCGATCTAGCCTGCATGCAGCGCACAACGAATGCGGCTTGCACGTTTTGTTTGCGGCAAGTGCTGCAATAAACATCAAACAATCAGAGAGGGACCGCCATGACCGGGAGCATCAATCGCCAAATTCTTCTGGTGGAGAAGCCGAGCGGAAAGCTCGGCCCCGAGCACTTCAAGATGGTCGATGGCACACTGCCGGAACCGAAGGACGGCGAAGCCCTGTTGCGCGTGCGCTACATCTCGCTCGATGCCGCCAACCGCGCCTGGATGCACGGCGCGACTTACCGTTCGGCGGTCGAAGCCAACAGCGTGATGGCCGGCGGCGGCATTGCCGAGGTGGTCAGCTCGAAGGCGCCCGAGCTTGCGCCCGGCGACATCGTGTTCGGCGATACCGGCTGGCAGGAGTTTGCAGCAGTACCGGCAAAGCAATTGACGAAAATGCCGAAGCTCGAGCCGATGACGCATCTGCTCAGCGTGTTCGGCATCGCCGGCCTCACCGCCTATTTCGGCCTGCTCGAGGTCGGCAAGCCCAAGGAGGGCGAGACGGTCGTGGTTTCGGCCGCCGCGGGCTCGGTCGGATCGATCGTCGGACAGATCGCCAAGATCAAGGGATGCCGCGTGGTCGGCATCGCCGGCGGCGCCGACAAGTGCCACTGGCTGACCTCCGAGCTCGGCTTCGATGCGGCCGTCGACTACAAGGACGGTGCGGTGTTCAAGGCGCTGCGCGCAGCAGCTCCCAAAGGCATCGACGTCTATTTCGACAATGTCGGGGGCGACATTCTGGAAGCCTGCCTGCCACAAATGAACAATTACGGCCGCATCGCCTGCTGCGGCGCGATCTCGCAATATGACGGCACGCCTTCGGCCCATGGCCCGCGCGGCGTGCCCGGCCTGATCGTGGTGAAGCGGCTCGTGATGCAGGGCTTCATCGTGATGGACTACATGAAGGAGAGCCAGCGCGCCCTCGCTGATCTGCAGGCCTGGGTGAAATCCGGCAGGCTGAAGGTGCAGGAAGACATCATCGACGGATTGCAGAACACGCCGAAGGCGCTGATCGGACTGCTGGCCGGCGAGAACCGCGGCAAGCGCATGATCAGACTCTAGCGACGTAGTTACGTCGCAATTCCGCGGGCATTATCTACTTGCGGTAGTGGCCAAAGCAGCCAAGATACCGCTCGCGAGGCATCACTCGCGACGATTGCGTTTGTACGGCATTTCAAAAATCATCGGCGTTACCGACAGGGCAGGAATTCACTCAAATGTTCAAAACGTTGAGACATGCATCAACGCGTCACGCGTTGCTCGCCGCAGTACTCTTCGCAACTGCAACAAGCGCGTTCGCGCAGACCGAGGCCCAGAAGAGCGCGATCCGCTCCGCATGCCGCTCGGATTTCATGGCGCATTGCGCGAGCGTGACGCCCGGTGGCGTCGAGGCGTATCAATGCCTCCAGAGCCACATGTCGAGCCTGTCAGCGGGATGCCAGACCGCGGTTCGCGCGGTC
>NZ_LJYG01000041.1:0-3753 GCF_001440035.1 Bradyrhizobium manausense | reverse complement strand
CCCGCCAAATCTGAGCCTGCCAAATCTGAGCCTACAAAGACCGAAGCGGCGCCCAGCGCCGAACCCGCGGCGAAGCCAGCCGCCAAAACTGCCCCGAAGGCAGAAGCGGCCAAGCAACCGGCCAGCGCGCAGGTCGCCGCGGTCAAGAGCGCATGCCGCGCCGATTATCCCAAGGTTTGCGCCAGCGTGCCGCCGGGCGGCGCTCCCGCGCTGGAATGCCTCGAGAAGAACAAGGCCAAGGTTTCGTCGGCCTGCGCGAAAGCGGTGACCGCCGCGGCCGGTGGCGGCGCAGCGGCTGCCGCGCCGGCAACTGGCGCCGCGCCCGCAGCCGCAGCAGCGCCGGCCGCCGCGCCCGCCGTGATCGTTCTGCGCCCGCTGCTGCCGCGCGAAGAGCTGTTCATCGTGCGCTCCGCTTGCGGCGCGGACATCCGCTCGCTCTGTGCCGGCGTCGCGCCGGGTGGCGGCCGCATCGTGCAATGCATCGCCAGCAATGCGGCGTCGCTGTCGCCGGCCTGCAAGGACGTGCTCGCACCATTCGCTGCGCGGTGAGGGGCACGCAGCGCGCATCGTCATCGATATTGGCGGCGCGCGTGAATTTTCGCGCGCTCCTTGCGACCAATCCGTTGCCGATAGCAGATTCAATCACGACAAGACCGGGAGAAACCACATGCGTGCATTTCTGCTAATTGCGTCTGCATTGTTCGCCTTCGCGGCGACCATGACCTTCGAATCCTCCGATGCCAACGCGGTGGTGTGCGCGCGCGGCGTCTACCGCGCCGGTTGCGCCGGCCCGAACGGCGCCGTCGTGGTTCGTCACCCGGTGCCAGTGGTTCGCTGTACCAGGGTGTTGGTGAACGGGGTCTACGTGAAGCGCTGCGTCTGACGCCCGGGTGGTCAATCCGGCGCGGTTTGGCTATGATTCGCAACTGACGGCTTTGGGCACGCGCGAGGCGGGTGGCTGCGGCCGTGCTGCGACGCACCTCGCCTTGAGTTCCGCTGGCGTGGGACACCGCAGCCCATTAAGTTGACCCTGAGACAGTAAGCATACTGCCAATTAGGGAGGCAGGATTTGCGGATCGCCGTGATTGGCGGGGGACCCGGCGGGCTCTACTTCGCCTATCTCTGGAAGAAGCGTCATCCCGAGGATCAAGTCGACCTGTTCGAACAGAACCCGGCCGATGCGACCTGGGGCTTTGGCGTCGTGTTCTCCGACCAGGCGCTGGAATTCCTGCGCGCCGACGACCCCGAGACGGTCGATGCGATCGCGCCGCATATGGAGAGCTGGGAGAACATCACGCTCAATCTCAGCGGCGACAGCGTTGCCATCGACGGCGTCGGCTTCTCCTCGATCGGGCGGCTGGAGCTCCTGCAATTCCTGCAGCAACGCGCGCTCGACGTCGGCGTCACCTCGCGCTTCGACACCCAGATCCAAACGATCGACCAGTTCAACGGCCACGATCTGGTCGTCGCCGCCGATGGCCTCAACTCGCTGGTGCGCCGCGCCTATGAGGGCGATTTCGGCACGTCGCTGTCCTACTCCTCCAACAAATTCGTCTGGTACGGCACCTCGAAGCGCTTCGACACGCTGTCGCAGACCTTCGTGAAGACCGACCGCGGCGCCTTCAACGCCCATCACTATCGCTATTCACCGACCATGAGCACCTTCCTGGTCGAATGCGACCACGCCACCTGGCAGGCCTATGGCTTCGCCTACAAGGACGCCGAGCAATCCAAGGGCGTGTGCGAGGAGGTGTTCGCCGACACGCTCGGCGGCCACTGCCTGGTCTCCAACAAATCGGTCTGGCGCAATTTCCCCTGGGTCTGGAACGAGCACTGGTCATTCAAGAACATGGTGCTGCTTGGGGACGCGCTGCACTCGGCGCACTTCTCCATCGGCTCAGGCACGAGGCTTGCGATCGAGGACGCGATCGCGCTGGTCAAGGCGCTGGAATCGGATGCCCATCTGTCGACGGCGCTGCATCGCTACCAGGCCGCGCGCAAGCCGGTGGTGCAAAAACTGGTCAATGCCGCACGCACCAGCGCGTTCTGGTACGAGCATTTCGCCCAGCACATGCAGCTTGGCCTGATGGACTTCGCCTATAGCTACATCACCCGCTCCGGCCGCATCGACGATTCCCGGCTGCGCGCGATGTCGCCGGCCTTCATGGCACGCTACGAGGCCGAGAAGAACGGCGGAGACGCAGCGGGCGAGGCGACGGCATGAGGCGCGAGCAATCGTAGAGCCTGTGAGTCATTTCCGCATTCGATATTAAAGAGTGGGTAGCGCCCGCGCTGATGTCGGGGGCCGTCGATGTCGAACCGCCGGGGGATGGCTGTGCTGTCTATGCTTTTGCCAGTTGGTGTCCTTGCAGGATGTTGTTGGTGAGGGCGTACCAGAGCACGACGGCACGGACCTTCTCGATGCCGCGCACGGTCAATTGCCTGAGGTCCCAGTTCCGCCACCGGGCATGGATGCATTCGCAGATCGTGCGGGCTTTGTACTGTGCCTTGCCGGCTTCGCTGGCCATGCGGGCCCGCCAGGCCGCGACGCCAGGACCGTCGCTGCTCCGAGGTAAAAAGGGATCGACACCGCTCCTGGAGTTGGGCGGAGGACAGTAGACCTCGACGCCTTCACCGTGCGCCCATTCGATGTCCTCGCCGCTGCAGAACCCGCCATCGGCGAGGTAGCGACGCGGCAAGCGCTTCAGCCGAGTGCGCGTTCGCTCCAGCATCGGCCGCATCAAGCCGCGATCTGATCCGTTGTTGTCGATGTCGACCGTGACCACGATCAGTTCGCCGGCCGCGCTGGCCACCTGCACATTGTAGGCGGGGCGGAAGCCGGCATCTGCCATCTTCATCACCCTTGCCTGCGGGTCGGTGGTGGAGGCCCGGGGCTCCTTCGGCTTTTTGCCATTGCCGCCTTTTTCGTCGAGTTGCTTGCGCTTCCGCTTGATCTCGTCCAAAGCCCTCTGCGCAGCCTGCACCCGCTCACTGCGTTCGCGTGCCGCGCGCTCTCTGGCCGCCCTGATACGCCGGCTGCTGGCTTCCGGATCCGCATCGACCTCGCGCTTGAGCTCTTCCACCACAGCCTTCGCTTGGGCCATCTGCCGGCCGAGCGTTGCCTCCCGCCGGAACGAGCCGGCCCCCGCATTCGCCCGTATCCGCACCCCGTCCTGGGTCAGCTTCTCCAGATCAATCAGCCCTGCCTCATTCAGAGCCACCAGATGTTCGACCAGCAAACGGTCCAGCAGGTCCGCGCAGCCGACCCGGAAATCCGACAGTGTGTGATAGTTCAAAGACACGCCGCCGCAGAGCCAGCGGTAGACGTCGTGACTGTCGCAGAGCCGATCCAACGCCCGCGCGCTGCCAACGCCATCGCTCGTGGCGTACAGCCAAAGCGCCAGCAGCAGCCGGGGTGATGGCGCCGGATGGCCCGGCCTGTTTTCCCGTGCCTTAACCCGATCTTCCAGCTCGCTCAGGTCGAGCCCCTCGACATAAGCCCAGATCACCCGGGCCAGATGATCCTGCCCGATCAGGCTGTCGATATCGACCGCCCGCAATTCGACCTGATTGCGCACGGGCTCGCGCAGCCGAGGTGCACCCCGCGGCACCGCTTCGGTTCGTGGCGCCGACTGATCCGGCAATTCGCCAAAAAGTCCCTCGTCAGCCATCATCCTCTCCAGCAGATCAGTCTGCCTAGAGAATCACATTCGCCCGACACGCGGTACAAAAGATTCACAGTCTCGTAGGGTG
>NZ_LJYG01000040.1:49523-52051 GCF_001440035.1 Bradyrhizobium manausense | reverse complement strand
TGTTTAGCCCGGAGACATAGCTTACACCTGTTCGGAGACATGGTTGACACTTTTGGGGTTACGCAGATCGATCGTTTCGATCTGATGAGCGGCAAAGAATATTCCGAATTTTCCGTCGGCACTGAGCTGGCGAATGGCGAGCCTCTCACCACGGAAGGCTTGCGGGACTTTCCAGAGCCGTCCCTTGAAGCTGACATAGGCCTTGGTGGTGGAGACGGAACGGACGATCTCGCCGTCGTCGTACTCCACCGTTGGAAGGCGGTTCGGCATAGGGCGCTGGCTCGGTCGATAACGGCTCGCGGGCACATCGAAGCCCAATGCCTCGTGCGGCCGATCGAGATTGTAGACGTTGCGCCATTGGTCGAACGCCCGCTGGACATCGGCAAGGTCGCGGTAGCGCTTGAAGGCGAAGACCTCGGCCTTCAGGCTGCGGTGGAACCGTTCGTTCTTGCCTCGGCTCTGGGGATGATAGGGCCGGCTGTGGATCGTGCGGATGCCGAGCTTGAGAAGCCACACCGTCAGCGTGGTCCAGGGGTCTTCGAGGGTGAAGCCCCAGGGGCCGCCATTGTCGACGAACATCGCATCCGGCAGTCCGTAGCGGCGGAACGTCGTCTCGAGATGGCCTCGTACCGTCGAGCCTCGTTCGTTGTCACAGGCTGCCAGGCACAAGGCAAAGCGCGAGTGATCGTCCAGCGTCGTCAGTGGATGGCAGGACACGCCGTTCTCCAAGGCACTGTGTCCCTTGAAGTCCATTTGCCAAAGTTGATTGGGCTTATCCTTCTCGAAGCGCGTATACGGCTGTCCAGGCGTGCCCGCAGGCTCCTTCACCCGATCATAACGTCGCAAAATCTCGTGCACGGTCGATATCGCCGGAACGGCCTGCCGGTTGCGCTTGAGACGATGCGCGAGTTTGCGCGCTCCCCAGGCCGGGTGAGCATCGCGCAGTTCGACGATCTGTTGCTCGATCGCAGCAGCTGTACGCTCCGGACTGTGATGAGGTCGTCGCGATCGGTCCGCCAATGTCGTATCGCCTGCATCGTACCGCTGGATCCACTTGTAGCCCGTCGGAGCGCTGATGCCGAACTGCCGGCACAGCTGCCGCAGGTTCGCTCCCTCCTGCTTGGCAAGCACCACAAACTCCCGCCTTTGATCCATGACTGACACCTCTCGCCACGGCATCGTTCGCCCCCTTGTTTGACGAATCGAGCCGATTTTGACGTGTCAACCATGTCCCCGAACACCTGTCAGTCATGTCTCCGGGCTAAACACTGCGCTCGCAATGACGGATGATAGACTGAAGCCGTGGAATCTGCGGCCTCATAGCTTATCTCCTTGCCAGAATGCGCAGCCGCGCCGTGGAAGCGCGTATCCAGACTCCTGGTGACCACGGTCAGGTCAGGCGAGAGCTTTGCAAGAGCGCAAACTCCGGTCGCGGAGTCCAGCATCGCCGCCAGGAATCCGCCCTGAATGGTGCCGTGCCTGTTGGTGAACGCGACCTGCGCCTGAAAGCGGATCAACGCTTGCCCGGCGTCGTCGAAGCCGAGCCATTCGCGTCCAAGCAGCTCGGCGTGGTGGCATGTTGGCAGTCGCATCGCTCATATCGGTCACGGCCGCGTCTTCACCAGGAAGCGTATCAAGCAGGCTCCATGCCGTGTCCGGCTCGACAAGGCCGGCCATCAGTTGCATACCTCAAGCATGCGACCAGAACTTAGTGCAGTGTTACGGCCAAGTCGGTCCTCTTCCAATCTGCATCCGCTCCTGACTGGACGGCATCCTGCTGGTCCGCAGTACATCTGACCGGAAGATTTCGCTTGCGGGGCGGTCGGTGCGCTCTCCTTTTGCTTGCGATCAGCGTCCCTCGGCTTGGCGTCCTCGCGTGTCGCGATTGGCTTCTTGTCCTGCACCTTCTCGCATTCATTGCCGTCGTTGACGCGATAGCCGGCACGGCAGCTGATTTTCACGCAAGCATCGCCATCGGCCTTGAAGCCGTGATCGCACACCAGTGGGCAGACCCGGCCCGGCTTGGCCTTGATGGCGTCGAGCGCCTCGAAGCTCGCGAGCTTGGCATCGAACTTCGTCCCGGCATATTTGTTGAACAGCGTCAGCGAGCGCTGCGACGACGCATTCCAGTCGCCATCGGCCGCGGCCGCGAGGCAGCCGACCCGACGCAGCTCGGACTGAACCAGTTTTGCGGTCTCTTGCGGCGAGAGAGAGGAGGGCGATTGGGTTGGGGCCACGGCCGCGACCTTCTGCTCGCCGTCGCGCTGCGCCTTCTCCGCAGCCTGCCTCGCGGCCAGCTCGGCAGCGGCCTTTTCGCTCGCGATCTTGTCGGCGAGCGCCTTCTCGGCGGCCTGCTTGTCGGCCAGTGCCTTGGCAACGGCCGCCTCGGCATCCTTTCTGCGCTGTTCCGCTGCGGCCGCCTTGGCCTCTTCGATCTGCTTGGCCTTCTCCGCCGCTAGCCGTGCGTCCTCGGCGGCCTTAGCGGTCGCAGCGGCCTTGTCCTGTTCGGCTTTCTTGGCCCGCTCGGC
>NZ_LJYG01000040.1:21608-49509 GCF_001440035.1 Bradyrhizobium manausense | reverse complement strand
CTCGTCCTCGGCTTGCCTCGCCTTTTCCGCGGCGGCGGCCCGGGTTTCTTCGGCGACAATCTTGCTCAATTGGCCCTTGGCAAGGTCGGTATAGAAGCCGCTTGGGTAGCGGTTGATGAAAGAGGACCATACGTCGCGGGTACCGATCTGAAGGGCCAGTTCGTAGTCGCGCCGGATTTCGCTGTCGGGATTTGCCTGCGGTCCAGCCGCGACCGGCTTCGCCGGAACGAGCGACACGTCATCGCCGCCGAGCGAGCCATAGACAAAGGGCTCCTGCTTGTTGCCGGTGGCCTTGAGCACGTCGTCGCGCACGAATCGAAAGGCCTTGCCCAGATCGAGCCCGGGCGTCGGCAGGCGTTCGACCAGCGCGGTGGCAAACGGGCTGTTCTTGCTATCACCGTCCGAGGCGGTCGAGCCCGCCTTCGCCGCGAACGCGATCATGGTGTTCGGGCTGGTCGGTTCGACCTTGGCAAGGCCGCGGCCGATCGCGCGCGAGGCGACCGTCCGCTTCATGGTCTTGGCGAAGGGATTGTCGCGGCAGGCATCCAGGATGACGAGGCGCAGTTGCTTGGCCGGCTCCACGGCGAACAGCGCGCGGTCGAGCGCAACGGTCTCGTCGAGCACGTCGCCGTCCGTCTCCAGCGCGGCGTCGGTGGGGATCAGGTAGTTGGTGCCGTCGAGCTCGATGCCGTGCCCCGCATAGTAGATGACCGCAACGTCGGCATCGCGGGTCCGGCTCGCGAACTCGCGCAGCGCCCTGCGCATGTCGGCGGCGTTGAGGTCGAGCCTGACATCGACATTGTCGAAACCGGCAGTCTTGAACATGCCACCGAGCAGGGTGGCATCGTTCACCGGGTTGGTGAGTCGCGGGGCGCTCTTGTAGGCGGAATTGCCGATCACCAGCGCGACGCGTTTTTCGGCGGCCAGCGCAGAGCCGGTCCCGAACCAGGTCGCAAGCCAAGCCGCAGCAATTAACCAACCAAACAGCCGAAGCTGCATTCCAGCCCCCGAATGCAATAGTCTCAGATTATCCGCAGCATGGCGAAATGCAATTTGCGGTCTGTGACATCAGTCACATTGCCGGTCACCGCGCCATCGAAATCAATTTCTCCATGATGCCCATCATGCCCTGTTTCGGGCGACGGCGTCAAGGGAAATTTCGAAAAATACGAAATATTGAAAATCAGAAGCCGGGGACAGCCGCCTGGCTACTGTGCATGGGGTTGTTTTCGAGTTCGTGTCGCGGCGGCCGCGCTCAGCCCTTCGGCCCGCGCAGCTGCGCGGTCAGCCTGTCCATCGCTTCCGCAACGCCGCGCCATTGCGACAGCCAGCTGCGCGGAAAGCGGAAGGTGAGGTCGGCGCCGCCGACTCGGCGCTCGGACAGGCACATGCCGGGCGTGGCTGCATCGCGCATGCATCGCGCGGTGAGTGCGGGGGAGCCAGCGGAATACAGATCCTCGCCGTCATAGGGCGTGTCGCTGCGGAAGGAGCGCATCGTCAACCCGTCGTCCGGCAGCCTCGCTGACGGGTCGAGATAGCGCGGATAGATCGTCGTCGTCCGCTGCTCGGGCGAGAGCGCATCGTGATGCGCCGCGATCGACAGGAAGATGCGGTCGATCGGCTGCATCGCCGTGTCGACGGTATCAGCGGTGACATGCGTCGGCCCGCTCGGTGCCTCCAGCGAGGGATAGAGGAAGTCGAGGTCGATGCGCTCCTGCGGTCCGGAGTGCCGCTGGATCTTCATGCGGATCGCGGAGATCGGCAGGTTGAACAGCGTGCCGCCGACGCTGACGGGCAGCTTGTCCGGCGCGTCAGTGCCGCCCGTGCTCCAGGTCGGCCACAACAGATAGGCCACCAGCCCGATCGCGCTCGCGGCGAACACACCGGTGAGCGCGAGCGGGACGAGATGGGTCCGGGCACGCGCCTTTGCACTCATCTTGGCGTTCATCTTGGCATTCGTCCTGGAAGAGCGTGGGGAGGTTGCCGAAAACACCGTCATGAGGTCGCGCAAAGGGATCCGGGGCCGGTCGGCCGATGGCCGACGAATCACCGGCGAATATGCCACGTGGCGGCGATTTGGCGGAAGGCTCCGGGCTGCCGGGAGCGGCGGGGGCTCTGCGCAGGCCGGGCGGCGGCGTTAACCTTCGCTTAAGGATAATGTAGCGTTAACCGGCACTATTTGTCACAGGAAGGGTCCTCGCGTTGCGTATGGGCGGACTGTTCCGATGACACCTGAAGCTCTCAACACCTTCTTCTCGATCTGCATCGGCTTTGCGCTCGCGGGTGCGCTCGCCAATGGTTACCAGGCGCTGTCGCAGCGCCCCGCAGGCTTCGGATTGCTGCAGGAGGGCGTGGCGCCGAAGACGTTTGCGGCCGTGCCGTTCCTGGTGTTCGCGGCGCCCTTCATCATCATGCGCAATACGCTGCGCGGCATGCGGCTCGAAAGCCGCCGCTTCGAGTTCGTGATGATGGCGACCGTCATCGCCTGCTTCTGGAGCATGATGAGCGGCACCTTCTTCCTGATGACGCTGCGCGCGACCGGCGTCATTGGCTGACGCCTTGCAGGGCTGCGCGGCAGGCCTTTGCCTCCACGGCGTCGTTTCGCTATGGCTTGGGTCGACGTGACAGGAGACCTCCATGGCGATCTACGAGCTCGACGGGCAGGCGCCCGATCTTCCCTCCGACGGCAACTACTTCATCGCGGAAACCGCGACCGTGATCGGCAAGGTGCGCCTGAAGCCGGGCGCGAGCGTCTGGTTCGGCGCGGTGCTGCGCGGCGACAATGAGTGGATCGAGATCGGCGAGGGCGCCAATGTGCAGGACGGCTCGACCTGCCACACCGACCTCGGCTTTCCGCTCGTCATCGGCAGGAACTGCACCGTCGGCCACAACGTCATCCTGCACGGCTGCACCGTCGAGGAAGGCGCGCTGATCGGCATGGGCTCGATCGTCATGAACGGCGCCAGGATCGGCCGCAACAGCATCGTCGGCGCCGGCTCCGTCATCACCGAGGGCAAGGAGTTCCCCGAACGCTCGCTGATCATCGGCTCGCCGGCGCGCGTCATCCGCACGCTCGACGATGCCCAGGTGCAGAAGATGGGCAACGCCGCAAGATTCTATGTCGCCAACGGCCCGCGCTTCCAGAAGGGGCTGAAGCGGATCGGCTGATCCGGGCTTCGGATCGCCTATGAGATCGACCTGAACGACGGCCGCGCCGCCGCTTAGCGGCCGTCCGGAGGAGCGTCAGTTTCCCTCGGATTCCCGCGCTTCGATTGTGCCGGCGACCTTCTCATGCCCGGCTGCCCACAAGGCGTGCTCGTCGCTGCCGTCGGTGTAAGGGTTGGCTTCGGCCGGAATGTTTTCGCGCGCCGCGCGCTCGCCTTCTGCAAAGGGATCGCGATCCGTCATCATGATTTTGCCTCTCACAGTCTCGCGCGCCGCCGCCTTGGTCGCTGCGCGGTCGAGTTTCAAGCTGATGTGACGGGATTTGTTCCGGAACCTGTTTTTGCTGCAACCGTTGATCGGGCAGGGAGATTTTCCAATGGCCCAGACGTCCGCAAGCGCTTCGATCAAGATGTTGGTCGTCGTCATCATCGGCCTCGCCGCAATGCCCGCTGTCTCGTTCGCACAGACCACCGGCGGTGCGACCGGATCGACCGGCGGTGTCGCCAATGCGCCGGCGCCGCCCGGCACCAACAGTCTGGGTACGGCGCAATCCTCCGGCGCGAACACCGCGCCGGGTGTCACCACCGGCGCAGCCTCGGGCACGAACCCCGACGCCGATGCCACGGTAAGCGCCGAGAACCGCCTGCTCGACAAGAAGATGAAGAGCATCTGCCGCGGCTGCTGACGCTCGCGCGGAAGTGAGCCGGTCCTGCTGTCATCGACGATCAAGTGACATTAGCTTGCTCCTGTTTTGCAGTGTGGAGCGTTTCCACGCGGAGGGTGAGTTGATGTTGCGCAAGTTGATCGTGGCCGCACTGGCCATCGCGGCGGTTGGTCTCGCAGCGCCCCAGGCGGCGCAGGCGCGGGGCGGTTTCGGTGGCGGCGGCCATTGGGGTGGTGGCGGCTGGGGCCACGGAGGCTGGGGCCATGGTTGGCACGGCGGCGGCTTCTGGCCGGGTGTCGCGATCGGCGCCGGCATTGCGGGTGCCGGCTATTATGGCGCTTATGGCTATGGCTACCCGTACTATGGCGAATACTACGGCGTCGGCTACGAAGACTACGGTGCGCAGTGCTACCTGGTGCCGCAGCGCGTGATGACGCAATGGGGCTGGCGCGTCCGCCGTGTTCAAGTCTGTGAATAGAAGCAACTGCTATGAGGGCGCTGCCTGGCCGAGGCACCAAATTACCTCGGTATCAAAAAACAAGGCCGTTGACGCAGTATACCGTCAACGACCTTGCCAGCCCCGGATATTGAAATCGGCTCACGCCATCCGGTAGAGCCGAACATGGCCCGGAATCACACCGACAAATGTGATCCATTTCACATCCGGCGAAAATAAAGGGTCGCGACGCGGGATCTAATCAGCCCCTCGCGCGTTTGCGGGCGCTGGCATGGACGCGGTGGCGCGCCGGTTTCCTCGGAGTAACCGATGGCGTGTCGGCCTCGGTGGACCGGACGCTGGCAAAGGATTGCCGCAGCCCGTCGATGGACTCGTTCAGACTGGTGACCTGATCCGACAGGCGCTTGGTGTCGGCCTGCTGCGAGGCGAGCAGCTTCTTCATGCTCTGGAGCTGGTCCTGCACGACCTGGAGTTGATCGATCGATTCCTGCTGGGTCGCCTCCAGTCCTTTGGTCTTCTCGACCAGTTGTTCGGACGCCTGCGCCGCGCGCACCTGAAGCTGCCGCGAGGCGACCACGCGGTCGGTCTCAGGCGCAGCGCCGGTATAGGCGCGCCAGATCGCGATCGAGGTGACGCCGGCGATCAGGAGCAGCAGCGCGGCAGCCGTCAACGCGATCGGCTGGGCGCCAAGACGAAGAAGGGGAGTGGACGGTGTGTCCTCTGCGAGATCGATCATCGCTGACAAGACCCAAATTGAAACTTGGTGAGTGGCGAAGAGCGGCAGCACAAGAACGCAGAACAAGGCGGCCGGGGCGTCCGAAAGTGTTACTTTTCAGCAACAATTGGGACAAAAAGGTGGCCACTTGAGGAAAAACCGAGGATCCGCTGGAGCTTCGGCAGCGCTTAAGGACGGGCTGCCTTCAACGACGGCTGGATCGTCATGCGATAGACGATGAACGCGGTACACCGTCGAAGGTCCGCGCCGTCAGTGCGCAGCAGACGCTCAGGGCTGAAACGGTGCAAACGGGCCTGAGTATGCCTTCGCGCGCGGCGCCGCGTAAGGCCCAAGCCGGGATGTCGCGAGCCCGAGCCGGACCAGTCCTTCCGCCAGCGTCACTGCGGCGGCAACGCCATCAACCACGGGCAGGCCGTGGGTGCCGGCGAGTTCTGCCGCAAGATCGGCCATGCCGGCGCAGCCGAGCACGATGGCCTCGGCGCGGTCGTCGCGGATCGCTGCCGTGATCTCCGCGGAAATCTTGCCGAGCGCCTCTGTATTGCGCTCCTCGAGCGCGAGCACCGGGACTTCGGCGGCACGGACGCGGGCACAGCGCTCGGCCAGGCCGTATTTCCGCAAATTATGTTCGATCGGCACGATGGAGACGCCAAGCGTCGTCACCACGGCAAAGCGTGCCGCGACCAGGCTCGCCATGTGAAAGCCGGCTTCGCCGATGCCGATCACCGGCGCTTTCGCCACGGCACGTGCGGCATCGAGGCCGGTGTCGTCGAAGCAGGCGATGATGTGCGCATCCGCGCCGTCGCAATCGGCCTCGCGGATGCAGCCGAGCATGCCGGGCACCGCGAAAGCCTCGTCGTAGAATCCCTCGATCGAAACCGGCCCCATCGCGGGCTGGCGCGCGTCGATCACCGTATCGGGCAGTGCGATGGCGCGCGCCGCCGCGGCGATCTTCGCCGTCATCGTCGCCGTGGTGTTGGGATTGACGACGTGCAGTCGCATTGCAGTTAGACAAGTCCCTTGCCGGCGTCCGACCCCTTGGCCGCCTGGCGCTTGTTGAGCATGTGGATGGTGCACAGCGCAAGCGTGATCACCGCGAAGGACACCGCGGAGATGATGGTGCCGAGCGCATAGATATCCGGGTTCGTCACCGTCGTGGTGAGGCCCTGGAGGTCGAGCGGCAATGTATTGACCGCCCCGATCGCCTGGCTGGAGCGCGCCAGCTCGTCCCATGACAGCGTGAAGCCGAACAGGCCGATGCCGATCACGGACGGCAGGATGATCGGCAGCACGACATGACGGAAGGCCTGCCACGGCGTCGCGCCGAGATCGCGCGCCGCTTCCTCGAGCCTGGGATCGAAGCGGTTGAAGATCGCGAACATGATCAAGAGACCAAACGGCAGCGTCCAGGTCAGGTGCGCACCGAGACCCGAGGTGAGCAGGCCCATCGAGGTCTCGAAATTCCCGTTCCAATGCGCCTTGATCAGATCGTCGATGATGCGGAACTCCAATGAGATTCCGAGCGAGGTGATGATCGAGGGCACGATCAGGCTCGCGATCGCCGAGTAGAACAGAATGCTCTGCGCCTTGAACTTCCTGCGGAACGCCATGCCGGCAGCAACCGACAGCACGACGGTGACGGCCATCACGATGACGCCAAGCAGCAGCGAGCGGCGGAAGGCCGCGCCGAGATCGACGATGCCGGTGCCCTGGAACAGCTTTGTCAGCCAGTAGGTCGACACGCCGTTCATCGGGAAGGTGAGGCCGCCTTGCGGCCCCTGGAACGACAGCACGTAGATCGCGATCATCGGGCCGTAGAGAAACAGCACATAGGCCGCGAAGAAGATTGCAAGCACGTAGAATGAGCGCGGGCGTCCTTCCTTCATCGCCTACAGCTCCTTCTTGATGTCGACGATGCGCGACATCATGGTGATGATCAGGAAGGTGATGACGAGCAGGATCACGGCATTGGCGGCCGCAGCCGGGAATTGCAACGCGTTGACCCGGGTCTCGATGATCTTGCCGGCGGCGGCGATCTGCTGTCCGCCCATCACGCCGATGGTGATGAAGTCGCCCATCACGATGGTGATGACGAAGATCGAGCCGATCACGATGCCGGGCTTGGCCAGCGGAATGATGACGTTGACCAGCGTCTGGAGGCCGGAGGCGCCGGCGTCGTAGGCCGCCTCGATCAGCGATTTGTCGATGCGGACCATCGAATTGAAGATCGGCACCACCATGAAGAAGGTGAAGAGGTGGACCAGCGCCAGCACCACCGAGAATTCGGAGAACAGCAGCCATTCCAGCGGCTGGTTGATCAGGCCGGTCTTCATCAGGCCGGAGTTGACGAGGCCATTGCGCCCGAGCAGCGGGATCCAGGCGATCATGCGAATGACGTTGGAGGTCCAGAACGGGATCGTGCAGAGCAGCGACAGTCCCATCTGCCAGGTCTTCGACTTGACATGGAAGGCGAGGAAATAGGCGACCCAGAAGCCGATGAAGAGCGTGATGGCCCAGACCAGGAAACAGAGCTTCAGCGTCTTCAGATAGGTTTTTGCGATCGTGCAGAGATCCGGGAGCTGCGCGATGCAGCCTTCGAAGGTGTCGGTGTAGCCGCGGCCGGAGAAGGCCGGCAGCAATTGATATTCGTTGTAGTCCCAGAACGAGACGATGACGACGAAGACCAGCGGGATCAGGAAGAAGGCGAGAAACACCAGCATCATCGGCCCGGCCTGGAGCCAGGAGACGAACGACGGCGACAAGCGCGCGGATTTCGCCGCGCGCCTCGTCTGGGATCCCCGGACGAGGTCCGGGGATGCCTGTTGCAGGATGTCTTCTGACGTATCCATCACGCGGCGATGAACTCGTTCCACTTGCGGACCATGTAGTCGTTTTCGTCCATCACCGCGTTCCAGCAGGCGACGCCGCCCATGCGGTCCTCATAGGAGCCGCCGTCACGCACGGCACCGGCCTTCTCCAGCAGCGAGCCGTCGGGCGCCTTGATGTCCTTCTCGGCCGGCTTGCCTTCCATCCAGTAGGCCCACTCGTAGGGCTCCATGTTGGCCTTCGCAGTCGAGAGCACGGCCGAGTAGTAGCCCTGGCGGTTGAGATACGCGCCGGCATAGCCGGACAGGAACCAGTTGACGAACTCATAGGCCCAGTCGAGCTTGTCGCCCGACACGCCCTTGGAGACGCAGAAGCCGGACGCCCAGGAGCGATAGCCTTCCTTGAGGGGCTGGAAGGTGCAGGGGATGCCCATCGAGCGCACCTTGGTCACCGCCGGCGACCACATCGACTGAATGACGGTCTCACCCGAGGCCATCAGGTTGACGCTCTCGTTGAAGTCCTTCCAGAACGCGCGGAACTGGCCGGCCTTCTTCGCTTCGGTCATCACCTTCATGGTGAGATCGATCTCTTCCTTGGTCATGTTGCCCTTGTCGGCATATTTGTACTTGCCGGTGGCTTCCACGACCATTGCGGCATCCATGATGCCGATCGAGGGGATGTTGAGGATCGAGGCCTTGCCCTTGAACTCGGGATTGAGCAGCTCCGACCACGAGGAGATCGGGCGCTTGATCAGGTCGGGACGGATGCCGAGCGTGTCGGCGTTGTAGACCGTCGGGATCAGCGTGACGAACTCGGTCGCCGTCTTGGAGAACGTCTTGGAGTCCTTGCCTTCGAGATAGAGCACCTTCCAGGGCGCGGTGCCCTGACCGCCGATCTTCTTGCCGCCGGGCGTCTCGCCCTTGGTGAAGACGGGGGTGATGTTGTCGAATTCCTTGATCTTCTTGGCGTCGAGGGCAAGGATGTTGCCCGACGGCACCAGCTTCTTCAGCGAGAAATATTCGGTGTCCAGCACGTCGAAGGAATTCGGCTGGGTCATCACGCGCTTGGTGACGTCGTCGGTCGTCGCGGTGATGTATTCGATCTTGATGCCGGTGTCCTTCAGGCACTGCTTGGAGATGTCGTCGCCCTCGTTCACGGCAGTGCCGAGATAGCGCAGCACCTTCGGCTCGGCCGACATCACGTAGGGGAAGCCGGTGATGGCGCCGGAGCCGGCGGCGAGGCCCGCGAGACCCGCGGTGCCCTTGAGTAGCGTGCGGCGGCTGACGCCTGTCTTCTTGGTCGTCTCTGTCATTCCAGTCACTCCTCTGTGTTGCGCATTTTCTAAAATGACGGCGCTATTGCAGACGTTGCGCCTTGGCGGGATCCCAGGTGGCCAGCACGCGATCGCCCGGCCGGAACGGATGGACGTCGAAGGTGGACTCGGGAAGATGGGAGAACAGGGCGGTGCCGTCGTCGAGCGTGAGCGAGACGGCAACATAGGAGCCCTGGTACTCGGTCTGGGTCAGCAGCGCCGGCGCGCCGAATGCGCCGTCAACGAACGGCACGATGCCGAGCTGATCGGCGCGCACGGCGATCAGCTTGCCGGCGTCGCTGAGGACGTTGTGGCCGCCGATGAAGCGCGCCACGAATTCGGTGCGGGGACGGTGGAAGATGTCGCGGGCCGTGCCCTGCTGCTCGATCTTGCCCTGGTTCATCACCACGATGTGGTCGGCGAGGGCCATCGCCTCTTCCTGGCCGTGGGTGACCTGGATGAAGCTGATGCCGAGCTCGCGCTGCAGCCGTTTCAGCTCGCCGCGCATCTTGACCCGCAGGAACGGATCGAGCGCGGACAGCGGCTCGTCGAGCAGCAGGATCTGCGGCTCGGTGATCAGCGCTCGCGCGAGCGCCACGCGCTGCTGCTGGCCGCCGGAGAGCTGGGCCGGCAGGCGGCTGGCATAGGGGCTCATCGCGACGAGTTCGAGCAGCTCGCCGGCACGCTTGTGGCGCGTCGGCTTGTCGATGCCGCGCATTTTCAGGGCAAACGCAACATTGTCGAGCACAGTGAGGTGCGGAAACAATGCGTAGGACTGGAACATCATGGCCGTGCCCCGCTTGGCAGGCTCGAGATCCGTGACGTTCTGCGGGCCGAGGATGATGTCGCCCTCGCTGACTGCTTCATGACCGGCGATCATGCGTAGCGTCGAGGTTTTGCCGCAGCCGGACGGACCGAGCAGGCAGCAATAGGTGCCGGCCGGGATTTTCAGATTGATATTGTCGACCGCTACCGTCGCGTCATAGCGCTTGGTGACGGCAACCAGTTCGAGAGCGGCAGGAGTGGCCATGGCGTGTCCGAGAGGAGGGCGGTGCTCCGCCTCTCTCCGCAAGGTCCGTGCCAACAGCGCCAAAATCGACGAATTCGAAAACTGTGCAGTGGAGTCAGATCGTTAGATCGAATCCAGCGTGTTTGTGCGCCGCCTCGGGTCGGCAGGAGCATGCACACAAAATGGGCGAGGATTGTATAAAGTTTCGCCTGTGATTGGATACAGCTCGTCGATTACCATCGAAGACCAAACGCCGATCGCGTCCTCAAACCCAACACTTCGAGCTGATGGCCGCCAAATCCCGCCCGAAACCCGATGCGCCCGACGCGAGCGATCGCGTCAGCCGGATCAGGGAGGGTGTGACCGCGGCGATCCTCGAGCATCGCCTGCTGCCGGGCACCAAGCTCGGCGAGGATGAGATCGGCGAGATCTATGGCGCGAGCCGGACGCTGGTCCGCACCGCGCTGCAGCAGCTCGCGCATGAGGGCATCGTCAACATCGAGAAGAACCGCGGCGCATTCGTTGCCCGCCCGACGCCTGGGGATGCCCGCGAGGTGTTCGAGGCGCGCCGCCTGATCGAGCCCACCATCGTCGATCACGCCGTTGATGCCGTTTCCCCCGCGTGGATCGAGCGCCTTCAGCAGCACCTCACCGAGGAGCGTGAAGCGGAGCTGCGCGGTGATGCGCGCGCCTCGGTCCGGCTCTCCGGCGACTTTCATCGGCTCATCGCCGAGATGAGCGGCCACAGCATCTATCTCGGCTTCCTGAAAGAACTGATCGCGCGCTCCTCGCTGATCATCCTGCTCTATCGCCGTCACGATACGCCCGCCTGCGGCACCGATCATCATGCCGAGATCGTCACTGCGATCCACAGGCGCGACAAGCAGGCCGCGTGCATGCGGATGCTGTCGCACCTGAATGAGATCGAGGCCGAGCTGTTCCTGAAGGATCCCGCCGCGGACGAGTTGCGGCTCNCCGACGTGCTCGGCGCGTAGGCGAGCCGCATGCTCGGTCAAGGCAACGAAGATTTTTCGTTACGCCTGACTGTCAGTGACCGGTTGCAATCTTGCGTTGATCATAGGTCAACTGCGTTGCTCGACTTTGATCAGAATTCGATGCAAGCAAGGCAGTCTCGCTTACTCATGTGCTGAACTTTCCCGAGAGATGTTTCTGCCATGGCATCTCCTTTGGACTCGTATGGCTGCAATACTAAATCGCCCTATAGTTGTAAATTGACTCCGTCCGGTGGCGGGCGTCAACTCTCGTCCGCGCAACGGGTTCTGGAGCTGCTTCGGCAATAGCCCATCCGCTCTGCGGAGCTGGTGCAATGGCGTCGCATTCGGCCGTCGAAGAGCGGAACGGTACGGCGGCCTGGCGAGCTGTCGCAGCGGCCGTACAGCGGCACCCCACCGGGAGATCGAACATGTCGGGATTGTCCAGGCTAGCCGGCTTCACGGCTCTGCTCGCAACGCTCGTCTGCACCGCATCGGCTGCGCCGGCTCAGCAGGACAATGCCGTCCTGTTCCGCAACGTCAAGATCTTCGACGGCAAGAACGCGACGCTCTCGGCGCCATCCAATGTCCTCGTCAGGGACGGCAAGATCGAGAAGATCTCGACCGCCGAGATCGCGGCCGCTGGCCAGGTCGTCGACGGCGGCGGCCGGGTGCTGATGCCGGGACTGATCGATGCGCATTGGCACGCGATGCTGGTGCGCCCGACGCCGATGGCGGCGCTTGCCGGCGATATCGGCTACAACAACCTGCTCGCCGCCAGCGAGGCGACCGCAACGCTGATGCGCGGCTTCACCACCATACGCGACATGGGTGGACCGACCTTCGGCCTCAAGCAGGCTATCGACGAGGATCTCGTCGCCGGACCGCGCATCTATCCGTCGGGGGCGATCATCACCATCACCGGCGGCCATGGCGACTTCCGCCAGCTCTCCGACCTGCCGCGCACCCTCGGCGGCATGCTCAGCCGCATGGAGCGGATCGGCGGCAGCATGGTCGCCGATAGCCCGGACGAAGTGCGCGTGCGCGCGCGCGAGCAGCTGATGCAGGGCGCCTCGCAGGTGAAGCTCACCGCGGGCGGCGGCGTGGCCTCACCCTTCAGTCCGCTCGACGTCTCGACCTTCACCGAGCCCGAGCTGCGCGCTGCCGTGGAGGCTGCCGACAATTGGGGCACTTATGTTGCCACGCACGCCTATACGCCGGTCGCGATCCAGCGCTCGATCGCGGCGGGCGTCAGATGCATCGAGCACGGCCATCTCATGGACGAAGCGAGCGCGAAGCTGATTGCGGAGAAGGGAATCTGGCTCAGCACCCAGCCGTTCCTGGATATGTCGTTGGGAGCCGGGCTCGGGCCGTCGGAGCAGGACAAGCTGCGGCAGGTGGTTGCCGGCACGGACCGTGTCTATGAGCTGGCAAAGAAATATCACATCAAGACTGCATTCGGCACTGACGTCCTGTTCTCGCAGGCGCTCGCTGAAAAGCAGGGTTCGATGCTGGCCGCGCTGACGCGCTGGTACACCCCAGCGGAAGCGCTGGCCATGGCGACGTCGAGCAATGCGGAACTGCTGAGCCTGTCCGGCCCACGCAATCCTTATCCCGGCAAGCTCGGCGTGGTCGAAGAGGGGGCGCTTGCCGATCTTCTGCTGGTCGACGGCAATCCGCTCGACAACATCAGCCTCGTCGAGGATCCCGCGAAGAGCTTCGTGGTGATCATGAAGGACGGCAGGATCTACAAGAACATCCTGCCGCGCTGACAACCGCGTCCTAAAAAGTTGCGGCCAGGCTTTGGGGGAAGCCTGGCCGCGCGCGAACCGGTCTGGGACGGGGAGGGGTGGGGATGTGACCGGGTCGCGTAACTCGTGTGTTTGGCTGTACTGATCGGACTACTGGTCTCTTGCGCTGGCGGTCGAGACCGCCGGCTTGGTATCGCCAAGCGAGACCCAGACGTTGGGATCGCTTTGCGACTGGCGCTTGACGAAGCGGTAGCCGGTCTCCGTCCAGGCGACGACGTTCTCGTTCTGATTGTCGAGAACGAACTCGCCCTTGTCGGTCTTTACCGTCAGCACCGCGTGTCCTTCGCCCTTCTTGTCTCGCACGACGGTGATGAGCAGGGCCTCGCGCGGCCAGCCGGCATCCATCAGCATCTTGCGCTTCAACAGCACGTAATCCTCACAGTCGCCGTAGCCGTCGGTCGGCAACGACCATTTCTCGACGACGCCCCAGTGCTCCTCGTCGGTCAGAGGCTTGATCGTCTCGTTGACCCAGCGATTGACCTTGGTCAGGTCGCGCCACGCGGCCTGCGACATCACGATGTCGCGTGGTTGCGTCGGTCCGCCCTGACACTGAGCGGCGTTCTCTGCACAAAACTCGACCCAGCCGATCGGCGCGCGCGTGGTGTCGCCGAGGCTCNAGAGCAGGCGGCTTTCGCCGGCCTGCACCGCCGCGCTCATTCCGAACAGCATGGCGCCGAGCGCCAATGCCTTTCCCTGTCCCCTGAAATCCAACATTGCGGCCCCCGTTTCTTGTTGGGACCACATTTCGCACGGAGCTTTTGCGTTGCCGCTAAGTCGACCAAGTCAAGTCGAGACGAATTCAAGTAAAACCGGCAGCGAATTCGCTCTATACTTGAGTAGATCTCGACTAAAATTTTAGAATACTGCAATTGATTCAAATTGTAGCAATTAACGCGGAAACCCTGAGGGAACCGCGGCTTGAGCGGGGGGACAGGCCGGGCGTTAACCGCCTGCAGCGGGCAGCGAGACGCGAAAAAGGCGGCGTCTGCATCGCAGAGGCCGCCTTCGGAGCGGGAAAAACGGGGGTTTTGATGCCGTCGCGCTTTACCGCGCGGTAACGCTCTCTTCGAGTGTCTCGATCGGCTGCTCGTGCATGAACTCGAGCGCGAAGCCGTCCTCGAGGTTTCGCACCACGCGGCCTTGGACCCGGCCGAGCAGGACGGTCGATTTCAGCGGCGGACGGTTCTCAGCCGCAATCGCCGCGCCCGACAGCGACAGGTCGATGATGCGGCAGGTCATCTTGGTGCCGTCCTCGAGCGTCAGCACGGCGATCGGGTTGCGCGGCACGATCCGGTCGTGGCGGCGGTCTTCCGGCAGGTTGAGGATGTCGCGATTGGCCAGCCAGGTCAGCTGGGCTGCGAGCTTGTCGCGCTTGCGCGGCGTCGCGCCCACCGTCATGGCGAAGCCGTTGTCGATGATCCTCGTGATCTTGCCCTCGACCCGGCCGATATGGTCGAGATAGGCGACCACACGGTCGCCGACATTGCCGATGCCGGGCGCGAGCAGCGCAAGGCCCCCCGGCGACATGTTGATCACCTGGCAGGGGAATTCACGGCGATCCGGCAGCATGTAACGGCCGAGCAGGTGCACCTTCACCCGCTGGAAACGCCGACGTTCCTCGGCGGCCGGAAGAAATTTTTTGTTCGCCAACGCCATTTTCACTACCCGAGCCCCCGCCCGGGCGGAGTCCGACACGACCCTAAGGTGCATAGGGTTAATGCCACGTTATGATTTGGCGGGGCGATGACGGAGCGGCACAATGCGTTCAAAAGCCACATCAGCGGCGGCCTAGTCCCCGGCGGCCCCACCGGCTGCCCCCTAGGCTGTCCTGGTCGCACGCCCATAAAGTAGGCAAAGCACGGCCAGCAACACTGCGGCCGAAAGGCCCAGCGACCAGTGAATCCCGATCGCCGCACCAAAGACGCCGACGGTGATGCCGCTGAACGCCCGCATGCCAAGTCCCGCCATATTATAGAGACCGACGACCCGGCCGCGGATGTCGGAGGGCGCATTCAGCTGCACCAGGGCCTGCGCCATGGTGTTGAACGACAGCTCGAAGAAGCCGGCGCAGAACAGCAGCACGATCGCGACCGGATAGATCCGCACGGAGGCAAAGCCGAGCAGCGCCACGCTCCAGAACATCGCCAGCATGATCGCGGTGCGCGCCGTGCCCTTGAGGCGTCCCCAGGATTCCAGCGCAATGCCGGCGAGCAATGCGCCGCCGGCATCGGCTGCGAGCAGCACGCTGTAGGACACGCCGGGATCGCCATGGCCGAGATCGCCGGCAAAGCCCGGCATCTGCGCGTGATAGGCGTTGCCGATCATGAAGGAGGTGAGGCCGGCAAGCGATGTCATCGCCGTCAGCACCGGCTGGCTGCCGATGGCGCGGATGGTCAGCAGGATGTCGGCGAAGCCGCGCACGGCGTAGCGCCGCACGGCGACGCTGCCGTCGCGCACCGGCGCCCAGAACAGCCACAGCAGCATCGGCAGATAGAACAGCGTGTTGAAGATGATGCCGTGCGAGGGGCCGAGCGTCAGCATGATGATGCCGCCGACCGCGGGGCCGACCAGAATGCCGAGGTAGCGCGCCATCGCATTCAGCCGCACCGCGCTCGGAAGGTCCGCAGGACCGACGAGATCGTACAGCAGCAGCTGGTTCGGCGTCTGCCAGAGCACGCCGGCGCAGCCATGGATCACCAGCAGCAGCATCGCGTGCCACATCTGGATCGTGTCGGTGATGAAGAAGAAGCCCCAACCGCTTGATGCCAATATGAACAACAGCATGCCGCACTGGATGATGCGGCGCGGATCGAACCGGTCGGCGAGCCCGCCGACCACGACCGAGAACAAGAGGAACGGCAGCCAGTGCGACAGCACGGCAAAGCCGCCCAGCGTCGGCGAGTGGAATTTCTGGAAGACCACCCAATAGCTGATTACGTGCTCGATATTGTCAGCCATCATCGCCAGCACATAGGCGATGAACTGCAGCCGGTACGGCACGGACTTCATCGCCGCGAACGATCCGGACGCGGCCATGGGATTTTGGGGAAGGGGATTCAAGCGGGCACCACGGGAAGAACTCTCGCGGAGGTACACGTTCGGTGCCGGCGGCTCAAGACAATTGCGTGTGCGCGGACGGCAGCTATGCACTGCCGCAACACGCTCAGACGTCATCCTGAGGTGCGAGCGAAGCGAGCCTCGAAGAATGAATTGCGGGCGGCCGTGGCCCCTTCGANCTTGCGATGCTGACGCATCGCAAGGAGAGCACCTCAGGATGACGGCGGTGCTTGTAGCAACGCCGTAGCCCGGATGGAGCGTAGCGCAATCCGGGGTCGCTGCTCCCGCATTGCGCTGCGCCTCATGCGGGCTACGACCGTTGCCGCGGTTGGCATCTCGCCGAACCTCACATACGCTCTGTCCGAGCCCGCTCCATTATTCAACACAAGCGGGCCGCGAGGAAACAGCCATGGATTCAATCCGCGTCTGCACCCACGCAGGACCAGGCTCGGAGCCCGTGATCAAGTCCGTGCCGTGGCCGAAGGTGGGCCGCAAGGGTGCGCTGATCAAGATCGGGGCGTGTGGTGTCTGCGGCACGGATCTGCACATCCTGAAAGGTCATTGGCCGAAGCCGCTGCCCTGGCCGTTCACGCTCGGCCACGAGCTCGGCGGTGTCATTGTCGAATGCGGCGATGAATTCACCGAGGACTTCATGAGCAAGCCGCTCAAGGTCGGCTCGAAGGTGATGATTCCGCCGCTGATGCCGTGCGGCCGCTGCTATTACTGCATTCACTATCCGCAAACGGCCAACAAATGCCTGACGCCGGTTTATTACGGCCGCTATCTCGGCTTCGACAAGGCGCCGCATCTGTGGGGCGGCTGGGCTGAATATGTCTATGTCGATCTCGACATGCTGCCGGGCACCAAGATCTACAAGCTGCCCGACGACATGTCGCTGCGATCAGGCGCGCTGTCGGAGCCGCTGACCTCCTGCATCCGCGCCTTCAACCGCGCCAGCCGCGCCGGCGGCTTTAGCTGGGCCGACACGGTCGTGATCCAGGGCTCAGGCCCGATCGGCATTCTGGCGGTCGCGGCGGCGAAGGAGATGGGGGCAGGGCGCGTCATCTGCGTCGGCGCGCCGGAGGAGCCGCGGCTCAAGCTCGCGCGCGAGTTCGGCGCGGAGGCGACCGTGAACATCGAAGAGATCACATCTCCGCAACAGCGCATCGCGCGCGTCCGCGAGATCGTCGGCGGCTTCGGCGCTGATCTCGTGATGGATTGCTCGGGCCATCCCTCTGCCGGCCCCGAAGGCATCGAGATGCTGCGCGACGGCGGCACCTATGTCGAGATGGGCCAGTTCACCGACGCCGGCTCGATCGAGACCTCCTGGCATCGCATCTGCACCAAGGACCTCAACGTGCTCGGCTCCTGGGGCTTCACCGGCAACGATCTGCCGCTCGGCGTCGACATGCTCTACCGCACCCGCGATAAATATCCCTGGCTGAAGATGCAGACGATCTATCCGTTCACGGAAGCAGGCGTCGCGCGAGCCGTAAAGGATGCGATGGCGATGAAGACGGTGAAGTCGACCATCGTGCCGTGGCCGGAATTGGTGGAGTAAGAAATCTCGTAGCCCGGATGGAGCGCAGCGTAATCCGGGGTCCGCCGGTCCCGCATTCCGCCTTGCTCGATGCGGGCTACGGGTCAGAATTTGGAATGAAAGCTGCGATGACAAACGAACAACCAAGCCGCGCCCGTTCCCCCTTCAGCGCCATCCGCGCGATCGACTACACCGTCATCTTCGTGCGCGACATGGACGCGATGCGCCGTTTCTACGAGGACGTGCTCGCTCTGTCGCTGTTGCGCGAGTTGTCGCCGAACTGGATCGAATACGGGATCGGCAGCAACACGCTCGCATTGGCGCGGCCGAGCCGTACCGCCGCAGACGTGCCGACGCCGGTGGGCAGTGCTTCGCTGCAACTCGCTTTCAAGGTCTCTCCGGCGGAGGTCGATGCCTGCGCCGAGGAGCTCGTGCGGCAGGGCGTGACGCTGCTCTCGCCGCCGACGAACCAGCCGTTCGGACATCGCACGTTGTTTTTCAGGGATCCCGACGGCAATCTGCTGGAAATCTTCGCCGAGATCTGAGGTGGATTGAACCGAATGCCGCAAAAGCTCCATAGAGAATCCGCGAATGATCCACTTGGGCGTGAAACTTAAGCCCGGGTTCCGGCTTTGAGTTTGCGGGAGAGTATATCGTGAAGCGAATCCTGGAACCCATCACCTACGTCCTGGCCGCCGTCTACTTCCTGGTGGATGCGGTGTTTATGGCTGTGGCGATGCCGATCTCGCGCTGGATTGCCCGGCATTTCGAGTTCAAGCGGCTCCGCGCCTGGATCAGATCGCTGCCGCCTTATCCGTCGCTGGCGCTGTTTTCCGTGCCCGTGCTCATTCTGGAGCCGATCAAGCCGGTGGCGGCTTACCTCGTTGCAACAGGTCAGTTCCTGAGCGGCGTGGCGGCGTTCGTCGGCTGCGAGCTGCTCAAGCTTGTGCTGGTCGAGCGCCTGTTTCACCTGACGCGCGACAAGCTGATGCGGATCCCGGCGTTCGCGTGGGTTTACGGCAAGTTCACCGAGATGAAGGCATGGCTGCAGGCGACCGAAGCCTGGCGCGCGATCCGCGCCTTAAGTCTGGCGGCCAAAGACTGTGTCGCGCGGGCCAGAGCAAGGCTGGCCGAAAGCTTCGGCAGGCCCGTGACATCAAGGGACTAGGGCCGCGCTTGCTATGCCGTAGGGACCAGTGGGCATGCATCGGTCAATCGTCGACGGAATCTGAGGCGGCGTTAAGCTCCTTCACCACCGTTGCGCCCACGACCTTCGCGCCCTCCAGCTCGCGCACGATGCGGTCATCCGGTCCGACGATGCCGAGATCGAATTCGCGCTCCGGCGTGATCAAGATCATGCGCTGGCCGACGATGACGACGACCGTCATGTCGTCGCGCTCGCCTTCCTCGGCCCAGGCGCGGATCTCGCTGGCGTAGGGCTCCCTGCGCCACGCATGGGGCGCGCCGGGGTCGCAGCGGATCTCGATGCCGTCCTCCGAGGTGGTCAGAACCAGCTTGGAGCGGCTCGGCTTCCAGCGCTCGTCGAGCAGGTCGTTGATGAGCCAGAGGCAACTGAAGCTGCCGCATTCGATAGGCCGTTCGACGTAGATCATGCAACCGCGGCCGGGATTGCAATGCGCGCACCAGCTGCCTGCCGGCTTGGCGAGCGCCTCGATAGCCATCACTTTGCAGCAAAGCGTGCATTCGCCGCACTGGCGTTGATCCGACGAGGCCATGCGTCCATTCCGGTACGTCCAAACGTCGGCAATTTAAGCGAGATGGGCGCAAAAGTCCGCCATTCCGGCCCGAAATCGCGTTTGGGGCAGGGCCAGCATCCCGCACCTGTTCACCCTGTCGCCAATGCCATGCATCAAAGCCATGGTGATTTGACAGCTTCTGGCGTAAAGAGCGTCCAAATCGAAATCATCAAGGGTGTGATCGGGCCTTCTGCAGTGATTGCAGCGTCAAGGTCCCTCGGCTCTTCCGTTCCGCGCCCGGACCAACCAAGGTTTTCCATTCCGTGTCTTTTCCGGCCCTGACCCCGCCGCTCGCCCGTGCTTTGGCCGAGCGCAATTATGATTCACCGACACCTGTCCAGCTCGCCGTGCTCGGCGAGGATGCTGTCGGCCGCGACCTCCTGGTGTCGGCGCAAACAGGCTCGGGCAAGACCGTTGCGTACGGGCTGGCCATGGCTAGGGACCTTCTGGGCGATGCCGAGCGGTTCGCGCAGGCCGCGGCGCCTCTGGCCCTGATCGTCGCGCCGACCCGCGAGCTCGCCTTGCAGGTCCAGCGCGAGCTGACCTGGCTCTACCAGCATGCCGGGGCGCGTGTCGTCTCCTGCGTCGGTGGCATGGATCCGCGCCGCGAGCAGCGCGAACTCGCCGCCGGCGCCCACATCGTGGTCGGCACGCCCGGTCGCCTGTGCGATCATCTCAGGCGCAACCGCCTCGACACCTCCGAATTGAAGGTCGTCGTGCTCGACGAGGCCGACGAGATGCTCAATCTCGGCTTCCGCGAGGACATGGAGTTCATCCTCGAGACCACGCCGGAGACGCGGCGCACGCTGCTGTTCTCGGCGACCTTCCCGCGCGGCATCGTGGCGCTGGCGAAACAGTACCAGCAGGACGCATTTCGCATCGAGGTCGCGGGCGACGAGGGCGGTCACGCCGACATCGAGTACCGTGCCATCCGGGTCGCTCCCGGTGATGTCGAGCATGCGGCCGTCAACGTGCTGCGCTTCTACGAGGCACCGAGCGCGCTGGTGTTCTGCAACACGCGCGATGCGGTCAGGCATTTGCAGGCGGCACTGCTTGAGCGCGGCTTCTCCGTGGTCGCGCTGTCGGGCGAGTTGACGCAGAACGAGCGCACTTTGGCGCTCCAGTCGCTCCGGGACGGTCGCGCCCGCGTTTGCGTCGCGACCGACGTCGCTGCGCGCGGCATCGACCTGCCGAGCCTCGATCTCGTCATTCACGCCGATTTGCCGAACGACCCCGAGGTGATGCAGCATCGCTCGGGCCGCACCGGTCGCGCGGGCCGCAAGGGCACAAGCGTGCTGCTGGTGCCGCCGGCACGAAGGCGTCGTGCAGAGTTGCTGCTCAATCTCTCGGGCACCGAGGCGGTCTGGGGCACGGCGCCGCAGGCGGATGAAATCCGCAAGCTCGATCATGAGCGCATGAAGGAGGTGTTGTTCACCGAGGAGACGACATCAGACGATCTGGAGCTGGCGAAGGCTCTGCTGGCCGAGCGGTCGGCGGAGGATATCGCCGCCGCGCTTGCGCGGCTCTATCGCGCCCGGCTGCCGTCTCCTGAGGACATCATCGATCCCGGCGAGGAGCGCGGACGGCGCGAGCATCGCAGCCGCGACGATCGCGCCCCGCGCGGCGACGATCGCTCCGAGCGCCCTCGCGCCAAATCGGCGAAAGGGTCATCAAAACATGAAATGACGGAGCCGACGGTTTGGTTCCGCGCTGCCATCGGCCGCCGCAAGAATGCGGAGGCGCGCTGGCTGCTGCCGATGATCTGCCGCCGAGGCGGCATTGACAAGCGCGACATCGGCGCGATCAAGATCAGCGACACCACCACCGAGTTCGAGATCTCCGAGCGCGTCGCGGAAAGTTTTGCAGCCAAGGTCAAGCGACCGGACAAGGAAGACAGCATCCGCATCGAGCTGGTGACGGCGGCGCCGCAGGCGGCGGCAGCAGGGGAGAAGCGCCCACGCGCTCCGCAGCGCGATGACGGTGACGATGCTCATGTCGTTCGCCGCAGCGACGATCCCTGGAACGTGGGTGAGCCGAAGCAGCACGACAGGCCGCGGGGAAAGCCTGACGCGAAGCACCAGGGGAGGCCGTACGCAAAGCCTCACGCAAAGCCGCACGACGGCGGCAAATCCGGCAAGCCGGCATTCGGGAAGAAGAACAAGACATTCGGAAACAAATCCGGTGACGCCAAATACGCGCCGTCGGTCACCGAATGGCCGGGCGCGTCGGGCAAGAAGAACAAGAAGAAGCGCCGCGGCTGAGCGGCCGCCGATGGCGCAGGCAGCGAGATGCCGCCGGATTGCACCGGCGACATCGTCTGAAAAGTTGGCCGTGGGCTCAGCGGCCGCCGCCACCCCCGCCGCCACCTCCGCCTCCACCGCCACCACCTCCGCCGCCGGCATCACGCATGGAGGAGCTGTAGCGCGGGTCGATCTGCTTCATGTAGGTCGGCGACGTATCGCGGTCGACCCGAACGACGTGACGCCGGGCGGGCGGTGGGTCCGGCAGCGGGATGATGCCGCAGCCTCCGAAGAAATCGACGTCGCAGCGATAGGTATGGAATTGCACCGCATGGGCGCTGGTTGCAGTGAACGCGGTCGTGGCAACGAACGCTGTCAAAGCAAGTTTGGGCAATGTGAGTTTCATCGGAAATCTCCAGCCTCGGTTCGGCGAGACCGGAACGGCTCGCTCTATCCTTCGACGGAGGCTGATCGAAACCAGTTCGAGGGTTGGCTTCACGCCCGCGTGAGGCCGCGTGCGGGGAGGGGCGGCTACTCGGCAAGCTCGCGCAGCATGTAGGTTGCGCCCGCGCCGTAGGACGTCAGTTTGTCGCGCAAGGCCGCATCCGGTCCGACGGCGTGGAAGCCGAGACGCTCCCACAGCACGCGCGTATCGTAGACCGAGACCAGCGCAAGCATCGTGATGCCGGATGATCGCGCGAGCTGTTCAATGTCGGCGACATAACCGCGCGCCACGCCGCCGCGGGCGTCGGGCAGCACGGCGACGTCGTGTATGTAGAGACAGTCGGCATGTTCAGGCAATTGGCCGAGGAAACCGTCGAGCGGCGGGATCTGTTGCTGCATCCAGGGATGCGCCAGGCCATAGCCCGCGATCCCGTCGCCTGCGGCGAGCACGCGGCAGCCATCCGGACAGAGCCGCATCTTTTCCGCGAGCACCTCCGGCCGCTCGGGCAGATCGGGATGGATCCGCGCCGCGATCGGCACTGATCGCTGCGAGATCGGTGGCGTGCGCGCGGCGCCATCGAGGCTTGCTCATCTGTGTGCTCCGTATCGTCAACCGCAATTTATTCCGCCGCCTTGATGCGCGCAGCCAAAAATATCTTGGCCCGCTTTCGAGGAATAGTGCGCGGGCCGCGGCGTCCTACCTCGTGCAAGCCATCTGCATGACAGGAGACACCATGACGACATCCTCGATCCGCCTCGTGCTCGCGTTCGCGGCAACGCTCGCGCTCGCCTCTGCGGCGCTCGCCGCACCGCCGACCAAGACCGGCAAGACCGACAAAGGCAGCGTGCTCACCGACGCCAAGGGCATGTCACTCTACACGTTCGACAAGGACATGGACGGCAAGTCGGCCTGCAACGGCCCCTGTGCGACGAATTGGCCGGCGCTGAAGGCCGAGGCCAGCGACACGCCCGGCGATGGCTACACCATCATCACCCGCGACGACGGCTCGAAGCAGTGGGCGTACAAGGGCAAGCCGCTCTACACCTTCGCCAAGGACACCAAGCCCGGCGACGTCACCGGCGACGGCTTTCTGAATGGCGCCTGGCATCTGGCGATGCCGTGATGGATCGATGACGCGGCCGGGCATCGCTTGTGCGGGCGATGTCCGGCGCAAGCTTGCGCCGATCTGAAGTTGGCGCATGCGATTGCAGCAACTTCAAAGAGGCGCGATGCGGTGATGCGCCGCTTCGCCGCATGATTCGAATAAAATCAAGCGAAGAGTCTGAAAGCGAACCGAAGCTTCCACTGTTGTTGGCCATAGTTGGCTTCAGCAGGGGGGGCGACGGCGGTCCATCCGCAGTGGCATCCCACCAACATGAGAGCAAGGGTACTGGTGTCCTGGTGCAGCAAGCACCTGGACGCGTCGGGGAGTCTTAAATCCGTTATCTAGTTTCGCTTGAAAGGATGAAAGCCCGTGAGTGATGCCAATCTGAACGCCGAAACGAATGCTGCTCTGCAAAACGGAGGAACCGACGCAAGTGCAAAGCTCCAGTTCGGCGTCCCGTTCTTCAACATGCAGACGATCTTCGGCAATCTCGCCGAACAGGGCGCATCACGGGCCCAGGCAAATTTTGCGCAAATCAAGTCGACCTCGGAGGAGATGACCGCAGCTCTCTGCGATGCCTGCTCGACCAATGCCCAGCGGGCCGCCGACTACCGCACCAAGGTCATCGAGATATCCCACGCCAACACCACGTCCACGCTGGAATTTTTTTCCCAGCTTGTCGATGCGAGGTCGTTTGCCGATCTCGTAGATCTCTCCACCGCTCATAGCCGCAAGATGCTTGAAACGGCTTCGGCCCAGAATCGCGAGCTATGGCACCTCGCCCAGAGGGTTGCGACCGAAACGGCTGAGCCGATCAAGCAGAGCTTGGATCGCGTATTGCGTAGCGCTGCTTGAATCGAAGCGGTTGGCCGCGCGGACCGGCTGGGTGAGCGTCTTCGCAAGAAAAGATGCCATCCAGCCGGTTGCGGCCCCCTCATAGTCGAGGTGATGCCAAGCTGGAGGAAATCGGGATGGGTATGGTGGTGATCAAGTGCCCGGAAACGGGAAGGGTCATTTCGACGGGCATCGAGATGGATCGCGAAAGGTTTCGGTGCACTGCAGTGTTCTTTTCGCGGACCTATTGCAAGATGTGCGCGGCGACGCACGAGTGGTTCGCCAAGGAAGCCTGGGTCTACGAGTCGGCCTTGGCGAACGGGACGTCCGGCGGCAGGGAATCGTTCGGCGGCGGCGCGGCGTGAAGCACCTTCAAGGCATCCTGCGAAACGATCCGGTCGATCCTGCGGCTCATCACCTTGTAGCACTCGCATGCGACGACTTCGAGGCGCCGCCTGTCGATCTCGAGTTGACCGCGCCGGCTGGATTTCAGCGCCCTTGACGTCCGAAGGGCCCCAATGACGTGCGTGACCGTGGTACGCCGGACGCCGAGCAATTCGGACAGCGTCTCTTGCGTCAAGGGCAGGACGTCACCGCCATCGGTCCGATCGTGGATGTGAAGCAGCCAGCGGGCTAGGCGGGCTTCGACGGAGTGCAGCGCGTTGCAGGCTGCGACATGCTGGATTTGCGTCATCAGCGCCCTGGAGAGAAGCTGAACCAAACCTCTGAGAGCGGGGCTGCGTTCGAGCGCCGTCTGAAATCGCGTGGGTGATATCTGCAACGCCGCGCCGGCGACGCGCACGACCGCGGTCATGGGTGAGCGGAGCGGCCCTAGCGCCGTCATGAGGCCGATGGCGGCGTCGTTGCCGACCACGGCGGTTGCGGCGGTCTGTCCGTTCGGCAGCTCCATGATGAGGGCGATTGCGCCGCTACAGGGGAAGTAGATGTGATCGATCCGGTCGCCCGATCGAACCAGGACTTCGTCGTGCTGGAGCGGTACTTTCCGCAAATGCGGCGCAAGCAAAGCAAAATCGGCTGGCGGTAACGCAGCTAGCAGGCGATTACCAACTCTGGTCGCGCGCTCCATCACGGGTGATTATCCCTCGACGGAAGCGGCTGGGAAACGCATCGTCTCAGCCGAGCCGCGTTGCCGCGCAGATACTCGCGCGGCGAAACAGACAAACGTATCCTAGCAGGTAAGGTTCCGTTGATCGATCGCAAGCCTTGGGCCTTGAGCCTTCGTCTCCGATCGTCATCTGATTCAGAACGATCGTCAGGCCGTTTTCACACGCTGCGCGCACGGCGCGATCGTTGCTCTACCTTAGCCCCTCATACACCATCAATCCGCGGGCGATCTGCAGTTTGCGGATCGCGCGCGGCAGCAGTTTCTCCGGCTGGTGCAGGTAGCGCCAGGAGGTGACGGTGAACGGGCCGAGCGCGCCGCATTCATCGTCGAACGGCGCGAGCACGCCGGTCACGCTGACAGGCGTATGCGGGCGGGCGTTGAAGGGCAGCAGCAGCAGCTCGAGATGCGCCTTGCTGCCGTCCTCGCGCTGCGCGGTGAGACCTGCGATCGCGCCTAAGGTCTCGTCGGCGACAATGGTCGTGATCTCCTCGATCTCGCTGCGGCTCGCGTCGGTGAACAGCGCGGCAAAGCCCTGGTCCTTGAGATCGCGGCCGGCCAGCGCGCAGACCCGCGTGCCGGCGACGCGGAACGGAAAGCCGAGTTTTTGCTCACAAGACAGCACGAAGATGTCGCCGAGCAGCTCGCGCACCGCGGCCGGGTCGATATCGGCCCGGTCAGGGGCACGCGCGCTGCCGCGCTTGTTGTCCCAATATGCGAAGAATGCGCGGCTCGATGGATGTTTCATGTTCGACGCTTACCCTCGGCGCAACCTCATGGGACAAAGCTGTCCCGCTTCAGCGCACCTGAGATCCCTTTGATGTTGTGCAGGAGGGGAATTGCAGCGTCCATGCCGCGGACGCGTTTTTGGCATCGCCAGCGCTGCCTTTGCGCCGTTAACGTTAAATTAACTATGCGCTTTGCCTGTCGGGCACGCCTGCTATGGTGATCCCGGTCGCAAGCCTCGCCGCTTTCTCCAGGTTCTCGGTGAGGCCTGTACACGGGCGTCAAACAGTTTGGTCACTGGCCGCGGGGAGGGGTGGGGATACACCTTGTTCTCCCGTCGCGTCGGAAGGCCGACACGGACAGGCAGGGCTTTCCCAGGGCCCTGCCTTTTCCTTTCGTGCACTTGCGCAAGGCAGGTAAAGGCGACTATCTCCAGATCCCTTGCTTCGAGAAGCCCGCTGCCTCGATCGCGCCTGAAAGCGAAACCGCCTTGGATTCCCCGTCACAACCCCCGCCGGACCATCAGGTCGTCGTCGAAGAGGCCCCGCGCGAGCCGATCCTGACCCTGCCGTGGCCGCTGACGGCCTATGTCGCCCTGCTGGCGCTGATCCATCTGCGGGTGCTGCTGCCGCCGGAGCTGGAGAACTGGACTATCGACGTCTTCGGCTTCATTCCGAAGCGCTACGATTCCTCGCTGGTCAATCTGCAGTTCGAGGGCGGCGCCGGCGCCAAGGTCTGGACCTTCGTCACCTATTCGCTGCTGCACGCCAATCTCACCCATCTCGCCTTCAACGTGTTGTGGCTGCTGCCGTTCGGCAGCGCGCTGGCGCGGCGCTTCGGGGCTTTGCGCTTCTTCGTGTTCCTGGCGGTGACGGCGGCGGCCGGCGCGCTTGCCCATCTCGTCACCCACGAGCATGCGGTGGTGCCGATGATCGGCGCCTCGGCCTCGGTCTCGGGCGCCATGGCGGCGGCGATCCGCTTCGCCTTCGTGCGCGGCAGCTTCCTGTCGTTCAGCCGTTCGGACGCCGATACCGCCGCAAAAGTTCCGGCGCTGCCGCTGTTTCGGGCGCTGCGCGATCGACGGATCGTCGGCTTCCTCGCCGTTTGGTTCGCCCTCAACATCATCTTCGGCGTCGGCGGGATCGGCGTCGAAGGCGACAGCGCAGGTGTCGCCTGGGAAGCGCATATCGGCGGCTTCTTCGCAGGCTTGTTGCTGTTCACGCTGTTCGATCCGGTGCCGCGCGTGCGAAGCCATGATGCTGCGGATGCGTCATCACAGGACATTTCAGACGGTATTTGAAGCGGCGCTTGCGGCGCAGCCCGAATTCATCCATCATTTGCGGGAAGAATGTTCCGAAGCAGCAAGCTGATGGAGGCTGCACTTCGCAAAGCGCTCGAGCCTGCAACCGGCGCTGAAACTGTTAGTTGAAGACTCGCGAACAAGTCCGGACCGCGCAAAGCGGACGGATCCGATTCAGGGAGGCAACAATGACGGTACGTTCCATTCTCAATACCAAGGGCCACCAGATCATGAGCGTCGCGCCGGACGCCAAGCTCGCCGCCGCCGTCAAGCTGCTCGGCGAGAAGAAGATCGGCGCGGTGCTGGTGATGGACCAGAGCCGGCTCGAGGGCATCCTGTCCGAGCGCGACATCGTGCGCGTGCTCGGCGAGCGCGGTGCCGGCGTGCTGGACGAGCCGGTCTCCCAGGTCATGACGCGCAAGGTCGTGACCTGCAAGGAGACCGACACGGTCGCCGAGCTGATGGAGATGATGACCACAGGCAAGTTCCGCCACTTGCCGGTCGTCGACAACGGCAAGGTTGTCGGGCTGATCTCGATCGGCGACGTCGTCAAATGGCGCGTGCGCGAATACGAGTCCGAACAGGAAGCCCTGCGCGACTACATCAAGACGGCTTGAGGAGCTTGATCCGGAAAAGTGCGCAGCGGTTTTCCGAAAAGATCATGCTCAAACAATAACCTCAAACGCGATGACGATCCCTGATCTCAACGCGCGTCGGGTCTTATTCGACCACTTTCGGCGCGGCGCCTTCGGGCGCGGGCGCCAGCACCTGGATCGTTTCCTGGATCTGTTCGAGCGCGCGCTCG
>NZ_LJYG01000040.1:13154-21521 GCF_001440035.1 Bradyrhizobium manausense | reverse complement strand
GCCGCGCCCGGGTGATGCGGTCCTGCATGATGTTGAAGGCATCGATCATGACCGACGAGATGCCTGGACGGCCGGCAGTGCCGAAAAACTCGCGCTTGACGGTTCTCTCCGCCGAGAAGATGCGCGGAAAACGCCGCTTGGCGGGGGTCTCTTCAGCGACAGGGCTGGCGACAGGCACGGGCATCGCCCCATGCGCATGGATCGTCGTCGAATGGGTGAAGATGTCGGTGGACAGATTGACCGCGATGACGATTTCGGCACCGAGCGCCCGCGCCGCTGACACCGGCACCGGGTTCACCAGCGCGCCGTCCACCAGCCAGCGATCGCCGACCATCACGGGCGCGAAGATGCCGGGCAACGCATACGAGGCGCGCATCGCCTCGACCAGGCGGCCGCGTGTCAGCCAGATCTCATGGCCGGTCCGGACCTCGGTCGCGACCGAGGCATATTTCATCGGCAGGTCCTCGATCAGGGTTTGGCCGATCGATTGCTCCAGCCGGCTTGCAAGCTTCTCGCCGCCGATCAGACCCGAGCCGTTGAGGCGGATGTCGAGATAGCCGAGGATGTTGCGCACGCCCTGCAGGCTGCGGGCCCAGTCTTCCAGCGCGTCGAGCCGGTCGGCCGCATAGGCGCCGCCGACCGCGGCGCCGATCGAGGTGCCGACCACGACATCGGGCACGATGCCGTTGGCCAGCAGCGTTCTCATGATACCGATATGGGCAAAACCGCGCGCCGCGCCGCCGCCGAGGGCAAGACCAATAACGGGCCGGCGGATACTGCCGAGACCGACTTTCTCGCCATTTGCGCCGTTCACACCCCGACCTCTCAACATATCCAGCACCGAAACTCTCCTACTCCGGGCCTTCCTCACTCCAGAGTAGGCGCCGCGCTTCCGCTTCGCCAGAAACAGGGCAAAGCATGGTTTATAGCGTTCGGGACGCAGGGGGCAGGAGTGTGGCGAGAGCCCGTTGCCTGAGATCTAATCACGCAGGCGTCAACCGGGTTCCACAGAACCGTAATCCATGGGATTTCAGAGGCTTGAATTTGCCGCGTTTTCGGTGAAAAGCAGGAAGCATGACTCCAGGGGGTGACGGCATCATCAGATGGCGGCGCGGCGGCAGGCTGCTGCCGGCGCTTGTCTTTGCCGCATCCGTGGCCGCGTGCCTCGTTACCTCGGGCCAAAACGCTGCGCGGGCGCAGCTTTTCTCCGATCGTCCGCCGCCAGTGCCGCCAGCCTCGGTGCCCGATCCCGGCGGCGCCGTCAGCCTCGCCCCGCCGTCCGGTCCCGGCGCCGGTCCCCCGAGCCTGCCGCCGACCCTGACCCAGCCGAATACGCCGAGCATGCCGCCACCGGCGGTGTCGACCGTGCCGCCGTCCGCGCCGCTCAGCGCGGCCGTGCCGGGCCAGGGTGTGCTGTCGCTGACCGCGAGATACGGCAAGGATTCTCCGGCGATCAACGGCGGCCTGGTCTGGCGCGTCTTTTCCGACCGTCCCGACGAGAACGGCACCTTCAGGCTGATCAAGGAGGACCGCAGCGCCACCCCCAGCATCGTGCTGCCGCCCGGCAATTACGTCGTGCACGTCGCCTTCGGCCTCGTCAGCGCGGTGCGCACCGTCAGCCTGAAGGCCGAGACGGACCGCGAGTCCTTCGTGCTGCCGGCCGGGGGCCTGCGCATCGAGGGCCGCGTCGGCACCAGCCGCATTCCGCAGAACCAGATCTCGTTTGCGATCTACAAGGGCAGCCAGTTCGAATCCGGCGAGCGCGCCGCGTTGGTGCCGAACGTCGCCGCCGGCGACGTCGTGCTGATCCCGGAAGGCACCTACTACATCATCTCCAACTACGGCGACGCCAATTCGGTGGTGCGCTCGGACATCCGCGTCCAGACCGGCAAGCTCACCGACGTCACCATCACCCACCGCGCAGCCGTGATCACGCTCAAGCTCGTCAGCGACAAGGGCGGCGAGGCGCTCGCCAACACCGCCTGGTCGGTGCTGACGCCCGGCGGCGACGTCATCAAGGAATCAATCGGCGCCTTCCCGCGCGTCGTGCTCTCCGAAGGCGAATACCGCGCCATCGCCAAGAACGAGGGCAAGGTCTACGAGCGCGGCTTCAACGTCGTCAACGGCGTCGACGGCGAGGTCGAGGTCGTGGCGCGGTAGTTGCGGCCTCCGCAACATCGCACCGCGCTTCTCATCCAGCGCATCTCCAGACGCGAGACGGACCTAACATTTGTTGCGAACGTCCGGTGAGCGTTTGCTTACTGGACATTCCTCACTGTGTTTCGCTTTGCATACCGCTGTAAGCGCTACCAAGCTCCGTCGAAGGACTTGGAAACACCGGCGGCATCGGCTTATTCCAGCCTCACCGCGACGTCGTCACACCTTTGCAAGATACGCATTTCCGATAATCAATTTCATTCGCTTTCCGTCCTGCTGGGTTATATGTCGGGCATCCGTCCAATGGGGACGCCGGCGCGGGTAGGTTTGCGTGGCCGGCAAGGAGCAGGGGACCAAGCGCGTCGGCATGTTCGAAGTGATCCTCACCAGGCGCAAACGGCTCGGTTGGCGGTGGCAGGTCTGCGACCAGTCCGGCAAGGTTTTTGCCGGTGGCTTCGAGCGCACGCGTCCGTCAGCCAAATATCACGGCGAGCGCGCCCTATTTTTCCTGTTGTCGCAGGCCTATTTGCGCAATCGCTCGGCGGCCTCGAGCGAGGATTAGGGGCCCGATCTTGTAGGGTGGGTTAGCCCCGTAGATACGCGAAGCGTATCTAGAGGGCGTAACCCACCACTTTCGTCTCCGCGGGACGCAGAAGAGGTGGGTTACGCCCTGCGATTACGCTTCGCGCAATCGCAGGGCTAACCACCCTACCGCATTTACAATCTCTTGCGTTGCCTGGCGGGCAAAACACCCAAGGCGTGGGGCAATATCTGCAGGCAAAAATATTCCCCTTTACCGAAATTCGGAAATGGCGTATGTATCGCGCAACCCGGCCCATGGAAGAGGGGCGTATCGCGATCGTCACGACGCGGGCCGGACGGCGGTGGGCGCAGGCCACATCGGCGCGATCGGGCTTTGCAGGGCGGGCAACCGTGAGCGAGGCCATCGCGCAAACGACCGGTGTGATTGCCGCGTACGGCAAAATCGTGTGGTCCTGGCGCCCGGAGCCTGTGCGCCAAGTCTCGTGGTGATGCGTGTGACCCGACCGGGTCCTTGCATCAGCCATCTGCGAGACGACGGGGGCAATAGTGCATCGCTCCCCGGGGAGATCACGACATAAGCCGTTCCAACCACTGCGCAGGGAAGGCCGGATGTTTCGGCTTCACCTGTATGCCGCTGTGCAGCCTCTTGTAGCGCAGACTATCGCACAGTGGACCGCGGGTGCCGGTCGGGCACCCGGTCTTCCCTGCGCCCTCTTTCATTTGAGGGTGAGGCGACAAGCACAACTCGGGCGAGATGAGCCGCGAGGATGCGAAAGTGTGTCTGCGATGAAGATACAAATTGATGAAGCGACCATGTATCCGCACGCGCCGTCATTGCGAGCGCAGCGAAGCAATCCAGAATCCCTCCGCGGAAAGACTCTGGATTGCTTCGCTGCGCTCGCAATGACGATGTGGAGAGAGTTTCGCACCAAACTTCGATCGCGTGCCCATGGAAGCCGGAAGTTCGGTAAGCGCGCCTCACGGGCGGCTTAGCTCGGGAGGAAAGCTGCCATAGACCAGTTCCTTGAAGGCGGGCGTGATGCGGCCGCGTTCGTTCTGGGTCTGCTGCATCAGGAGGTAGACCATATCGAGCTTGGGATCGACGCCGAAATAGGTGCCGCTGCCCGAGTCCCATTTCAATTCGCCGATCGAGCCCGCCGGCGGCGGCTTGGCGTTGCCGGGGTCGGTTCGGACCGCAAGGCCGTAGCCATAACCGAAGCCATCGCCGGGGAAATAGAAATAGTCGCGTTCCACGCCGGAGCCGGGCCCGATCTGATCACTCGTCATGGCCTTGAAGGCGGCCGGGCTGAGGCAGCGCTTGCCGCCGAGCTCGCCGCCGTTGAGCAGCATTTGCGCGAAGCGTTGATAGTCAGTGATGGTCGAGAGCAGGCCGCCGCCGCCGGATTGCCATTCCGGATGGTCGAGACGTTCGCGCTCGCCATCGAGCAGGATCTGGTCGCTCGGCAGCGGTCGGGCCAACCGCTCGATCTCGTCTTGTGTCGACAGCAGGAATTTGGTGCTGGTCATGCCGAGCGGATCGAAGATGCGCTGCTTCAGCGCATCGTACAGCGTCTGCCCGGTGATGATCTCGATGACGGCCCCGAGCACGTCGGTCGAATGACCGTAGCGCCACAGCGTCCCCGGTTGGCGCGCCAGCGGCAGCCGGGCGATACGGTCGGCGAATTCCCGGTTGTTGAAGGGGCCTTCGAAGATATGCGCTGCCTTGTAGGCGAGCTCGACCCATCTGCCGCCGATATAATCGTAGGTGATGCCCGAGGTGTGCCGCATCAAATCCCTGATGGTCACCGCATGGACCGGCGGCACCACCTCGAGCGCCATCGAGCCATCGGGCTTGGTGATTTCCATTCCCACCTTGGTGGCAGCGAAGAGCGGGATGTATTTCGACACGGGATCGGTGAGCGCCAGCTTGCCCTCGTCGATCAGCATCATTGCCGCCAGGCTGGTGATCGGCTTGGTCATCGAATGGACAGCGAAGATCGTGTCCGGCGTCATCGACAGCCGGGTCCTGACGTCGCGCACGCCGAACATCTTGAAATAGACAGGCTTGCCGTGCTGCTGGATCAGCACGATCGCGCCCGCCAAGCGGCCGCTGGTCACCTCGTTTTCGAAGAATGCGGTGATGCCTCGCAGCCTGTCGGGCGCGGGAGCGGGGACGTCGCCAGCGCGGCTCTGCGCCATCGTGCCGGCCAGCATCGCGGCCCCGACCAGAAATTCACGACGCTTCATCCGGGCTTCCTCCCTCGCCGGGAGCAAGCCGCAAGACATCAGGGGCGTCAATAAAACTCCGATTAGAAACGGGTCACGATTTCGGAAAGGACCGGGCGCGGGCGATCCTCGCTCGGCTTGGTCGGTTTGCCGATATGCACGAGGCCTGCGAGTTTCTCGTCCGCCTTGAGGCCGAGTCCGTCAAGCACGTCGCGATCGAAGGCGAACCAGCCGGTCAGCCAGGCCGCGCCGTAGCCAAGCGCGGTGGCGGCCGTGACGATGTTCATGGCGCTGGNGCCCGCCGACAGCTCCTGCTCCCACGCCGGCACCTTGGGATGCGGCTTGGTGAAGCTGACGATCCCGATCACCAGCGGCGCATCGGTCAGGCGCTTGCGTTCGGTCTCGATATCGGCTGCGGGGGCGCCGGGATTCTTGCGGGCGAAGACTCTTGCGATCACCTCGCCGGCGCGCTGACGCGCATCGCCCTCGAAAATGATGAAGCGCCAGGGCGTGAGCTTGCCGTGATCAGGCACGCGCGCGCCGATCGTGAGAATGGTCTCGAGCTCGGCCGGCGAGGGGCCGGGGCCGGTCATCTCGCGCGGCTTGACCGAGCGACGGGTTTTCAGGAGTTCGATGGCATCAGGCATTGCGATGGCCTCTTCGGATGGACGACGGGCGTGCCATGCCGAGATAGACATGCACGCCCGCAACCGAAAGCGATTTTAGACCGATTTCAACGATCAGACCGCGCCGCGCGCCCGCCGGACGTCAGGCGGGGTGGCCTCGTCGACGAGGGCGGCGATTGCCTCCTCCGTCGTCATCACCTTCTGGCCGTCGCTGCCAAGCCGGCGGACCGAGACCGAATGCGTCTCGGCCTCCTTCTTGCCGACCACGAGCAGCGCCGGAATCTTGGCCAGCGAATGCTCGCGGACCTTGTAGTTGATCTTTTCGTTGCGCAGGTCGATCTCGACCCGCAACCCCGCGCGTCGCGCCTGCTCCAGCACCACCTTGGCGTATTCATCGCCTTCCGAGGTGATGGTGGTGACGACGGCCTGCACCGGCGAGAGCCAGAGCGGGAAGTTGCCGGCATAGTGCTCGATCAGAATGCCGATATAGCGCTCCATCGAGCCGCAGATTGCGCGGTGCACCATGACAGGCGGTTTCTTGCCGCCGTCATGGTCGATGTAGAACGCACCGAACCGTTCCGGCAGGTTGAAGTCGACCTGCGTGGTACCGCACTGCCAGTCGCGGCCGATGGCGTCGCGCAGCACGTACTCGAACTTCGGCCCGTAGAAGGCGCCTTCGCCCGGGTTGATCTCGGTCTTGATGTGGTTGTTCTGCGCCTGGATCTCGCGCAGCACCGTCGCCATCACGCGCTCGGCGTGATCCCACATCGCATCCGTGCCGACGCGCTTTTCCGGCCGCGTCGACAGCTTGACCGTGAGATCGCCGGTGAAGCCGAAATCGGCATAGGTCGACAGGATCAGATCGTTGATCTTCAGGCATTCCTCGGCGAGCTGGTCCTCGGTGCAGAAGATGTGCGCATCGTCCTGGGTGAAGCCGCGCACGCGCATCAGCCCGTGCATGGCGCCGGACGGCTCATAGCGATGCACCACGCCGAACTCGGCGAGGCGCAAGGGCAGGTCGCGGTAGCTCTTCAGGCCATGCTTGAAGATCTGGACGTGGCCGGGGCAGTTCATCGGCTTCAGCGCGAACCAGCGCTTGTCCTCGGCCTCGTCGCCGGCCGACTGCGCCGCGAACATGTTCTCGCGGTACCAGCCCCAATGGCCAGAGGTCTCCCACAGCACCTTGTCGAGGATCTGCGGCGCGTTGACCTCGCTGTAATCGCCGGTCAGGCGGCGGCGCATATAGGCGATCAGCTGCTGGAAAATCGTCCAGCCCTTGGGGTGCCAGAACACGACGCCGGGACCTTCCTCCTGGAAATGGAAGAGGTCGAGCTCGCGTCCGAGCTTGCGATGGTCGCGCTTCTCGGCTTCCTCGATCTGCTTGAGATAAGCGTCGAGGTCCTCCTGCTTGGCGAAGGCCGTGCCATAGATGCGGGTCAGCATCGGGTTGTTGCTGTCGCCGCGCCAATAGGCGCCGGCCACCTTCATCAGCTTGAAGGCGCCTCCGACCTTGCCGGTCGAGGTCATGTGCGGGCCGCGGCAGAGATCGAACCAGTCGCCCTGGTAGTAGATCTTGATCGGCTCGTTGCCGGGAATGGCGTCGACCAGCTCGACCTTGAAGGCCTCGCCCTTGTCGCGGAACACCTGCTTGGTTTTCTCGCGATCCCAAACCTCTTTCGTGAAAGGCTTGTCGCGCGCGATGATCTCGCGCATCTTTTTCTCGATCGCGGCAAAGTCTTCCGGCGTGAACGGCTCATTGCGGAAGAAGTCGTAATAGAAGCCGTTCTCGATCACGGGGCCGATGGTCACCTGCGTGCCCGGCCACAGCGTCTGCACGGCTTCAGCGAGCACGTGGGCGCAGTCGTGGCGGATCAGCTCCAGCGCCTCCGGCTCGTCGCGCGAGATCAGCCTGAGCTTGGCATCGGCCTCGATGGGGTCGTTGAGATCGGCGAGCACGCCGTCGAGCATCATCGCCACGGTGCGCTTGGCGAGCGAGGGCGAGATGCCCTTGGCGATGTCGAGGCCGGTGATGCTCTTGTCATATTGGCGCTGGGCGCCGTCGGGGAAGGTGAGGGTGACTTTGGCTGCGGGGGACACGGGCTTCAGATTGCTGAGGGAATATTGGAAGCCGGATTCGGATTTGGGCTGGTCGGACATTGCTTTTCTCCTGAGGCTCACTCCTGCGAACGAGCGCAGGTAAGCGGGAACGAGCGATATAACAGGCGATTCGGCCCGTGCAATCCGGCATTTCCAAGAAAGTGGCGCGCAAAAGCGGAGGCGGCGCGTCAACTATTTCGAGCCGCGCCCTTTAACGGGCCGCCAGCCGCTCTACATGCAGCTGCATGGAAACTCCCCGCGCCGGCCGTTTTACGGCAACCGCCCTGATGCTTGGCAATCTCGTGACCGGCTGCTCGGTGCTGGCTCCTGCGGGGATGCTGCCGGAGATGTCGACCGGGCTCGGCATCAGCATCCACGCCGCCGGGCTGCTGATCACTTATGGTGCGATCACGCTGTGCATCGGCTCGCCGCTGACGGCGTGGCTGACCAGCCGCATCGAACGGCGGATGCTGCTCACGACCACGCTTGCGGTGCTGGCCCTTGGCAATCTCGCCTCGGCCTTTGCACCCGACTACACGAGCCTCCTCCTCATCCGCCTGGTGATGCTCGCCGTCGGCGCGCTGTACACGCCGCAGGCCGCTGGCACGGCGGCGCTGATCGTGCCGGCGGAGCGGCGTGGCAGCACGATCGCCTATCTCTTCCTCGGCTGGTCGCTTGCGGCCGCCGTCGGCCTGCCGCTGATCACCTTCATCGCCAG
>NZ_LJYG01000040.1:0-13124 GCF_001440035.1 Bradyrhizobium manausense | reverse complement strand
CGGCACGATCGGCGCGCTCGGATGTGTGAGCTTCCTGATGCTGCTGGTGCGGCTGCCGGCCGGCCTGAAGGGTGCGCCGGTCGACCTGAGGACGTGGAGCGAGGTTGGCCGCAACAGGTCTATCCTGCTGCTGCTTTTGATCACGATGCTGCAAATGTCCGGGCAGTTCGCGGTGTTCACCTTCATGGGCCCGCTGCTCAAGAAGCTGACCGACGCAAGCCCGGACGCGATTGGCCTCGTGTTCGGCATCTACGGTGTGTGCGGCTTCCTCGGCGTCGTGGTGGCGAGCCGCATCGTCGATACCTGGGGCCCTTATCGGACGTCATTGCTGTTCACGTGCCTGTTGCTGGCGGGCATCTCGGGGTGGGCGATTGGCGCGGGCAGCCTGGTGTTGATGGCGACCGCGGTTGCGATCTGGGGGCTGGGCTTTGCCTCGACCAATTCGATGCAGCAGGTGCGCCTGGTCGCCGCCGCCCCGCCGCTCGCGCCCGCAACCGTCGCGCTCAATACGTCGGTCCTCTATATCGGCCAGGCCATCGGCTCCGCCGTCGGCGGGCTGTTGTTTGCCCGCGACCTGCTGCACAGCACAGGCTTCGTGGCGGTCGGTCTCGTCGTCCTGGCGCTGGTCCTGGTGGTCCTGAGCCGGCCCCGGCCGGCCGCTGTGGCCTCGGTCTGATGGCTGTGTTTGCCTTGCGCAAGGCGCTTGGCAAACGGCGCGGGAGGGCGCTAGAAGGCCAGAGGTGGGGACCAAAGAGAGTTGACTGAAATGAGGATGATTCTGGCGATTGCCGCGGTGCTCTATTCAGCCTCCGCACTTGCGCAAACCGACAAGCCACCGATGGTGGGGGACAAGCCGCTGGTGCAGGTCAAGCCCAAGGGGACCAAGGCTGGGACCAAGGAAGCGGCTGCCAAGCCGGCCGCTGCTGCGGCAGCGAAGGGCAAGCCGCAATCGGTCGCGGCGCGGCTCCAGGCCTGCCTCGACGTGGATGATGGCACAAAGGACCGGCTCAATTGCTACGACGCCATCATCCCGCCCGCGCCCAAGCCGAAGCCGCCCAAGGCCAAGGGCTACGCCGATTGCAAATTCTTCAAGGAAGAGGACGAGCGGCTGGCCTGCTTCAACGGCTTTGCCGAGAGCATTCCGAAGCTACCGAAGAGCTGAGCGCCCGGTCGCTCGTGTCCGGGCTAGCGGCTCGGTGCCGATGAGCTGGCAGCCGCAACGCGCGTCAGTGCCAGCGCCGGCGTTGCCGACATCTTCACCAGGACGTCCTTGAGCGGGTATTGCGTCCACGCGCGGTTGACGTAGTCGCGATGGGTGATGCCCTCTCCGGTTTCGACGAACACGACGCTGCCCGGACGCAAGGGGCCGTCCATGTCCTCGGAGACACCGATACCCTTTTGCTTGAGCACGCTCATCAGCTCGCGGTCGCGCCTTGCCGTGTAGTGGGTGTAGGAGCTGACGAAGAAGCCGGAGCGGTGGCTCTCGATCCAGGACGCGAACTTGTCCATTTCGCCATAGACCGCATCGAGCAGCACGACGCCGCGGACGCGATCGCTGATGCCGCCGACCTCGAGGCTCCACGCGGTCGGCAGGAAGCCGCCGCTATAGCCGACGATCACGATCGGCATGTTGGCGAAGGCGCGCGCGCTGTTGGGATCGCCGGTCAGCTGCGCGAGGTGGCTCGCCGATTCTTCCATGAAGCGTTTGAGGCCGCCGGGCTGCCAGAATTTTCCGGCGCTGGAATCGGCGGCATCGACGGCCATCTGCGGCGCCAGCAGCACGGCGTTGGCGCCGGAATCGGTGATTTGCTGCGGCACCAGCTGGCGGTCGCGCACGTCGCGCTCGAGCGTCGCGCCGTTGCCGTGGAAGAACACCACGATCACGCCAGGCTTGCGTACGTCGAAATGTTCGGGGACGTGCACCAGCACGCGGCTGTCGTTGTAGGTCTCGTCCTGCCAGAACACGCGGCCCGAATAGCTGCGATGGCCGCGACGGTCGCCCTTGGAGATGTTGAGGAAGGGCGCGTCGGAGGCGGGGTTGTTGCCGAAATAGGGGAAGGCCGAGGTCTTCATGCTGACGAGGGTCGTCAGATCCTGGCGCGGCGGACGCTGAAAGGGGACCTGCGGCGCGAGCGAGGCGACCTTGTAGGGCGCCTGCTCCGGCTGCTGCTGGACAGCGCGCTTGGGCGAGAAGTCCGACATCTGCCGCTGCAGGAAACTCTCGGTCGCCGAGGGAAAGCGCTCTTTGAACTGCGGGGCAGGGAAGCGATCCTCGAACGTGTCGCCGCTTGCGACGCGCTGATTGGCGGCCTGCGGGTTGGTCTTCGCAACGACCTGGACGTTGGCCTGCGAGCTTGCCGCAAGCGCTGTCGGATTGGGCGACTGACCGCATTGAACCAGCGTGAGCGACAGGGGCACCAAGCCTGAGGTCAGGGCGATCCGAAGCGCGCGACCGCGCGCCCCGGACCCCCAGGTCCGGTCAGCGCGCATGTCTGCCCTCAATTCAGGAACGGCCCCGACCATCCACCCATGACCCCAAGCATGACCCCATCCAAGTCACGAACCATCAGCAATCTTTAAGACCATTGAGCCGACTGGCGTTTAGGCGACGTTAAGCGTCCGGAGAAACTTCCCCACCTCCGGAATGACCGAAAATTGCCACGCAATCGTGTCGCGATTGTGGGAGAGACAGGCGCATCAGCGCGGCGGACTGCGGGTTTGTTGGGCCAAAGCGGGGAGAGAAGGTGGCTAGTTACCGATTTTGGCCGCCTCATTTAACCCTTGTTAACCCTGCTTGAATTGACTGAACCAATCTGCACGATGCCTCCAACGAGGCTCGACGCCTGAGGCTCAAGGACCAGATGACGGCATCAGATGCGGGAACTGCGCCCTGGAGCGGGCGACTGACCGGCGGCTCCGGCGTTTCCGTTCTGGTCGCAACCGCGATCGTGGTTGCGGACATGATCGGGGTGGGCGTCTTCACCAGCCTCGGCTTCCAGGTCAAGGATATCCCCTCGGGTTTCTCCATCCTCGCGCTATGGACGGTCGGCGGCATCGTCGCGCTGTGCGGCGTGTTTTCCTACAGCGAGCTGGGCGCGATGTTTCCGCGCTCGAGCGGCGAGTACAATTTCCTCGGTCGCGCCTATCACCCGGCCTTCGGTTTCCTTGCCGGCTGGGTCTCGGCGACGGTCGGCTTCGCAGCGCCCGTGGCGCTCGCGGCCATGGCGTTTGGCGAATACGCCAAGTCGGTGATGCCGGATCTTCCGCCGATCCCCCTTGCCATCGGCGTCGTCTGGCTGGTCTCGATCGTGCAACTGACCGGCGTGAGGCATTCGTCGACCTTTCAGTTGATCTCGACCATTCTCAAGGTCGTGCTGATCATCGCTTTCCTGATCGCCGGCTTCGTCATCGGTACGCCGCAGCCGATCTCCTTTGCTCCGCACGCTGGCGATCTCGCCCATATCGTGAGCGCGCCTTTCGCGATCGGGCTCGTCTTCGTGATGTACTCGTTCTCCGGCTGGAATGCCGCGACCTACATCATCGGCGAGATGAACACGCCGCAGCAGAGCCTTCCGCGCGCGCTGCTTGCGGGTACGCTGATCGTCCTGGTGCTGTATGTCGCGCTCAATGCGGTGTTCCTTTATGCGACGCCGATCAGCGCGCTGGCGGGCCAGCTCGATGTCGCAAGCGTCGCCGGCAGCGCTATCTTCGGCGCGCTTGGCGGCCGCATCGTCGGGGCAATGATCTGCGTCGGCCTGATCTCCTCGATCAGCGCGATGATGTGGATCGGCCCGCGCGTGATGATGACGATGGGGGAGGACATTCCCGCGCTGCGCGTGTTCTCGAAGCGATCGGTGAGAGGCGCGCCTGCCTACGCCATCCTGTTTCAGCTCGCGGTCGCCAACCTGCTGCTGTTCACGCGCAGCTTCGAGGCCGTGCTCGACTTCATCCAGTTCGCGCTCTTGTTCTGCTCGTTCTTCACGGTGGCCGGCGTCATCAAGCTGCGCATCACCGATCCTGATTTGCCGCGGCCTTACCGCGCCTGGGGATACCCGTTCACGCCGCTCATTTTCCTGCTCGTGACCGCGTTCATGATGTACTACCTCCTGACCGAGCGGCCCGTGCAGTCGCTATCGGGGATGCTCGTCATGCTCGCGGGCCTGTTGATTTATGCTGTTTTCCGCAGGCGGCCGGTCGCCGCAGCCAATTCACACAATCGCGAATAGACATGTTTCGACCCATGAGATTTGCGGCCGTCGCTCTTGCCCTGCTGGCCGCGACCATCTCCTCCGTGCGTGCGGCCGAGGTCACCTATGACGACACCGCGCGCTTCCTCGCGGGCATGCAGCCTTCGGCGGATTCGCCGCTGATGGCGCTGACCAGGGACCCATCCTGGCAGCATCACGCAAAATTCTTCGACGGCGCCTTCGCCCAGCTCGAGCAGCGGCAACTATCGAAGATCCGGAGCTGGGCCGACGTCAATCTCGCGGCGCCGCGGCCGACGATGTTCTATTTGTTCAGTGGGCCGGATTTCCTTTACGCCAACGCCTTCTATTCCAAGGCCAGCACCTATGTGCTGGGCGCGCTCGAACCTGTTGGCGCGGTGCCTGATTTGAGCAGGCTGTCGCGCGGCTCGGTCGACGCCGCGGTGTACAATGTCGAGCGCTCGCTCGGTTCGATCCTGAGCTTTTCCTTCTTCATCACCAAGCAGATGAAGGTCGACCTGCACACCAATCAGGTCAACGGCACCTTGCCGATCCTCTACGTTTTCCTGGCGCGCTCCGGCAAAACCATCCGCAACGTCGAGATGGTCGCGCTCGACGACAAGGGCGGAGTACACGTCGGCAATGACAATCCTGGGCCGAGCGCCACGCGCGGCGTCCGCATCACATTTGCCGGCAGCGACGGGGAAGCGCGCACGCTGTATTATTTCTCGACGGATCTCTCCAATCCTGGGGCACGCGCCGCAGGCTTCCTGAAATTCTGCGAGACACTCGGCCCGGGCAACAGCCTGATCAAGAGCGCGTCCTATCTGCTGCACTCCGGCAACTTCACCGTCGCGCGCGACTGGCTGCTTGCCAACAGCGCGACCATCATCCAGGACGATTCCGGCATTCCGCTCGCCAACTACAATCCGCGGCAATGGCGCTTTTTCCCGTTCGGCCACTATCTCGGTCCGATCAACGAATTCCCCGGCCGCTATCAGGAGCGTTACGCCGAATTGTTCACGCGCGCGCAGCCCATCGATTTCGGCGTCGGCTATCGCTGGCGCGTGCACGAGTCGAATTTGCTGCTGTCGGTGAAGGTCGCGGGGGGCGATGCGCTGCCTGCCGCGGAGACGTCCTCGTTCGCCGAGCCGCAGCCGAAGCCGCTGCGCCCGAAGCGGCCGCGTCCGCCCGAGCCGATTCCACCGCCGCCCGGACGCTTTTTCTGGTTTCGTTAGCTACCAGTGCACGCTCTGGCTGGGCACGATGAATGCCGTGGTGCTTGGCGGCGTTGCAAGAGATGTTGCCAGATACCACCCGGAGCCGATGACCAGCACGAGCAGCGCGACCATCGCGATCATGTCGATAGTGCGCGGATCGTGATCCCTGGGATTGAAGCTAAGGTGCAGACCAGGCCTGAAATGAAAATGACGGCTGATTTTCCAGCGCATTGTTGTTTCCTCCCGCGGGAGCATCACGACAACGCGAGGGGGAAGTTCCGGTTCCGCTCAGGGCAGCGATGCGTGAAGCACCGCAGCATGGTTACGAGGCGTTGACGCCGCGCCAGCGGCCGTAGCGCCACGGCAAATACCAGCGTGCGCTTTGCGGGGCAGCGAGAGGCACGTTGTCGATGCCTGATGTGCCGAAGGGATTGCAGCGCAACAGCCGGGCGATTGTCATCCAACCACCGGCCCAGAGTCCGAAGCGCTCGATGGCTTCGTCGCCGTATATGGAGCAGGTCGGCAGATGTCGGCAGTTATAGCCGACCAGCGGCGACAGCGTATGCCGGTAGAGCCAGATCAGCGCGCGACCGAATCTGCGCGGCAGCCGCAGGGCTTGGGCAACGGGTGCGGAACAATGCTCGCAGGCTGAGTGCTTCATGTGCGATGTGCCGACGTCCTGTGCGCACCAATGCTCGGTTCCAGCGCAGGGAACAGCGAGCTGTTGTACGCGCGCCATATTTTGCCTGCTTTCAGGGAGCAGTGCAGCAAGTACCTATGGACGATCTGTATTCCCCCGGATACCATTTTTGTGACGTCCATGTGTAGACTCGCGGGAACATCGATACGGGGCTTGCCTGAATCGCCTTGGGGCTTGGGGAAGGAACCAGTTTGAAAGTTCTGAAGTCATTCAATCTTCGTGGCTGGTTGCTGGTGGGAACCGCCGCTTGTGGCGTCGTGTTGGCGGGGGCCATCGCGACCCTTGGCTCGCCGGCCAGCGCTGGCGCCTCGCTCGAAGAGCGCAAGCTGCCGATGAAGTTTGGCTGGGTTGCCTGCGAGCCCAATTGCCGCGGCTGGGTCAGCGCGGTCGGCATTATCACCGCAGATACTCCGAAGGACTTTGACGATTTCGCCCGCGGCCGGCAGCTCGGCGGCGCTACAGTGGTGCTCGACTCCAGCGGCGGTTCTGTCAACGACGCGATCACGCTGGGCCGGCGCTTCCGCAATCTCGGTCTCCTGACCACCGTTGGGATCACGCAGCAGAACGGCGGCGGGAAGGGCGCCCGTCCGAGGATCGCCTCGGAGGCCTATTGCGAATCCATGTGCGTGTTCCTGCTGCTGGCCGGCAAGAAGCGCTACGTGCCTGATGCGGCCCATGTCCGCGTCCATCAGATCTGGATGGGCGATCGCGCCGACGACGCCAAGGCAGCAAGCTACAGCGCGCAGGATTTGATGATCGTGGAACGCGACATCGGCCGGCTCGCCAAATACACCTTCGACATGGGCGGGGCGGGGGATCTGCTGTCGCTCGCTCTGAACGTGCCGCCGTGGGAAGATCTGCATGAGCTCGATGCGTCTGAGCTGAAGCTGACCAATCTCGTCACGACCGATCTGGTGTCCGACGTCCTGCCGCATGTGGACGTTGCTGCGCCTGCAATGGCGGACCTTGCGCCAAAGACGCAGGCAAGGTTCGGCGAGGAACCGGAGCCTGCCAAGTCGACCAAGACGGCGGAAGCGCTGGTCCCGACTGGGGGCGTGGCGACGCCGGCCGCGGCGCCGCAGAAGTAAGAGCCTCAGTCTCAGGCTTGCACAGTGGCCGGGTGCTTCGCCTTGGCCTCGATTTGGCAGATCGCATCGACCACGGCATCGAAGGTGAGGAGCGTCGAGGCATGACGCGCCTTGTAGTCGCGGACCGGCTCGAGGAATTTAATCTCTTCCCATTTGCCTTCAGGAGGAGCGCCGTTCTCCTTGAGCATCTTGCGAACGGTTTCGCGTAACTCACGGAGTTCGCTCGCAGTCGAGCCGACCACGTGACTTGCCATGATGGATGAAGAGGCCTGTCCCAGCGCGCACGCCTTCACGTCATGCGCGAAGTCGGTGACGGTGTCGCCCTCCATCTTGAGGTCGATCTTCACGGTCGAGCCGCACAGCTTGGAATGGGCGGTCGCGGTGGCATCGGGGTCCGGCAACCGTCCGAGGCGCGGAATATTACCGGCCAGCTCGATAATCCGCTTATTGTAGATGTCGTTCAGCATGTGATGGAGTCCAACACTTACCTGCCGGATCGGCCTTGGCTGGCGCGGTCCAGGGTCCTATATAGGGGCGGAACTGGCGGAAAAACAGTCCGGCGGTGCGTCGGCGGTGATCCATATCCGCTCAGCCGGCGTTGTGCCGAGTGGCCTTTTTCGTCAAAACCGCTCTCTTCAGGCGTCCGGCGGCTTGTCCGCCCCGTCTGCCGGTGACACTCCGGCCGCAAGGCCGTCGAACGGAGTAGACATGGACGCAACGATCAAATCCATCCGCCCGAACAAGCCTTCCGACCGGCAGCCCGAGAGCCGGCCGGCCGAGCTTGACCCCGCTGAATTCCTCGCGGCCGCTGTCCGCGCCGACCAGCCGCGCCCCGCGCGTGCCGAGGCGGAAGCGGCGGTGAAGACGCTGCTCGCCTATATCGGCGAGAACACCGGGCGTGAGGGCCTGCTCGACACGCCGCGCCGCGTGGTCGAGGCTTTCGACGAGCTCTATCAGGGCTATCACCAGTGCCCGGCCGAGGTGCTCGATCGCACCTTCGGCGAGACCGCCGGCTATGACGACTTCGTGCTGGTGCGGGACATCGAGTTCACCTCGCAGTGCGAGCATCACATGATGCCGTTCTACGGCAAGGCGCACATCGCCTATACGCCGGTGGAGCGCGTCGTCGGACTGTCCAAGCTTGCCCGCCTGACCGACATTTTCGCCCGCCGGCTCCAGACCCAGGAACATCTGACGGCGCAGATCGCAGCCGCGATCGACGAGATCCTGAAACCGCGCGGCGTTGCCGTCCTGATCGAGGCCGAGCATACCTGCATGTCGGTGCGAGGCGTCGCCAAGCATGGCGCCTCGACCTTCACCAGCCGCTACACCGGCATGTTCCGCGACAATCCTGCGGAGCAGGCCCGGTTCCTGTCCATGGTGCGAGGCATGACGCGCTGACCTCGCGAACAACTGGCGAGATTTGTCGTGTCAGCTCACTCCCATGAAATCGAGGAAGGCCTGGCTTTCCTGCCCAAGTTCGATGCGAATGGCCTCGTGACCTGCGTGGCGACGGACATCGCCACCGGCGACGTCCTGATGGTCGCGCATATGAATGAGGAGGCGTTGCGCAAGACCATTGCCACCGGTGAAGCCTGGTACTTCAGCCGTTCGCGCAATGCCTTGTGGCGGAAAGGTGAGACCTCGGGTCAGACCCAGCGCGTGGTCGAGATCCGCACCGATTGCGACCAGGACGCGGTCTGGATTCGCGTCGAGCAGATCGGCGCGGCCTGTCACACCGGCCGAAGGTCCTGCTTCTATCGCAAGGTCGAGGCCGAAGGCGGGGGCGCAAAGCTGGTGTTCGTCGAGGCGGACAGGCTGTTCGATCCGAACGCGGTCTACAAGAAATAGCCTCCCGTCATTCCGGGGCGCACCGAAGGGGCGAACCCGGAATCTCGAGATTCCGGGTTCATCGCTGCGCGATGCCCCGGAATGACGGTGCCTCCGGAATTAACCCCGCATTAACCATACATGTCCCACGGTGGGACGATCGGGCGTCCGAATTGCCGGCGCCGCTCAAACGCCGCGCGGGGCGGGCGCTACATCATGTCGGTCGACAATTCCAGTGCCACGCAGATAGCCGCGAGCGACGGCTTGAAGCGCGTCGCTGGTGCGATCAAGCAGGGCTCGAACCAGACCGGCGTCAGCTTCGAATACATGCTGACCACCGCCAAGATGGAATCGGATTTCGATCCATCGGCTGGCGCCACCACGTCATCCGCCCACGGCCTCTATCAGTTCATCGATCAGACCTGGCTCGGCACGGTGAAGGAGGCGGGTCCCCAGCTCGGCTATGGCAACTATGCCGATGCCATTACCAAGACTTCGTCGGGCAGCTATACCGTCGACGATCCGTTCATGAAGCGCTCGATCATGAAGCTGCGTGACGATCCAGAGGCCGCATCCAGCATGGCGGCGGCGCTGACGCAGTCCAACAGCTTCAAGCTCACCGGTCTGCTCGGCCGCAGGCCATCCGACAGCGAGCTCTACATGGCGCATTTCATGGGTGTCGGCGGCGCCGCGAAACTGATCGCCAATGCCGAAGACAATCCACAAGCGGTCGGTGCGCGGCTGTTTCCCAATGCGGCATCCGCCAACCGCTCGATCTTTTACGCCAGGGACGGCCGCGCGCGCAGCGTCTCTGAAGTCTATTCGGTGCTGAATGCGCGCTACGCCAGCGCTTCGAACGCGAAATCGACGCGCAGCGCGATGGCGATGTATGGCGACACGCCCTCGACCACGCAGGTCGCCGCCGCCAATGGCGTGCAGCCGATGGTCAACAGCGCCGCCTATCTCCAGACCTTTCCGGAGGCGCGCGGCGTGACACCGGTGAGCGCAACATCGGCAGCCAGCGTCGCCGACAACACGCCGGTCACGCCGGCTTTCCGCTCGATTTATCAGCCCGGCGATGCGACGCAGCCGGTCTCGACGACGGTGCAGAAATTGTGGGGCAACAACGCCTCGCTCACGTCAGTCGCCTCGGCAACACCGGACGTGCGCCCCCCGCAACCGCTCGATCTCTTCAGCGATCGCAGCGGCGCATACTCCAGCTAGCGCGGCCGCGACCGCTCGGCGACTTTCAGCCCTTAATAAATCATCAATAAAACCAGCGAGTTATGGTGAACGCTTTGTTAAGCGTCGTGGTTTATTTTGTGTTGCAGGTGACATCCAGTCACCGCTTCGTTTTCCGTTGCGTAAGCCGGAAGCAACATGATTGTTCGGCAGTTCATCAATTGGATCAGGACCGCGCCCGCCGGTGAGCGGGCGGAGGCAACGCGGGCGTTGGCCCGGGCCTGGCTCATTTCAGATCTTTCCCATGACGACCGCGTCGCCGCTGAAGGCGCGCTTTTGATGCTGCTCGACGATCCTTCGCCGCTGGTGCGGCAGGCGATGGCCGAGGCTTTTGCGCGCAGCACGGACGCTCCGGCATCGATCGTGCGGGCATTGTCAGCGGACCAGCCGACCGTGGCGCTCCCCGTGCTCGAACATTCGCCGCTGCTGATCGATGCCGATCTCGTCGACATCGTCGCGACCGGCAATGACGAGGTGCAGTGCGCGGTCGCTCGCCGCATCAACCTGCCGGTCTCGGTCTGCGCCGCCATCGCCGAGGTCGGCTGCGCGGCTGCGGCCCTCGAGCTGATCGAAAATCCCCATGCCGAGCTCGCCCCGTTCTCCTGGACGCGCATCGTCGAGCGCCACGGCCATCTCGCCGCAATCCGCGAGGCGATGCTGGTGCTGGATGATATTCCGGCCGCAACGCGCGCCGCGCTGGTGGCAAAACTCTCCGATACGCTGGCCCAGTTCGTCGTCGCGCGCAACTGGCTGAGCGCCGATCGCGCCGAGCGCATGACGATCGAGGCCCGTGACCGCTCCACCATCAACATCGCGGCGCGCTCGCGCGGCGATGACATGCAGGGCCTGGTGAAGCACCTGCGCGTCACCGGCCAGCTCACCGCGGGCCTGATCCTGCGCGCGCTGCTGTCGAGCAATCTCGACCTGTTTGATGCAGCGCTGGCCGAGCTCGCCGACCTGCCGCTGGCGCGCGTCTCGGCTCTGCTGCACGATCGCGGCGGCAACAGCCTGCATGCGCTGCTCCGTCGTGCCGGGTTGCCGGAAGCAACCTTCGCTGCATTTCAGGTCGCGCTCGATGCCTGCCACGAGCAGGGCTATGTCGATACCGACGACACCGCGGCGCGCTTGCGCCGGCGCATGGTCGAGCGCGTGCTCACCCATTGCGAGAGCGACCGCGGCGCCACCGAGCCGCTGATGGTCCTGCTGCGCCGCTTCGCCACCGAATCAGCGCGCGAAGAGGCGAGGCTGTTCTGTGACGAGCTGGTCGCAGAGGACGCGATTGATCCGACGTATAGCGATTTGATCGCGGCGTAACGAGATGCCGTAGAGCCTGTGAGTCATTTCCGCATTCGATATTAAAGAGTGGGTAGCGCCCGCGCTGATGTCGGGGGCCGTCGATGTCGAACCGCCGGGGGATGGCTGTGCTGTCTATGCTTTTGCCAGTTGGTGTCCTTGCAGGATGTTGTTGGTGAGGGCGTACCAGAGCACGACGGCACGGACCTTCTCGATGCCGCGCACGGTCAATTGCCTGAGGTCCCAGTTCCGCCACCGGGCATGGATGCATTCGCAGATCGTGCGGGCTTTGTACTGTGCCTTGCCGGCTTCGCTGGCCATGCGGGCCCGCCAGGCCGCGACGCCAGGACCGTCGCTGCTCCGAGGTAAAAAGGGATCGACACCGCTCCTGGAGTTGGGCGGAGGACAGTAGACCTCGACGCCTTCACCGTGCGCCCATTCGATGTCCTCGCCGCTGCAGAACCCGCCATCGGCGAGGTAGCGACGCGGCAAGCGCTTCAGCCGAGTGCGCGTTCGCTCCAGCATCGGCCGCATCAAGCCGCGATCTGATCCGTTGTTGTCGATGTCGACCGTGACCACGATCAGTTCGCCGGCCGCGCTGGCCACCTGCACATTGTAGGCGGGGCGGAAGCCGGCATCTGCCATCTTCATCACCCTTGCCTGCGGGTCGGTGGTGGAGGCCCGGGGCTCCTTCGGCTTTTTGCCATTGCCGCCTTTTTCGTCGAGTTGCTTGCGCTTCCGCTTGATCTCGTCCAAAGCCCTCTGCGCAGCCTGCACCCGCTCACTGCGTTCGCGTGCCGCGCGCTCTCTGGCCGCCCTGATACGCCGGCTGCTGGCTTCCGGATCCGCATCGACCTCGCGCTTGAGCTCTTCCACCACAGCCTTCGCTTGGGCCATCTGCCGGCCGAGCGTTGCCTCCCGCCGGAACGAGCCGGCCCCCGCATTCGCCCGTATCCGCACCCCGTCCTGGGTCAGCTTCTCCAGATCAATCAGCCCTGCCTCATTCAGAGCCACCAGATGTTCGACCAGCAAACGGTCCAGCAGGTCCGCGCAGCCGACCCGGAAATCCGACAGTGTGTGATAGTTCAAAGACACGCCGCCGCAGAGCCAGCGGTAGACGTCGTGACTGTCGCAGAGCCGATCCAACGCCCGCGCGCTGCCAACGCCATCGCTCGTGGCGTACAGCCAAAGCGCCAGCAGCAGCCGGGGTGATGGCGCCGGATGGCCCGGCCTGTTTTCCCGTGCCTTAACCCGATCTTCCAGCTCGCTCAGGTCGAGCCCCTCGACATAAGCCCAGATCACCCGGGCCAGATGATCCTGCCCGATCAGGCTGTCGATATCGACCGCCCGCAATTCGACCTGATTGCGCACGGGCTCGCGCAGCCGAGGTGCACCCCGCGGCACCGCTTCGGTTCGTGGCGCCGACTGATCCGGCAATTCGCCAAAAAGTCCCTCGTCAGCCATCATCCTCTCCAGCAGATCAGTCTGCCTAGAGAATCACATTCGCCCGACACGCGGTACAAAAGATTCACAGTCTCGTAGGGTG
>NZ_LJYG01000039.1 GCF_001440035.1 Bradyrhizobium manausense | reverse complement strand
GGATCGCCTCGTTGAGGGCGGCGAGCGAGAAGAAACGGCGGTTGCGCAGGCGCGCCAGAATCCATCGCCCGACGATTTGGACGCCGACTTCGACCTTGGCTTTGTCGCGCGGTCGATACGGCAGTGCCGGAACGATGGCAGTGCGGTAATGGCGGGCAAGATCGGCATAGGTCCGGTTGACCATCGGCTCGTGAAAGCACGCCCGGGTGATGCCGGCCTTGAGATTGTCGCTCACCGTTTGCCGGGCCACGCCGCCGAAAAAGCAAAAGGCCCGGACATGGGAGCCGATCCAGTCCGGCAGGCTCTGGCTGAGGCTGGCTTCAGCGTAGGTGTAGTTGGAAGCACCGAGCACGGCGACAAAGATCTGCGTGCTGTGCACCTCGCCGCTGAGCCCGTCGACCACCTCCATGGTGTGGCCGGAATAGTCGACGAACAGCTTCTCGCCGACGACATGGACCTGGCGCAGGGTCGGCTTGAGGCGGCCAGCCCATTCCCTGTAGCGTTCGCAGAACCACGAATAACTGAAACTGTCGGACTTGGAGTCGCAATACTCTTCCCACAATAGCATCAACGTGACGTTCCTCCGCCGCAGCTCGCGATGAACGAGCGCCCAATCCGGCTGCGGTCGCTCATCGCTGGGCAGATCGGACGGTGGCGGAAACAGCCTGTTAGAGCCGGACCTCATCATTGAGCTCGGGCGGCAACGGCCAGGTCAAACCTGCGCGGCGTGCCATGTTGAGGTACTTGCAAACCGTGCCCTGGGCCAGGCCGAGGCTACGGGCAATCGTACGCTGCGACATGCCGACGCTGTAGTGCAGGCGTAAAACTTCGCGAATGTGGCGCATGGACAGTCTCTCTGTCGGCATCTCGATCCTCTGCTGTCGGGCAAAAGACCAAGCTACCTGGGTTGCAGACTGTCAGTGGTGTCCGGCTCGCTGTCCCCGATCACAATCCGCTGGAAATAGCGATCACGATCCCGTGGAATTGGTAATCACGATCCCCTGGAAACGGTGATCACGATGCTCTGGAATGAGTGATCACGATGGCCTGGAATTGGTGATCACGATCGTCTGGAACGCGCA
>NZ_LJYG01000038.1:1562-3380 GCF_001440035.1 Bradyrhizobium manausense | reverse complement strand
TTTTTTTGAAGCTGAGCCCCTCGGCGTGAACAAAAGTCCACACCGCCCGCACGTCTGTCTTGATCCCCCGTGCGGCCAGCTCCTGCGTCAGCTTGCGCAAGGTGAATGGCCCCGAGCGAATGCGTTTGCGCAGCCAGTCGGCGTTGGCATCCGACAGAACCCGCTTCTTGTGGCCGCCGATCTGGCCGGGCGCCAGGCCTCCGGTATCACGCCTTAGGTTCTTCCACTTCGTCACACACGAGGGGCTGATCTGTAGCGCCTTCGCGATCGAACGAACCGTCTCGCCCGCGTCAGCGCGAGCCAAGGCACGTTCACGGATGTCTTCCGAATAGGGGCGCGTCATCCATGCTGGCCTCCGCACTCCAGCATGGAGCTTGAATCAGAAATCGCCCGCTCTGGGAACCCCGATTCCAGTCAAAAACATCATGCTCTAGGCTTCAGCAACGGTGTCCGTTCTTTGATTTGGTTGAAGGCGTCCCAAGTGAGGCGTCGGCCTGCCCAGCTGCGGCTGCGCAGCATTCCGCGCCAGTAACGCTCCACTGCCCGATAAACTTTTACGAGGCTCCGGAGGTTTCCGGCGACGCCGTAATAGCCATAATGGCCGCGCAGGACGACGTTGATTTCATCGGCCTGGTCACTGATCTTGTGATGCCGTATTCGCCGCATCAGCAGCTGCAGAGACATAAGGCTGCGCTTTAGCCGAGATTTCTCGGTACGCATCCCAGCCTTGAAGTTGCCTCTTTGGTTTCGCGTGCAATAGAGCGTTAGACCCAGAAAGTAGATTGTTTCCGGGCAGTTTCTGCCGCGTTTGCCCGCGTGTCTTTGCGCGAACCGACCAAACTCGACCAACTTGGTCTTGGTCGGCTCTAGAGTGAGGCCGAACTTCCCCAACCGAAGACGCAAGGCCTCCTGTACGCGGATGGCGTCCGATCGATATTGGAAGCAGATCACAAAGTCGTCGATATAGCGCCACTTCACCACGCGTTCGAACCAGAGGTCGAGAACGTAATGAAGGAGAGGTTGCTCAAAAGCACACTGATCGATCCGCCTTGTGGCGTTCCTTGTTCGCTCGGATGCACCGCTCCGTCTTCCAAGACACCCGCTTTCAACCAGCGCCGGATCAAGCTGATCAGGCGCGGATCACCGACTCGATGTTCGACAAACCGGAGGACCCAATCATGATCGAGACTCCCGAAGAAGTTCTTCAAATCCGCCTCCAACACCCAGCTGATCATGCCGCCGGCGATGACCTCATTGAGGGTCGCCAGGGCGTGATGGGCGCTGAGCTTCGGCCTGCCGCCGAACGAGCAGGGCAAGAAGTCCTGCTCGTAGATGGCGGACAACACCTCAGCCGTGCTGCGCTGTAGCGCCCGGTCGGCAACAGTTGGAACCCCGAGGGGGCGCTTCTCCGTCTTACCGGGCTTGGGGATATAGACACGCCGAATGTTCGGCGCGCGATATCCCTGTCGGTGGATGGATTGGAGCATCGGCTCGATCCATCCGTCGAAGCTCCCTCGCCGTCTCCACCGTCTGTCCGTCCACCCCGGCGGCGGAGCGCTTCGGAATCTGTAATAGATTCTTTTGCATTCGATCGCGCGTGATGTGATGGGCCAACGAGGTGAAGCGAAGATTTGGCTCGCGCCAAGCTTTCACTGCTATTTGTTCAAGTTTCGTTTCCATGGTCAGCTGATCTTCTCTTAGAATAGAAGGCCGTGACTCCCGTTGAATGGAGCCCATGTCGCCCAAGAACAATTCAACTACCGCTGACCGCTTCCCCATGTAGTCGGCTCTCCCGACCTCCGAGTGTCGGGTCGGGGG
>NZ_LJYG01000038.1:0-1542 GCF_001440035.1 Bradyrhizobium manausense | reverse complement strand
CCCGCCGCTCAAACGGCTCGTGCAGTTTTCCCGCAAGCCGCTTTCATGAATGGGCTTTCGCGATCTGAAGTGAAGGGATCAGTGAGACAAGGCCAACTAGCTTGAACTCCGCACGCAGCCGTTGGGTGGGATATTTCTTCCAGCCTGCGTTCCGCCACCGCTTGGCGGGCGAAACGACACCCCCTTGCGGTTTCCCTGTGGTGTTTCAAACCTCCGGCCCTTGTCTTCGTAGCCTGCCTTGAGAGTTTGCTGAATTAGCTTCAGCACTCTGCTGTCGGCCATCTGCTTCCAACCAGAGTCAGGAGTTTGTCGTGATCAACAGACCCGAAATAATCTTTCAGACCCGCATCTACGATCCACTCGTTTCCAGCCTGTATTTCGCGCCAGATCTTGGTCAGCGCATCGGCTGTCTTTCGACCCTTCCGATACCCAAAACTGCTCGGATCAAGGACCTTCTCAAAGATCGGCTCCAAGCGATTGGCCAGTGCCTGTTGGCACACTCGATCATAGATCGAGGGTATGCCCAAAGGTCTGGTCTTGCCGGGGGCTCCTCTCTTCGGGATCTCCAACGGTGCAGCGGCTGATAGGTGTCGTCGCGGAGCTCTCGATGCGGCCGTTCTAGATTTGCTTCCAGATTGGCCTCGAATTCTTCGATCGTGATCCTATCGGTTCCGCTTGCCCCTCGATTGGCGCGAACGCGCTCCCACGCAAGGTGCAAGTTCTTGCGTGCGTAAACCTTGTCCACCAGAGAGTGGACCTTCTGCTTCTGACCTTCGAGCGTCAGATAATCGGACAGTCTCCTGGAAGCGTGTCGTTCGGGTTTTTCACAAAGGGAACTTTCCATCTGCACGCTCATTTCTCATCAGCCTCAATTGATCCTTGCTCGATCCGTTCACGAACGTCCTTCCCCGGACCACTCTCGATCCGCCGTTTCCGGTCACGCGAGTTGTTCGTCTCGCGCTTCAGGTACCGTTACGTTCTCCGACTCCTGCCCCAGCATCACTTCCCACTTCGCTTGCGCTTATAGGGTCGTTCACCCGGATTTGGGCCGGGACTGATGCAGGTCTCCTGGGGTCACACATGAATCTTCCGTATCGTGCCGCCAGCAAACACCTTGGTGCGATGGGTGAATGCGCGTTCCAGACGATCGTGATCACCAATTCCAGGCCATCGTGATCACTCATTCCAGAGCATCGTGATCACCGTTTCCAGGGGATCGTGATTACCAATTCCACGGGATCGTGATCGCTATTTCCAGCGGATTGTGATCGGGGACAGCGAGCCGGACACCACTGACAGTCTGCAACCCAGGTAGCTTGGTCTTTTGCCCGACAGCAGAGGATCGAGATGCCGACAGAGAGACTGTCCATGCGCCACATTCGCGAAGTTTTACGCCTGCACTACAGCGTCGGCATGTCGCAGCGTACGATTGCCCGTAGCCTCGGCCTGGCCCAGGGCACGGTTTGCAAGTACCTCAACATGGCACGCCGCGCAGGTTTGACCTGGCCGTTGCCGCCCGAGCTCAATGATGAGGTCCGGCTC
>NZ_LJYG01000037.1 GCF_001440035.1 Bradyrhizobium manausense | reverse complement strand
GCCGCCGTCCGGTTCAGCTCCTCCAGCAGATAGGTGCGCTCGGCGGCCGACAGCAGCTCAATCCGCCCGACCTCTTGCTGCGCATCGGCAGCCATCGCCCGCAGCAGCGCCAGCAGATAATCCCGCTGCCGCTCGATCGTCGTCTGATCAAACAGCGCGGTGGCATAAGCCAGCGTTCCGGCGATCTCCTCACCCTGCTCGCCAAGGCTCAGCTCCAGATCGAACTTGACCTGGTCGTACCCGCCCCCGGCCGCCTCCACCATCAGCCCGGCAAGGTCGAACGCCCCGCCGGTTTTGTTCTCCCAGGCCAGCATCACCTGGAACAACGGCGTGTGATCAAGAGCCCGCGGCGGCTGCACGATCTCCACCACCTGCTCGAACGGCAGGTCCTGGTGCTCCTGCGCTCCCAACGCCGTGCACCGCGTCCGCTCCAACAGCTCCGACACGCTCGGCTCGCCCGACAGGTCCAGCCGGAGCGCCAGGGTGTTGACGAAGAAGCCGATCAGCTCTTCGATCTCGCGGTGCCCCCGATTGGCGCTCGGCACCCCGATCACAAGATCGTCCTGTCCCGACAGACGCGACAGCACCGCAGCCCACCCCGCCAGCACGGTCATGAACAATGTCGTGCCATGCTGCCGGCTCAGCCGCTTCAGCCCCCGCGTCAGATCCGCATCAATGATGATCGGGACCGTCGCCCCGGCAAACGACTGTTGCGCCGGCCGCGGCCGGTCCGTCGGCAGCGCCAGACGGGCCGGCGCGCCGGACAGATTGCTGCGCCAATACTGCGCCTGGCGCTGCAGCCGTTCCCCCGACAGCCACTGCCGTTGCCAGGCAGCATAGTCCGGATACTGGATCGCAAGCGGCGGCAGCGGATCGTCGTCTCCGGCCACGAATGCCCGGTACAGCTGACTGAGCTCGCCCACCAACACGCCCAGCGACCAGCCGTCCGAGACGATGTGATGCTGGGTCAGCAGGAACACGTGTGTCTCGTCCGACAGCCGGATCAGCCGGCCGCGGATCAGCGGGCCCCGCGCCAGATCGAACGGCGTGCGCCCCTCCTGCTGGCACAGCTGCGACAGCGCGGCGTCCGCATCCAGCCTGTCCCGCAGATCGTGCTCCACGACCGGCAGCCCGGCCTCCTCTGGCAGAAGCTCAACCCGGAGCTTGCCGTCCGAGGTGACAAAGACGCTGCGCAGCGCCTCATGCCGCGCCAACACACGGTCCAGGCTGCGCTGCCAGGCGCTGCGGTCGAGCCCACCCTTGAGCCGCCACGCCAGCGGCACGTGATACTGCGTGCCGCCCTGATCCAGCTGCGCCAAAAACCACAGCCGCTGCTGCGCAAACGACAGCACAAGCGGCTCGTGACGTGACACGGCCACAATCGCCGGCAGCTCTTGCGGACCGCAGCGGTTCAACTCCTCGACAATGCTCATCGCCAGATCGGCCAGCACCGGTCTTGCAAACAGCGTCCGCAGCGGCAGCTCGACACCCTGCGCCTGCCACAGCCGGCTCATCAGCTGTACTGCCAACAGCGAGTGGCCGCCCAGTTCGAAGAAGTTGT
>NZ_LJYG01000036.1 GCF_001440035.1 Bradyrhizobium manausense | reverse complement strand
TGTGAAGGGTTTCGGATGCCGGCCGCGTGACTGACGGCGCGGCATATTCGGGCGGCCGGCGTCCGAAAGCCTCCAAGGGAGGAAACCGCGCATGATGGGCAGGAAAGGTGCGGCGGGCTCTATGGGGATTTGAGCTCTGCAGGCGAGCTGGCCGATGGAGTTCGAGTCCATGCAGCGAGCTGCGCGACGGCGGCGGGGCAAGCGAATGACGGGTAGATGGGTTCGAACGTGATCAATCGTCGGCGGATTGGCAACGACAGCTGACAGTTGGAGCGTATGCCGCCGTGGCCGGTCGATGAGCGGCGGGCATGGCGAGCAACTTTGCAGCATGACGGTTGCGCGCTCATGACGTATCGATCCTGATGGCGCTGGTTGGCGGGCTCGCTTGATGGCGAGGCGTTGCGCCTCGCTCAAAAACCTCGATGACGATCATGCGACCGCCGCAGCATGGACACGGCGGCGTGCCGCTGTCGATGGTCTCGGTCGGCTCATCCTTACGATCCTTGACGAGGAGCAGTTTGCGCGCGCGTGCGACGTTGTCGGCGCAGGCGCTCCGCGCGAGCAGGCCGTAGTGGCGGATGCGGTGGAAGCCTTTTGGCAGCACGTGGATGAGGAAGCGGCGGATGAACTCGTCTGTGGCGATCGTCATCCGCTTTTGACGGTCGTGGCCTTCGACCCGGTAATCCTTCCAGCTGAAGGTGACGCCGCGCTGGTCGCAGGCAATCAGGCGGCTGTTGGCGATGGCGACGCGGTGGGTATAGCGCGACAGATAGGCCAGCACGGCCTCGGGACCGCCAAACGGGCGCTTGGCATAGACGACCCATTCCGTCTTGCGCGAGGCTGCAAGCAATGCGGCGAATGATTGTGCTCCGGCGAGATCAGCGTCGTTGCCGAAGAAGCTCAGGCGCCCGGCCTGGTGGAGGATCGCGAGGCGCTCCAGGAACAATCGCCGGAACAGGCGTGAGAGCACGCGCACTGGCAGGAAGAAGCCCGGCCGGCACGACACCCAGCGCCGGCCGTCGGGCGAGATGCCGCCGCCCGGCACGATCATGTGCACATGCGGGTGGTGGGTCATGGCCGAGCCCCAGGTGTGCAGCACGGACGTGATGCCGATCCTGGCGCCGAGGTGCTTCGGATCTGCGGCGATCGTCAGCATGGTCTCGGCCGAGGCCTTGAACAGCAGATCGTAGACGATGGCCCTGTTGTGATAGGCGATGTCGGCGATCCGAGCCGGCACCGTGAACACAATGTGATAATACGGCACCGGCAGCAGTTCGGCCTCGCGGTCGGCGAGCCACTGCTTCGCCGCGGCGCCCTGGCACTTCGGACAGTGCCGGTTGCGGCAGGAATTGTAGGCGATGGTGGTAAAGGCACAGTCCTCGCAGCGCGCGACATGGCCGCCGAGGGCTGCCGTGCGGCAGCTCTCGATCGCCGACATCAACTTCAACTGGTCGAGGCTGACATGGCCGGCATGGGCGTGACGCCATGCCGGGCCATGGCTGCGGAAGATATCCGCAACCTCCAGAGCCGGGCGCGACACAGGTGCCCGGCGTCAGCCGGGCGGCCGCGCCTCCTTGAGCTTGAGAGCGATGTGCTCCAACGGGCTCATGACCTCGCTGATGGTCTTGGTAGCGACGCGGGTGTAGAGCGCGGTGGTGTCGAGCTTGGCGTGGCCGAGGAGCACCTGAATGACGCGCACGTCGACGTTCTGCTCCAGAAGGTGAGTAGCGAAGCTGTGGCGCAATGTGTGCAGCGACACGCGCTTGTTGATCTCCGCCATCTGCGCGGCGGCATGACAGGCACGATTGAGCTGGCGCGTGGTCATTGGCTGGGCCGGATCGCGGCCCGGGAACAGCCAGCCTAGCGGCCGAGCCATCTTCCACCAGGCCCGTAGCAGCGCGAGCAGGCTGGGCGACAGCATGACATTGCGGTCCTTGCCGCCCTTGCCCTGCTCGACGCGGATGATCATCCGCTTGCTGTCGATATCGGAGACCTTGAGCGAGACGACCTCGTTGGCACGCAGCCCGGCACCGTAGGCCACGCTGAGAGCCGCCTTGTACTTCAGCCCCGGCGCGGCATCGAGCAGCCGCGCTACCTCCTCCACGCTCAGCACCACCGGCAGCTTGCGCGGCTCGTGAATGAACTGGGTGTGCTCGACGATATCGTGGCGCTTCAAGGTGACTTTGAAAAAGAACCGCAACGTCGAGATGGCTTGGTTGATGGTCGGCACGCCAGCGCCGCCCGTCGCCAGATGCAGCTGATAACGACGCACGTCCTCGAAGGTCGCCAGATCGGGCGATTGCCCGAGAAACAAAGCGAAATGCTTGACCCGTTGAATGTAGTCATGTTGGGTCTTGGCTGCGAACTTGCGGATCGTCATGTCTTCGATCATGCGCCGGCGTAGCGGGCTTACTGCCTCGTCGGTCATGGGGATGCTCCTGTCTTGGGTGAGATTGTTGCAACACCTCAATCTCAAGACAGGACGCCCCGTTGCGCTATCGTCTTAGCCGTGCCGCCAGCCGCGGAAAGCTACCGCGCGAGCGGTTTAGTCCT
>NZ_LJYG01000035.1 GCF_001440035.1 Bradyrhizobium manausense | reverse complement strand
TCCGTGCTGCACACCTGGGGCTCGGCCATGACCCACCACCCGCATGTGCACATGATCGTGCCGGGCGGCGGCATCTCGCCCGACGGCCGGCGCTGGGTGTCGTGCCGGCCGGGCTTCTTCCTGCCAGTGCGCGTGCTCTCACGCCTGTTCCGGCGATTGTTCCTGGAGCGCCTCGCGATCCTCCACCAGGCCGGGCGCCTGAGCTTCTTCGGCAACGACGCTGATCTCGCCGGAGCACAATCATTCGCCGCATTGCTTGCAGCCTCGCGCAAGACGGAATGGGTCGTCTATGCCAAGCGCCCGTTTGGCGGTCCCGAGGCCGTGCTGGCCTATCTGTCGCGCTATACCCACCGCGTCGCCATCGCCAACAGCCGCCTGATTGCCTGCGACCAGCGCGGCGTCACCTTCAGCTGGAAGGATTACCGGGTCGAAGGCCACGACCGTCAAAAGCGGATGACGATCGCCACAGACGAGTTCATCCGCCGCTTCCTCATCCACGTGCTGCCAAAAGGCTTCCACCGCATCCGCCACTACGGCCTGCTCGCGCGGAGCGCCTGCGCCGACAACGTCGCACGCGCGCGCAAACTGCTCCTCGTCAAGGATCGTAAGGATGAGCCGACCGAGACCATCGACAGCGGCACGCCGCCGTGTCCATGCTGCGGCGGTCGCATGATCGTCATCGAGGTTTTTGAGCGAGGCGCAACGCCTCGCCATCAAGCGAGCCCGCCAACCAGCGCCATCAGGATCGATACGTCATGAGCGCGCAACCGTCATGCTGCAAAGTTGCTCGCCATGCCCGCCGCTCATCGACCGGCCACGGCGGCATACGCTCCAACTGTCAGCTGTCGTTGCCAATCCGCCGACGATTGATCACGTTCGAACCCATCTACCCGTCATTCGCTTGCCCCGCCGCCGTCGCGCAGCTCGCTGCATGGACTCGAACTCCATCGGCCAGCTCGCCTGCAGAGCTCAAATCCCCATAGAGCCCGCCGCACCTTTCCTGCCCATCATGCGCGGTTTCCTCCCTTGGAGGCTTTCGGACGCCGGCCGCCCGAATATGCCGCGCCGTCAGTCACGCGGCCGGCATCCGAAACCCTTCACACAACCGGACTCATGCAAGCAGCAAGCGGCGACCTGTTTCTATCACTTCGCTTCTCAGGACAAATCGCGTTGCATTCGCGAGACGTCGCGAGTCAATAGCGCGGTTAGGATCGCGTGAAGGATGACTGCCGGCCACAGAAGGACTCCGGAAAAAGCACCGGCAAAGCCGAGGTAGGCCAGATACAGCGTGACCAACGTGCCATAGGTGAGCATGCCTATCAGCGGTGGCCCCGGCCAGCACGCGACGCCTAAGGCGATCAGGGCGATCCCGCTTACCCGCGCGACCGGTATAGCGACGCCAGCAAGTTGCTCACCAAGTAACATTTGGCCGACGAGAGACGGAACGATCAGCAATGCTAATCCTGTGGCCGCCTCGCTGATGGCCGTAAATACCAGCACGCTTTTCATCGCTTCCCGACTTTTGCCCCAATCTTTCCAGGAGTCGGCTCTGCAATAGGGTCCGGCTCCGGCGCTGGGGTTGGGCCCAGTTCTGCCTTGGCTTGCGCCGGGTCCTTGAGCTCCGGCCCAAGCTTGAACGTGAGCTTGTTGATCTTGCCGGTGAACTTGAATGGAGGATCGTAGCGATATTCGATCATGGCGACGCCGGTGCGAGTGTCCTGGCCAACATCGAAGGTTTCGTCCTCAGGGAATGTGATCGGCGTGCCGTGTTCGATGGACTTCCTGTCCACTTCTTTGCCGTCGACGAGGAGAACGCCTGTCCCTCCCTTGCCCAGGCCCGGACCGTCCGACTTGAAGTCGAAGACGATGGTGTGCTTGCCGGCACCAAGTTCCGGCCCCGACCAGATCGTGCGCTTGAGGTTGAGCAGGTTGTAGAGGAACACGGGCTTGCCTGAACGAATGCCCTCTACACCCTTGCTCAGGAACAGACCGTAGCCGCCGAAGCGCCCACCTTCGGTGACGATCATACCCTCAGCACCGCCCTTTGGAATTTCGACCTCGGCGGTGATGGTGTAGGACTTGTTCAGGATGCTCGGCGCTGCGCTGGCTGGTACGCCCGTCAGTCCGCCCGAATAGTTGAAGACCATTTGTCCCGCCGTCAGGCTCGGACGCGGCGTGTTCCAGCGCAGGAGCGTGGTGTTGTCGAGTGGCAGCACATTGTACTTCTTCGCCTCCGCATCAAAGATGCCCTGCATTTCCTTGACCTTGTCCGGCATCTGGGCGGCCAGATCATTGGACTGGGTCGGGTCCTCCTTGACGTTGTAAAGCTCCCACTTGTACCCGGTGATGACGTCCGGCGGCGGCGCGCTGCTCAATTCCCAGGGGAGAGTTATCGGCGTCGTGGCCGCGACCCACCCATCGTGATAGATGGAGCGATTGCCGAGCATCTCGAAGTATTGCGTGGTGTGCCGGGTCTCGGCCGTCGCGTTGGCCTTGTCCCATGTGTACACCATGCTTACACCTTCCATCGGGCTCTGCTTGATGCCGTCAACGGATTCGGGTTGTGAAATGCCGGTCGCCTCGAGGATGGTCGGGGCGATGTCGATGACGTGGTGAAACTGTCGGCGCAGGCCGCCCACGTCGGTGATGTGACCGGGCCAGGACATGACCACACCCTGGGCCGTGCCGCCGAAGTGCGACGGGACCTGCTTCACCCATTTAAACGGCGTATCCATCGCCCACGCCCACGGCGCGGCAAAGTGCGGGAATGTCTTGTCCGATCCCCAGAATGGATACCAGAGGTACTGAGCCTTCACCGGCACGGGGACGCCGTTGAAGGTCGTGAACTCGTTCGGTGTGCCATTGATCATCCCTTCGGCGCTCGCGCCATTGTCGCCGCCGATGTAGATGATCAAGGTGTTGTTGAGTTCGCCAAGGTCTTCGACCGCCTGGATGACCCGACCGATTTCATGGTCGGCGTAAGCGAGGTATGCCCCATAGACATCGGCCTGCTTGATGAAGAGCTTCTTCTCCAACACTCCGAGGGAATCCCATTCGGGAAGTTCTTTCGGCCACGCGGTCAGCTTGGCGTTTTCGGGCATGATGCCGAGCCGCTTCTGATTGGCGAAGATCTTCTCGCGCACCTTGTTCCATCCGTCATCAAACAGGTGCATATCGCTGATCTTCTTGATCCACTCCGGCGTGGGATGATGCGGCGCATGTGTGGCGCCCGGTACGTAATAGACAAAGAACGGCTTGTCCGGCGCAATCTCCTTGAGTTGCTTTATGTGCTGGATGGCCTCGTCGGCCATGGCCGTCTCCAGATTCCAGCTCGGATTGCCCTCGAAAGGATAGATGGGAGTCGTATTGCGGAACAGGTTTGGTTGCCACTGGCTGGCATCGCCGCCGACGAAGCCATAGAAATACTCGAAGCCCATTCCGTTGGGCCATTGGTTGAACGGCCCGGCCTGGCTCGATTGGAACGAAGGCGTGTTGTGGTCCTTACCGAACCACGATGTGGCATACCCGTTCGACCTGAGGATGGTCCCGATGGTGCCCTTCTCGATGGGAATGATCGAGTCGTAACCCGGGAAACCGGTTGAGATCTCGCCGACCACCCCGAAACCGACGGAATGATGATTGCGCCCGGTAATCAGCGCGGCCCGCGTGGGTGAGCAGAGCGAGGTCGAGTGAAAATTGGTGAACCGGATACCCTGCGAAGCGATGCGATCCATCGCAGGCGTGGGGATGACGCCGCCGAAGGTGCCCGGTGCACCGAAACCCTGGTCGTCCGTCATGATGAGCAACACATTGGGTGCACGCTTCGGCGGCACGACCCGTGGAGCCCACCAAGCGGTCGACTCCGAAGCCTTCTCCTTGATCACCCCGCCGAAGGGCGGGGGCGGCGGCGGAAGTTGTTTTCCGTCTATCGTGGTCGTGGCGCCGGGTGTACCCGGGACACCCGTGACCTGCTGGGCCAACGCCGGAATGCAACCAAGGGCAAGAAAGCTTGCAGTCGCAAGCATGTTGAAACTGATTTTCATTGAGTAAATCTCCGTCAAGAAGCTGTGATTCTCGGCAAGAGAGGCCCGCAATTCCCGAACGTGCGCACATCAGGTCGAAGGAGGATTGATGCAGGTCAAGCCTGCGCTATTGAAAGTAGGACCTTTGACGATTGAGGTGCATCGTGAAATGTCCGAAATGGGTCACAGGACTAAACCGCTCGCGCGGTAGCTTTCCGCGGCTGGCGGCACGGCTAAGACGATAGCGCAACGGGGCGTCCTGTCTTGAGATTGAGGTGTTGCAACAATCTCACCCAAGACAGGAGCATCCCCATGACCGACGAGGCAGTAAGCCCGCTACGCCGGCGCATGATCGAAGACATGACGATCCGCAAGTTCGCAGCCAAGACCCAACATGACTACATTCAACGGGTCAAGCATTTCGCTTTGTTTCTCGGGCAATCGCCCGATCTGGCGACCTTCGAGGACGTGCGTCGTTATCAGCTGCATCTGGCGACGGGCGGCGCTGGCGTGCCGACCATCAACCAAGCCATCTCGACGTTGCGGTTCTTTTTCAAAGTCACCTTGAAGCGCCACGATATCGTCGAGCACACCCAGTTCATTCACGAGCCGCGCAAGCTGCCGGTGGTGCTGAGCGTGGAGGAGGTAGCGCGGCTGCTCGATGCCGCGCCGGGGCTGAAGTACAAGGCGGCTCTCAGCGTGGCCTACGGTGCCGGGCTGCGTGCCAACGAGGTCGTCTCGCTCAAGGTCTCCGATATCGACAGCAAGCGGATGATCATCCGCGTCGAGCAGGGCAAGGGCGGCAAGGACCGCAATGTCATGCTGTCGCCCAGCCTGCTCGCGCTGCTACGGGCCTGGTGGAAGATGGCTCGGCCGCTAGGCTGGCTGTTCCCGGGCCGCGATCCGGCCCAGCCAATGACCACGCGCCAGCTCAATCGTGCCTGTCATGCCGCCGCGCAGATGGCGGAGATCAACAAGCGCGTGTCGCTGCACACATTGCGCCACAGCTTCGCTACTCACCTTCTGGAGCAGAACGTCGACGTGCGCGTCATTCAGGTGCTCCTCGGCCACGCCAAGCTCGACACCACCGCGCTCTACACCCGCGTCGCTACCAAGACCATCAGCGAGGTCATGAGCCCGTTGGAGCACATCGCTCTCAAGCTCAAGGAGGCGCGGCCGCCCGGCTGACGCCGGGCACCTGTGTCGCGCCCGGCTCTGGAGGTTGCGGATATCTTCCGCAGCCATGGCCCGGCATGGCGTCACGCCCATGCCGGCCATGTCAGCCTCGACCAGTTGAAGTTGATGTCGGCGATCGAGAGCTGCCGCACGGCAGCCCTCGGCGGCCATGTCGCGCGCTGCGAGGACTGTGCCTTTACCACCATCGCCTACAATTCCTGCCGCAACCGGCACTGTCCGAAGTGCCAGGGCGCCGCGGCGAAGCAGTGGCTCGCCGACCGCGAGGCCGAACTGCTGCCGGTGCCGTATTATCACATTGTGTTCACGGTGCCGGCTCGGATCGCCGACATCGCCTATCACAACAGGGCCATCGTCTACGATCTGCTGTTCAAGGCCTCGGCCGAGACCATGCTGACGATCGCCGCAGATCCGAAGCACCTCGGCGCCAGGATCGGCATCACGTCCGTGCTGCACACCTGGGGCTCGGCCATGACCCACCACCCGCATGTGCACATGA
>NZ_LJYG01000034.1:21912-120399 GCF_001440035.1 Bradyrhizobium manausense | reverse complement strand
TGACCCTGGCTGCGTGAAAACGACGAGTCAGATAGAGATCGTCTGGGGGTTTTTGGAGACGATCAATGAATCGGTTCATTGAAGGGGCGGACCGAGCGCAATCGACGCTGTTGCCCGAATGCCTCGACGACTGGGTCGATGAGAGTAATCCGGTTCGCGCGGTCGATGCCTTGGTCGAAGCGCTCGATCTGGCAGAGCTGGGCTTCAAGGACGTCGAGCCTGCGGCAACCGGCCGGCCCGGTTATCACCCTGCGCCGCTGCTCAAGCTCTACATCTACGGCTATCTCAACCGCATCCAGTCGAGCCGCCGGCTCGAGCGCGAGGCGAGGCGCAATCTTGAGGTGATTTGGCTGTTGCAGCGGCTTTCGCCCGACGACAAGACGATCGCCGACTTTCGCCGCGACAACGGCCCCGCCATCAAGAAGGTGTGCGCGAAGTTCGTCGAACTTTGCCGGCAGATGGGCTTGTTGACGAAGGCGAGCGTCGCCATCGACGGCTCGAAGTTCAAGGCGGTCAACACGCGTGACAAGAACTTCACGAAGGGCAAGGTCGAGCGCCGTCGCCAGCAGCTGGAGGAGAGCGTATCGCGCTATCTCGCGCAGCTGGACACCGCAGATCTGCAGGAGCCATCTGAGACTCTCGCCGCGAAGACGGCGCATCTGAAGGAGAAGCTCACCAAGCTCGCGAGCGAGATGCAGAAGCTCGAAGCCTGCGAACAGGCAATGCTGGCATCACCGGACCAGCAGATCTCGCTGACCGATCCCGACAGTCGGTCCATGGCCACGAGTGGCCGCGGCTCCGGTGTCGTCGGCTACAATGTGCAGGTTGCCGTCGATACCGAGCACCACCTCATCATCGCGCACGAGGTGACGAATAGCGGCTCGGATCGTGCACAACTCGCCAACATGGGTAAACAGGCCAAGGCCGTGCTCGGCGTCGACAAGCTCGAGGCCGTGGCCGATCGCGGCTACTACACAGGCGAGGAGATCAAAGCCTGCGCCGACGCCGATATCGCTGTGACACTGCCGAAACCGAATACGACGGGCATGGAGGCGAAGGGCAAGTTCGGCAAGCACGACTTCGCATACCTGGCCAAGCAGGATGTATATCGCTGCCCGGCGGGCCAGTTGCTGGCGTATTGGCTTACAACAGTGGATGGCGAACGCACCATTCGGCGCTACGCCACGAAAGCTTGTGGAAGCTGCCCGCTTAAGGCGCGCTGCACCACGGCCAAGAACCGCGTCATCTCCCGTTGGGAACATGAACACGTCATGGAGGATGCCCAGAGGCGGCTCGACGCCGATCCCCAGGCGATGCGTCGCCGTCGCGAGACGGTCGAGCATCCGTTTGGCACACTGAAGATGCGCATGGGCGCGACGCACTTCCTGACGAAGCGGTTGCCGAAGGTCGCCGCCGAGATGGCGCTGCACGTGCTCGCCTACAATCTCACACGCGCAATGAACATCATGGGTGTCGGTGCGCTGATCGCGGCGATGCAGGCATGAGGCAGGAGCGCTGTCGTGCGCGTGCCGCCAACCTTTATCGATCGATCACAGTGACCAAGGCAAGCCAATGGACCGGCTTCCGCCACCTTGCCGGAAAATATGCCACTTTGGCGTTAGCTGGCCCTCACAGGGGCCGTTCACGGCCGCGTCACCCCGCACTGAAGCGTTTTCACGCAACCAAGACCCGAAACGGACTTGGTTAGCAAAGAGAAGCTCGTTCTCAATCGCAGACCTCAGTCATTATTCCGTGAGTGAAAGCACCCTTGGGCAGCTGCAAGTGGCATCCTTGTCGCACAGGGCGGCATATCTGAGAGTTGCAATAGATCTGCCCAGTGGCCTGCGGCTTCGCAGGCGCAGCCTCGCTCTTCTTCCTCTCCTCGTCTCGCTTCTTGGCATCATCGCGTGTCGCGACGGGCTTCTTGTCCTGGACCTTCTCGCATTCATTGTCGTCGTTGACGCGATAGCCGGCGCGGCAGGTGATCTTCGCGCAGGCATCGCCATCGGCCTTGAAGCCGTGGTCGCACACCAGCGGACAGACCCGGCCCGGCTTGGCCTTGATGGCATCGAGCGCCTCGAAGCTGGCGAGCTTTGCGTCGAACTTCGTTCCGGCATATTTGTTGAATAGCGTCAGCGAGAGCTGCGATGACGCATTCCAGTCGCCGTCGGCCGCGGCCGCCAGACAGCCGACACGACGGAGCTCGGATTGGACCAGCTTCGCCGTCTCCTGCGGAGACAGGCTCGACAGGGAAGAGGTCGGAGCAACGGCGGCAACTTTCTGTTCGCTCTCTTGCGCTTTCGCGTCCGCAGCCTGCTTCGCGGCCAACTCGGCAGCGGCCTTGTCACTGGCGATCTTGTCGGCGAGCGCCTTCTCCGCAGCCTGCTTATCGGCCAGCGCCTTGGCCACGGCGGCCTCGGCATCCTTCCGCCGCTGCTCGGCCGCGAGCGCCTTGGCTTCCCCGATCTGCTTGGCCTTCTCCGCGGCTGCCTTCGCATCCTCGGCCGCCTTGGCGGCGGCAGCAGCCTTTTCCTGCTCGGCCTTGGTGGCGCGCTCCGATGCGAGCCGCGCCTTGGCCTCCTCAGCCTGGCGCGCTTTCTCGGCAGCGCTGGCGCGGGCCTCTTCGGCAGCAACGTTCTTAAGTTGGGCACGCGCAAGGCCGGCATAGAAGCCGTCGGGATAGGCCTGCAAGAATGCTTCCCATGCGTCGCGGTTTCCCGCCTGCAGCGCCAGCTCGTAGTCCCGGCGGATGCTGTCCTGCGGGTTGGCTTGCGGGCCTTGCGGCGCAGTGACCACCGGCTTCGCCGGAACGAGCGACACGTCATCGCCGCCGAGCGAGCCGTAGACAAAGGGCTCCTGCTTGTTGCCGGTAGACTTGAGCACGTCGTCACGGACGAAGCGGAACGCCTTGCCGAGGTCGAGGCCCGGCGTCGGCAGGCGGTCGACCAGCGCAGTGGCAAACGGGCTGTTCCTGCTATCGCCGTCCGAGGCAGTGGAGCCGGCTTTCGCCGCAAAGGCGATCATGGTGTTCGGGCTGGTCGGCTCGACCTTGGCAAGGCCGCGGCCGATCGCGCGCGAGGCCATGGTCCGCTTCATGGTCTTGGCGAAGGGATTGTCGCGACAGGCATCCAGGATGACGAGGCGCAGTTGCTTGGCCGGCTCGATGGCAAACAGCACCCGGTCGAGCGGGAAGGCCTCATCAAGGACGTCGGTATCGGTCTCCAAGGCGGCATCGGTCGGAATCAGATAATTGGTGCCGTCGAGTTCGATGCCATGGCCGGCGTAGTAGACCACCGCGACGTCGGCCTCGCGGGCCTTGCTGCCGAACTCGCGCAGAGCCTTGCGCATGTCGACCACGTTCAGGTCGAGCTTGACGTCGACGGCGTCGAAGCCGGCCCTCTTGAACATGCCGCCTACCAGAGCGGCATCGTTCGTGGGATTCGCGAGCCTCGCCACATTCTTGTAGGCCGAGTTACCGATGACCAGCGCGACGCGCCGTTCGGCCATCGCCGGTCCGCATCCGAGCCAAACGGCAAAAATGATCAAGAAAAGACGAAGCGCGCCCATTATGGTCCCAAATCAATGGTAGCAGCGTATCCAGAGGGTGGCGAAAGGCAAGCGGACGGTATGTGATGCCGATCACAGAGGCCTTGCAAACGCTCGTTCAGGTTCGATGGTAGGCAGGATTTTCATACTCAGGCACAAGCGCGGCGGCGCACAGCCAATTCGTAGCGGCGTCGAGACAGGGCAATTCAGCTTGTGGCCCAGCCTGTGTGATAACCCTTTTGCCGACTGGCAAGTCGAGAGGCTCGGGATCGGTTTCGCGGCTAGAGTTTGCTCCGATACAAACTCCTTACGTCTGCATCGCCTCCAGCAGGGTTCGGCAACCCAAAATCGCTATTGCACGTTTCATATTGTAGGCGAGCACATGCATCGCCATCTCGGTCGCAACCTTGTGCTGTCTTCGCATGAGGAAGTGCGTGGCACCCATCCAGGCCTTTATGGTCCCGAAGGGATGTTCGGCCGTCTTGCGGCGTAAGGTCATCTTGTTGGGGTCCTGGTCGAGCCGCTGCTGAACCTTCTCCAGAAGCCGTTGGTTCGGACCGGCTCACCCCATGCCGTGTAGTCGTAACGGGTGTAGGACGTCGCGTCCTTTTCCTTCACAACAATCCAGGTGTGGACGGCGAAGATGCTGCGCCAGCCGACAGTTCGTGCGGCGAAGACCCGGATGACCGCTTCGTGATGCTCAGCCGCTGAAGGCAGGACTCCCGCGCTCGAGCGGTCGGCCGACAGCCAGTTTTCCCGGCCATCGCTCAGCCAAAAATAGCGCGCTGCGGATGCAGCGATCGGCGCGAAGAGAAGGAATAGAAAGATGAGCAAGGGCTTCTTCAATGGGGAATGCGCGGTGGGACGTACAGCGGCATATAGTTCGCGCCGGGAGCCGTCGCCACAGGGAGGAGGGACTAAGGAGCTTGGAAATAGGTCACGTTCTCGCCCACCCGTGGTCATCGTGGTTCGCAAATATCTCTTTGTCGCTCCGGAGAGCTTCCGTCTCTCGGTCAGCCTCCCGGTTGGCTCGTTAGCGCCTTTCCAGGACGTCCGCCCCAGGCAACGTAGGAAGAGCGGCGCCATGCGCCCATCCGGCGATTATCGTTGCCATCCACCAGTACGCCGAAGCCGTAACTGGCAATCGGGGCTATTTTTTCAACAAGGCGCATTCGACGGGCGGGCTGAGAAGGGACGCCTTGCCGTAGCCGGCGATTTCGATTGCCTTCCGCGAGACAGCCCATAGGAACGGTGGCGCGACGCACGGGTTGGCTAATCGCAACGGAGCGATCATCATGGCCACAAATCTTCCCCGCGACGAGCAGAGAGAGGGCGCCCGCCAGGTGATGATGTGGGGATCGGCGCTCGCCGCGATTCTGTTCGTCGGATTTGCGGTCTGGTTTGCAGTGCCCCAGATATTCGGGATGACGGACTATCTCGGCCGCCCATCGACGGGCGCAGACCAAAGCGCTCCCGCGACCACCGTCGGGACCGGGGTTCCGACGCAGCGCGAGGCGATCAGCACAACTGCGAAGCAGGATCCTGTCGGCGTCTAGGACTCCTCGGGCAAGCGCGCGCGGCAAATTCAACAGAGCACCGCGCCTGCGACAGTCTCCGATCAGCAGCGCCAGCAGCTTCGCTCGATCATCTCGTCCGCGCATGGGCCTTCGATGGATCGTCCCAATTTCGAGATGATGGTCGGCATATCCGTCCCGCAACAGACCGAGACTGCTGATCTGCCTGCGGAAGCCACGCAAGTGCTCAACGGGTTTTGGGGCGATCAGTATTTGCTCGCCGGCAAGGATCTCATCATCGTCGATCAGCACTCCCGGCGCGTCGCCGCCATCATCGCCAATGTGCGGTGAGGCCCGCGCATATCGAGACTTGCGATTACAAATCCGTAAAGCGATTGAAACGCGATGTGGGCGAACTATCTCTGTGAGAGGCGGCAGCGTAACAAGCCGCCCTTCAACTGACCCGGCCAACAGTACCGGACCGGGCCCTTCCTATTCGCTGTGATCTGGCCCTGCCTCATCGACTTTAGAGGCCCTGGCAATGGCTGCCCGCACCTATGACCATCAACGCTGGTCAGAAGACGACGACCAGCTGCTTCGCAACATGTGCGAGACCGGAAAGAGCCTGACGCTGATGATCGTGAAGCTGAAACGGCCAGTTGCGTCGATCAGGTCACCGCGCCGTCGAACTCGGGATTTGCCTTCCCGGCACTCGCATCGGATTGCGCCGCAAGCGCAATCGGTGCGCGTGATCGGCAAGCCTGCCGCGCCCACCAATTCGCGTATCCGATCTATCAGTTCCGCATTCATCCTGCGCAGATCACGCGCAGGCGCTGCCTGATTCAGCGATGCGCCCGGTGCTGGTCGGTGCGCTGATGCAAGACGAGGCCTATAGTGAAGTGCGGTCGTCTCTCACCGTGGGCGATCTCGGCAATGTTTGCGCCCACCTGCGGTCGGGGCATCGCAAAGTCTAACTTCGTCGCAAAAGCGCATCACTGATCTTCTCGGCCGCCATGATCACTGGGATGTTGGTATTGGCGGTCGGCAGCCGCGGCATGATCGAGGCGTCCGCAACGAAGATATTGTCGCTGCCGATCACCCTGCCCTCGGCATCGACCACGACCATGGGGTCAGCCGGATCGCCCATGCGGCAGGTGCCTACGGGGTGCCAGACACCAAACACGCTCTGCCGCACGAAGGCCTCCAGGGCGCGCTGGTCCGCCAACGTCGCCCGGAAGTCGGTGCCGTTGAGCAGCACGAGCCGGATCAGGAGCTGCCTGAGGCCCGCGGGCACGTCGAGCATCGGGCGGAGGATCGAGGCGACGATGCGGTTGGCCGTGCCATACCGGCTCAGCCGCTTGATGCGCGGGGAATACGAGGCCGGGAAGAAGTCACCGGCCTCGGGATTGAGCGCGGGATGGACGACAAGGCTCGCAAGCAGACGGACGGACGCAATCATCCGTTCGAGATCACGCGGATCGGACAACAGGTTGAAATCGACAACCGGATAGGTCTTGGGATCGGGCGTCGCCAGCTTTAGCGATCCGCTGGAATACGGCCGGTTGCACCAGAGAAAATAGAGCCCGAGCCGCGTGCCCAGCGCGTGCCAGCCGCCACGGGCCGAGGCCGTGATGTACATGTCCGAGGCGTCACAGCCCGGATGGCCTGACGAGTAGCGCATCGCCGCAAAGTTGGGACGCCGCCGGGCCAGCGGGAGCCGAAGGTCGCGCGGCAGATATTGACAGAAGGTTAGCGCGGGATGATCGCGCAGATTGCTGCCGACGCCGGGGAGATCGATAACCCTGGTAATGCCGAGCGCCTGAAGCGCCGCACCCGGACCGATACCCGCCCGCATCAGGATCGCCGGCGATTGCAACGCGCCCGCGGTGAGGATCACGCGGCCGGCGCCGACCGTGAGCTTCTGCCCGCTACGCGAGACCACCACACCCGTCGCGCGGCGGTGGTCGAGCTGAAGCTGCTCGACCTCACTGTACGCCCAAATGGCGAGGTTCGGCCGCGAGCGCGTCGCTGCATCGAGATAGCCAGCAGCCGTGGAGACCCGCCGATCGTTGCTGTTGGAGAACGCAGGCGGAAAGATGCCGTCCTCGAACTCCGCGTTCTGATCCTTACGGAACGGCAGCCCGGTCGCCGATAGCGCCTCGCCCACGGCGCGGCCGAACTCGGGAATGTCCTCGCGGGCGACGCGGCGGATCGGGATCGGGCCGTGCTTGCCGTGCGGCGGTCCATCGAAATCGAGATCGGTCTCGAGCTTGAGGAAATACGGCAGCACGTCCGCCCACCCCCAGCCCCGCGCGCCCAGATCGCGCCATTCGTCATAGTCGCGAGGCAGGCCGCGATTGGCCGATTGCACATTGATACTGGAGCCGCCGCCCATCACCCGCGCCTGCTCGTAGGCGCGGACGACCGGCCTGCCCTCGGCGTTGCGGCCGGCTGCCGCCGACAGACCCGGCCAGATGTACTTGTCGCCGAAGAACAGCGTCATCGGATAGCTGTCGAGGATTTCCGGCGGCGTCGCCTCGGGCGGCGTATCCATCCCGGCTTCGATGAGGAGAACGCGGCGGCGCCCGTCCGCCGAGAGCCGGTTGGCGAGCACACAGCCCGCCGATCCGCCGCCGACGATCACGTCGTCGAAATGCAGCTCATCCATTCCCGTCTCGTCGTGCAATTCGATGGACCGGCGCGGCCGTTGCGACCGCGCCGGTCGAGCCTAGCGGAAGTCGCCCTTGGTGTCGGGAATCACGATCGCACCGATCAGGTAGATGACGAACACGCCGGCCGCGAAGCAGGCCAGCGACATCGGGATTTCCGCCGGGCTGCCGCTCACCAGCGAGACGAAGGTCGGCATCATGCCGCCCAGCGCGAAGCCGATGTTCCAGGACAGACCGGTGCCGCTCGCGCGCAGCGCAGTCGGAAAACGCTCGTTCAGGAAGATCAGCACCGGCGCGTAGCCCGCATTCCCGATGAAGGCGATGGCGAGCGCATAGAGCGTGATCTGCGTCGTGTCCCTGGTGGCCGCGAGGTTGAGATAGCACAACGGCAGAAGCACGGCTGCGAGGACGCCGATCATCAGGAAGGTCTTCTTGCGGCCGATGCGGTCGCTGAGCGCACCGACCAGCACGGCCGAGAAGAATGCCGAGACGCTCGCACCCATCAGGATCAGCGACGAGGTCTGGTTCGGGACCGCGTTGATGACCTTCAGGAAGCTCGGCAGATAGCCAGAGGTTAAATAATAGCCCGCGCCACCGCCAAAGGTGATGAGCAGGTTGACCAGCAGAACACCGCGATATTGGCCGGAGAACACGTCCTTGACCGGCGCCTTCGAGACCTTCGCCTGCTTGTTGCCCTGCTGGCGCTTGAGCTCCTTGAAGTAAGGCGACTCCTCGAGGTTGCGGAAGATAAACCAGCCAAGCAGCGAGCTCAGCAGGCCCGAGAAGAACATGAAGCGCCAGCCCCACACGGCAAAAGCATCGCCGGGGAAGACCGAGGACGTGATCAGGAAGATGAAGGATGCAAGCAGCGCCCCGATGCCGGCACCGCCACCGCCGACCAGACCGGACATCGCGCCGCGCCATTGCGGCGGCACGGACTCGGTACCGATGGTATGGGTGGAGGCCACGACGCCGCCGACGAAGATGCCCTGCACCAGGCGCAGGATCAGGAAGATGATCGGCGCGAACACGCCGACCTGCGCGATGGTCGGCAGGAGGCCGAACGCTGCGGTGCTGACGCCGACGCCGACGATGGCAACCAGCATGGCCTGCTTGCGGCCGTGTACGTCGGCATAATGGCCGAACACCGCCGAGCCAAGCGGACGCATCAGCAGCGTCACCGCAAACGAGCCGTAGACAGCGGCCAGCGACAGCGCCGCATTACTCGACGGAAAGAACAGTGCGCCGACGACCGGCGCCACGTAGAGCAGAATGAACAAATCGAACAGATCCAGTGCCCATCCGAGCACCGAGGCGATGATCGCGTTGACCATCTGCTTGTTGTCTGCGGACGCCTGCGCGCCCACGACCGGCATATCCATCTCAGCCATGTTGTTTTACCTCCCCCGTTTGAATGGCGCCACGGTTCGCGTCATTGCGAACCGCGGCGTGCGTTGCATCGCGTATCAGCGGCCGCTGAATTTCGGCGCACGCTTCGCGTTGAAGGCCTCGACGCCTTCTTTGAAGTCCTCGGACTGGCGTAGGCGGCTATAGCAATGGCCTTCCAGCTCGATGGCGATAGCGAGCGTCGAATCCTCGGTGTCATTGAGCAGCTTCTTGGCCGTGCGCTGCGCCAGCGGCGAGAAGGTGCGGAGCTCGTCGACGAGCTTGTCGGTGGCCTTCTCCAGCTCGGCATCCGGCACGCATTCGGTGGCGATGCCCCATTCATAGGCCTGCTTGGCCGAGATGCGCTTGGAGCGCATCACGATGTCCTTGGTGCGGGTGATGCCGACCATCTTCTGCAGGCGCGCCGAGCCGCCCGAACCAGGGATCTGGCCGAGCTTCTGCTCCGGCAGCGCGTATTGCGTGGTTTCGGACGCGATGCGGAAGTCGCAGGCGAGCGACAGCTCGAAGCCGACGCCGAAGCAATAGCCGCGGTTGGCAACGATCACGGGCTTGGCGCAGCGCGCGGGCGCGGCTATGTTCCAGGCGAGCTTGGAGACGTGCTCGGGGCTCGCCTCCATGAAGCCGCCGATATTCCCGCCGCTGGAGAAGTGCTCGCCCTCGCCGCGCACCACGATGACGCGCACGCGCGCGTCCTCGTCCAGCGTCTCGAAGGTCAGCCGCAGCTGGTCGCGCTGCGGCATCGCCACCACGTTGTAGGGCGGCCTCCCTAAGATGATGTCAGCGCGCTCGTGCGCCTCGTCGATCTCGACCTTGAACCCGTCGAGCTTGGCGAGCCGGGGATCGGTGAATGTATAGGGTGATGGCATCTGTGGTTCCTTCTGTTGATGGGTGATTCAGGCCGCGTCCGACGGCGGCAGGCGCTCGGCCTCGTATTCTCCGGCGACGAGCAATCGCCGCAGCAGCTTGCCGACCGGCGATTTCGGGATCGCGTCGACGAAAACGTAGCGGCGCGGCCGCTTGAAATTGGCAAGGCCCGAGGTGCGGCAGAACTGCTCCAGTTCTCCCTCCGACACTGCGCGGTTGCGCTTGACGAAGGCGGCGACGATCTTGCCCCACTTCTCGTCAGCGACGCCGACCACTGCGACCTCGTCAACGGCGGGATGCAACGACAGGCAGCTTTCGATCTCGACCGGCGAGACGTTCTCGCCGCCGGTGATGATCATGTCGTCGACGCGGCCGGTGACGAAGAGATCGCCGTCGGCATCGACGTAGCCGGTGTCGCCGGTAAAATACCAGCCTTCGCGCAGCGATTTTGCGTCGGCCTCCGGTCGGCGCCAGTAGCCTTCAAACGCCTCGTCGCCGGCGAGCGTCGCGATGATCTCGCCCTCCTCGCCGACCGTGGCAAGCTCCGCGACCGACTTTGCGCCGATGCGTACGACCTTGACATGTTGATTCAAGCCCGCCTTGCCGGCGGAGCCGGGTTTTGCTGCCGCGTCCTGGTCGATCGTGAAAGTGTAGATCTCCGAGCTGCCGTAGTGATTTACGAACAGGGTTGGCTCGAACGCCTCATTCAGCTTCTTCAACAGTCCATCGGTCATCGACGCGCCGGCAAAGCCGAGCTTGCGCACGGTGGAGACGACGGTTTTGGCAAAGGCCTCGTGATGGACGAGGTCGTGATAAAGCGTCGGCACCAGATAAAGGTTGGTGATCGCCTCCTTCTCGATCAGCGCCAGCGCCTGTCGGCTGTCATAGCGCGGCAGGCAGATGAAAGTTCCTCCGATCAGCGACATCGCCAGCAGCGAGCGGACGCCCATGGTGTGGTAGAGCGGCATCACGCCGAGCGTGCGCTCGCCTCGGCCGTAGAGATTTTGCGCGACATGGGCGATCGCCGCGGCCCGCTCGGCGCAATGCCGGCGCGGCACGCCCTTCGGCCGCGAGGTTGTGCCGGAGGTGTAGAGCATGATCGACCATGCATCGGCGCCGACGCGCGGCTCGGCGTCCGGTGCGCTGTTCCTGATCAGATCGCCAAAGCTGGTCGCATCGCCAGTGCCGGGATCGGCGGAGACGCGCAGCAGCTTGCCTGACAGCGCCGAGCCCTGCACCGCTTCGGCGGAAATGTCCTGATAGAACACCGCGCAGGCCTCGGCATTTTCGATGCAGTAATCGAGCTCGTCGGCCTTGGCCCGCCAGTTGATCGGCGTGATCACGAGACCGGCGAACTGGCTGGCCCAGTGCAGCGTCGCCGCTTCCCAGCGGTTTTGCAGCAGCGTGACGACGTGATCGCCGGGTTGGAGGCCGAGGCGGTCGAACGAGGCGACCAGCGCGGAGATCTTGTCGTACCATTGCCGGTATGTCAGGCGCAGATCGCCGTCGACCAGCGCAACCGAATTGGGATCGCGCGCGGCGCTGGCCATAAAGCTGCTGGCGAGATCAAGCATCGGACGTCTCTTTGCTGGATGAAGCAAGCTCGGCGGCGGCATCTAACGCCGCCCTGATGATCGGGGTGTAGCCGGTGCAGCGGCAGATATGCCCGCTGAGGAGATCGCGGATCTCCGCTTCGGTCGGCGCCGGGTTCTTCGCGAGATAATGGTCGAGCGACATCAGGATGCCGGCGGTGCAGAAGCCGCACTGGAGGGCGTGGTTGCGGCGGAGCGCCTGCTGCAGCACACCCAGCCGGTCGGCCGAGGGGGCGAGCCCCTCCACCGTTTTCAGCTCGCAGCCATCGACCTGCACCGCGAGACTCAAGCAGGACCGCGTCAGCATTCCGTCGACGACAATCGTGCAGGCGCCGCAGACGCCATGCTCGCAACCGACATGGGTTCCGGTCGCACCGAGCTGGTGACGCAGGAAGTCCGACAGCAGCATCCGCGGCTCGGCCTCGCCCTCGACCGGCTTGCCGTTGAGCGTGAAGCGGACGGCGTGGCGCTGCTCGGCCTTGAGGCGGGTCATTGCAGCACCTCGCCGATCAGGTCGCGACCGATCATGCGCACGAGGTCGCGGCGATAGCGAGCGCTGGCGTGGACGTCGTCGCGGGCACCGAGTTCGTAAGCAAAGGTATTGAGCGCGTCATCGAGCGCGCTGCCTTCGAGTTGCGGCCAGTCACTCGCAGTCGGGACGTCGGCGACACCGCCGACAGCGAGCCGCACGCCCGTCGGAATCTTCATCGCGGCGCAGGCGACGATGGCGAAATCGCCGTGACGGCGCGCGACCTCGCGGAAGGCGACACGCGCCCCCTTAACCACCGGCAGCGAGATGCCCTCAATCAGCTCGTCATCGGCACGTGCGGTTAGCATCATGCCGGCAAAAAAATCTTTTGCCACGACGCGGCGGCGGCGCCTGGTGTTGCGCAACAGCACCTCGCCGCCGAGTGCGACCAGCGCGAGCGGCATCTCGGCGCTGGGATCCGCATGCGCGAGCGAGCCGCAGATGGTGCCGCGGCTGCGGGTCTGCATGTGCCCGACCCAGGGCAGCGCCAGCGCCACCAGCGGCAGCGTCTCGGCGAGGTCAGGCCATGCGAGCAGGTCCGCCTGGCGAACTCCGGCGCCGATGACGACAGCATCGCCCTTGCGCTCGATCTGGCGAAGCTCCCTGATCCGCATGATGTCGATCAGCAGCTTTGGCTTGGCGAGGCGCATGTTCAGCATCGCCATCAGCGATTGCCCGCCGGCGAGCACGCGGGCGTCGCCGCCCCGCTGCGCGAGGCCTTCGAGAACGTCGCCGACGCTTTCGGCGCGGAGATAGTCGAATGCGGGCGGTTTCATCGGCGCGCCCCCAACAGGCTGACCGCCTTTGCCAGCAGCGCGAACAGCGAGAAGCCGCCGCCCTCGGCGTCACCACCGCCGGCCTTGCGGGCCAGCGCGGTGAAGAACTGGCCGATGATCACGCGTGTCGCGCCATCGAGCAGCCGGCCGCCGATGCTCGCGACCTTGCCGCCGATCGCGGCGTCATAGATGTAGCTCAGCCTGGTTCCGCCATTGCCGTCGGGCGCGAGCGTGATGCGGCCCTCGGCGTTGCCGAAACCCAGCGCGCCGGTAGCGACGCCGCGCAAGGTGACCGCACGCGGCGGATCGAGATCGAACAGCTCGACGTCGGCGCGATAACGGCCATTGACGGGGCCAATGCCGAGCGTGACGTCGGCGCGGAAATGCGTGTCGGTGACCTTGTCGACGCGCTGGCAGCCCGGAATGACCGATTGCAGCGTCGCGGGATCAAGCAGCATGGCCCAGACCTGCTCCGGCGCGCCCTTCACCGACGCCGCTCCCTCCCCGCGCAGCCGGCGGTCACCCTCGCGCACGGCCGCAGTGGTCGCGCCGCCTGCGGGCGGCGGCGGTTCGGCGCCACGCACCAGCTCGGCCAGCCGCGACGGCACCAGCGGCAAAGTGACATCGGCTACGCCGAGCGCATCGGCGACCGCATTGGCAAGGCACACCGGCGTCGACATGCAATTGCCTTCGCCGACGCCCTTTGCACCAAGCGGCGTGAACGGCGACGCCGTCTCCATGTGGAAGATCTCGGGCTCCGGCACCTCGGTCGTGGTCGGCAGCAGATAGTCGGCGAGCGTTCCCGTCAGGAAACTGCCGTCCTCTGCATAGGCATATTCCTCGAGAAGCGCGGCGCCGAGCGCTTGGGCAAAGCCGCCGCGGATCTGACCGTTGACCATGCCCGGATGCAAAATGGTGCCGCAATCGTGCATGGTGACGTAACGATCGATCCGCGTTTCAAGCGTGATCGGATCGATCTCGACGCCGCAGAAGTCGAAGATGAAGCCGTGGCAGAGCGAGGAGTTGATGCGGTCCTCGTCATCGGGTGGCGTCAGCTCCGGCGGCGTCCAGAACACGGTTTCGCGGATGGTGTGGCCGGCATCGTCAGGCAGCGAGCCCGGCGACCAGTGGCTGAGGGCTGCGACGCGCGAGAACGCGATCCGGTTCTCCGGATTATGCTTCGAGGCGACAAAGCCTTTCGCAAAGGTGATGTCGGCCGGCTCGACGTTGAGCTGGCTGGCGGCGACCCGCGCAAGCTTTCCGGCGACGCGCTCGGCCGCAGTCTTAGCAGTGCCTGCCACGGCCGCCGCAAAGCGGCTGGCGTAATTGCCTGACGCGATCGACCAAGCGTCCTTGGCGGTGTCTATCTCGGTGTTGACGCGGATGTCCTTCGGTTGGAGGCCAAAGACGTCGGCCACGACCTGCGACAGCACGGTGCGATGGCCCTGCCCCTGCGGCACCGAGGCGACATGCACGGTGACGCTGCCGACCGGATCGAGCCCGACCGTCGCCGTCGCCTGCGCGCCATTCTTCGGCCCGGCCTTGCGGCGCTCGGCCGCGGTCAGCACGGTCGTGATGTAGCCCATGTTGGAGACGCTGGGCTCGACCACGGCGGTGAAGCCGATGCCGTAGAGCCGCCCCTGCGCCCGCGCCGCGTCGCGCTTCGCCTTCAGTTCGGCAAGCCTGCCCTGCTCCACCGCGCGCGCGACGGCTTCCTGATAGTTGCCGGAATCGAGCAGCGCTCCGGTCGCCGTGCGATAGGGAAAGGCGTCGGCATCGATGAGATTGCGCTTGATGACGTCCAGCGGATCGAGGCCGAGCCCAATCGCGATCCGCTGCACCAGGCGTTCCAGCGCGAAATAGACCTGCGGGCCGCCAAAGCCGCGGTTGAGGCCGGTTGGCGTCTTATTGGTGACGACGACACGGTTGCGGATTCTGACATGGCGGATGTCATAGGCGCCGGTCAGATTGCCATGCATGCGATAGAGCGTCGCCGGCTCGGGCGCACGCAGGTGCGCGCCGCAATCCTCGACCTGGTCCCAGTCCAGCGCGAGAATCTTGCCATCCACGGCCACTGCCGCCGACAGCTTGGTCGCGCGATTGGTGGCCGACACCGATGCGGTGAGATGCTCAAGCCGGTCCTCGATCCATTTGACCGGCCGTCCCGTGATGCGCGCCGCCGCCCCGATCAGCACGATGTAGGGAAACACGCCCTGCTTGACGCCGAAGCTGCCGCCGGAATCCGGCGGCGTGCGCAGCCGCAACCGATTGCCCGGCACTTTCAGCGCACGTGCGATCACCGTGTGGATGCTGAACGGCCCCTGGAAATTGGCGAGCACCTCATAGGCATCCTCGCCGGCATCGTGCGAGGCGACGACGCCGTAGGTCTCGATCGGCGTGCAGGAATTGCGGGGATATCTGATGTCGATGGCGAAGCGATGCGGCGCATCCGCAAAGGCCTGCTCGGGATCGCCATAGCGGAATGAGCGATCGCTGGCGAGATTGCCGGGAAAGCCGTCGTGCAACACGGGCGCACCCGGTGCGATCGCTCCGAGCGGATCGACCACTGCGCCGCGCGGGCTGTATTCGACGTTGATCAGCTCCGCCGCATCTTCGGCGCGCGCGCGATCGGTGGCGAGGACCACGGCCACGGGCTCACCGATATAGCGCACACGATCGATCGCGATGGGCCAGCATTCCACCGGCGCCTTCACGCCGACGACGAGGCTGGTGGTGACGGCCTTGACGTCGCTGCCGGTCAGAACCGCAGCAACGCCCGGCAGGCGTTTTGCAGCTTCAGCATCGATGGAGAGAATGTCGGCATGCGCGTGCGGCGAGCGCAGGATGGTCGCGTGCAGCGTGCCGGGCGCGACGCCGAGATCGTCGATGAAGCGGCCGCGGCCGGAGAGCAGCGCGGCGTCCTCGACGCGCTCGATCGAGCGCCCGACCCACGGCTCATCGCCATTTCCCGGATTTGCGGATGTGACCGCCTGCAACATGTCCCGGCATACCTCCCGACGCGCTCTTTGACGCGACGGTGACAGATGTCAGGACAGGGGGTGCGCGGGCCATACCGCCCGCTCTCACCACTTACCAAATCGTCTCATTAGAGACTGTGCAGCGCAATATCAGCTCGCGGGACTCAACCGGCAAGACGCGAAACGTTGCGAAACTCGCGCGGGCTGACGCCGGCATGATCGCGGAAGAAGCGCGTGAAATGCGCCGGCTCCGGAAAACCAAAGCGCTCGCTGAGCTCGCCGAGCGGCGTGTCCTCGCGCATCACGGCCTCGAGCGCGCGCTCCATGCGGACAACGTTGAGATAGAGCTTTGGCGAGACGCCGAGCGAGGTCTCGAACAGGCGGAAGAACTGCGCGCGCGAAAGGCCCGCGCCCTTCACGAACTGATCGACATTGGAACAGCAATCGTGCACGCGCATCGCGTCCATGGCGCGGCGGATGCGCCAGTCGCAGCCCACCACGCTCATGCCGCGGATCGAGGTCGGAAAGCTGCGCCAGGGCGTGAAGCGCTCGATCACCGCGATCATCAGGTCAGACAGCGTCTGCTCATGGGTGCGCACCGCATCCGGATTCGCCATCATTTCAGCGGCCAGATGCAGCGTGAGCTGGCGGATGCGCGGCGACACCTCGCCCGAAGGACGCTCGAAAAAGCCCGGCGCGCCGCTCGCGGCCCAACCGGGGCGAAACTCCTTCAGCCATTCCGGCTCGATATAGAGGGCCATGATCAGCGTGCGCGGACGATTGACGTCGTGCACGTAAGCATGCGGCTTCCAGCCGTCGACGAGCACGGCCGCGGTATCGGTAAGCGGCGTGACCTGGTCGCCGACCAGGAACTGCGTATCGGCGCCCTCGACCTTGAGCAGGACGTGACAGTGATGATGAGCGTGACGGACCAGCGAACGGTCCATGTCGAGCAGCGCGACCCTGCCGAAAGCGCCGTGAGCGATGCGCAGGGCCGTCGACATCAGTTCCGTCCTCCCGGCAGCATTGCGCTGCAACACGATTGGCTCGTTGGCGCGACACCATAAGCGGCGCCCGCTTCATATTCCAATCGCGCAAACCGACGCAAGTTTCTCGTACGCGTTAATCGGATCACGTGCGTGCCTCCGCAAGAAGCCGCACGATGGCGGCGCTGGGGTCGGCCTGCAACGCAATGGCGAGATCGATATCCTCCTCGCCATTGACGCGGATACGCTTGAAGGCGAGCTCGGGCGCGCTGACCGGGGCGGTCGCATCCAGGCCCATCTTGGCGCTGATGCCGTTGTCGGTGGTCGGATCAAGCTTCGAGCCGAGCGCGCCTGAGACGACCATGAGATCGCGATCAGCCTGGAAGCGCGTCGCCACCGCCCATTCGATCTCGTCCGACGAGGAGATGTCGACGTCCTTGTCCACGACGACCACCTGCTTGATATCGTAATGCGCGCCGAAGGCGCACATCATGATGTTCTTGGGCTCGCCGTCATTGGCCTTGTCGATCTTGATCGCGAGATGATAGCGGCAGGTGCCGCCGCGCGTCAGGCGAACGTCGAGCACGTTGGGAAAGCTGCGGCGCAGATGCTGGAGCAGCGTCGCTTCGCGTGGCACGCCGCCGAGGATCAGGTGCTCGAAGCCGCCGCCGACGATGGTGTGGAAGATCGGCTTCTTGCGATGCGTGATCGCGTCGACCTCGATCACCTCGCGATTGGCGCGCGGACCGTAATATTGGGGGAATTCGCCGAACGGCCCCTCCGGCTCGCGCACGTCTTGCAGAATGCGGCCTTCGATCACGATCTCCGCATGGGCGGGAACCCGGACCGAATTGGTCCGGCACTTCACGACATTGACGGGCGCGCCTAACAGCGCACCGGCAATCGCCATCTCGTCCTCGTCGAGCGCGGCGATCGCCTGCGAGGCCAGCATCAAGGCCGGATGCGCGCCAATCACGATCGCGATCTCCAGCGCCTGGCCCAGCTGCTCGGCGAGGCGATAATAGGAGAAAGTGTGCCGCGGCAGCAGCAGCACGCCGATGCGGTTCTTGCCGGAAATCTGGCAACGATGGATCGAGACGTTCTGCACGCCCGTCCTGGGATTGCGCGCGATCAGCAGCCCGGCAGTGATATATGGGCCGCTGTCGCGTTCATTGTGCTTGGGAACCGGAAGCTGGCGGAGCAGGTCGACGTCGTCATGGACGACCTCCTGCACTGGACCGCTCGCGACCTCGTGCGTTGGCAGCGGATGGCTGGCGGCCGCCAGGAACCGCGGCAGCAGCTGGTGCTCGGTGACGCCGATGGACTCGGCGACCCAGTCGCGTCCGGCAAAGAGGTTCGCGACGACGGGAATCTCGTGCCCGCCGGGGCGCGGAAATAGCACTGCACTGTCGCGCTCCAGCCGCTTGGCGATGGCGGCGAGCTCGTCCGCCAGCGCAACGCCCTCGCGCGCGATCGCGAGCTTGCCGCGTTCGGCGAGATAAGCGAGCCAGGCGCGCAGATCGGCGGGCGCGTTCCTCGCAACATTGTCCATTGGCATACGGGTCTTTCCTCAAGGTCTCAAATCAGGGCGCGATCTTGCGCAGCGTCGGCGAGCGGCGCCTGAGCGCCTCGTCCTCGCCCCAGCGGCGCACGACGCCGATATCGATGTCAAAGAGGTCCAGCACGCGGCCGACGGTGTGCTCGACCATTTCGTCGAGGCTTTCGGGCCTGGCATAGAAAGCCGGCACGGGCGGCGCGATGATCGCGCCCATCTCCGAGAGAGCCGTCATCGTCCGAAGATGCCCCGTGTGCAGCGGGGTCTCGCGCACCATCAGCACCAGGCGCCGGCGCTCCTTGAGCACGACGTCGGCGGCGCGGGTCAGTAACGTCGTGGTCACACCGGAAGCGATCTCGGACATCGAGCGCATCGAGCACGGCGCTACGATCATGCCGGCAGTGCGGAACGAGCCGCTCGAGATTGCGGAGGCCATGTCGTCGATCGCATGGTTGACATTGGCGAGCGCCCTCACCTCGGCGATCTTCAGGTCGGTCTCATAGGCAAAGGTTTGCTCGGCGGTCCTCGACATCACCAGATGCGTCTCGACGCCGGCATTGCGCAGCAGCTGCAGCATGCGCACGCCATAGGTGACGCCCGATGCGCCGGAAATGCCGATAATCATCCGCTTGGGGCTGGCGTCCTGCATAGGTCTGGTTTCGCTCCCGGGGAGTCTGCGCCTTTCAAGGCCAAGACTAGGCAACCTCATCCATCACCACAAATAATCATTGATTATATCATTCATCATCTGAGATGATGGCCCGCGCGCGGATCGCTGAACGAAGGACACGCCCCGTGGAACTCAGGCAGATGCAATACTTCCTGTGCCTGGCCGAGGAGAGAAACGTCACCCGCGCCGCGCGCCAGCTCAACATCGTGCAGCCGGCGCTGAGCATGCAGATTGCCAAGCTCGAGGCCGAGCTTGGCCAAAAGCTGTTCGACCGCAGCGTCCAGGGCATGACGCTGACCAGCGCCGGGGAAGCGCTGGTGCGGCTGACGGCGCCGATCGTGCGCGACGCCGAATATGCGCGGCAGGAGATGGCGCAGCTCGGCGGGCGCATCTCGGGCCGCGTCTCGGTCGGCCTCATCACCTCGGTGGCGCAGAGCACAATGGCGCGGTCGTCCGCGACCGTCGCCAGCCGCTATCCCGAGATCACGTTGTCGGTCTGCGAGGGCTATACCGAGACGCTGGTCGACTGGGTCAACACCGGGCAGCTCGATTTCGCGCTGATCAATGTGCCGCGCCGCAAGACGCCGCTCGCTGCGCATCACGTCTTGGACGAGGAGATGGTGTTCGCCTGCCGGAAGGACGGCCCGATCAGGCGGCCCGCAAGACTACGCTTCGACCACATCGCCAATGTCGATCTGGTGCTGCCGTCGAAGCGCCACGGCCTGCGCCTGATCCTCGACGAGCATGCCGCCGCAATCGGAATCGACCTGCGGCCACGCCTGGAGCTCGACACCCTGCCCGCGCTCTGCGACGTGATCGCGACTACCGATTTCGCGACGGTGCTGCCGACCATTGCGCTCCGGCAATCGCTCGCCAGCGGCAGCATCCGGGCGCATCGCTTCGACGAGCAGAGGATCGTGCGCTCGATTGCCTGGGTGCATCACCCAAGGCGGGCCGTGTCGGTCGCGGCCAAGGCCGTGCTCGATGTCATCAGTCAGGATCTTGCGCAGGCCGCCGCCGTGGCGAGCGGGTTCGTGGAGCCCGCCTCGAGTAACGCAACTTCGCCTTCACGCAACGAGCGCAAGAAACCGAGGCGGAAACCGATCTCTTAAATGCAGAATTCCGCACGGACAAGATGTCGCGCCCGCTGCAAAATGAGACGCGTTGGTAAGTTTTGAGACCAGCCGGCATGACGGCCGCAATGGCCCGCTAACTACGGTCCAGGCGCAGAACTCGCGAACCTGGCGCCCATCCCCGACGAATCCCGTCCCGGACGATTCCAGGTCTTGCAGAACAAGACACATTCGGGAGGTCCAGTCCGGGATGACACCGTTCGGTCGCAGCAAGATCACGGACAGCACGGCGCCATGCGCCAACGGCTGTCACCTCAACCGCAGGTCCTTGCTGTCGTTCGGCGCGGGCGCTGTGGTCGCCGCCACAGGACTTCGTCCTGCACGAGCACAGGATTATCCCGCCCGGCCGGTGCAAGTGCTCGTGCCCTTTGCCGGCGGGAGCGCCAGCGACGTCGTCACGCGCATCCTGCTCAACCGCATGTCCACATCGCTCGGGCAGGCCTTCGTGGTCGACAACCGCCCCGGCGCCGGCGGCAACATCGGCACCGCGGCGGCGGCTCATGCATCGCCTGACGGCTACACCTTGCTGATGAGCACCTCCGGTCCGTTAGTCGCGAACAAGTCGCTCTACAAGGACCTCCCCTACGATCCGCTGAAGGATCTCGCCCCGATCGGCCTGTTCGCGACGCTGCCGAATGTCATCGTGATCAACTCAAAACTGCCGCCGAAATCGCTGGCCGAGCTGATCGACTACGCCAAGGCGCATCCGCGCGAGCTGAACTACGGGACGGTCGGCATCGGCTCCTCGCAGCACCTGGCAGCCGCCTACTTCGAGCAGCTCACCGGTGCCGAACTCACGCACGTGCCCTACCGCAACATCGCCGCCTACACGCCGGACTTCATCGCCGGACAGGTCCCGCTCGGCTTCCAACTCCTGCCGAACGTCCTCGGTCTGATCAAAAGCGGTGATGCGCGTCCGCTCGCGGTTGCCAACGACAAGCGCATGACGGCGCTGCCGGATGTGCCGACCGCGGCCGAGGCCGGCCTTAAGAATTACGAGAGCGCGGCTTGGCTCGCGCTGCTTGCGCCGGCGAATACCGAAAAAGCCGTCGTCGAAAGGCTGTATAAAGCGATGGTCGAAGCCGTGAACGATCCGAAAGTGCGCGCCCTCTTCGTCGAACAGGGCGCCGAGCCGCTGGTGATGGATCCGCAAGGCCTGAAAGACTTTATGGCCTCGGAAGCCGCGAAATGGGCGAGGATCATCAAGAAGATTGGCATTGAGCCGCTGTGACTCCGAGGCTTCGCTTCTCGTAGCTCTGGCTGTTCTGCACGCTATAATGCGCCACAATACTCTGCCAACGGAAGCACGTGGAATTCACGCGCCGATCGAGGTTAAGTGGGGTCAACGCTCGAAGATGAGAGGAAGTGAGAACCTCCCACCAAAGCACGCCAAATTGCGCGACAGCCGCCGCCCATACTACTCCCACTCAACCATTTCGAATGGCGTCTCGTCGTTGATCCGCAAGCACAAATTTTCAAATGTGACCGACAAGTGCCGACGGTATACCCGCCGCAATTTTTCGGTCTTGAATTCACAGGAAATTTGCGCCGATCGTAATTCTGGTGAGTTCGGTACCTATCGGAGTCAATCGACTGGTCAGGTCGCCTACTCGGTCAAGACTGCGATACTCGCTTCAGCGTAGGACTATCCAAATACCGTCAAGAACAAACTAGACCGCTCCGATCGGTTTTCCATCATGCGCCAACCAGAATAGTCCGCATTGCGCCTTTGAACCCCTGCAGCGGAAATAGAGAAGGCTTCGTCTAGCTGCGATAGCGCTCGATCCGGGAAAGATCCGGCACCATACCGAGCCCCGGAGCTTCGCTCAGTTCCACGGCACCGTCCTTCACATTTACGATCGGGCCGCAAAACAGATCGCGCAACGGATTGTCGTTCGCGTCAATTTCGAGCCAGCCTTCACCACCAGCACCCGCCAAGAGATGCGCTGAAGCAAGCAAGCCGATGCCGCCACCAAGATAGTGTGGACAGAACGTCTTTCCCGATTTCAGGATATCACTTGCAAGCCCCGCGCCTAGGCTGAGGCCGCCCCATTTCGCGATGTCGGGCTGAACCACTCCGAGTACGTTTTCAGCCAGGACCTCCTCGAAGCCATCGACGCTGGAGATGTTCTCGCCCGCGGCAATCGGCATTGTCGCGCCAGCGCGCAGTCTGCGCCACTCCTCGCGCGGCCGGTCGGCGCGGATCGGCTCCTCAAGCCAGCGCAGATCGAAAGCGGCGAGTTGCGGCAGCATCTTCAGCGCTTGTTCGACCGACCAGCCCTGATTGGCGTCCGCGGCCAGCATGCCCTTGCCGACAATCGACCGCAGTGACGCCAGATTGGCGAGATCGACATCGGCTCCGAAGCCGACTTTCAGCTTCAATCCGCGATAGCCGCGCTTGAGTGCCGCTTCGGCGGTCTGGGCCGCGCCGCCGGGATTGATCCCGCTCGCATAGACCTTGATCCTGCTCGACTGTCCACCGAGCAGCCGCCACAGCGGCAAACGCCGCCGGCGCGCCGAGAGATCCCACAGCGCCAGATCAATGCCCGAAATCGCCTGCGCAAACGGGCCGGGCTCGCCGCATTGAAGCGCCAGGACTTCCGTGCCCACCGTCAGCGCCTCGAAGGCCTGAGCGGGACCGCCGAACTTGCGTCCGATGAGGCCGGGCGCAAGCACTTCATTGACGAGTCGGGCGCGGTGCTCCGCACCCGGGGCCGGAAAATTGCACCAGGCCTCGCCCCATCCCTCGACCCCGTCCTCGTCGACGACGCGAACGAACACCGCAGGGCGGTTCAGCATCTGTCCGAACGACGTCACCACCGGCGTCACCAGCGGATAGCGATAGCAAAACGCCTCGATCGTGCGGATGGTGAAGCTGTCGGTCATGCTGCTGATCCCGCGAGATGGCGCCGTGCTCCCGACTTGTCAGTAGGTGCGGGCGAAATCTCCCTCCTTCCTAATATCACTGAAAACGGGAAAGCGCGGCTTCCATGGCGTGCCCTTCGCCGTCGTCAGCGCATTGAGCCGCTCGAGGACGTTGAGACCCTCCTTGCGCAGGCTCGCCGACACTGCGGCATAGTCCGGGAAGTTCTTCAGCACGGCGTCCAGCCAGATGGTGCGGCCGGCTAGGAAACCGCTGGCGCCCGCGGCATAGGAATAGTCGAGCACGCGCTCGAACTTGTCCGGCGCGGCGCCGCCCGACAGCAGCACCCAGGGAATGCTGCGCTGCCGGCAGATCTCGCCGATCGCATCGAACTCCCTCTGCGCCGCCTTCGCCTTGGCACCGGCATCGCGCGCAGGCAGGCCGTTGGCCGCGAGCGGGCTCTCCAGCTTGAGCAGATCGACGCAGTATTCGGGCTTGGCGAACTCGCGCACGCTGTCGATGACGAGGCCGGGAAGCTTGCCCGGTGACTCCACGTAATCGGCGGTGTGATTGGCGCTCCCGAGGAACGGATAGACCAGCAGTTCGAGCACATAGGGAATGTCGTGACGGGCGCAATCCTCGCCGATCTCGCGCACGAACTGCTTCTGATGCGCGTTGACGGCGGCATCGGCGTCGGGCCGGTACCAGGCCAGCACCTTGACGGCATCGCCGCCCATGGCGCGGATCTTCTCCACGCTCCAGTTGGTGATGGCGCGCGACTTGCGGCCGCCGGCGGTTTCTTCGACCCGGTGCTCCTCCAACGTCATGATAAGCCCGCAGCGCGGCGGCAGCAGGTCGATCGCCGCTGGGACCGCGAAATTCGGGTCGAACAGCATCGAGCTGCAATGCGGCGCGAGATTCTCGACGAGGAGGCGCTTGGCCGCCGTGACGTCGGAATATTCCACCTGCTCCCGCGTGATGCCCCTGGCCTTGGCGATGGCATCGAACAAGGGCGGCCGCTGATCCAGCGCGACCATCCGGAAGTGGCCGTCCGCGTCAGCAAGCCGCGCCAGGCCGCGGTTCTTTCCAATCGTTCTCATGGCTGTGTCCTCATGAATGCCAGACTGTCGTTGATGGCAGGAATTCCGTTGCGGCCGCCGGCATGGCGGCATTTCATCGCGGCGGTGGCGGCCGAAAACGCCATGGCGGCGCGCACGCTGAGGCCGGCACCGATCGCCAGCGCGTAGGCTCCGTGGAAAACGTCGCCGGCCCCCGTGGTATCGAGGACATCGACGGAGTAGGCCGCTTGCCGGTGCACCTCGCCATTCTCGAACCAGCTCACCCCGCCCTCGCCGCGCGTGACGCCGATGACGCAGCCGCCGAAGCGCGACAGCGCGCCGAGCGTTTCGTCCCCGGCCGATCCGGCAAAGGCGGCGAGCGCGGGCTCCGAGAAGATCGCGTGGTCGGCCAGCGGGAGCAGCCGCGCGAACACCTCGGCCTCCGCGACGTCGCCGTCGAGCACCGTCGGAATGCCGCGCTGGCGCGCCGCCTGGAACAGCGTCGCCGCCCCCTCGGCCCAGCGCGGGTCGGCCAGCACAGCGGATGCGCGGGCGACGGCCTCGAGCGGAAGCCAGTCGGCGGCTTCGGGGTAAAGGCCGCGGAAATTCACGATCTGCCGCTCGCCGCTGCGGTCGACAATGATCCCGGAAACCGACGAGCGGCCATCGGGAAACAGCCGGAAGTTCTCGGCATCGACGCCTTCGGCTATGAAGGCGGACTTCATCTCGTGGCCGGCGGCGTCATTGCCTGCCCGCCCCCAGAACGCAACGGATGCGCCGAGCCGCGCCACCGCGACGCTCGCATTGGCAGCCATGCCGCCGCCGAGCGTCGCGTACTCCACTGCCCTGATCTTCTCGCTACCGCCGGCGAAGGACCGCTCGACGTGCCAGACCTGGTCAAGCGCCGACAGCCCAAGACAGATCACGTGTACGGCTTTGGCGCCGGACGCGACGTCCACGAGGGCCGCGAGATCGCCGATTGGTGCCGGGGCGCTCACCGAAGGACCTGCCCGTCGGTGGCGGCAAACAGATGTGTCCTGCCCGGCTGCGGGCGCAGGTTGATGCGATCCCCGACTTTCGGCCGCAGCGACGGATCGACCCGCGCAATGGCGGAGACATTGGCGAGATCGAAATGGATCAGCGTGTCGGAGCCGAGCGGCTCGACCAGCTTGACCGAGATCGGAAGGCCGTCGGTGCCTTCAGGTGCGACCGCGAAATGTTCCGGACGGATGCCGAGCACCGCCTGACCCGCCTTGGCGAGGCGCCCCGCGGTCTCGCCGTCCAGCGGCACGACCGTCCCGCCCTGCGAGAGCACCGCGCGCTCCTCGCGCCATTCGACCGGGAAGAAGTTCATCGCGGGCGAGCCAATGAAGCCGGCAACGAACTGGTTGGCGGGCCGCTCATAGACCGCCTCCGGCGTATCGTATTGTTGGATCGCGCCGCTCTGGAGCACGACGATGCGGTCGGCCATGGTCATGGCCTCGATCTGGTCGTGGGTCACGAAAACCATCGTGGTCTTCAGCTCCTGCGACAGCGCCTTGATCTCGGCGCGCACCTGCCCGCGCAGCTTCGCGTCCAGGTTGGACAGCGGCTCGTCGAACAGGAACGCCTTGGGATTCCGGACGATCGCGCGGCCCATGGCGACGCGCTGGCGCTGGCCGCCCGAGAGCTCCTTGGGCTTGCGGTCCAGATAGGGCTCGATGTGCAGCAGCGCGGCCGCGCGCTTGACTCGCGACGCGATCTCCACCTTCGGCGTGCCACGCAGTTCGAGCGCAAACGACATGTTGTCGTAGACGCTCATATGCGGATACAGCGCGTAATCCTGGAACACCATGGCGATGTCGCGCTGGGCGGCCTGCACGCCGTTGACACGGATGTCGCCGATATAGAGGTCGCCGGACGAGATCGGCTCGAGCCCGGCGATAATCCGCAGCAAGGTTGACTTGCCGCAGCCGGAGGGACCGACGAACACGACGAATTCGTGATCGGCGATCTCGAGATTGAGATCGGGAATGACCGTGAAAGTGCCGTAGCGCTTGGTGAGGTTGCGGATCGAGATCGAGGCCATGTCTCAGTCCAGCGCCAGGACCGGCTTGATCAGCTCGCCCTTGGCGAAACGGGCGAAATTCTCTGGGAGATCCGACAGGCCGAATTCGCCGTCGACCAGGATGCGGTACTCGTCCTTGTAGCGCCGCAGCAGCTCGACATTCGGCTCAAAATCCGCAACCGGGAAATAGAAGGTCCGGATCATGTAGAAGTCCTTGCGCCGGAACACCTTGCCTTCCTCGATCACCCACGGCGCGGCGTTCTCGCCGACCAGCACCAAGGCGCCGCGCGGCAGCACCAGCTCGATGCCGAGATTGCGCGCCGCATGCGCGCCGGAGCATTCCATGATCAGCGGGAAGCGCCGCGACGTATCGCCGACCGGATGCGCCTTGGCGCCGAAGGATTGCGCGATGTTCAGGCGCGCGGCATTGGGGTCGGCGACGTAGACCTCGTCGTAGCCGAGCGCGCGAAGTGCTAGCACGACGCCAAGGCCGACGGGCCCGGCCCCCATCACGAGCACCGGCCCGGCCTCGCTCGGCGGCACCACGCGGCTGACGAAGCGCACGGCGTGGCCCGAGGTGCCGATGGTGTCGAGCAACAGCGGCGCGAGGCTGTCCTCGATATCGTCAGGCACCGGCAGCAGGCAGTTCTCGGGAACCGGCACGTATTCGGCATAGCCGCCGGGCCGGTTCCAGCCGATCAGGCTGGAGACTTCCAGGCACATCTGGGTGTCGCCGCGCCGGCAGGCGGCGCAGTGGCCGCAATGCAGGGGGATGTACACGGCACAGCGGCGGCCATGGAGCTTGTGGCCCGGCTGCTCCACCACGCCGAAGATTTCATGGCCCGCCGTGAATTGCGCACCGTTGTGCCAGAGCTTGAAATCCGAGCCGCAGAGCGCAGTGCGCGACACCCTCACCAGGACCTCGCCGGGGGCAACGTCGGGCATCGCAACGCGCTCGACCGTGATACGGTCGTTGCCGTGGAAGACCGCGGCCTGCATGATCGAATTCGGACGGGGCGCACTATTCATCGTTCAGCCTTTCACCGCGCCGAGCGTAAGTCCGGACACCAGCCAGCGCTGAACCAGGGCCGCCAGCAGCAGCGGCGGCAACGCGATCAGCGTCGCCGCGGCCATGAGGGCGCCCCATTGTGTCGAGCCTTCTCCGATGAAGTTGAAGGCCGCCGCGATCAGCGTCTTGGTGTCGCCGTTAGACAGCACCAGCGCAAACAGGAAGTAGTTCCACGAAAACACGAAGGCGAGGATCGCCGAGACCGCGATCCCCGATGCCACCAGCGGCATCGCGATGCGCCACAGAATCCGCGTGACGCTGCAGCCGTCGACCTGCGCGGCCTCGAACACGCTGCGCGGGATCGCGTCGAAGGACGGCAACAGCACCCAGATCACGATTGGCAGGGTGATCACGGCATGGCTGAGGATCAGCGCCGTGTAGGAGCCGATCATGCCGACCTGCCGGAACATCACGTACCAGGGCAGCAGGAACAGCGTGCCCGGCGCCATGCGCGCCGCGAGCGTCAGGATCGCCGGCCAGGTGATCCGCGTCCAGGACACGGCGAAGGCCGCGGGAATGCCGAACAGCAGCCCCAGCGCCGTCGACCCGACGGTGACGATGAGGCTGTTGAGCGCGTAGCTCAGGAATGGCGTCGTCCGGGTCAGCTCGACGTAATTCTCCAGCGTCGGCGCGAAGATCACCGTCGGCGGATAGGCGGTGACCTCGAAGGACGGCTTGAACGAGGAGAGCACCATCCAGACCGTCGGAGCCATGATCACCGCGCCGGCGATCACGAGCTGCACGGTGTTGAGCCAGCGGATCCAGCGCTCGTTATGGGCGGCATCGGTCATGACATCACCACGCCACCGCGCCGCGCAGGCGGTTGAAGGCTAGCACTGCGCCGAACACGATCGCCGTCAGGGTCAGCATCAGGGCGCTGGCATAGCCGATGTTGAAGAATTCGAAGCCGACGCGGAAACCGTAGATATTGAGCGTGTTCGAGGCATTGCCCGGGCCGCCCTGGGTGGTGATGTAGATGATGTCGAAGAAGCGCAGGAGATCAACGCTGCGCAGGATCGCCGCGGTGACGATGGTCGGCAGCAGTAGCGGCAGCGTGATGCGCTGGAACGTCTTGAGTGGCGATGCCCCGTCAATCTGCGCCGCCTCGTAGACGCTCGGCGGCAGCGACTGCAGGCCGCCCAGCACAATCAGCGCAACGTAGGGCGTCCACTGCCAGCTGTCGATCAGCGCCACCGTCGGGATGACCCAGGTCGGCGAAGCCAGCCAGTCCGATGGCGGCAGGCCGACCGATTGCAGGACGTAGTTGGCCGCGCCGAGCGAGGGATCCAGGATCACCAGCCACATCATGCCGGCGACGACCGGCGGCATCATGAAGGGCGAGATGAACAGCGACCGAACGATGCCCGACAGGCGGCGCGCATGGAACAGCACCAGCGCGAGCCAGACGCCGAACACGAGCTGGAGCGCCAGCGACAACACGAACAGCGCGATCGTCACCCACAGCCCGTGCCAGAACTCGGTGTCGGAGATCAGCTTCGTGTAGTTCGCAAGGCCGGCGAAGGACTGCTTGCCGGTCGACGAGAAGGTCTGGAAACCGAGCCACACGGTGTACACGACCGGAAACGCGATCATCCCGACCGTGAACAGAACGGCCGGCGCCGACAGCGCCGCCATCTCCGCCCTGCTCCGGTCCCGCGTCAGTGTTGCAGCCGTATCCGACAAGTGCCTGTTTCCCGCCAGGAGGCACCGGTCGGCCTCGAGGCCGACCGGCTTATAGCGATTACTTCTGGGCGATCAGCCCATCGAGCGCCTTGTCGGCGTCGGCGCAGGCCTGGTCGACCGGCTTCTGCTTCAGGATGAGATCCTGCACGGCCTGGCCGATGAACTCGCGCGATTCCGGATTGGCGACGATGGGATAGCCGACCTCGGACGAGCCCTTGGTAGCGAGCACGTCGAGCGCGGCCTGCCACTCCTTGCGCACCGGCTCCTCGTCGATCCATTTGCGATATTCGGAATCGTTGGCGACCGCGGGCCGCGGCGGTGCGATGCCCTGCAGCGCCATCTTCTTCTGCACCTCGGGGCTGGTCGCCCACTGTACGAAGTACCAGGCGGCCTCGGGCTGCTTGCTGTGCGAGGAGACCGCCATGCCCCAGCCGATCGTGGTCGGCACCTGCCCGCCCTCGCCCGCCGGGAATGGCATCAGGCCGGTGTCCTTGAGGCGCGCGCCGCCATCCATCACGGTGCGCAGTTCGTTGGAGGATTCGAACGCCATCGCAGCGCGGCCGCTGCGGTAGAGCGCCGAGATCTGCTGGAAGCTGTAATTGACAACGCCGGGCGGGCCGTAGTCGCGGAGCAGCCGGCTGTAGGTGTCGAGCGCTTCCTTGCCCTTGGCCGAGCACAGGTTGGACTTGCCGTTCACGACATAGCTGCCGCCGATATTGTGGAGCACGTTGCTGAATGTGTAGGCGACGGCGGGCTTGAGACCGCGGGACACGAAGGGCGTCACGGCGCTGTCGCACGCCTTGATCTTCTCGGCGGCCGCTTCGACGTCCTTGATGGTCTTTGGCGCATCCAGACCGCATTTCTTGAAGAGATCGGTCCGGTAATACAGGATCGGCCCTTCGATGTTCATCGGCATGCTGGTCAGCTTGCCGCCGAAGGTCGCCGCCTTTAGCAGCGCCTGGCTGAGCCCCGCGGGAGCGTAATCCTTGGCGACCTCGTTCTTCGACATCGCGGTGAGATCGGCATACCAGCCGGAGGCGGCGAACTGCTCGCCCTCGCGGGAGGGCAGAGTCATGAACGCGTCGACCTCGTCGCTATTGGCGTTCATCACGGTCACCAGACGCTGTCGCATCTGCTGTTCCTGGTAGCCGTCGACCTTCAGGGTCATGCCGGTCAGCTTCTCGAAATCCGCCTTGTAGGTCAGCAGGGCCTGCGCGACGGGATTGTTGTTGGCGAGAAAGGTGACGGTCTTGCCCTTGAACTTCATCCAGTCGAAATCCGCCGCATGCGCCTGCGGGCCGATCGCGGCGATGGCGAGTAGCGGCAGCATGAATTGCGTCCCGAGCATCCTGGGTGTCATCGAACTTTCCTCCCGGCAGGCCGCCTTGACCGGCGGATCCCGCTCATTTTTTGAACGAGACTTGAAAACGGTTACATCCTAGGCCACACTTCGGCTCTGTCAAGCGACCGACAAGCGTAACAACATCAAGCAGATTGCGCGCGCTCGGTTCTCGCAAGCGTACCGCCCCGAATGTAACGTTACATCATGCTGATTGCGAACGAGAAGTCAGGAAAGCAGGGCATCCGCGCGGTCGCGGCGCGCGCCGGCGTCTCCACGGCGACGGTGTCGCGCGCCCTCAACAATCCTGACGCGGTGAGCGCATCGCTGCGCGCGCGGATCACCCAAGCGATCGACGCGCTCGGCTACATCCCGCACGCGCCGGCCCGCATCCTCTCCTCGCGCCGCTCGCGCACGCTCGGCGCGATCGTGCCGACCATCGACAACACGATGTTCGCGCGCGGTATCGCGTCGCTCCAGCACTACCTCTCCTCGGTCGGGTACATGCTGTTCCTCACCACCAGCGGCTACGATCTCGAGGTCGAACTGCAGCAGGCGCGAAATCTGATCAGCCGCGGCGTCGACGGCCTCGTGCTGCGCGGAGACTGCCATCACGAGGGCCTGCGCAAGTTGCTCGCCGACAACGCCGTGCCGTTCATCAATGTCGGCATCTATCAGCCGAACCGGCCCTATCCGTGCGTCGGCACCAACAACGAAGCGGCGGCCCATCGCGCCGCCAGCCACGTCATCGAGCTCGGCCATCGCCGGATCGGGATCGTCTCGGCGCTCCAGCGCAACAACGATCGTGCCAGCGCCCGCGTCGCCGGATTCCGCCGTGCGCTGGCCGAACACGGCCTCGACTTGCCGCCGCAATGGCACGTCGAGGTCCCCTACACGCTCGACGACGCGCGCGAGGCGGCGCGGCATCTCTTGAACCTCAGGGAGCGCCCGACCGCCGTTGTGTGCGGCAACGACGTGATCGCCTATGGCGTGCTGCTCGAGGCCGAGCGCAGCGGCTTTTCGGTGCCCGGCGACCTCTCGGTCGTCGGCTTCGACGACCTCGACTGGAGCCGGCATTTGCGGCCGAGCCTGACCACGATCCGCGTTCCGACCGACGAGACCTGGCAGCGCGCCGGCGAATATCTGGTGCGCAGCCTCGCCGGCGAACAGACCATCATGCACCGCGAGATCGATTTCTCGCTGATCGTCCGCGAGTCGACGGCGCCGCCGCCGGCCGCTCTGAAGTGAGGCCCTACCGATGAACTCCAACTTCGCGCTCGCACCGGGATTTCATGCGGTGGTGATCGGCGGCGCCGGCGATATCGGCGCGGCCATCAGCAGCCAGTTCTGCGATCTCGGCGCCACCGTCACCGCGACCGGCGCAAATGAGGCGGATCTGGCGCGCAGCCGGCTCGAACCGCGCGCCGGTCTCAGGCTTGCAACGCTCGACGTCACCGATGACGCAGCCGTCACCGCTTTTGCACGCGGCCATGGCCGCGTCGACGCGCTGGTAAACTGCGCCGGCATTCTGGCGCGCGACAAGGAGTTCGAGATCGAGACGTTCATGAAAGTGATCGACGTCAATCTCACCGGGACCTTCCGGGCCTGCATGGCGTTCCACCCGCAGCTCGCCGCGCAGGCCGGCGCGATCGTCAATATCGCCTCCATGAACGCAACGCTGGCGCTGCCGCGCATCCCCGCCTATTGCGCTAGCAAGGGCGGCGTCGTGATGCTCACCAAGGCCTTGGCGCTGAAATGGGCCGAGGACGGGATCCGCGTCAATGCGGTCGCGCCCGGCTACATCGAGACCGCGATCAATGCGGCAGGCCGGGCCGATCTCGCGCATTATCAGCGGATCGCCGACCGCACCGCCTTTAAGCGGTGGGGACAGCCGGATGATATAGCGGGCGCGGTTGCGTTCCTCTGCATGCCGGCGTCTCGATATGCGACCGGCACTGTCGTTGCGGTCGACGGCGGATTCCTTGCCGGCTAGAGCCTTGGGGATTGCGACCTCGTCTCGCTGCGGCAGCTTCTATGGTCCCTCCTGCACCACGTGAGACGCGCCTTTGGCGCAATTAATCTGCCGGCAGAATTGGGCGCGTACGCCCATGCTCATCAATAGCAACGAAGGTGAAGATTGCTTCGGTGACCTTCTCGATCGAAGCGTCCTCTCGTGATCGGCGCCATACCGTCAAAACCAGACAAACACAGATTCCGCTAATCGCGACGCGACCACGCCGCCCTGGATGTGCGGGTCAGCCTGCGCCAATCGCCGTGCCCCGCTAATTCGCATTTCACACCGATGCACTACTGAGCTTCGGCTGACATCCGAATTTCGGATACGCGAAAGTACTGGGGCTCGGCGACACGAATTCACGCGAACTGTTCGCGACGCGAAAGTGACGAAACGCCCGGCTAGACAGTCGCTCGCCGGCCCGAGAGGTCGAATAGGCCTCCGTACTGAACGAGCACTCCTCGCTCGCGAGCCAGCAGACGAGCGACGTCGCCTCTTCGATCGTACCGAACCGTCCAAGCGGAATCTTCGAAAGCTGAACTCGATGTGCTGGGCCGCCATTTGATCAAAGAGGGGCGTTTTGATTGCCGCCGGCGTGATGCAGTTGACGCGGATGTTGGTCGCAGCCGTTTCCTTGCCTAGCGACTTGGTGAGCGCAATCACTGCCGCCTTGGACGCACTGTAGGCCGAAGCGTTCGGGTTGCCTTCCTTGCCCGCGACCGAGGCGACGTTGACGATGCGACGGTAGCCGCCGTTCTCCATCGCGCGGCGCGGTTGCAGTAGAAGGCTCCTTTGACGTTGACGTCGAAGACCTTGCGCCAATCGCTGCCCGGGTAGCCCTTCACGGCTCCGTTCAGCCCGGTGACTCCGACGCTGGCTACCAGAATGTCGAGCCGGCCGCCCAAGTCGTCGATGCTCCGCCGAATGGCCGCGTCGACAGCGTCTTCCTGCGCGACGTTGACCTTCTGCGTGTGCGCCGCGCCGGCCCCGGCGGCTGCGGCGGCGAGGACGGAGGCGTGCAGGTCCCACATGGAAACCCGGGCGCCTTCGGCTCGGTCGTCGTCTCGCTATTCAATGCACCGCCGCGTACAGGATCTTGTCCTGCGTGGCCTCCGCCGAATCGAACTCGGCGACGATGCGCCCCGTCCGGGCGACCAGGATGCGGTCGGAGACGGCAAGCACTTCCGGCAGATAGGACGAGATCACGACCACCGCCTTGCCCTCGTCCGCGAGACGGCGGATCTCGGCGTGGATGTGCGGGATGGTGCCGACGTCGACGCCGCGTGTCGGCTCATCGAAGATGATAATCGAGGGATCTTGCACCAGCGTCTTCGCCAGTACGACCTTCTGCTGGTTGCCCCCCGAGAGCTCGATGATCTTGGCTTTTCTTTGTAGGGCGCTGATCTTGAGCCGGTCGACCCAATAGGTGGCGAGCTTAGCACGGCGGGCGCGCGAAAGCAGAAAGCTGAAGCCGCCCTTGGTGGCGAGCTTGCCGAGATAGACGTTATCATCGACCACCATGGTCTCGAAGAAGCCGTTGGCCTTGCGGTCCTCGGTGATATAGGCAATGCCGTCATTGATGGCCTGGCGCGGCACCCGGTAACGGATCGGCTTTCCGCGCAGGCGGATGGTGCCGCCATTGATCAAATTGCGTTTGAGCGCACCATAGATCACCTTGGCAATCTCGGTGCGGCCAGAGCCAATCAGGCCGGCGATGCCGACGACCTCGCCTGCATAAACCGAGAACGACATGTTCTTCACCGCCATGCCCATGGTGACGTTCTCAACCGTCAGCACCTTCTCGCGACGATGGTGAGTTTTCTTGCTGCCGCCATAGACCGCCTGCGCCACTTCGCGGCCGACCATATGTTGAACGAGGCTATCCCGACTAAGCTGTTTTGCCGGCGCGGTGATCACGTGCCGTCCGTCGCGCAGCACCGTGATGCGATCGGCGATCTGCAAGGATTCTTCCAGCGCGTGCGAGATGTAGATGATGGAAACGCCGCGGGCGCGGAGGTCGCGCACCAGGTGGAAGAAATGGACGATCTCCTCGGGCGTAAGCGAGGCAGTCGGCTCGTCGAAGATAATGATGCGCGCCTTGTTGTAGATCGCGCGCGCGATCTCGACCATTTGCTTCTTGGCGGTGCCGAGCATGGCCACCGGGGTTGCCGGCTCGACGTGGAAATTGAGCGATTGCAGCAGCTGCTGTGCCTGGATGTTGAGGGTGCGGAAGCGCGTCAACAGGTTTTCGTTGCCGAGCTCTATATTCTGCGCTGCCGTCATGGTCGGCACCAGGCTCGTCTCCTGATAGACCATGCAGATGCCGGCGTTCAAAGCATCGCGCGGCTGTTCGAGCTTCACCTGCTTGCCATCGAGCCGGTATTCGCCGGAGGTGAGTTGGATCGCCCCCGCAATCGCCTTGCACAGCGTCGATTTTCCGGCGCCGTTCTCGCCGACGAGGGCATGCACCTCGCCCGCATAGAGATTGAAGTTGACACCCTCGATGGCATGCACGCCGCCATAGATCTTGCTGCCGCCGACGATCTCGAGCACCGGCTCGGTGGCGTTGACAAGGTTTGCACCATCGCTCATCGGAGCTCTCCCGTGTGGAGTAGAAGGCATCCGGCGCCGCGGGCGGCGATGACCACGCCTTGTGGCGTTGCGCAGGCGGCGGTGACGCCATGGAAGCGGCCGCCGGCGCGGCTATGCAGGCTGTCCGTCGCTTCGCCCTCGGCGTCGAGATGCACGAGCAGCCCATAGGAGCGCGGCGGCGCCCAGGGTTTTTGGATGCCGAGCGCCTTGACGCCGCCGATCTGCATTGGCTCGAGGCAATCGGAACCGCCGGTGAGCGCCGGCGCGATCCAATAATTTTCCGGCATCGCCCGCATCATCTCCTCCCGGAAATCGTCCTCCTTGAGCACGAATTCGATGAGATGCGTGCGTCGCGCGAACAGGCCGAGCAGATAGCCGCCACGACCATCCGGATGCATCCGGCCAGGGTAGCCCGGCAAATTACCGGCGACCACCTCGCCCTGCCCCAGCACGCTTGCGGTGAGCGGAAAGCGGCTCAAGCAATACGCGCCGCTCTCGGTGAGCCACAGGCTTTTGCCGTCGGCGGACACCACAACTCCATAGGGATAGGACAGATCGCGCAGCAGCACCTCGGCACTTCCGAGATCCGGCCCGCACGCAATCAACCTCCCTTGGCTCCGCTTCTCCATCAGGTCCCGCCGCCATTGGTCCGGTGTGCAGCCGGCAGCGCCTTCGACCACGAAGATGCGGCCATCGGGATGCGCGACCACCGAGAGCAGCCCGACCAAAGGGCGGCCGTCCGCGGACTGCAGCCACACCAGATCGGGATTGGCCGGATCAATTGCTGCGAGGCCACGGCCGGCCACGCAGACGAGCAGCCGTCCGTCGGGGTGAACCGCAAGTCCACCCGCATCGCCGTCGAATTCGGCAACCAGCGTCCGCGTCGCGAAATCCGCCCCCGAAAGTTTCAGCACCCGTCGCCCAGCCGAGGCGAAGATCGATCCGTCGGGTGCTGCAATGACATCGTCGACGCCCGGCAGGGGATCGCCGATGACGGTCGCCTCATCCAACCGGTCGTTGGGGCTTAGCGCGCCATCGAGCGGGGGGATCGCGTTCTGGCCGCCGTCGCGGTCGATGACGCTGCGGATATCGCGCAGGAGATGACCGAAGAATCCCATGGCAGTTATCCTTTGACCCTGCTCTTGTCGCCCCAATAGGCGTCGTATCCGGTCCAGCTCTCGTCGACACCGTCGAGCTTGATGCGGCCGATGCGGTTGTTCTCGAGGCCGCCGAGATAGAGATAACCCTTGTGCTCGCGCATCGAGGTCAGGGTCGAATGCGAGATGCCGGTCGGATCCCACCAGGATTCGAGCGCCTCGCCCTGTTCGTTGAATTTCAGCACGCAGCCATGGTTCAGCGCCGGCGCGAGCCATTCGTCGGTCGGCACCTGCTTGACCATGCGCAGGCGGAATCCGGGCTTGCGCACCGAGAGGTCGAAGGTGGGCGTGCGGATGCCGACGAGCGCCAGCCAGTAATTGCCGTCGGAGGCGCGGTTGATGTTATCGGGATTACCGGGGAGTTCGTCGATTAGAACCTCGGTCCTGCCCTTCTTCGGTCCCTCGATCCAGTAACGGAATATCTTGCAGAGTGAAGTGCTCGCGATCAGCACCGATTTCCCGTCATGAGAAACGCACACGCCGTTCGGAAAATAGAAGTGATTGATGACGGTCCGCGTCGTTCTGGTCTTGGGATCGTAACAGACCACGCGGCCATTGGGCCGCGCCTCAAGGATGTCGAGCGTGTTGGTCGTCATCTCATAGCGAGTGGTGCAATCGCTGAAATAGATCTTGCCGTCCGGCGCGATATCGAGATCATCGGCCATGCGCAGGCGGGAATCGTCGTTGAGCTTGTACCAGGTGCGATTGGTCTCGTCGGTGACCTTGAACACACGGCCATCGGGCGCGACGCCATAGACGCCCATGCCGGCAACCGCCACGATCAGGTTCTCGTCGCGGTCGAACTGCATGCCGAGGGGGCGGCCGCCGATATGGGCGAACACCTCGCGCTGTTCGAAGTTCTCTCCCGAGAAGCGGATCACGTTGCCGTCGCGGGTCGAGCCGTAGACACGGCCCTGGCGGTCGACGATGACATCCTCCGGCCCCTCGACCTGGTCGAGGCCGATGACCTGGGCGTGAATCAAGCGATCGTTCTGGGCAAAGGGCGATGCCGAGCCGCGCTGCACGGAGGGCGCGGGAGAGAACGCCACATAGGCGGGATTCACGTAGATCTTCTGGATGGCCTTGCCGCGGTTCTTCGACCATTTGACATCGATGCCGACGGCGGCGAGCAGGATCATGCCGGTGACCGCCGACGTGACGTAGCCGGGGATACCCATCCGGACCAAGCCATTGATGAGGAGGAAGACGATCAGCGCGCCGATCATCGCCCGCCATACCGTACCCTTGCCGCCGGCAAGCGAGATCCCGCCGAGCACGACCGCGGTCAGCGCCTGGAACTCCCAGCCGACGCCCGTCGTCGAATCCGTCGAGGCCTGGCGCGCGGCATAGAAAATTCCGCTCGCCGCGCACAGCGTGCCCGACAGCACATAGGTGAGGAACAGCATCAGCCGGACCCGGATGCCGGCATGCCGCGCCGCCTTGCGGCTGGCGCCGATCGCGGTCAAATGCCAGCCATAGCGCGAGCGCGACAGAAAGATGTGACAGATCAGCAGCACCAGGAAGAGCGTCGCCGCGTTGACGGGAATGCCGAGCACGCTGCCGGTGCCGATGAAGTCCCAGGCATCGCTGTCGACCGAATTGGTGGCGAACACCTGGGCATAGCCGGTGTTGAGCAGGTTGACCGAGGCACGCAGAATGATCAGCGTCACCAGCGTGGTCAGGAACGGCCGCGCCTTCAGGAAGCCTATGAGGAGGCCGTTGATGCTACCGAGCGCGGCCCCGACGCAAAGTGTCGCGACCACGACGAGACCGACCGGCCACTCCATCACAAGGAGGAAGAACAGCGCCGCGAAATTGCACAGCGCGAAGATCGCCCCGACCGACAGGTCGATGCCGCCGCTGATAAGGCAAAAGCCCATCGCGAGTGCCACGAATCCGAACTCGGCAAACAGGCGCAGCAGCGACAGCCCGTTCTGCACCGAAGCGTAATCGGGAATCGTGAGCGCGAAATAAAGCCACAGTCCGATCATCACCGTGAACGGGACGACCGGCTCGAACCATTGCTTGAGCAGCAGTTCGGACAGCAGCAGGCGCGGCGAGAACCGCCGCGCCGATTGTGTTAGGGACTCGGCAAAGGCTTCGATCGTCGACATGATCCGGGAACTCCCAAGCGGCCGGCGTGCAGCGGCGCACACCGGCTCAGATTCGCGTCAGCTCTTCTTGGGAAGCGCGAAGCAGTTGGCTCCGGACGCGTTGGTCTTATCGAGCCAGATGGGTCGCGTGTAATATTCGAGGTTCTTCGTGCCAGGCTTTTCGCCGGACATCAGCAGCGTTTCGGCGGCAAACATCAGATCGTGGCCCTGCTCGGTCGCCTTGTAGCTCAGGAATTTGTAGAAATTGCCGGAAGTCACCTGGTCGCAATCGAGCGAGGAGCCCTCGCCCGAGGCGAAGACCTTGACATCGTCGATCTTGCCCGCGTTGCGGATCGCCTGCGCGGCACCGGATTCCATGATGCCCCAGAACCCGATCGAGGCGCAGAGATCCGGATGCTGCTGGATCACGGTGGCGGTGATGTTCAGCGCGGTGTTGGCGTCCCAGTTGGCGGCCTGGTTCGACACCACCTTGATGTTGGTATCCTTGTTCAGCACCTCCATGATGCCGCCGACCTGATCGACGCTCGCCGCCGCCGTCAGCTCGCCCTGCACGATCTGGACCTTGCCGGACTTGCCGGAACCGGTGCCGCAGACCTTGACGACCTCGGTGGCCAGCATCTTGCCGATTTCGCGCCAGTCGGCACCGACGAAGGCGCCGGACTTGTAGTTCGACGACATGTTGATCTGGATGACGTGCGTGCCCTGCGCTTCGGCGCGCTTCAGGTCCTTCATCAGCAGCGTGACGCTCGGATTTTGCACGATCAGCACGTCAGGCTTCTGGTCGACCAACGCCGTGAGCGCCTGCTGCATCGCCGACGGATTGTTGTTGGGATCGCGGACAATGAATTTCATGCCGCGCCATTCCGCCTCTTCCTGCACCACCCTGCCCCATTCGTCGGACAGGGGAACGCCGAGCGCGATAGGCAGGTAGGCGATGGTCTTGCCCTGCAGCGCTTTGTCATAGGAGGCGCGAAGCTCGCGCGCTGTCTTGGTACCGCCTTCCTCCTGCGCGGGCACCTGCGACGGCAGCGCGGCCAGCGCAGCGCCTGTGATCGCGATCGTCCAGAGTGTCCTGATCTTCATGGGTTCCTCCTGTTGTTGATGAGACGGGATGCCTTGGCGGCATTCCTCGTTAGGTTTTGCCTCGTTAGGTTTTGCTTCGTTGAGTAAGCCTCGTCAGTCTCCCTGCCGCGCCGTCTCCTCGTCCCGCGGATGCAGGAAATTGTCGAGCACGATGGCGGCCAGCAGAACCACGCCCTTGATGATGTTCTGGACTTCGCTGTTGACGTCCATGATGGTGAACGCATTCAGCAGCGTGCCGATCAGGATGCAGCCGACCACGACCGAGAATACGCTGCCGCGCCCGCCGATCAGGCTTATGCCGCCAATAACGACGACCAGCACCACGTCGAAGATCATCGTGCCCTGGGTGATCGCCATCTGCATGCTACCGGTGGTGCCGACCCATACGAGACCGGCGAGCCAGGCGAGGAAGGCGACCAGCGCATATTCGAGCACGATCAGCGGCCGGAGCGGGATGCCGGTGAGCCGCGCGGCCTCGGGATTATCGCCCTGCGCATAGATGAAGCGGCCGATCGAGGTGCGCGACAGAAACAGATGCATGGCGATCGCGGAAACGGCGAACACCAGGATCGGGACGGGAACGCCCAACAGGCGCCCGGCGCCGGCGAACATCAGCCCGGGTGCATCCCTGGGCGCGTAGACCACCCAGGCCGGCGCCAACCAGAACGCCAGCCCATAGATCACGAAGCCGGCGGCCAGCGTCACGAACAGAGGCGGCGCCTCGACAAAGGCGACCATGACGCCATTGGTGACGCCGATCAGCAGCGCGATGGCGAGCGCGAGGAGGACGGCGGCGCCGACCGGCACGCCGCGCTGCATCTCGATCAGGGCGATGGCCCAGCAGCCTGCCAGGGTCGCGACCTGGCTGAGGTCAATGCCGCGGCTTATCACGATCAGCCCCATACCGAGGCCGAGCACGCCCAGGATGGAGATACTGCGCAACAGATTGAGCAGATTGGACACAGTGGCAAAGCCGCTTAGCGTGAACCCGAACACGACGAGCAGCACGATCGTGATCAGGAGCACGATCTGCTCCTGGTTTGGCTTTGCGATATTGAAGGGAATGCGCGGGGCGGTCTCTGGAACGACAAGGCCGCGCAACGCCAGGGGCCACCGCATTCGTTTCCTCCAACTCTTGTTTTGTCGGGAGTTTGATGCGGCTTTCAGGCTTCGTCAAATACATTTCGCAAGCTGCGGTTGATCGCCTCCTCGCGATTTTTCAAACAGCGTTTGAAGTTGAGACGCCCGGATGCAGGCCGCGCCGATTTCCACGAAACGGCATTTTGCAAAGTCGCAGCTTTCGCGTGCATAGCTTTTTGCGCAATGAACAGTCGCGACGCCTACGGCGAGCCGGCGAGAAGCCGCGCGGTGGCGCGCGGTCATCATCTCCCCGTTCGTCTTGATGAGGAAGGCGCGCAGCGAAAAAGCGGGGCAACCGCGAGAGGATCAGATGATTTCGGGCTTGAGATCGCTACCCACAGCTTTGAAAGTTCAAAAACCATCGAGCGGTTTCTGCTTCGAGAGTTGGCCAACAATCCTGCAGCCGACTGCTGCGGGAGATGTTCGCTCGATAATGGCTCCTAAGTTCGTGCTCGACTTGGTCAAGATTGATACCAACTAGGCCACCATTCTTCACCACAACACGACCCGCCACGACAACATCCTTCACCAAGGTGCTATTTCCCCGACTAAAAAGCAGGCCAATTGGATCAACTTCAACCAGGCGATCATGATCAAGCAGTTCGTAATCAAGAACGGTGAAATCTGCCGGAGCTCCGGCCTTCAGCAGACCGTCACCCGGCGCACCGATTGCGGCACGGCCATTCGTCACGACGTGCGAAAGAAATTCCGCCGCGGTCCAGTTGGTCGGGAATCCGTCCCCTCTGTGAGCGAGCCTGACAAGCCGCATCTCCCGCAGGATGTCGTCGTCTTCATCGAGCGCAAGCCCGTCGACCCCGACGCAGATAGGACAGCCACAACGATAGGCGCGGCCGATCGGAGCGATGCCTGAGCTGAGGTGCAGATTTGAGCTGAAGTTTGTGACGATACGGCTCCCGCTGGCCGCAATGATCTCCTGTTCTGCAGGCGTGACATGAACGCAATGAGCCAAGGTCAATCGGGGTGACAGGAGCCCGATATCCCTCAAATACTCTACGATCCCACCTGGAAACTCCCGATCTGCCCACTGGCGCTGGTAGGGAGTTTCCAGAAGATGCATGTGGATGCGTCGTCCTGTAAGTGCGGAAGCCTCGGCAACGCCTTCGAGCAGCTCGCGCGAGCACCATTGGACTCCGGCCGGTCCAAATTGGACGTCCACTGTCGGTCCCTCAATGGCGGCGGCGACCTCCTCGGTCATCGTGATCAGCTGCCCGGGCTCGGCCGGCGGCTTGACAAACATCTCGCGGACAACCGCGGCGGCGTCGACCGGCAGCCGATTCAGGAACTCCTCCGTGTCTCCATAGACGACCGGATTCTGGTCGCGGAGCGCTGGGGCGAAGGCGAGCCGAAGGCCGACATCTTTGGCAGCACACGCGATCGCTTGCGCTTCCTCGACCATGCTCAATTTGCCGCTGGGGCGAGTGTAGTGAATCATCATGCCCCCGCAGCCCGCCCTCGCAGAACGGCCCAGAGCGGACACGGCGACTAGATATGGATCGGGTGGCGTCGCCAAGGCTGAACGCAGAATCCAGCTTTCGAGCGGCATGTCGATCGCGCCGAACGACGAGAGCCGCGGACGAGCGTGGTCGTGAGCATTGATCAGAGCGGGAATGATGAGCGAACGCCCGGCGGGAGACGACTCTCCATTGTCGATTCGATTGATCTTACCGTCGCGGATCGCGAGCGATGCATTTTCCAGAACACGCGCGTTCTCTCCGAACAGATAGCTCGCGGGAATCTGTTCCATGGGTTAGCTGCCTATTCTCTAGAAAGCCAATGCCTTCCTGAAGGTCGCTATCATGCGGCGGGGCGCGGCTCTCGATCAAGATCAACGGGAAGGCAATAGCTGCTCCGGCAATACACCAGGGGACTGTGCTTCCGATCCTCCCGGAATCCCAAGACTTCACCCAGCACGATCATGTGATCGGCTGCATCAACCATTTCTTTTTTGCGGCAACTAAAGGTCGCAGCTGAACCGGGGAATATCGCGTTTCCAAATTCGTCCTCGGCGTATTCGATCCCACGCCACTTTTCCTTTCCGGATGACGCGAAGCGGTCGGAGAGATGTTTCTGGGTGGCGCTGAGCACGTTGACGGAGAATGTCTCCGATCTTCTAAAAACCTCGAACGAGGCTCGCGCGCGGCCGATACAAAACAACAGCAGCGGTGGGCTGAGGGACACGGATGTGAAAGAGTTCGCTGTGAGGCCGCAGAGACCATCGCCGTCACGTGCGGTGATCACCGTCACGCCCGTCGCATAGTTGCTAAGAGCGCTTCTGATCCCGGTCGCACTGCTCAAGGATTTGTCTCCTGAATTTTATTCAAGTGACTTGAATATGGCAGACCTCTCGCTGCTGGACAAGTTCACTTTTTAGGCATGCTGGCGGCGGACGGCTACCGCTCTCCTCTCCTGAACGGCACCATCAACGATTGCGGGCCTGAGACCCTGCGAGCGACAGCGATGAGAGCGACGATGCTCAGGAGGTAAGGCAGCATCAGGAAGAATTGGTAGGGCAATCCGCCAGAGCCCTGCTGGAGCCGGATCTGCAGTGCTTCAAGCGATGCAAAGAACAGCGATGCAACGATCGCCCTGGCTGGCTTCCATGAGGAGAAGACGACGAGGGCAATGCAGATCCACCCTCTCCCGTTAACGAGATTCACGAAGAAGGCGTTGAATGCCGATAACGTCAGGAAGGCCCCTCCGATTGCCATGATTGCCGAGCCGACGACGACCGCTGCCATACGGATGCCAACCACACTCACGCCTTGCGCGTCGGCCGCCATCGCATTTTCACCGACCATCCTGACCGCAAGCCCAAGCGGTGTCCTGTACAAGATGTAGGAAACGGCTATGGCCAGCGAGAAAGCGAGGTAGACGAGTGGCGATTGCTCGAAGAGCACCGGTCCGACGAGAGGAATGTCGGCCAGGAGCGGCACCCGAACGGCGCTGAATGGCTTGATGGTCGGCGTTGCGGTTGAAGCAATCAGCAATCTGAAGCTGAAATAGCTCAACGATGCTCCCAGCAGGGATATTCCGATACCGGTCACATGCTGGGAAAGCCCCAGGGGCACGGTGAGGAAGCCGTGCAAGAGGCCGAAGATTGCGCCTACAAGTGCGGCCACGCAGACTCCGGTCCAAAGATCCGCTCCGTAGTAGACGGTCAACCAGCCGCTCAGTGCTCCGGCCGTCATGATGCCCTCGATCCCGAGGTTGAGCACGCCGGCACGCTCGCATATCAACTCGCCGAGGGTCCCAAACAGCAGCGGCGCACAAATCCGCAGCGTCGCAGCCCAGAAGCTCGCCGTGAGGACGACATCGAGCGTGCTACTCATGGCGGATCATGTACCGCGTTAGCATCATAGCGACCAGCATCGTGAGCAGACTGACCGACACGATCACGTCGGCAATGTAGTTCGGAACCGCGACTGCGCGGCTCATGGCATCGGCTCCGACGAAAATCGCCGCGACAAACACCGCGGAGATCACGACGCCTACGGGATGCAACTGGGCCAGCATCGCAACGACGATGCCGCTATAGCCAAAGCCCGGCGACATATCGAGCGTCAGGTAGCCCTTAACCCCTGCGATTTCATTGAAGCCGGCGATTCCGGCGATGCCGCCGGACAATACGGCTACCCGAAGCAGCACAGAGGTTACGGGCATGCCGGCGAAACGCGCGCCGTTTAGGCTGAGTCCGACCGCGCGCATCTCATATCCCCAAACACTGCGCACGTTGAAAAGCCAGAGCAATGCCGCCCCGAGCAACGCGAACAAAAAGCCCGCGTGCAGCCTGGCGGTCCCGCCAAGCAGATGACGCAAGCTGACGGTCGCATCAACCGGCGGCGTCTGCGGCCATCCCATCGACATTGGATCCTTGAAAGGCCCGTCGAGCAGGTAGGACACAAAGAGCAGCATCACGAAATTCGATAGGAGGGTCGTTACTACCTCGTCGACCCCGAGCTTGACTTTCAAGACGACCGGACCGAGCAGAAGCGCCGCACCGAGCGCGAAGGCAGCGCCAGCGGCCACGATGGGGAGCGCCCAATGGGGCACAACCGCTGCAATCCGCCCGCCTTCCTCGGCCACGAGGACCGTTGCAAGGGCGCCTGCGTATAATTGGCCTTCGGCGCCGATATTCCATATCCGCGCACGAAACGCGACGGCGACCGACAGGCCCGTGAAGATCAAGGGTGTTGCGCGGGTTAACGTCTCGGAGACAGAGTTCAGGCTTCCCACCGCGCCCACAAGCATGGTCCAATAAGCCCAGAGCACGGGAGCGCCGGCCGCCTTGATGAGTGAGGAGCAGATCAACAGGCTTGCAAGCACCGCCACCCCGGGGGCCGCGAGCCTGACGGCAAGGGGGCTGAAATCGCGCCTTTCTACTCGCACTATCGCCCTCCCGTAGAGTTTTGGCCGGCCATCCTCAATCCCAGCTCCTGCAGACTGAGCGTCTCAGTGCGCACCGGACTGCTGAGCGAGCCGCGGAACATCACCGCGATTCGATCGGAGAGCGAGAACAGCTCATCGATATCTTCGCTGATCAAGAGAATGCCGGCACCACGATCTCGCGCCTCCAGGAGCTTGCGATGCACATAAGCGACCGCACCGATGTCCAGGCCGCGTGTCGGCTGAGTCGCCACGATCACGCCGGGATCTTGCAGCAGGGTACGTCCAAGGATCAGCTTCTGCATGTTCCCGCCTGAGAGCTGCTTGGCGGAGGTGTTGGGAGCTGCACCGCGCACATCGAACTGGGCGATGACCAGCTCGGCGTATTTCCGCGCAGCTCCGACGCGCTGCAGCCCGGCCACCGCAAAGGCTTCCGAGCGGTACCGCTCGGCCACGACATTCTCCCACACAGACATATCAGGGATCAGACCCGTGGCGTGTCGGTCTTCCGGGATTCGGGCAACGCCGCGCTTGACGAACTCTGACGGGTCGGACCGGACAGGGTCACCGGAAAGATGGATCAACCCTTCGGAGGGTGCGAGAACTCCGCATGCAATATCGGCCAACGCTGCCTGACCGTTACCGGCGATGCCAGCGATTCCCAGAATCTCGTGCTGCCTCACTTCGAGGTTCACGCCGTCGAGGACATGGGGGCGATTGCCGCCTTGACGGAGAACGATACCGTCGAGCCGTAGCACGGCAGGACCAACGCTGACCGGCTTTCGATCCGGAAAGGCAACCTTGCGGCCCACCATCAGCTCCGCGAGCTCTTCCCGGCTGGTTTCTGACGCGCGACGCTCTGCCACTACTTTCCCCTGTCGCATGACGATAATTTTGTCGGCGACTGACAGGACTTCGCGAAGCTTATGACTGATGAAAATTACCGCAACGCCGTTGGAGACCAGGATGCGCAACGTCGCGAACAGTGCCTCGGCTTCCTGTGGCGTCAGGACAGCCGTCGGCTCGTCCAGGACCAGGATGCGTGCATCGCGATAGAGCGCTTTGACGATTTCAACGCGCTGGCGTTCGCCGACCGAAATATCCCGCACCAGCGCATCGGGATCCAAAGCAAGGCCGTACCGACGCGCGATATCAAGGATCTTCTCCTTCGCCTTCGCACGATGCCAGGGCAGGAGGAGAGATTCGGTCCCGATGATGATGTTCTCGGCAACGCTCAGGTTGTCCGCCAGTGCGAAGTGCTGATGCACCATTCCGATCCCGGCTCGTAGCGCCGCCTGCGGTGAGCCCGGCGACAGAGACGCACCCCCGATCTCAATTGCGCCGCTGTCTGCTACGTAGTGGCCGAACAGGATGTTCATCAGGGTCGTCTTGCCGGCGCCGTTCTCGCCGAGCAACGCGAGAACCTGCCCTGCCTCCAGGGTAAAGCTCACATCATCGTTCGCAATTAACGAACCAAATCGCTTGCAAACACTGGAGATACGCAGAGCAGGTCTGCGGATGCCGACTGATCCTTCCACCGGAGCGACCTGGACGTTCACACCGTCGACTTCGGCTCGGTATCGTTGACCTTCACTACGAAGCTTCCATCGCGAATGGCCTTTTCCCGATCGGCAACTTTCGCCATGATCTCGCTTGGCACCTTGCCTTCGAAAGTGCCGAGCGGGGAGACCGAAGCACCGCCAAATTTCATCATGCTGAATGAGCCGTAATCCTCAGCTTTGTAGGATCCTTCCTTCAGCTTGGCGATGACCTTGTCTATCGTCGGCTCCATGTGCCACAGCGCCGATACCACGACTGTATTCGGATATTGCGGCTGCGTATTGACGAGGTTTCCGATGGTCAACACGCCTTTCTCCTTGGCGGCATCCGAGACGCCGAAACGTTCCGCATAGAGCAGGTCCGCGCCGCGCTCGATCTGGGCGTAGGCCGCTTCCTTGGCCTTGGGGGGATCAAACCAGCTCCCGATGAAGCTTATGAAGAACTTCGCCTTTGGATTGACCTCGCGAACGCCTTCCATGAACGCGTTCATCAGGCGGTTGACTTCCGGAATGGGATAGCCGCCGACCATGCCGATCACTCCCGATTTCGACATTCCGCCAGCGATGATGCCGGTCAGATAAGACGCATCCTGAATGAAATTGTCGAAGACTGAGTAGTTCGGATCGGTTGGGCCGAAGCTGGATCCCATCAGGAAGGCCGTTTTGGGATAGTCGGCGGCGACTTTCCTAGCGTTGCGCTCTATTGCGAACGCATCGGCGATGACGAGTTGCGGCTTCTTCTCCGCCCAGTCGCGGATCGTCCGCTCCATGTCGGTGTTCGCTACGCTCTCCGACCAGCTGTATACGATATCGCCCCTCGCCTCCGCTGCCTTTAGAGCAATGTGCAGCCGACTTGCCCATTGTTGATCCACGGGAACCGAATAGACGCCTGCGACCTTCAGCTTGTCGGCCGCATATGAGGAACGATTGAGTAACGCAGATCCCGCGATGGAGCCGAGCGTCACGAGAGCACTGCGGCGCGTTAATGAGATCGAACGTCTGTCACCTGCCATTTCCGCCTCCGGATGTTGCGCGATCGATGACATCGCAAAAACGATGCCACGACCGACCGTGTTGATATTTCGAATGATTTTGAGTCCCAGCAGTCGAATTTCGTTCGACCGCTGATTTTCAAGTCACTTTCCAGCCCAGAAAGTCGCTTTATCAGGCAACCTTCTCCTCAGCCGGCTTGACGTTCCTCGCGGCCTGGTTCTTCCCGCGCCAATGCGCACCCGACGTGGTCGCGGGATACTTGGCCGGGTTCTCGGCCGACGCACAGGTGGGTAGGCACGCGACTTCGGCGTCGTAGTTCGGCTGATGAAAGAACACCAAAGAGATGCGACGGCTCGTTGCTGCGTCCAGCGGCGGGTTCATCACCCTGTGCAGGGTGGAAATCCAGCGATCATTGGTCCATTGCATCATGAGATCGCCGATGTTGACGACAAAGGTGCCCGGCAGGTAGCCGATATCGATCCAATTTCCCGCTCGGTCGCGCACTTGCAGCCCACCCGGCGCGTCCTCGACCTTCAGGATGGTGAGAGCGCCGTAATCGGTGTGCTCGCCGGCGCGCTTCTGGCCTTCGGCTGGGGGCAACGGCTGATCGGGATAGTTGATGAAGCGCAGGCTGCTGACGTGCTTGTCGATCTTCCCATCGAAAAAGCTCTCCTCAAGCCCGAGCGAGAGCGCGAAGATCCGCATCAATTGCCACGACACCTTTTCCATCGCACTGTAGTACTCGGTCGCGTTCGCGCGGAAGTCGCTCGGACGCTTGGGCCATTGATTGGGCGCGAAGTGGACCACTCCAAAGCCCTCGGTAAAGTAGGGATCAGAGCCGGCATTCAGCGGCCCAATATTGAAGCTTTCCTGTAGATCGGGCGGCGAGAGAATACCCATGCTTCGCGACAGGCTCTGGTCTGCGAGCGAGTTGTAGCCCCGGCTGACTTCCGGCCTGATTCGCTTTACCTCAAGCTTTTCCTCCTTGGGGAGGTCGAAGAACGAGCGTGCGGAGGCATATGTCCGAGCGATGAGATCGTCGGGAACGCCGTGCCCTTTGATGAGAAAGAAACCGATACGCTCGCAGGTTTCGGCAACCTGGCGGACGACCGCGTCGCGTTCTGATGGGCTCCCGTGGACGAATCGCGAAACGTCGATGGTGGGTACGGAATCGCTCATGCTCATCATTGTCCTCATTCAATTCACTATTGAAGATTGCCGAACTGTCTGCGACACAGCTCGATGCCGGTCGAAAACCCCTGCTTCATCACGAACGCGTCGGATCCGTAGGCGATCACATCGAAGCCGTCTTCCGCATAGCGCGACAGCTCGGCCGCCGAGGTAACCATCACGCATGCTCTCTTGCTGTGATCGCGACATGCCGCGGCTATTTGCTTACGGGCCGCCGTGACTAATTCATGCTCAAGTTGGCCCGGAACGGATGCTGCGATGCTGAAATCAATGTATCCGAACCACAAACCGTCCACGCCTTCGATCGACGCGATCCGATTGGCCTGCGCCATTCCGAGCGGGCTCTCGATCATGCACAAGATCAGGGTACGAGCGTTCGCCTCGACAATCTTGCTCGCGACGTTGCCGCCGGCGTAGCCGTCCTGAGCGCTACCGAAAGCAGCCCCGCGCTTTCCGGCAGGAGGAAATTTGGCGCGTGCGACGGCGAGCTGCGCCTCTTCCGCAGACTGCACGTTCGGGATGAGGATCCCGCGCGCACCCGCGTCCAGACCCTGTGAGAGCAATTCGCTATCAACAGCGGGGACGCGAACCACAGCATCGATTGAAAGCGCATTGCACATAGCAATTGCATTGCGCAGCGATGCGGACTCCATGCATCCATGTTCGCCGTCAAAGATAAGGAAATCTGCATCAGCGCTTGCGGCGATGCGGACGGTCGAAACACTCGCATGCTCGACAATGAAGGAACCGAAAGCAGGCCTTTTGTAATCGATAGTCATAACGGCTCCGTTCGATCAAATGAAGCGGCAAGCATCTTCGACGCGGAGCCGTGGCTTCCGCGGCTCGCGTACAGGCTCGGCGGCAAATCCCAGGCCGATCAGCAGCTTTGCGTCCCAGCTCTGATCGGGGAAAAAGATCTTATTGATTGCATCCCGGTCAAAGCCGGACATCGGGCCGCAATCGATACCGAGCGCACGCGCAGCCATGATGAGATAGGCCGCCTGCAGCATGGTGTTGCGCTCCCCATGGCCCGCGACCGCATCCGGGGACGTATTGAACCAGGAGCGGGCGTCGTAACCCACGGGGTAAAGCTCCGGCAGGCGGTCCAGATAATTGCGGTCCTGAGCAACAATGGCGATCGCCGGGGCCGACGCCGCCTTCTTTACGTTTCCTCTCGACAACGCCAGCAGCAGTTGTTCTTTGGCTGCAGAAGTCGTGACGAAAGCGAGCCGCATCGGCTGGCAGTTTGCGCTGGTCGGGCCCAGCTTTGCGAGCTCGTAGAGTTGCTTGAGAGTCGCCATTTCGATCGGTGTCGAACTCCAGGCGGAAGGCGTCCGAGCGCGTGTGAAGAGCTGAGCGATTGCTTCGCCCTCGATCGATCGCGAGATCATGGCACAAGCGCCAGCGAAGGCTGTTCGGCAGGGCGCTTATGCTTCATGAGCGGGAGGACGTTGTCGATCAGACGTTTCAGATCGTGCTCGTAGTCGGGGAATATGAAGCAGACGCCCGCCAAGCCGTTTTCCGCGAGCCCATCCAGATAGCGCGCAACGGTCGAATACGATCCGGCGACATAGGGGATGGCCATGAAGGTCTGGACCGCAAGGTCCTTATAGGTCGCGCGCGAAAAATCCATGCCGGCGACACGCGCCCACTCGGCCATTGCAGCCTTATCGCTAGTCTGGATGTAATGATCGCGCTTGGCGAAGGCCGCTTCGTCGGTCTCCTCCGCGATGACCGTGAGCAAGACGTATGCTCCCACTTTGCGTCCGAAACGCGCGGCCGACGCCTGTAACTTGTCGTTCAGCCGGCCAAGATCCGCGAGCGAATCGTCCTGCCCGCCGAGGAAGCCAAAATCCGCATGTTGCGCCGTAAAGGAGATGCCGCGCTCCGACTGACCTGCGCAGATGACCGGAATCTCGCGCGACGGTTTCGGATAGGACTTGCAGTCGTCGAAATGGAAAAAGTCGCTGCGATGGGTGACCCGGTCCTGTGTCCAAAGCCTACGCAGCAACTCAAGATACTCAGCAGCATATTCGTATCGTCGTTTGAAGTAGTCGTCACCCTGCCAGAGCCCCATCTGGGAATACTCGAGCTTGTTCCAGCCGCTAACGATGTTCACGCCGAAGCGGCCCTTGCTGATGTCGTCTATGGTCGAGGCCATCTTCGCGATGACACCAGGGTGAATCGTCGGGATTGCCACCGAGGCGTAAAGTTGGATGCGTGAGGTGACCGCAGCGCATGCCGCCATCAGGGAAAACGACTCGAGGGAGTAGTCCCAATGGTTGGTCTCACCTCCGAAGCCGCGCCACTTCACCATGGAGAGCAGAAATTCGAACCCGGCCTCCTCGGCCAGTAGAGCGTTTTTGCGGTTCAGCTCCCAGTTAGGCGAGTATTGAGGAGGCGATCCCGTGGCCATGATTGCTCCACCTTTGGCGTTGGGAAGAAAAATGCCCAGATCGAGTGGACGCACCATGTGGACCTCCGTCGTTAGCGTCGGAAGCATATTGCATGCTATTCAAGTTACTTTCATGCAGATAAATTAGGCAGCAATGACGATAAAGTGGGCGTTGCCCCTGACCGCCCGCTTGGCTAATGCTGCTGACGTGGAGAATCGATTTTGAAACCAAAACGGACAGCCGCTTCGAAACTCTCTGTCGAGCAGCCCAGGTCAGACGCCCCGCGGATCGGCGCACGACTCAAGCACGCGCGCCTTGTCAATCACATGCGTCTGAAGGACGTAGCGGACGCGGCCGGTTGTTCGGAAAGCATGCTTTCGAAGATCGAAAACGAGCGCGCAATCCCTTCGCTCACCACGCTGCACCGCCTGTGCAAGGCTCTTGATCTCAGCGTATCGACGCTTCTCAGCAGCGAAGCGGCGGAGCCCTGGACGATCATGCGTCCGGAGCAGCGCAAAGTCATCGGCCATAAGAAGGCTGCCGGCAGCGAGGGTGTGATGGCCGAAATCCTCGTGCCTTCGGCAGAGGGACGATTGCTAGAGGGGTTTCTCGTTGTCATTGAGCCCGGAGGGCATACGAACGGGACTCTTCAGCACAAAGGGGAAGAGGTAGGCTTCGTGGTGGAAGGGCAACTTGAGCTGACCATCAACAACGAGAAGCATCTTCTACGCGCAGGTGACTCCTTCTATTTTCCTTCGGACCTTCCCCATGCTTATCGCAACCCCGGAAAATCCCAAATGCGCGCTGTCTGGATCAACACGCCGCCGACGTTCTGAGAACGTTATTGGACCATCGTAAGGTCCGCCTGCGAGCAGACCGAGTTGCCTGGACACAAACCTCTAATGCAAGTTGACCAGTCGGCTCCTGCGACAATGGCCGACCCATCTACCTCGATGACATCGAAGGCTTGGCCATCAAAGGTTTGCGCCAACATCTCGCGCATCCGCAGACGATTGCCAAGTATGTCGATGCCTACAACGCTGAGCGCAAACGGCTGAAGCAGGAGGCGAACGCCGAGCGTGCCCGGATAGAACGGCGGCTCGGAGAGATCGACCGCGAGATCAGACGCGCTGTCGATGCGATCACCAAGGAAGGGGTGCCGGCCGGGCCGTTAGCTCCTCGAATGCGCGAGTTGGAAGCTGAGCGCACAATCCTTGCCGGCCGACTTGAGGCGGCTAAGGAAGTCGACGACGTGATCGCCCTACACCCGAAGGCGCTCGACCGCTACAAGCGTGCCGTCCTGGAGTTGGCTGACCAATTCAAGCACGGCACCCCGACCGAGTTTGCGACCATCCGCGAGTTGGTGACGGCGATCATCGTGCATGCCAGCCCGAGCCGACCGGGAGGGGCTGGAACCAAGGCCAATAGCGAAGATGACCGGAGCGTGCAGACCGACATCAAGGGGCGGCTCGCCGCGCTGTGCGGCAATCCGGCCCTGTTTCCGAACATGGCTATGTCGGGGGGATCGTTGGTAGCGGGGGAGGGACTCGAACCCCCGACCCCAGGATTATGATTCCTGCGCTCGGTTACCTGGTACGCTCGTTGCCTCGTGCTTTGGCGCCCCCTTCTACCTCGATTCTGTGCTCCGCGCTGCGTCCCCGCGTATTGGCAAGCTCCGAAAGCGCGTTCTTCAGCCCATGCCGACGAGTTTCAACGGCGGGCATTTCGTTGACGAATTGCCGTATCTGTCGCGCTAGCGCCTCATCTGCTGCCACTCCAGAGCGCTGCAGCTCGGCTGCATACTCGAGATATCGCCTCCTGATCGCGTCCTGACGCGACTTAATCTGCTCGTCCCAAGGACGTTTGGCAGTCCTTCCGCCCCTCACCTCCGAAAGCACCTCCTTACGGGCGAGCCGATCGACATCGGGCGTGATCTTTCGCTTGCGCAAAGCGAGGACCGCTCCCCGATCGGCCTTTCGTACCCGTCCTCGGGTCCGCCGCGGCGTTGCCTCCGCCGCGATCCCGCGAAGCCGGAGTTCGCCAGCAAACCGCTCTCGCCAAGCCTGAAGATCCGCCTTGCGCGGATTGAGGCGCTTGCCGTCATGGCCCAGCGACCGAACGGTCAGGTGCACGTGGGGGTGTTTGTCATCGAGGTGCTGAACGAAGACGTAGTCATGGTTGTAGCCGAACGTGTCGATGGCAAATGCCCGGGCTGAATCCTTGACGGCGGCGGCATCGGTGCCAGCCGGCATCGACAGAATGATGTTGACCGAGAGCGATCCATCGCGACGGCGCTTGTCGTCGAGACCGGCATCATCCTCCCAGCGTTGCTGCAGATCTTTCAATCCCGAACGACCTGCCAGCGTCGCATCCGCGTTGCCGTGCAGCGCACTACGCAATTGCGCGAGCTCTCTTTCGATGACCAATTTCGCCTCTTGAATTGCGGATAGATCGGGCTCAACCGCCCTGCCCTGCAGCACACTGGTGTTTGCGGCACGCGCGATCTGATTGATGTTGCCGCCAATCCGGTTGAGCTCGCGAACGATCGCGCGAAGCGCGTCATGCTCGTTCGGGGAATGCTGCACGGGTGACCCCAATCGTGAGCGCACCAGTGCAACAATCCAGCCGGTTCGCGTCATGCCCCGCTGATGTGAGACTTCTGCGAGCTGCCGCATCTCGCTCTCGCGAAATCGCACCGTCACCTTTTTCTGCCGTCCGACGGGCAACGCCAAGATGCGCGGCGTTGGTGCAGCCAGTGCATCGGCAATGAGACGACGCAGCAGCGCTGACTTGCCGCCCTGAGTAGCAGCAAAAGCTGAGAACTCCGCCGCAACTTCGTCGGAGACGCGAAGCGAGATCAGAGCCATGCACTCCAATCCTAATTGAGGTGTAATACATCGCTGGCGCGAAGCCTATCCTGCACTAGAAAGTGCGAATCCTTCCGCCCCTCCATGTTGGTTCGCACCAACAGGCTCGGCATTCAAAGCTCGGGAGTTGCCGCAGGTGAGATCCAACCGCGCCGGCGATCGATGCGGAGAATTCCTCCGGGAGTGACGCAGCCGTCGCCCCTAATCCTTCTACTCCAGGGAAGCTGGGCGTCCAGATCGGCAATATGGGCACCGAGCATGTGGACCGCGGCTTTCCAGCAGCCTCCGGCCTCTCTACAGCGCTGTGGGGGGCGCGTTCGGCCTCCGGCTGCTGCGCTAACGCGGCATCCTTCGGATGGGAAATCCGCTCCGCCGGCACATCGACCGCAGCAATTTTTCTGAGGAGACTGTCTAAGACCAAGTTCATGCGAAAAGGATCTCTTCGATTGTGACGGTCGATGCTTGAACCTCTTCCGCTTCGTCTGCGCCATCGACCAACAGCACTGCGTGTCGTGAGCCTTGAGACGCGAGCCGATCGACCAAAAGACAGCCCGTACGATCTTGGTGGCGCACTCTGATCGTCAGCGATGCGCTCATTCGCTCGTTCCGATTGACCGAAGAGTTCCGGGGTTTTCCCGCAGCCGCCGCAACACGATCTCTATGGGTCGCGATGTCGGTTGCTGTTCGACCTGGCGTGCTGGCTGAGCTCCAGCAGCCCCTTCGCTATCAGCAGCGGAGCCGCGGACTTCCGTGCGAATCTTGCGAGCTAGCTGACGGGCGTGTGCGTCTGTGAAGCTTTCCTGTGCTGCGCATAAAGTCTCAATCGCATTGGGCTGCTCACGCCAAGCCTGGTAGAGCTCATACACAGCGCGGATTGATGAACCGGCAAGCTTCGAGCGAAGGAACTTCGGCATATTCTGAACCGATGCGTAGCGAGACACCCAGTCCCTGGGCTTGCCGAGCTTGCGCGAGATGTCAGCTTGGTTATCACCCTGCTCCAAGCGCTCCGCGATGAACGCCGCGATTTCGGGGGCATTGAGGTCATCACGCTGAATATTCTCGATCATCTGAACATAACGATCCGCAGAACCAGCCGCATGAATGAAAGCCGGGATGTCACGGAGCCCGGCGCGCTTAGCAGCACGATACCGCCTCGCACCCATGACGATCACGTACCGGCCTTCCTCGGTCGCGTGCCGCAGCACGATCGGTTGCAGCACTCCATGCTGAAGGATTGATTGCGTAAGCTCGTCGAGCTTGTGTTTTTCGAAGCTGCGACGGGGCTGGTCCGGATCTTCGTCGATACGGTCGATCGAGATGCAAGTCGGTTGCCCGATTGTGGCGGCACCATCTTCCGCAGCGTCGATGAGCTGCTTGAAGCTGAGATCAAGCGCCATGTGCCGTCTCGTCCATCTGCGCGACGATCTTGGCGAGAACATCCCGGATTTCCCGACCAGCCTCCTGCGCAGAGCGACGCTTCAGCTTCCAGACTGGCAGGCGTTCCGCGACGGCCTCAGCGTAGCCATCCCTTGCAACGATCTGCCCCGGGAACACATATTTGCCAGCCTCGCGCAACAGCTGCTCAAGATGCGTCCTTTGACGGGGCGATTTCGTATTGAAGTTCGAAGGCAGCAACCCGAGGAACTTCGTATCCTGACGGCCGTAGCGCCTCTGCACGCCGATAAAGGTTTGCATCAGACCCTTGACGCCCTTGATCGAATAGTCCTCCAGATAGATGGGGGCCAGCACATGCGACGCCGCAACCAAACAGCCGACACTGCGAAGTCCAAGTGATGGCGGCGTATCGATGACGCAGGCATCGAACTGATCCGACGCGATAGCGAGGTTCTCTTGCAGAGTCGTTATGGCGGCTGCATTGCTGCGATCGAGGTCAGTCAGTGAGCTATCGGCCGGCGCAAGCGTTAGGCCCTCGCCTTCCCGAGGTGCGATCCGTATCCCGGGCTTGAACAAATCCGCGGCTAACGTTGAACCGGCGTACTGCCTCAGCGTGTCTGACGCATTGCTCTGTGCATCAACGTCGATCACGAGAACGCGGAGATTGGTTTCCGCCATGAACCAAGCCAAATGCACAGCAAGGGTCGTCTTGCCGACCCCGCCCTTTTGATTGTTGATGACAATGGTCTTCATATTGGGGTCCGAAGTGGGTCTGACGACGCCGGGGGCATATCCATCGTCCATCATGACGTGGGGGATGTTGGTTTGAACCAACAGCGATTGCGAATCCGATCGCGGGAACGATCCCCAAATTCATCCAGCGAATCCCCTGCCAGAAGAGTCAGGTCAGTCCATAGCTATCGGGGGGAGCAATCTGGAAAGTGAGTCGGGAATCGTGCTCGTTGCCGGGGCTGCGACAGTCGCGAGAGGATCGTCACGCGAATGCGCGGAGACCGCTTGTGGGCTCCGGGAGCGTCGCCGCGCCGGCGCGAGTAGAGCCGTCCCCGCAGGGGCTCGCCCAAGCGGACACTGCTGCAAGAGTGGACCCGCTGGATACGAATTCTCTTATGCGACGGCTATCTGCATCGATGGGAATACGATCTACCTATCGCGAGAAAGACGCGTGTCGCCCCTCTCGAGGCTGCTTGCTGTAGCGACAAAGTGCCGACACTACCCATACTGGCCGCAGGAAGCTTTGCATCAAGGGGCGATCTCTTACGGCCGGCTGTTGCGATAAAGAAAGGCGCAATTGCAAGCTAGGCATTGCGACGCGCGCGTCCGATAGCAAAGTCTCCGCTGACGAAAGGTTTAGTCCGGCGATGGGTCCCGGCGTTTTCGGCGCAATTGACCTATCGATAAAATGAATCGATCTGCCCGGTCGATTCATAAAACTCATTGGACGGCGCTTGCGGAGGAAGCGAGAAACCGTCCGTGCCGAAAGCCGAACCAGAACCGCTTCATCTGCGCCACATCGATGCCGCTCGCAATATGCGACGGTTTTATGCGCTATCTACGCAGCCGACGTTGGTCGGAGAAATGTCGCTGGTCCGCGATTGGGGCCGGATCGGCACGAATGGCCAGACTATGGTGCAGACCTTCGATGGCGGTGCAGAGGCGGTCGAGGCCTTCGCACGGCTGGAGCGCGCCAAGTGGAGGCGCGGTTACGCTGCAGCGGACGGAAACCTGTCATAGTCTGACAATTTTTCGGGGACTGCGGCTCCGCCTGTGATGTCGGCTCTATCTGTTCCACTGCTTTGATGTCAGACGAGCAAAATCGAAACAAGACAGAGCTCGTCTCATGACGACTGCCAATGAGATCGCCGAAAAGATTGCAACCGCGAACGACCTGACAAAAGCTCAGGCGAAAACCATGTCGAAAGCGTGTTCAAGGCCATCGCTGAATGCGGCCGTAGGCGGAGCCGAGACAAGCCTTCCAGGGTTCGGCAAGTTCAAGGTCAAGGACAGCCCCGCCCGTGAGGGCCGCAATCCGTCGACCGGCGCGACGATTGCGATCGCAGCTTCCAAGAAGCTGACCTTTACACCCGCCAAAGCCATCAAGGATGTTCTGAACGGAGCAGCGGTCCCTAGCGAAGGTGCGACGTAAGACGCAAGACAAGGGGGCTTATGCCCCCTCCTCGGCTGCGAGCGCTTCGTTGCGCTGGCGGATGAGTTCGGCCAGCTCGCGTTCCAGCGCCTTGCGTTCCGCCGGCGTGAATACGCATTCGCGCAGCTCGGCACGCAATTCTTCAATGGTGTCGATGGTCATGATCGCATCTCCTGTCGAAGGGAAGCGGGCCCCGCCTTGCGGCGGAGCCCGCTAGCTGAGCCTCAGTCCCGGTTCGGCCGGGACCAGATCAGTTGGAGGCCCTCGGCACCCTCGACCTCGGTCAGGGTGGCGTAGATCGGAGCGGGGAAGCTCGGATCGTCCAGCTTGACCGAGAGGTAGTCGCGCTCGGTGTCCTTGGCGGTCTTCTGCCAGGCCGCACCCAACTCGACGTTGCCCGAGTAGATGCGGAAGTGCGGTCCCTTGTCGGAAGGATTTTCGACGCGGATCAGCTTGGCCTTGACGTTGAGGTTGAGCGTCTTGATCGCGCCGGAGAAGCCATTGCCCATGGAGGTGAAGGTGCCGATGGTAGCCATTGTCTCATTCCCTTTGTTTTCTCGGGCCGCGCCTATCGCGTCCTGGATGGCGGTCGTGAGACCGGAGGCGATCGACCTGCACCCAAAGGGCCGAAATGAAATGGAGGGCGGCCGGCAGCGACTTTCTTGAACCGCGAGGAATGGTGCGCAGCGCCAGGGGAAGAAAGTCGAGGACGGACGTTGCGGGGACAAGATCGAGAGCCCGCGAAGCGGGATCGGCCTTCGGTCAGACCAGCCTCTATCGAGGACGCAGATCGGTGCGCCCGTCGCAAAAACACATGGAATGAAGACCGGCGGTTCTAATCGGTTCAGCCATTCGGCTCTCAAGGCAACGGGCGTAGCAGCAAAACGCAGTTCACCTTAAGCAGGCCACCTAGGCGCCGCGTCATCACCGGCAATGGAGATCGTCGCTGTCAGCAATATCGGCAGGTCGAGGTCGCCATCGCAAGATCAATGACGAGACTGGCGACGTACTCGACATGTGGATGCAGCCTCGCCTTTCGCATCCAAGCGGGCCACCGCCCTGCGAGGTGCCAAGCAAAAGCTCGCAGCGGTGGACATGCCGGCCGCCCACCCCGCGGCGGCTCCGCCGGCACGCGCGATAGAACCAAGCTCAAAGTAGGGGTTGCAACGCCACAGCATTGGAGTTGGCTTGTGAGCACAATCGGTCCTCGGCAGCAGTTCCGCGAGCCGGGCTCGATCTCGATTGGACGCTATTTAGCCGGCGGCCGCAGCGGGCTATCCGCCCACTTCCGGGCGGCAGGGTCGTGCAGCGGATCGTCCTCGCAGGCAAGGCAAACATAGCGGCCGCCCATCGGCGACATCGTCGGGAATGGCCGTCATTGCCTTTCCGCACGACGGGCACAGCTTGCGGCCGCGCATTTAGCGCGGTCATCAATTTTTTCCTGCCGAGCGCAGCCTTAGTTTCATGTGGCCCGCAGGCACAAGCGGTAAGCGCCGAAATCTGTCCGGGTGTGTTCCGCTCGCTTGACGCAGCAGCCCGTCAAGAGTGAAATTGAGCCTTTCAGTGAAGTTGCGGGGGTGGCGTCGTGGAAGATTTCTACAGAGGCTTCGCGCAGCGGGCGCGCGATTTGGCCGAGAATGCGGACCCGTTCACCAGGCGGCGGCTGCTCGCCCTGGCCCAACGATACGACTTGAAGAGCAAACCAGGATCCGGAGGCGGTCGGTCCATCCCGCCGCCGCGTGCGACACCGCCGACCATCCTGTTTTCCGGCTCCGGCGAAGCTTGACCAATCCCATCCCGGTAACTTGCTCCGATCACGGCCGGATCGTCGGTTTTCCGTGTCTTCCATCGACCGAGGCGACCATTCACTGACTGTCTTAATTTTAGTCGGTCCAGAAGCCACCTCGTCCCCCACGCTTTGCATTCTGCTGGGAGGCTGATTGTTCGCAGCGTCGGCCTGACGTTTCTTGAGGCGCCGCAGCCATCCCCGCAGGTCCCGGTCAGTCGGCAGAGCGGCGTGCTCGGTAAAACAACCTCGCGATCCGCCCCCGCCCCCGCCGCCGGCGCATGATCCGGGGGGCGCAATCGCCGCACGGACGATCTCGGGGCCGCCGGTCTTCTGCCCGGCGCTGCCCAGACTCCATTCGACCTTAACCGCAAGCTCAGACCACGACGCGTCAGCCCGAGCCGAGGCGATAGCGCACAGAGACGCTTACCCATCCGTCAGGCCGTCCGTTTTTCATGGAGCCGGGAGTTAATCTGCGACATGAGAATTGGACCAAGAGAAAACTCTCCGACCTCCGCCTTCCGCGTCAATCCGCGCAAGTAGCCGCCAGCCGATCTAATCGCTGTGCCACGCTGCAAGATGCAGGCGACAACCACCGCGGCCTGCATTTCACCCAGGACGGTTTGTGCCTCCTCCCAGGCGCTTGGGCTGATCCCCAGCGACGACCGCACGACGGCCGCCGTGGCGAAGAAATCGCGCCAGTTCGAAATTCCACCCTTCGCATAGTCGACGATATCCGGACATGCACTCAGGACCATACCCAACGGATACGTCCCTTCCCTGACTCGCGATGGTTGAGGCTTTGGCTCAGCTCCCGCCGCCCTGCCTTCTCGAAGGCGAGGTTCAAGATCAGTAAAGGGATCGGTATTTGAATTCTGTATGTGGCGCTCAGAATGGGACTCATTGGCGCTCGGATTCTTCGATTTGATGTGTGCTTCCAGAAGATTGAGTACATCGTCAGCCAGTTGCGACAACTCGTCGGCGATCGGCTCAAGCTCCTGGCGCGTCGCGGTGCGCGGAATCTGAGCGACCATTGCGCGGAAGGCGGCATGCACCTCCTGCCAATCGGCGGGCCCCTGCCCTGCCCTGCGCGTTGGGACGCCTTCCTCGATGCCAGTTGCAATCATCTTCGCGATGTCGCGCCGGCACAACGTGATCCGTTCACGCACGAGTTTGAGTGCGCGGGCTTCCGCTTCGATATCGGCCGCCAGGCTCTCGAACTCTTCCGAGCGCACGACAAGCGGTGACAGATCGAAGCCGAAGGCGAGCTCGATTTCGCCGGCATCGTCCTTCCGCGCGTAGCGCTTACCATTTGGACTATCGCGCCGAATGATCAGTCCCGCGTCGACCAGGACAGCCAGGTGACGCCGCAGCGTCGATGCCGGCATGCCGTGCGCCCGCCGGCTGAGCTGATGGTTCGACGGGAAGACGATCAGATCATCCTCTCCTGTGAGCGCGGTCTCAGGATGGAAAGTCAGGAGCGCGTTTAAGACCGACAGCGAACGTTCCGACACACCAAGGCGCGGCCGTGCCGTGCAGATGGCATGGAAGATCTTCCATTTGTGCACGATCTTTTCGGGAGGGCGTTCTGTTGCGACCATTTGGCTTGCCACATGGGCAAGCGTCAACGATCGCCGCCCAAAGGGCGTCGTTGGAGAGTGTGACTGCATGTCTTTGCCTCATGCGGGCAAAGAAAATCTGCTCGCCAAAACGGCGCCGTCGTTAAAGACGCTTGACTGCGATTCGCGAAAGTGATTCTCTGTCAGTCGCCAAACGTGACGAGAGAAGGCTTTCGGACGGAGACGTTCCGGGGGCCTTTTCTTTTTCCGCTATGCTCCTGTGGTTAGAGGACGGAAACGCAGGTACGCATCGCGCCGCCCGACCATGAGAGGTCCCGGCAGCGCCATATCCAAAGCGGCAAGACGCACGATGTCAGTCATCGGTGCGCCCCTCCCGAAAAGATCGGTAGAGTTCCGGCAGCCGCGAAATCACGAAATCTCCGAATGCTGGTGCGGCCTTTTCATCGAGCGCTAGCGTGACGCGATCTGCGCGACGTTCGATCTTGACGATCTTCTTGCCATCGTCATCAGCCCAAGTGGTCGGCCGTGGGGTTTTGGACTTGCGAGGCGCGAGCGCGGCGAACACGATTGCGAAACGATCATCGGAGGTCGCACGCACGAAACGATCACTGGCCATTGCGTCAGCTAATGACTTTTGATCGTGGCGCCCCGCCATCCGCTCTGCGAGTTCCATCCAGCGCCGACGCCCGGTTTTCGGCGCCGGCCCGATCGCGTCAATCAAGCTGCGTGGCAAAGCTCGACAGACGGAAATGAGGCGCGAGAGCTCTGTCTTGTCGACGCTGAGCGCCGCCATGATGATCTCACGCTTGAACCCACGATCCTCAAGCGCGGCGCCATAGCTTGCCCGCTCAATGAAGGACAGATCCTCACGCTCGCCATTCTCTTTTCCCTGTGCGACCACCAGGTCTTCGTCGCTGAGGTCACGGACCACAGCTCGCGCCGGATGGCCAAGCTCAGCAAGCGCACGGACCCGGCGATGGCCATAGGCGATCTGAAACCGTCCTGGGCTGGTCGGATGTGGGCGAAGAAGGATCGGAACCAATTGCCCGTTGGTACGAATTGATTCAACGAGAGCAGCGTGCTTCTCATTCACGCCGGTCATGCGATCCGGGACGATCGAGGCGTCGATTAATCCTGGATCGATTTCAACAACGGCCTGTCCAGTGCTGAGTTGTTCGGTCAGGGCCTTGGCGGCATCGCGCTCCGCGGACAACATCTCGAGCGAACGGCTCATAGCGCCGACTGCCCCGCGCGATCCGAGTGTTGGTTGTGATGGTCTCCGATTGTCGCTGGGCTCACCTGACAGCGGTTCGTTGACCGCGGTCAACTTATCGTCCAAGAGGTCAGCAAGCAGGTTTTTGCGACCCATCAGGTCCTCCCCCATGCAGCCTGGATGAGGCTTTGAATTTCACCATTGACGCTGTCTAGCGATTCCATCGCGCGGTCGTAGGTAGCGCGTGTGAACTGATCGCGGCTGACCTCATAGAGCGTTTGTTTCGTGATGCCGGCGTCCGAGATCGCCGTACTTTTCAGCATCATGTTGGTGACCATGCGATCACCGAATAGCGAGCGCATGAAGCCGACCATTTGGGCCTGCGGTCCATCACCGGGCTCGTAGCGGGTGACGAGATAGCGCATCCAGTCGTAGTTCATATTGCCGCCCGCCTTGGCGACGACGGCAAGGAGGTCGGATGTCATGATCAGAAATTGGCACATCGACATGACATCGAGCATCTGTGGATGCACGGGAATCAGAATTGCGGTTGCTGCACAGAGCGCGGAGAGCGTGAGAAATCCAAGCTGAGGCGGACAATCGATCACGACGACGTCGTATCGGTCTTGGACAGTGGCGAGGGCACGGGCTACGCGGGCAAAGAAGAGCGGATCACCCGACTGGCGCATAGCTAACGCTTTCGGGGTTTCATGTTCGAATTCCATCAATTCGATATTCCCGGGGATGATGTCGAGCCCGAGAAAGTAGGTCTGCCGAATGATCTCACTGAGCTCGCGACGTGCGCCGTCATAGCGGATGGCCCCGTATAGAGTTCCGTTCTCCTCGACATCAAACTCTGGCTGGTAGCCGTGCAGCGCGGAAAGGGAGGCCTGCGGATCGAGATCGATCGCGAGCACCCGATAGCCTTGCAGCGTGAGATGTTGAGCTAGGTGCGCTGCGGTCGTTGTCTTGCCTGAGCCGCCCTTGAAGTTAACGACGCCGATGACTTGCAACTGTTCGCCAGCGACGCGATGCGGTCGGTATCGGCGCGCACCCTTGCCTGATTCATCGAGATAAGCTCGAAGGCTCTGAATGTCCTCGAAAGTGTACGACCTTCGACCCGATGGACTGGTGTCGGGCTGGGGGCCCCTCCCCTCCAGCGACAATTGGCGAAGATAGCCGTCATTGATACCGACGAGTTTAGCGACTTCGCCAGACGTGAACCGGCGGAGATTCTTTCGGGCTTGTGGCGGGAACAGCTTCGTTCGGTGTGCATGAAGCTTCGCGGAGAGTTCCCGCGCGTCGGCAGCGATCGTATCATGAATCGCTGGGGGGGCGGCCGACGGGATTGGCGCCATCGCTTGTTGATCGTTCAGGGCCACGGCTTTCTCGCGTAGTTACGAATTTCGGATGCGCGACGCGCGCAAAGCGTGGCTAGTACGCCCGATTCTGAGCGATAGCGCAACAATTAAAGGGTAAACGGATCGTTAACGGCCATTCCGGGTTGCCCCGCACGAATGCAAAAGTTGACCGCGGTCAACTAGGACGCCGCCCGCTTCCATATTGCTGCAAGCACCTCGCGCCGAGCGGATCAAGTTGACCGCGGTCAACTTTCTCAATTTGGGCCGAATCGACGTGCCGCGCAGTCTATTCCTACTTCGCTGCTAGCGGAACCGCAGGCGTGCCGTGCCGAGCGCGGGTCGGGCTGGGCGACCACGGCTTCCTGCCCTTCCGCCGGTGCAAGGTCCCATTCGCGCAGGCAAAATATTTGTGGACCTGCACGTACCGTCGATGAAGCCGATCGCGCCGCTTCATCGGGAGGAGCAGCGTTGAGAACGCATCAAGCTGCAGTAGGACCGGCTTTTGGTTAAGCCAGCGAGCACGACGTAAGATCGCCCACGGACAGCGCCGTCAAAAGCCGTAGCTTCGATCCGCCCAGCGCAGCAGCACGCGAGCGTCGAATCGGCCAGACGAACGCGCTGTGCCTTCAGACCTTGTGCTATCGCCAGGCCGATGTCGGGATCAACCCAATGGCCATGGGTCATCAGAAAGAACCAACCGAAGGAAAGGTCGACCTCGTCGTCCACGGCCTCAATCCGATCCATCAGCAGATGTACCGAAACATCCGGTGCCATGAGCAGCCGCTCCTTCGGATGCTTCAGCGGCCGGGGGATGAAACCGACTTCGCGCTCGCCCTTGTGGGTATAATCACGAACATCAAGTGCCCAATGCTCAAACACACGCTGCGGCATGGCGGTCGATTCCTCCCAATCTTGAAAGAAGCGCACCTCCCGTGGCACGTGATCGAACCACTCGGGGACCGCCTCGAGGAATGGCCTCTCGCGCGTTCCCTGAGCCCTACTTCGCGGATCCTGCGCCGGTCCATCTCGGGCCGCTTGGCCTCTCGCTTGTCACGCTCCACGCGGCTGCAGCGGTCGAGAAAACTGCGGATATGAACGAAGGCGCCACCGGCGCGATCGAGCAGCCGGTCGATCGGGCCGGCGAGGCGGTCTGTCTCGGGCAGGGGATCGCGGCGGGGCCAGCTGGGATCGAGCAGCTCCTCTTCACCCCATGGCCGATAGTCCGGATTGACGACCGGGCCGGCTCACCATTCGATTTCTCGGCCAAGCGCGATCTGGATATAGTCAGCGGCCGCGGGTCCGGTCGGGGCGAAGACGAAGGCGCTGGTCCCGTGCCACCCTGTAATCTGCAGATCAGTGTCTTTCAGACGCGTCCAAAGTGCTTTGATATCCCCCCGATCTTTGGCGAGCTCCGCACTGCCGCAGCTCCCCAGCTCGGGTGCCGTCCGGCCGAATGACCGACCGGGTATCGCGCCAGTAATCATGTCGATCCGGGCGAGGCTGAAATCGAATCTCGGGAAAGCCGCGACGAGCGCGGGGATGAGATCCGCGTCGACCGAGGCAGGATCGAGCCCTGTCAGGACGGCTTCGATCGAGGCCGCATCGGGAGTCGAAGAGGGATGGCGCTCATAGAACGTTAACCATAAAAAATCCTGGTCCGCCATGCTTTTACGAGTTTTCCAGCGAACTTGGCGAGAGAATCCCGAGACCTTCACGCGGTGTATCCGGAATGTTATATAGGGATACACGACAAGCGCTAGAGGAGCGCCGGATGGCCTTCCATATCAAAAATCCCGAGACCGACGCGCTGGCCCGCAGGGTCGCAGCGTTAAAGAAAATCGGACTGACCGAGGCCGTACACACGGCGCTCGCCCATGAACTCGAACGCGAGCAGGGCAGGCCGTCCTTGGTCGACCTGGGCGTCCAGTTTTGTCGCGATTTGAAGGCAAAGGGCAATCCGCAGAGCGGTAAACCTGCGGACAAGGCGTTCCGCGACAGCCTGTACGAGAATTTCTGATGTTCATCGACGCCTCGGCGCTCACTGCGATGCTGACCGACGAAGACGAGGCGCGCGAGCTGCTGGCCCGCATGCAACAAAGCACAACCCGTCTGACCTCGCCGCTGGCCGTGTGGGAGGCGGCGATTGCCATCGCCCGCGTGCTCGATCTGCCGATCGCCGCGGCGGCCGAAGCGGTCGAGAGCTATCTCGCGCTGATGGAAATCAAAATGGTGAACGTGGCGCCCGAAACAGCCCGCATCGCGCTCGAAGCATACGACCGTTACGGTAAGGGTCGACACCCGGCACGGCTCAATTTTGGGGACTGTTTCGCCTACGCCTGCGCCCGCCATCTCGGTCAACCGTTGATGTTCAAGGGCGCCGATTTTCCGCAGACCGACATCGAGGCGGCCTGACAAGCGCTACTATCGAAGCGAGCCTGAGCGTGGCAGAAGTAGTGAACGTCGATTCGCGGCGAAGCCAGCAAACCTACGCCGGGAAGCGCGCCCGATAGCCGTGACGACAATCGACCTGACCGACGAGGACATCTGAGCGCGAACCGGCGGCCGACGGCGTCCGGAAGAGGGCAGGGGAGCTGACCAGCGGCGCATCTTCTCGGCGCCTGGTGCCGACCGGTGACTAGCTTAGCTTGGGGTTGTCAGAACCCGTTGATTTGCGAGGGGGACGATCCGGAACCGACGTCGCTATGACGGAAGCGAAAGCCATGTTAGCTTCCGTTTCGCTGGTTCCCGTTAAGGTTATCAGGACCTTGCTGCCCACATACAAAATCCCCGATCCGCTGCCCTGGGCCGAGCTCGCCGGGCCGCTCGCCGCCGCCGAGGATGCCGTGGCCCGCTTCGACGAGCGGCTGGCCAAAAGCCCAATCCGTGACGGCGCAATCAGCCGGACACACTTCACCGATGCCTGCGCCAGTTTGTGGCTGGACGGCGAACTTGTCCACCTCGATGACCTCGTGCTCCACGACGCAGGCATGGACGTTCGCGCTCCCACACATGAGCTGACTCGCGCCCACGCGGTGCTGCGCGCCCGTCGGCGCATCGCCGAGGCGAAGCCCGAATGGGCGCTGTCGGCTTCGGGGCTTTCCAGCCTCCGCGGGCGGGGGGAGCGAGAGCAGGAGGCGAGCAACCGGAAGGAAGGTGAGGGAGGTTTTGAGATCGACGAGGCCCCCGAGCGGGAGGAGGTGGGTCTCGAATTGCCCCTCGGTATCCTTGAGACCGATCCCCATCTGGCCGCCGCTTTCGACGCGGTCGACGCAGCGAATGCCAGGGCGGAGCGCAGGCTTGCCGACGAGACTCGGTTTCGGGCGGAGCGGGATTCTCTCATCTACGATCCCGACTGGGATGAGGAGGAACGCCTCGATCACTGGCGCGATGTGGTCGACCAGACTCGCGGCTTGCCGCCGACCTTGGCAGGGGCGATTGCCGCCGACGCCTGGGGTGAGATCGAACCGCTCGAGCATACGCCTTGGCTCGGCCGCCTGCTCGCTGCGGCATTATTGAGGGACCGCGGCAAAACGCGATCGCATCTACCGTGCCTGCATGCTGGGCTGAAAAGCATTCAGCGTGAGCGCCGGCGGCCACGCGAAGCCGCAGCGCGTTTGGTCGTGCAACTCGACGCCATGACAGCCGCCGCCGAGTCTGGCCGCAAGGATCACGACCGCTGGCTGATGACCAGAAACCTGCTCGCCCGAAAACTCGCCGGCCGTCGCACCACTTCAAGACTGCCAGCTCTCCTCGACTATGTGCTGACGAGGCCGATCGTCTCTGCGGGCATGATCGCGGCGGAACTCGGGATCACTCCCCGTGCTGCCCAAAACCTGGTCGCCGAGCTCGGGCTGCGCGAGGCGACCGGCCGGGGACGCTATCGGGCGTGGGGCGTCCTGTAGAGGCGAAAGCCCGTTCTGTGAACGCTCGGCAGAAAGGCCGTCTCGTCCAGATGAAAAAGGCACCACAAAAATGCCGCGCGGCTGAATCCAGCGCAGCGGCCGTTTTCAGCGCCCGAGGGTGTGACGAAAACTCCGGTCACGCTCGAGACGCTAACCAAGACCTCTATTCGTCCGGCACGCACGCGAGACCAAAATTTAGTTTGATCGTATTTATCGTAGCCAACCTACGATATGAGCAATAAATCGAAACTTGCCCGTCCAGCTGGTCGCACGATACTGTACGGAGCCGCCTCAATCGTCGTTGGTAAGTTCGTCGGGCCACATCTGCGCGCCATGGAGCACGCGCAAGATGCGAACGGTATCGCCGTCGACCAGGTACGCCGCGACAAAAGATGTACGCGGAATGACCAACTCGCGTGTCCCAGCGACACGCCCCGGCCGACCGCTATCCGGAAAGTCGAGCAGGCGCCGCGCGGCATTCGCAATCTGTTCGTCGACATGGACCGCGGCACGAGGATTCTCGGCCTCGATGTAGCTGAAAATGCCGTCGCGATCAGACAACGCGAAGCGCGACTAGGCTAGTTTCACCGTTCCTGCTCCGGTGCCTGTCGAAGCGCAGCGGCACGGCGTTGTGCGAAATGCGTTTCGACCTCGGAATCATCGATATCGGGCGGCGTGTCGGCCAACGCCTGGCGCACCTTCTCACGAAACCAGCTATCGTAAGCTTGGCTGTTGCTCACGAGTTCCAGAGGAAGCATCCCTTCATTGGCCGTGCGCGTCAGCAGGATCCGAACGGCGTCGGATACCGTGAGACCCATGTTTTCCAGAACCGCAGTGGCCTTTTCCTTCACGTCCGCATCGATGCGGGTTTGGACCAAGGCATTCGAAGCCATAGCGACCTCCCTATTCTCACGCATAGCGAGATGTAATACATTTGAATGACATGGAACAGTGGCTATCACGGCCCCGTGACCCGAGGCTCTGACAGCGGGCAAATGGCCCCGCCTTTCGGCGGGGCCGTTGCCGTGGGCCCTCAATCCCGATTCGGGCGGGACCAGATGAGCTGGAGGCCGTCCTGGCCCTCCACCTCGATCAGGGTGGCATAGATCGGAGCCGGGAAGCTCGGATCGTCCAGCTTGACCGAGAGGTAATCGCGCTCGGTATCCCTGGCGGTCTTCTGCCAGGCGGCTCCCAGCTCGACATTGCCGGCGAAGATGCGGAAGTGCGGTCCCTTGTCGGAGGGGTTCTCGACCCGAACCAGCTTGGCTTTGGCATTGAGAGCGAGGGTGCGAACCGTGGGTGACTATTCAAGGATTCAATTGCGCTTGATGGACGCTGGCGCGAGTGGTGGTACGAACCGCACCAATGTCTCTGTGATTCGGGGGGCGACCCAAGGTAGAGGTGCCAAGATTGGCATTCCGCGGAGCAGCTGACTCTTAATCAGCGGGTCCCAGGTTCGAGCCCTAGTGCGCCCACCAAGTCTTTCAATGACTTACCCTCGCGAACCGTTTGAGACGACCGAACTAAAACGGTTTTTCAAACGGTGTTTTTTTGAGCTGTTGAGGAACGCATCTCGACAATGTGATCAGGGTGCTTTCGGCACCGCCACTCGGTCTTGCTTAAACGTCTGCATCCGTTGCCAGCCCAGCGTAGCCGCTGCGCGAGATGCCCTGCCGGGAGGGGCTTCCAGGCATTCTCAACAGTCCAGCGAACCCTGTCGTCGGGGGCGAGTCGCTCCTCCGCTACCTCTTTCCCCCGACGAGTCGCCGCCTGGGGATCGACGGTAGCGCCTCCAAGAATCCGTACTGGAAGAGCGGCTGATGGCTGCCGTCAGGCCAGCAAGGGGCCGATGCACGTGATAAGCCGCCGGTACGGTCGGTGAGCGATAGAATTCGCGAGGGTGTCCAACGGCCCGGCTAGCTACCATCGCAGGGGTTTGCTCATAGATGGATCGAAGGCGTCTGCTAAGACTAAGTCGCCGTCGTAGTTCGGTCGGCCACGGTCAGCCTTCGAGATCGGCTGTTCGCGACGCTACAGTCGAACGCTATGTTGCTAGGAACCTCGACTTCCGTTCAATATGCAGAAATTCCAGCAGACACGCCCGATAAAGAGCAAACACTTGAGCAAGACCGAATACGCCGTCTTTTATGCATGGCAAAGTGATTCTCCTGCCGGCACCAACCGAAATGCTATCCGCCAGGCACTTGTTGCGGCCGCCGCCCGGATTGAGGAGGGGCAGCCGGAGCTCACGCTGAAACTCGACGAGGCGACCCGCGACATGATGGGTGCGGACAATGTGCCGCGCTCGATATTGGAGAAAATCGAGGCCGCGGACATCTTCGTTGGTGACATAACGACGGTCACGCCGCCAGCATCTACGGAAATTAAGGCGCGGCCTTGCCCCAACCCGAACGTGACTTTCGAGGTTGGCTATGCCGCAGCACATCTTGGCTGGAATCGAATGATCCTGCTCACGAACCTGTCGATTGCCAAATACGAAGACCTCCCATTCGATTTTGATCGCCAGCGGATCTCGCAATACCGGGTCAAGGAGGCGAACGATAAGAAGGGCATCGAGCGATTGACCGATCTGTTCGTCAGTGCGCTCACGGTAATACTGAACGGCAATCCGCCTCGTCCTGCCGAACTCAGGCTGATGGACCCGGCTCAGGTTCGCCGCCAACGCGATCTGCGCGCTGCGCGGTGGGCCCTCTCACAATTTGCCATTCCAGCATTGCAAGAGCACATCGAACGCCTGCCCCACTCCATCCTTAATCGCGACTTGTTTTACTATGAAAGCTATCACGGTGTAATCAGCAACTCTCTATTTCATATCAATGATCCTGCGCTCGATGCCGCCTTTCGTGGGCTCGATGCGGCTTGGAACGAAGCGACGTCCTACGGACGGAACTACACGGACACCCGCTCCGGCATGAACGTCTTCTCAAGTCCCGGCGATATGCTGGTTACTGAGGAGCAAGAGACCGACTGGCAGGCGATTCTTGTCGCGCGCAGCGAGATGCATCGGCAGCTGGAAGCCCTGCTGGCGATCATTCGCACGAGCTACGTCGAGATTGATCTTCACGAGACGAATCGGGAGGCGTTCGAGGAGTGGCGAAAATCCGGGGAGCACTTCAAGAAGCTATTGGCGGATGACTGACCACGTATCGGCCTGATACGCCCAATCCGCTGCATCTTACCGTAATGCGCAGCAAGAACGCAAAGCCCGACATCCGCGCAGTGCTTGGCGACATCATAGGACTGACTGATTGCGGGAATGATTGGAGATGTCCTTGTCATGGGATCCGCGAAGGGAGAGGAGCGGCAGCCTTTCTTTTATGTGTGAGGATGCGTCAACATCTTTGCGACCGGAGCCACAGGCGAGGCATTGGTAGTCCGTGATGATCGGCTTTGAAGAAGACAACCGAGGCCTAATTCTCGAATACAAGGTCGAGAACAACGATCCTGAGTGGGCCTCCAGAAGGCTGAAGGACGACGGCGAAGTCACCGTCAGCAGCGGCTTTACCTTTGAATCCGCCGACCTGCTGACGGCTCCTTCGAAGAGGGGCGCCGAGGAACCAGTATACCGATTCCGGTTTGCGACGAAGGAAGCGGGCTATTTTCGGATTCCGGGCCGGATTCTGGGATGCGATCAGGATGTTCTTATCGCCGATAGCGGCATCCGCCTTGAGCGCAAGACCTTCGTCGCTGAACGCAACATCCGCATTTTCCCGCGTATCGAGAAGGTGAAGCAACCCTTCGGCGAGATCGTCGTCGGAGGTTCGCGACAGGACAGGATACCGGTCGAGATTTTTCGCGAGCTTCTCGCGAAATTCCCGAACTCGTCCGAGCTCGATCGCTATGCCAGGGCACGCGTCGAGTCGATTGTGGGAGAGGTGCTCGATGGCAACGCGGCTGCGAGAGAGAAATACGAAGCCTATCTTGCCCGCCGAGGCTCCGCCGTGTCAGCCGCTCCGCTGGAGCAGCCCGCGCTCATCCAGGCCGAAATCGATAAGTACGTGATGTTGCGCGACACCATCTTGGCCTGGCTCGCCGAGGCGACATCTTACAGCGAAAAGGACTGGCAAAGGCTGATCATCAAGGTCATCCTCCTGCTCTTTCCAAAATACGTTGCCGTACTCGAAAGCGTCACTGTTGCAGATTTCTACTCCAAGCCCGGAACGCGGAAAAACAGGTTCATCGACATCTGCCTCATCGATGCCGGGGGAAGCATCGATGTTATCGAGATCAAGAAGCCTTTCGACGACGTACTGCTGAGCCGGGGCCTCTACCGAGGCAATAGCGTTCCGACCAAGGAGCTATCTGGAACGATCATGCAGGCCGAGAAATATCTCTTTCACCTTTCGAAATGGGGTGTTGAAGGCGAGCGGCAGCTCACGACACGGTACGCCGATTTTCTTCCACCCGGCATGCAGATCCGAGTGACTAACCCGAAGGCCATGATTTTGCTGGGTCGTGACAAACGTGCCGACGGAACGTCCGCACTCGCCGATGATCAACTATTCGATCTAGAGGTGATCAAGCGCAAGTATTCCAACATGATGGACATCCTTACGTACGACGACCTGCTGCGCCGTCTCGATAACGTTATCGCGTCCCTCTCCCGACGCGGAGGCCTGAATACTGCAGAGCGTAGTGTGTGATACCCTGAGTCTCGTTGCATTGCCTGTTTGTCTGGTGGAAAAAATCGACCTTCGCTACTTTGTTAATCTATTTCGTTTCTGTCTGGCTTGCCGTGCGAGTGTCGAGGTAGAACGGCTCGTCCGGAATTTGAGCCACCGACGTTAGTTTAGCTGGCGAACAGTGCCGAAATAGACTGATATGCTTCAATTCGACAAAAAAAGATGCTTGAGGGGGCATTGTGAAAATAGCTCGTGCTTTTATCGAGAATTTTCGAGGCATAAGACAGGCAGAAGTCCATTTTTCCGGCACATCCGTCCTCCTTGGCGACAACAACACTGGAAAATCAACCGTACTCGAAGCCATCGAGCTTGCCATTGGTCCAGATCGGCTCGCGCGTGCGCAGGCGATCGACGAACATGATTTCTATGGCGGGGATTATCTCCCGGCTGAGGGTGCGCCTGCAAAGCTGATCATCGTCGAAGTCGTCATCACCGGTCTCGACGAGCAGCATTGCACGAAATTTCGCAACAATCTCGAATTCTGGCGGCAAGCCGATCGGTCGCTCCTGGGGCCAGGGCAGGGGGCCGACTTGGCTCAGGAAGGCGTCGATCCCGCCGTCCGCATCCGGTTCGAGGGCGCTTACGACCCCGAGAACGACGACTTCACCGCGAAAACTTGGTTCGCGGTGCCACGTCTGGACGACGGCACCCTGATCAACGAATGCCGCTCGAGCGACAAGCGCGAATTCGGCTTTCTGCATCTGCGCGCGCTGCGCACCGGCAACAGGGCGCTCTCGATGGAGCGGGGTTCGCTCCTCGACATCATCCTCAAGACGTACGAGGTCCGTACTCGCATGTGGGAGGGGTTGTTGCGCCAGCTCCGCGATCTCGACGTCGTTGGCGACAACGATCCTGAATTCGGGCGCATCCTGACGGCCATTCGCGACGCCATGCGCGACATCGTTCCCGGTGAATGGGCCGACGCGCCGCATCTTCGTGTATCCGATCTCACCCGCGATGATCTCCGCCGTGTGCTGAAATCGTTCCTGGCCACCGGCGTCCCAGGCTACGCTGCCCCGTTCCAGCATCAAGGATCGGGAACGATCAATGCGCTGGTCCTGGCAATGCTTGGCCTCATCGCACAACGACGCAACGGCCGCGTCATCTTTGCGATGGAGGAGCCCGAGCTCTCACTTCCACCTCACGTGCAGAAGCGTGTTGTCGACAAGGTGAGGTCGATCGCCGCCCAAGCGCTCTTCACGTCGCATTCGCCTTACGTGATCGAACAGTTCCAACCCGAGCAGATGATGGTGCTGACGCGGAATACAGCCGGCGTGCTTAACGCCTCCAATATCGAGCTTCCCGCCAACCTGAAGCTCAAGACGTTCCGCGACGGGTTTCGCACCCGCTTCTGCGAAGCGCTACTCGCGCGTCGGGTCATTGTCGTCGAGGGCAAGACCGAGCTTGTGGCTTATAGCGCGGTTGCTCGTCGCGCGGCGGAGCTCGCGCCGGCGCACTATCAACGACTCGACGCCCTCGGATGGGTGCCCTTCGACGCCGGTGGCCAAACGTCTGTCGCCGCGTTCGCGGCCTTCTTCCGCAGTTTGGGCAAGACTGTCGCGACCATCTTCGATCAACAGGCTCAGCCGGCCGGCGCCGCGATCGTCGCGTCATGCGACGCCGCGTATGAACAGCCCTACGCGGGGTTCGAAGACCTCCTCGCTGCCGAAATATCGGTTCCGATGCAGGCGTGGTTTGTACAGTTCTTCGTGGCCGCCGGCGAATGGCCGCAGGCCCTCAACAACCTTTTGCCATTCCCCGGATCGCCTGAAGCTGCTTATCGGGAGGCTTTTCTCGCACTATTCAAGCACAAGAAGGGTGACGACTATCTCACCATTTTCTTCGAGCAATGCCAGTTGGGACATTTCCCCCCAACCATGCTGCAGATCATCACGGCGCTGAAAAACTTGGCTGCGCCGCTGCCGCCGCCACCGCCACCCGCCCCCTGGTGCAAGCGAATATCTTCGGATAATGGCGATGGCGTTGATCCTGTGTGATCAAAGGCAACGCCTCCTACGGACCGATGGTAACATTCTCGTTCGTGGAGGCGCAGGTTCGGGCAAAACGACGATTGCCCTCGCCAAAGCTTGCGCAGATCTCGATGCGCAGCGGCTCGGACCGCTCGGAAAGGCCTTATTCCTCAGCTTCGCGCGAGCGACCGTCGCGCGTGTCGCGGAACAGGCCACCGCCACCCTGCCGCGTGCGCTGATGCCGCGGATCGAAATCAACACCTACCATGGCTTTGCATGGACGATCCTCAAGAGTCACGGCTACCTTCTCTGCGCCAAGCGCGGGGTCGCCCTGCTTCTCCCTGCAAAGGCACGCGCGCATCTTGCCGGTCTCGTGGGCGCCGCTCGCGCAGCGCGCCAGCGACAGCTGTTCGAAAATGATGGGTTGGTCGCGTTCGATCTCTTTCCGACACTCCTGACCGAACTACTCCAAACCGCACCTGCTCTCGCGCTTGCCTATGCGCGGGCCTATCCGCTCATCATCGTCGACGAGTTCCAAGATACGAACGCCGAGGAATGGCAGATGGTCGCCCAGCTCGGCCGCCACAGCCGGCTCATCGCGCTGGGCGACCCCAAGCAGCGAATCTACGACTTCAAGGGCGCACATCCACGTCGCTTCGACGAATATATCGAAGCCTTCGATCCCACGCCCTTTGACTTTGCCGGCGAGAATAATCGAAGCCCAGGCACCGCGATCGCCCAATTTGCCAATGATATCATCGACGGCGAGTACCGGGCCGCGAATTATGATGGTGTCACCGTCACATGCTATCGCGGCCGCAGCCTGCGCCCGCTCAAGCAGGAAATCCTCAGGGCTGTTGCCCGCCTCCGCCGCAACGCCGAGTGGTCACTCGCGGTGCTCGTTCCCGCAAACACGCTGGCCATCAACGTCTTCGACTACATGGCCCAGGCTGTTCACGGCCTCCCGGCCTATCCGGTCGACATCCTCGTTGCCGCCGAGGGACCGATGCTTGCTGCCGACCTGATCGCATTGCTTATGGAGCCGCGCTCGCACCAGCATCTCGCCGCCGCGATCCTGGACGGACTTGCCGCGTTCGAACTCGGCAGAAGCGAAGAGGCATCGGGAGGTGCGCTCCGAAAGGCGGCCCGATATCGCGACCTAGCCACAGCTGTCCGAGGCCGTGGACTAGACGGCCTCGAAGCACGCGGTATCGGACCCGGCATTCGAAACCTTATGGACACCGTTGCAACCCTGGCTCTGTCGGGAGATCCTATGACGGACTGGCGGGCCATCCGGGCCTGCCTCAATGCAAGCGATCGTAAAGAGTTCCAGGCCGTGGCCAAGGAAGCGCGTCACATGCGCCTGTTGCGGCGCGGCGCCCAAATCGAATCCAGGCTGGCCGAGGCTTGGCGCACCCATGGCGCCTATCGCAACGCCCGTGCCTTGCTGGCCGCGGCCGTCGTGGACGATCAATTTGCAGCCACCACCCGCCCGCAGCACGGTGTCACCGTCATGACGATTCACAAAGCAAAGGGAAAGGAATTCGACGAGGTCATCGCCTTCGAAGGCCAGTTTCAGCGCTACCTCCAGCGCACCGGCGCCGATGACGAACGCTCCGCCCGCTTCAACCTTCACGTTGCTGCAACCCGCGCGCGTCGCGCAGTGATGATCATGACGCCCGAGGATCGCCCGTGCCACCTCCTTCCATTACGAACGAGCCATGACCAATAAGCCGCGCAGACATCATTTCATACCGCAGTTCTGGATTCGCCGCTTCCAGAGTCCGGACGGCAAGCTCTGGTCGTATGACAAGAACACAGACCGCATCGGTGATCGCTCGTCCAGACAATTGATGCAGATCATGAATCTCTACACGGTACAGCCGAATGGCGCGGACGACACGACGCTCGAGACGGTCGACCTCAATAAAATCGATGCGCAGGGCAGCGCGACATTCGACCGCATCATCAACGGCGGTGACCGGAGCCAGGCCGCGAAAGAAGCGCTAGCCTCGTACCTCGCGGTCCAGATCTTGCGAGATCCGGACGTCGTCGCATCTTTCGCACCGAGAGCGCAGGAACTGACGATGAGCCTCCTGGAGACGTTCGACGCTCCCGATTTCGCTTCGTTCCGTGGGCGCTGGGAAGAGAGCTTTCCTGGGGCGTCCATTACCGAAGCCGAATTCAACCACATCAAGTCCTTGGGATTGCAGGACGCGGAAGACGCGCTGGAGCAAATCATCCTGGCGCTCGTATCGCAGGGCGGCGTACCCGAGCTGCCATTCACGGATGTCGTCAAAAATCCCGACGGACGCAATATCGTGCGCGACAGGCTTTTGACCTTCAACTGGACCGTAAAAACCGATGCCGCAGGGCGCTTCATTCTGGGCGACGCGGGCGTGCTCTACAACAAGGGCGATATGTCGGATCTGCGAGCCGCTCTTTCGCGGGACGTCGCGCTCTATCTGACCCCAACCGACGCTCCGGCGCTGGGCATTTCATCGACGATTGCCCCTGAGCACGATATTCAGAATCTGAATTTAGAGAACGCCGCGCGCGCCCGTCGGTGGATCGTCGGGGACAAACAGGAACTCGATCGTCTCAAGTCCCAGGTCGGGAGCCAGTCGCTTCCCGATCCCAACAACTCATGACATGCCTATGGAATTGCGCCCGATCGACGTTTGGAATGCAGCAACGTTCGACCAAGACCTCATGGTCGTCCTTGATGAACATGCGAACCTGATCCAGAATTACATGACGACGGACCATGAGATTTTCCTCGCATACGATTGCGGCAAAGGACCCGGTCGCCGGCTGATCCGGCCAGACAACCCGTACGCTGGCGGCTTCTACGCGCTCCGGGATGCAATTGGTGAGATGATGCAGGAGCGTACGATCCGGGCCTATCACTACACGCGCATGACGGACTCAGAGATCGCTATCCTTCACCGCGATGGCGTCCACCTCTCGACGCCCACAACTCTACGCGCCAGGCTTGATGCCCTGGTTGCCGCGGGCAACCTCTCGGCCGAGGCGTCGAGCATCCTTTACGACGCCAGCCCCTTTCACAGCGAGCAACTGCAATCCCGGTCGAACAAGTTCTGGATGGTCTCCCATCCGATCGCGACCGACGATTCCGGCGTGATACCGCTGATGTCCCATTGGGGCGGCGAGGTCGCCTCGATGCGGATGCGAGATCGCGTGCGGCTCGCCGAGCTTGCAAAGATCGGAACGGCACGCGTCCTCGAGCTTGCGGTGCCGTTGTCGCTCACCAACCACAGCCATGCGGCGGGCAAAGCCGTTGTCGCCACCTATGGCCGGATCCGCGGCTGCATCCCGGACAAGAGCGCATTCGATCTCTACGCCCAGCAGCGGTTGCAGCCCGACGCCATCTTGGCCGTGCACAGCGAAACTGATCCAAGCTTCACCCAGATTGGGCGCGGATATCCGACGGACTTCGTCGATGTCGACATCGGACGATGGAAAGAGCTGACAGGCGAGGACGACTAGGCCAGGCGCATCAGAAGGCCACTGGGATCTACGAACGCATGGTGGTCAAACCTTCGTTATCAATTGTAGACGTCCGTCGGCAAGCCTAGCCGCAAAATCAGACCTTGACGCACGGTTCGGGACTTTCGCCATTTTCGTGTCGATGCTGTCCCGGATCGAATGTGACGTGTATTGACATTGTAGATACAGGCCGGCATAATGCCGTATGCCAAAAACGCGCGGAACTTCAACGGATAAAGATTTCGCTGCGGCCGTAACGGTCGCAGAGAGGCCGGCTGTTGCGGATACCAAGGGCAGCATCAATCTGCGGATCGAAGCCAGCACCCGTCAGATGATTGATGATGCGGCGGCGATCCTAGGCAAGACACGCACCGAATTCATGATCGAGAGCGCGCGCCGCGAGGCGATCGACGTCCTGCTCGATCAGCGCCTTTTCGTGCTCGATGCGAAGCGTTACGACGCCTTTATGCATGCACTCGACAACCCGCCTGCGCCGGGACCGAAATTGCGGTCGCTTCTGCGCCGAGTGCCGGCATGGCAGAAATAGATCGCGCAAAGGGGCGGCCTGAAGCGCGATTGAAGGCTCCGGTTCCACTGACCGCCGAGCATAATCTCTCTGCCTTCGACTGCGGCGAGGCCGCCCTGAACGACTGGTTGCGCCAGCGTGCATTGAAGAACGAGAGCCGGTTCTCCCGCACCTATGTTGTATGCGAGGGTGCATCGGTCGTTGCCTATTTCTGCATATCCGCGGGTGCCGTGGAGCGTGCGGCTGCACCTGGCAAGGTGCGGCGCAACGCGCCCGACTCGATTCCGGTGTCGATCATCGGGCGGTTGGCTGTAAGCCGCAGCCATGCCGGCAAGGGGCTTGGCGCCGACCTTTTAGCTGACGCGTTGCGCCGTATCGCCGTTGCTTCGCAGAGCATCGGCATCGGCGCCGTGGTTGTCCATGCGAAGGACGACGCGGCAAAGCAATTCTATCTGCGATGCGCAGAGTTCGTGGAATATCCGCAGGACAGCCGGACGCTCTATCTACCCATCGAAACTGTAGTCGCGGCTTTCAGTTAGGGTATTGGAGGCAAACGGATTGGGTGAAGCCAAACGAAAGAAGCAGCGCAAGCAAGCCTCATGGCCGTCCGGTGACGGTTTCCGCGGCATGATCGAGCTGCACATGCTGCCTTCGGTCGCCGAAATCAATGGCGCACGTATTCGCGAATTGACCGGCGAGACGACGATCCCGGAGGATGCCCGGATCTCACTACAAACCTACCGAGCTATCGTAGGCGAGCGCGCCTTCCAGGTGGGGTTCTGCCTTGGCGATGGAGAGCGCTTCAGCGCCATCGGTCTCGCCGTCGTCGAGCGCTTGAAGATAGCGGCGCCGGGCGCTGCGCTCCATGTCGTTCGTGTCCTCGATTCAGATATCGCATGGGACATCGTGCTGCGACATCTGCGCAGTTTCATCGGAAATGTGCTGCTGTTCGTGTTTCCGAATTCGGACGTTTTCGATGCCGGGACGGCGCCGAAATTCTCCTCACCCCATATTCAGATGTTCGACGAAGATGGCCAAAAGCTCGCTCGCCTGACGTCAGCCCAGCGTCGCGAAATCCGGGAACGGAAAGCTGCGACACTCAATCGCCCGTCGCCGCCGGCGTTCTACCCCGCCTCAACGGTCGATCAGGAGGACTGCCCCTGGATATTCCGGTTCGTGACCCCGGTTGGAAAGGAGATCCGCACAGCGGTTTGGGACGGTCGTCGCGACTACGCGCATGCGTTTTCGGAAGATATCGTGCGATGGGTCGGTGGAGAACGGATCGCGATCGTCCAAGTTGACAGCCCAGTTGGCATCAATCGACGCTCATCGCTGGATCTGACGAACAAGCTGTCGACGGAGTTCGACGGCATCATCCATTGGGCGCGTGATACGCAAACATTCGAGTCGATCCTGGCGTCGTTCGTCCGACTTGATTTGGAATCAGTCAGTCCGCCGACACTACCTGAGGGCTGGGAGCCAGAAGTCACCATCCTCGCCGCAAATGGCGATCGGCGGTGAGCGATTCTTAATAGGATGCAATCACGGGACAACTGACTCACATTACACTAGTTGCTGGTCGATCCATCGGCTCTTCAAATGTATCCCTGCGATGAAGTCGTTGCGGACGAGCCATCTCTACAGATGGCGTGCCACGACGGGTGATTCCATATTCGATAAGCCTGCGGGATTGGTTGATCGAAGCAGTTGGCGTTGGCTTCGGCAGCTTGCTGCGGCCATTGCTGCCGCTGCTTGTGGTCGTCGGGGGTGTGCAGGCGGCGTCTGCTGGTTGGAACGCCGGCGCCGTCGTCACCATGCGGCTGTTGGCGATGCTTCTGCTCGCCGATCTCGTCAGCATGACAACCACGATGAGCGCTTTGATGGAAGTGCTGGCGCCGGTGCTCCACCTGCTACGCCCGCTTGGGGTCAATCCGCGCAAGATGGCGCTTGCCGTGGCACTTGTTCTGCGTTTCGTGCCCGTCGTGATGACGCGGTGGCGTGCGCGCGAGGAGGCCTGGAAGGCACGCACGCACCGGCGCATTCCGCTGCGACTGGTGGCCGCTTTCGTCGCCGACATTCTGCAACTTGCCGATCGCGTCGCGGAAGCGCTCGATGCACGCGGTTTCGACCGGTCCGCCGCCGATCGTCGCTTACCCCCGCTGTAGGAGAAAAATCCCGTGGAGTCCCGCGCAATCGTTCGTATCGCTTTGCTTGCCGCTGTCATCGCAACGCTTGGCATGGTGCCCAGCATCGTCTTACCCATCGCCATGGGTGTGCCGATCACGGCCCAGACGCTCGGCGTCATGCTGGCTGGGATCGTCCTCGGCCCTCGCCATGGCGCGCTGGCGGTGCTGTTGTTTCTGTTCGTGGTGCTGCTCGGAGCGCCGCTTCTGTCGGGCGGACGCGGCGGGCTCGGCGTGCTTTTTGGACCGTCGGTGGGCTTCCTGCTCGGCTTTGCTCCCGCCGCCTTTGTATCAGGTCTCGTGATGGCGCAGCTGAAGACCCGGCCGGTATTCGCCGCGGCGCTCGTTGCCGCGATCGCGGGCGGCATCCTGGTGGAATATGCCTGTGGCATTCTCGGCCTGATGGCGATGGCAAGGATGAGTTTGCCGCAAGCCTTGGCTGCAATCGCGGTGTTCGTGCCGGGCGATCTCTTGAAGGCGCTGGCCACCGCCTTTGTCGCGGAGGCGTCGCACCGGAGCTACCCGGCCGCAATCGTCAGCCGTTCATGACAACGACCTCCACAATCGCTGCAGCCCTGTCGTGGCATGCCCGGGAGACGCCGGACCGGCTGGCCGTCGTTTGCGACGACCATGCGGTGAGTTGGAAAGATCTCGATCAGGCCGTGAACCGTCTTGCCGGGCATTTGGCGAAGGTGGTGCCAGTGGGCCGCGGCGTTGCGTTGCATCTGCCGAACGGGCCGGCGCTCGTGTTGCTGTTTCTCGCCGCCTGCCGCGCAGGGCGGAAAGCGCAAATTCTGGATCCGTCCTGGCCGACGGAGACCGCGCGGCTTGCGCTTACGCCGCTGGCGCCGGGTACGATCGTCCTCCGTTCGCGCCTTGGCCGGAGCGGGACCCTGACATGATCGCTGCCGCCGCGACGCTGGCTGAAAGGTTTGGCATTTCGCGTGCACGGCAGGATGAATTCGCCGTCGCAAGCCATCGCAAGGCGCTGCAAATTCCGCCCGGCGCGGCGGAGATCACGCCGCTCGCGGGCCTGTCGCACGATGCCTTTCCTCGCGGCCTAACGGAGGCGACCTGCTTACGCCTTGCACCACTTGCAGGCGATACTGCGTTTGGCGTGACGCGCGCGACGGTGGCGGTTGAAGCCGACGCCGCAGCAGCCCTGCTGGTCGTCTCCGAGCCGATGGCCCGGCGGCTCAAAGTGAGGCGGCCCTTGCGGATCATATCGGCGACCCGCCGCGGCGGCGACCCGGCCATACCCGGAGCGGCGCCGATTGCGGCGGCAAAGAGCCTCCTTGCAGCGCAACGGATCGCGCCGACGCAGATTGCGGTGGCCGAGGTTATGGAGGCATTTGCCGCCCAAGCCATTGCCTGCGTCGACGGCATCGGGGTGCAGGAATCGGCGCTCAACCGTGGCGGCGGTGGCCTGGCACGGGGACATCCGATCGGTGCATCGGGCGCGACCTTGGCCGTGCGCCTCTGGCATGAAATGCAATCGGAATCGACCGGTGCGATCGGGCTAGCGGCGATCGCAGCCGCGGGCGGGCTCGGCAGCGCCCTGCTTGCGACGATATGAGGAGAAGGACGGGACGCAATGATTCAAATGCCGCCAGACCCCGAAGCTCCGACGCAGGCAACCGCACTTCATGTCGCGCGGGCGATCGATCTTGCTGACTTCGTGGACAACGAACTCGCTCCCGGGCGCTGGCGATCGGTGACGCAGGATGAGGTCGACCGTTTCGTCGCGCTGACGGGTGATCGGAACTGGGTTCATACCGATATGGAGCGTGCCCGTTGCGAACTCGCCGGAGGTGCGACAATCGTGCCCGGCCAATTGCTTCTGGCGCTCGTGCCGGCTCTTTTGCAGGAAGCATATGTCGTCATAGGTGCCGCGCAAAGCCGAGCGGCGGCTCTCCGCTCGGTTCGGTTTCGTTTCGCGGTACGTTGCGGCGATGTGTTCCGGCTACGGGCGCGGCTGACGCTGGTGAAGGCCCGACCGCGCTTCGTGCAGGTAGACGCATCATGCGATCTCGAGTTGAACTCGGGGGACCGAGCGCTGAGATCACGCCGCACAGACATTTTCTTCAACTGAAACCTGCCCACTGTGCCACAAGCTGTCATTGGTGTAACGCCGACTGATCGAGTGCACGTTGAACACGTGCGAGACATTTGGCGTCTTATCCTTGCGTCCCTCGCTTCGATTCCTTTCAAGGAGTGGCAAGCCTATGTCAGGATTCCAGAAGTTCAGCCCGCTCGCCTGAGAGGCCTGGCCGGATATGAGCCTCCAGCTTCCGCTCAGGAATTGATCGGCATGATTAGTACATGCCACACGCCAATTGTCGCGGCGTCGAACGTGTCAACGATCCTGGCGTTTTGTCCGACCGATTAGGGACGAACCTTCGACGGTGCGCACCCAAACTCGTCGCTAAATCTCCGAGAGAAGTGCGCAAGATTCGTAAATCCCCAATAATAAGCAATCTCCGAAACCGATGCCTTCAGGCGATCGCGCCTGAGAAGATCCTCCTTGCACCTCTCGAGCCGCAAACGCATGATCGTTTCAGACAGGGACTCTGGTTCGTCTCCAAAAAGCCGGTGGAGTTGGCGTGCGCCGAGTCCCATCTCGTCAGCTATGAATTTCGGCCCCAGCTTGGGATTGCGAAGATTAGTCACGATAAGCTGCTTGATCCGCTCGATCGTTAACAACTGATAGTTGGTGCGGCTGCCTCTGATCGTCTCATAGGCAAGTTCCAGTCCTTTCCAAACCTCCTCCTCTATCGTCTGATCAAGATCGCAGTTCTCACTAAACGGATGATGCCGCCGCAGAATCTTCCGCAGACTGTCTGATACATATCGGCCGGCGCCAAGCGCACCATCGAAACAGAATGTCTTGCTGAGATTCCAGGCAGGGAAGCGTTGTCGAAAGTCTTCGCCGCGAAGCTCGAATATGACGTGCCGCATCTCCCCCGGGAAGCCATGCATGTAGGGTTGATTGGTGTCGTAGAGAACGCAGTCGCCCTCCTTGAGCACCAGACAGTCGTTGGCCCTGTTGACGAACGCCTTGCCGCGGCTCAGCAGAGTAAGGAAAACCGCATCTTTCTCGATCCTGCGGACCAGGTCAGGAGTGCGCTCGACGACATGCTGTCCACCCGCGATATCGATCAGTTTCATTGCGCCAAAATCGACGTACTGAAACTGAGCCTGAAGCCCGGTTGGCTCAAGTGACGTGCACCGAAGCCCGACGACCCTATCAGCGCATTTTTCTTCCCAAAAGCTGATGCGCCGGAGCGGGGGAACCGCCGCGGTGTCGAATTTTATGGGCCGTCCCGCACGGCCGCGTTCGGCAAGGCAAGCTGCTTGCATGTCCCCTCCCGGTACTACGTGCATATTTTTGCAATATGCTAACCGGTCGGCTCAACTGCTTCAACGGCAATAAGGCCGTCCGCTTGCCTTCGGAACAGGCACAAAAAACCGAACGTCTGCGCCAGGACCGTAAAATTACGTGGTCCGTTCTGCTGAATCCAAGTTGATATCACTCGGGATTTACGACGATCTTCACATCTGCCGGGTTGGACAGCAAACGCTCGAAGCCGTCTTGGACGACTTCCGCCAGCCGGATCTCTCGGGTTACGATGCGTGACGGATCGAACAGACCCGCAGCGACCAGGGCGATGAGGTCCGGGTAGACGTGCCGGTAGCCGACACTTGAGATCAGATCGATCTCCCGATTCACCAGCCCGAAAGCGTCCAGACTAGGTGGCTTCCCGAAAAGGCCGACGAGGACCAGGCGCCCGCCCTTTCGCAGCACATTGAATGCACTTGTGAGGGCTGACTGAACGCCGACGGCTTCGAAAGAGATGTCGACGTCCTGGACATGGTCGGAAAGAGAATCGCGACCGGTGTTCACCGCGATCGTGGCGCCGAGCCGAGTGGCCATTTGCAGGCGCGCGTCAGAGAGGTCGCTGACTGCGATCTCCCGCGCACCGGCGAGTCTGGCCAGTTGAACGATCAACAGCCCAATGGGGCCCGCGCCCACCACTGCACAACGCATCCCCGCACCCAAGCCGCTCCGCCGTATGGCATGCAGGGCGACGGCTGCAGGTTCGAGAACCGCAGCCTGGGCAAAGGACACCTCATCGGGAAGCGCGTGGGCCATATAGGCCGGAATCGTGGCCTCGTCAGCCATACCGCCATCGCCCATGAGGCCGGCAAAGCCCATCGACTCGCAAAGATTGTACTCCCCGCGTTGGCAAGCGCTGCAGCTTCCGCATCGGTACTCCGGCTCGATGACGACCCGTTGCCCCTCTCGGAAGCCGATCACGCCGCTGCCCACCTCGCTTACGGTCCCGCAGAACTCGTGTCCCAAGACGATGGGCGCCTTGCGCCGCGACAGCGGGTGCTCCTGTAACACCGGAATCGCGTGAGGGCCGTTGACGTATTCGTGGAGATCGCTCCCACAAATCCCGCATCTCGCAACTTTGATGCGCAGTTCATTGGCGGAGAGCGGGGCGGTCCGCCGAAGCTCCACCCTGATATCTCGCGCGCCATACCAAACGGCGGCGGTAAACTGACGGTCTTCCACAGCAAACCTCAGCGGAACAGCTTGTCGATGTAGGCCGCGCCGATACCGACCTTGTCGTAATGTTTGCGCGCCAGGTCGATGTACATATGCACGTCGAAATATCCGTCCGGATCGCCTTTCTCGTTCAGCCAGATGAGGGGCCCGGTCACGTTGAACTGAACACGCATCGGCTCGTCACTCTCGTACGCGACCAGCGTATGGCCTTCGCCGGGGGTCTCGTAGACGAAATCACCTGCGGTCGCCGTCCAATCGTGCTCGAGATACCCCCATTTGCCAGAGATCGTGTAGGCGAAAACCTGATGAGGATGGTAGTGACGATTTACCAGCCCGGCCTTCTTGGCCATCAGGATATCGCACCATCTGTTTTGCGACGGCGAGATCCAGAGCGGACGCGTTGAAACCGTCTCCGTGAGTGGGACGTAATAGCGCTCGTCATCGATGGGCGCGTTCGGGATGTAAACTTCTGGCTGCGCGTCTGGCTGGAAAATCTTCTCAATCGGCTTGATGTTCTTCCAGAACTCGTTTGTGGCCGCCTCGGGCATCGGAATCCTCCGCTTGAAGTGAGGCGGGCACTGTTACACGAACGTCGCGGAGGCTGTTGCAGGGCGGCTTGATCCAGCGCGGCCGATCGTTTCGCTCACAGCGACATAGCTGGTTCTGGCTCGGGACAACGCGGGGAGCCTCGGCTATGAAACCAAGCCGCTGCTTATACGAGCCAGCTCATACCCGAGTGCGTCGCGGGTGCGGGATTCGGCGGGCAATGCAGCTTGAAGAAGCAGCGCGAGGAAACAGAGGAGGGGAAATATGGACAGCAGGCGTCTCAATGGTATGACGCGTCGGTCGATCTTGGCAGCGGGTGTGGCGGCGCTTGCAGCCCCCGCAGTCCTACGAGCGAAATCATCCAGCACGATCAAGATCGGATTTGTGAGTCCGCGTACCGGGCAACTTAGTCAGTTCGGCGAGACGGACGAGTACGCTCTGAACTGGATCCGCAAATTCCTCGCAGACGGTCTCGAAATCCGCGGCAAGAAATACTCGATCGAGATACTCGACCGTGACGCTCAGTCGAATCCCAATCGCGCCTCCGAGCTCGCCGGCGAATTGATCCAGAATGGCGAGGTCCACCTGATGGTGCCGGCCTCGACCACCGACGTGACGCTGCCGGTCTCCGAGCAATCCGAGCTCTACGGCGTTCCCTGTGTGTCATCGACGGCGCCGTGGCAAGCCGTGATCATGCCGCGTGGCGGCGGCCAGTTTCATTGGACTTACCATTTCTTCTGGGGCCTTGAGGACATCATTGCGACCTATGTCAACATTTGGCGATCCACTGAAAGCAATCACAAAGTCGGCTTGCTTCTTCCCAGGAATACGGACGGCGAGGTGTGGGGGGACGAGAAGATCGGACTGCCGCCATCGATGCGTAAGGCCGGCTTCGATGTCACGGCGCCAAGCAAGTTTCAACCTCGCACCAATGACTTCTCGGCGCAAATCGCGGAGTTCAAGAAGGCCGGCTGCGATATACTCGGGGGCCTCGTCTATCCGGGCGATCTGAAAACCTATGTGCTTCAATCCGCCCAGCAAAACTGCAAGCCGCGCGTCGTCACCGCTGCAGCGGGGCTGCTCTTCCCGTCTGCGGTCGAAGCGATCGGTCCACTGGGAACGGGAATGAGCACAGAGGTGTGGTGGACACCCTCTTTCCCGTACAAATCATCGCTGACCGGCGAGACATCCGCGGAACTTGCGGCAAAATGGGAAAGCTCAACCGGCAAGCAATGGACGCAGCCGCTCGGATACTCGCATGCCATTTGGGAGGTCATCATCGATACGCTGCGGCGGAGCCAAGATCCGCTGGATCGCGGGGCGATTCGGGACGCGCTTAAGACTACGGATCTGCACACATTGATTGGTCAGGTGAAGTTCGGTGGCGTGCACCCGAACGTCTCCAAGACGCCGATCCTCGGGGGGCAGTGGGTCAAAGGCATGAAGCGCCCCTTCGATCTCAAGATCGTGGAGACCTCGCTTTATCCGATCATGGAGCCCGAGGGTAAGCTTCAGCCGATGGCGTGGTGAACACCATGGCCGTTGAACCAAGGGATCGCGCCTCGGGCGCGGTCCTGCTGTCCGCTCGTGGCGTGTCAAAATCGTTTGCTGGCTTGCATGTGATCAAGAACGTCGACTTCGACGTCGGAGTAGGCGAGGTATTGGGCGTGCTTGGTCCCAATGGAGCAGGGAAAACCACGCTCTTCAATCTGATCAGCGGCGATCTGGGATTAAGCTCTGGCCAGATAGCACTCGCCGGCCGGCCACTCTCAAAGCTGCCCGCCCATCGACGAGCCGCGCTCGGTATCGGGAGAACCTATCAGATCCCGCGTCCGTACGGGGCCATGACAGCTTTCGAGAATCTTCTGGTCTCGGCGATGTTCTCGGCCGGGAAATCGGAGCGCGACTCGTATCGAACCTGCTTGGCAGTCCTTGAGGATTGTGGTCTGTCTTCCCGGGCGAACCGCCCGGCGGGCGCGCTGACCCTTCTCGACCGCAAGAGACTTGAACTGGCGCGGGCCTTGGCAGGTGAGCCGAAGCTGCTTCTGCTCGACGAAATCGCCGGCGGATTGACCGATGAAGAAGCTGCCGATCTGGTCTCGTTGATTCGGAAGATCCAACATAGCGGCGTGACGATCATCTGGATCGAGCACGTCGTCCACGCGTTGATGGCAGTCGCAGACCGCATGATGGTTCTCGATTTCGGCTCCAAGATTGCGGATGGCAAGCCAGGTGATGTTATGGCCGACCCGGAGGTTCGCCGGGCGTACATGGGGATCGAGGCATGAGGGCGATCCTCAAGGTAAGGAATCTGTGCGCGGCCTACGGCGACTTTCAAGCGCTCTTCAATGTCGAGTTCGAAATCGCAGCCGGTGAAGTTGTTGCGCTGATCGGGGCAAATGGCGCGGGCAAGAGCACGCTCTTGAAGGCGGTCACAGGTCTCATATCTCCCAGCGCCGGTGAGATCGCATTTGCAGGCGAATCGACGTCGAGAACTCCGGCGCATGCCCTGGTGCGCAAAGGGCTCGCGATGGTTCCTGAGGGGCGCAGATTGTTCAGGGGAATGACGGTGGAGGACAATCTTCGCGTCTGCCTCGACCGATCACGAACGGATGTCGAGCAAGCATTGCGATGGACAATCCCGCGAATCCACGAACTATTCCCGGTCTTGAAGGAGCGCCGTCGCGAATTGGTCGAAAGGCTGTCGGGCGGGCAACAGCAGATGGTTGCAGTAGGCCGCGCCCTGCTGGCACAGCCTCGCTTGCTTCTTTGTGACGAGATCTCACTGGGTCTCGCTCCCAAGGTCGTCAAAGAGATTTACCAGAAGCTTCCCGAGATCCGCGCGGGCGGCACGTCCATCGTGATTGTTGAGCAGGACGTGTCTCTCGCAAAGTCCTCAAGTGATCGCCTGTACTGTTTGCTGGAAGGACGCGTGACTCTTTCCGGCCCGTCCTGCGAGATCGGTCTGGAGGCAATTTCCCGCGCATACTTTGGAGCACATTCATGAAGTGGCTGGACGCGCTCGTTCAGGGTGTTCTTCTGGGCGGGCTCTATGCCCAGTATGCTCTGGGAATGGCGTTGATGTTCGGTGTAATGCGAATCGTCAACATCGCGCACGGCGATCTCGTCATTCTGCTGGCGCTTCTCGGAATAACTCTTGTCGGCGTCCTCGGAGTTTCGCCGCTTGTTGCTCCCTTTCTTCTGGTGCCGATGGGCGTTATCATCGGGTGGGCTCTTCAGCGGGGAGTCCTGAATAGAGTCGTCAAGGCCGACCCACTGCCCTCTCTTGTCGCTACTTTTGGCCTGTCGATCGCGTTGCAGAACCTCATGCTGCAGATCTGGTCGGCCGACACGAGATCGCTCTCGCTTGGTGCACTCTCATCCATGTCGATTGAGTTGGGTCCCCTCTATGTGGGAGTTCTCCCGCTCGGCGTATTTGCCTTCGCGGTCGCACTGACCGCCTGCCTTCATCTGGCACTCCGATACACGAAGTTCGGACGTGCCTTGCGGGCTGCGGCGGCCGATGGAGAGGCCGCAACTCTATCGGGGGTCGACGCCAAAGGCGTCTATGCACTCGCCACCGCCATAGCGGTTGGCATTCTCGGCGCAGCAGCCTTTTGCCAAGCGACCCGCACGACGGTGGCCCCCGCGGATGGTGGCGCTCAGCTCATCTACGCGTTCGAAGCCGTCATCATCGGGGGAATGGGGCATATCAGCGGCGCATTTCTTGGCGCGATGATCGTGGGCATCGCGCAAGTGGTCGGCTCTCGTGCCGATCCGGGATGGGGCATCCTCTCCGGTCATATCGTCTTTCTACTCGTGCTTGCCTTGCGTCCGCAGGGCTTGATGTCCCGCACCTGAGCAGCCGGCAGATCAATGTCTTATTCCAACGTAATTGTGCGGCGACAGACGACCTCGAGCGTTATTGCGCTCGCAGTCAGTGTGCTGATCGTCACGGCCATCCCGACGATGCCGTACTGGGCCAGCAATGGTCACATTCGATGGGTCATCGAACTGAGCTGCCTTATTGCGATCGCGCAAATGTGGAACTTGCTTGCGGGATATGCAGGCCTCGTTTCTGTAGGCCAGCAGGCATTTATCGGCGTCGGCGGCTATGTTCTTTTTGTATTTGCGAACAACATGGGCTTCAATCCGTTTTGGACGGTACCGCTTAGCGCGTTCGCGGCAGCCGCAGTTTCGATCCCGGCCTATATTTTGCTGCGTCGGCTCGAGGGCCCTTACTTCGCCATCGGGACCTGGGTCTTTGCGGAAGCTCTTAGGCTCCTGACGGCAAATATCTCCTATGTGAATGGCGGATCGGGAATGTCACTGCGCGTGATGGCGCAGTACACGCCCGGTCAACGGGCCTTGGGGCTCACGATGATGAGTTCGCTCCTGCTGTTGTTGACGGTCGGAGGCTCGTATGTGCTTCTTCGCTCGCGCTTCGGGCTCGCTCTCACGGCGAATCGCGATGAGCCAGTCGCGGCCGCGAGCCAAGGCGTGAACGTCAAGAGAATCCGCTTGATGATCTGGATGCTGGCGGCGGCCGGAACGGGAATGGCCGGGGCATTGTACTACATGGCCCAGCTGCGGATCACGCCCGACGCAGGCTTCGATCCCTACTGGTCCTCGATTTGCATTTTCAGTGTGATGGTCGGAGGCGTCGGCAGGCTGGAAGGGCCGATCATTGGTGCGCTGCTGTACTTCTTCGCCACACGCTTTTTCGGACAGTTCGGGGCAACTTACCTTGTCGCCCTCGGCCTCCTGACCCTCGTTATGGCCTTGTTTTCGCCAGGCGGTATCTGGAGTTTACTCTCAAGATTGGTGAATTGGCCCTGGTTTCCCGTGACTCGCGTCGTGGTCAATCAGTCCCAACGGGCGGGAGAAGATCAAGAGTGCAGAAGCGGGGCAGATCGAAAGCGCGGCTTCGGCGATGCCAACGGGGTGAACGGCACGAAACACGTGGATGCAGCAAGCATCAAACCGGGGAGAGAAACTTACCAGCTATAGCTCCGCCTAGGGCGTCGCGCGCGTCCGATGTGGTGAGCCGGACCTTCGAAACGGCAAGAGACAGCTAGAAGGCCGAAAAGCGGAGCGGGCAAAGCACCCGCGCGGCCTAAGCTCATGATGATCGACCGGCCATCATCCGTCGAAAGGTTCGGTTCCGGTAATTTCGATGCCGAAGCCCGATAGTCCCTTATAGTCGTGGACGGATGAGGACAGGTTGCAGATCGAGGAAACGCCAAGGTCTCGCAATATCTGTGCGCCCACGCCCACCTCGCGCCACTGCTTGTTTCGTTCTGCATCGGCGGAATTCTGTTCGGTGATGGGGGCCACGGGCACACCAGCAGCACCATCCCGAAGGTACACAAGCACGCCGGACTTGCGCTTCTTGAAGTGCTCCAGAGCCTGCAACACCTTTTGCGGACCCCCAAAGAGGTCCTTCACGATGTTTGGCTTGTAGAAGCGCGTCAGGACGTTCGTACCGTCGCCGATGTTTCCGTAAACGAGCGCCAAGTGATAGATCTCATCGAATGGAGACCGGTATGCGTGCGCTTGAAGCGGGCCAATCGGGCTATCGATAGTGAAGGAAGAAACCCGCTCGATCAACTTTTCCCGCGCCTGGCGATACGCAATCATGTCGGCGATCGTGACATGCTTGAGATTGTGCCTCTCTGCGAACGCCGAAACCTGAGGACCTTTCATGACGGTGCCGTCGTCGTTCATCAGCTCGCTGAGAACGGCGACCAACGGCAGACCCGACAGCCGGCAAAGATCTATCCCGGCTTCGGTGTGGCCGGAGCGCATCAGGACCCCGCCGTCACGGGCGATCAGAGGGAAGATGTGCCCGGGGCGCGCGAGGTCGTTCGGGCCGACGTTCGAATTGACGAGAGCGCGGCAAGTCGCGGTGCGCTCTTCCGCCGAGATGCCTGTCGTCATGCCAGGCTTGTAGTCGATCGAGACCGTGAATGCCGTCGAATAGTTGGAGTCGTTGTGTGCGACCATCGGATCAAGCCGGAGCCGACGGGCGTCTTCAGTCGTGACGGGTGCGCATACGATCCCGGAGGTGTGGCGGACAATGAACGCCATCTTCTCGGGCGTGCAGAGGGACGCGGCCACGATCAAATCGCCTTCGCCTTCGCGATTGTCATCGTCGGTAACGACGACGAGCTCGCCAGCGGCAAAAGCCTTCAGAACTTCCGGAATGGAGTGTGCCATCGTCATAGAGTCCGTTCGTTGCGATAGGAGCGTGCCGTATGACCCAGATCGCCGGGGGGTGCAATGGGCAAGCTCCCCCAGAGCCGATCGCCGGCCCGGACCATGGATTCCGTTCGCATTTCGATGAATTGGGAGCAGAGATTTTCCGCGGGACGGCAGTTCGGAGCAACATTTTATCCGTCAGGACATGATGAGGCCGCCGTCGACATTGATAGTTTGGCCCGTGATGTAGGCGGCGTCGTCGCTCGCGAGAAACGTCACCAAACCGGCGACGTCCTCTCCGGAGCCCGCGCGAGCCATGGGAATGTTGCGAACCCACTCGGCCATCAGTTCACCGGGCTTGTAGTCTCCCAACAGCTTTCCCCACGCCTCGTCATTGTAAGCCCACATGTCGGTCTCGATGATGCCTGGGCAGAAGGCGTTGACGGTGATCCCTTCTTTGGCGACCTCCTTGGCAAGACTTTGCGTGATGCCAACAACGCCGAACTTCGAGGCCGCGTAGTGCGGTGTGAAGACGAAGCCCTGCCGCGCCTGGCCCGAAGCCGTATTGATCAGTCTTCCGCCATGCCCGTGTTGGCGCATGCGAGCTATCGCTTCCTGGCAGCAAAGAAAAACGCCTTTGGTGTTGACCTCCATCACCTTGTCTCATTCGCCCTCGGTCATGGTCTCGATGCGAGCGATTGTGATGACGCCGGCGTTCTGTACTGAAACGTCGACGCCCCCGAATGCGCGCTCGGCCGCATCGTAGAGCGCGACGACATCGGGCTTCTTGGTCACGTCCGCGACCTGCGCGATCGCCTTGCCGCCTGCCGCGGTGATTGCGGCGGCGACACGTTCGCAGGCCGGTTCGTTTGCCGAGACGACGACCGCACCGCCCTCACGAGCAAAGCGACGGGCGAGGGCCGCGCCTATACCGCGGCTGGCCCCAGTGATCACGACGGTCTTGCCAGCAAAGCGATTCATTTCCGTCCCTTCCTAGTCGGGCTTCAGAAGCCTTTCGGCGGTAAACTTGTCGGTTATCAGCACGTTGATGAGGCCGCCCTTCAGGCAGGCGCGGATCGCTTCGACTTTGCGTTGCGTTTGCATATCGCCCTTCCTCTGAAAGACCAAAAAGATCACCAGGATATAAAAACGAAAGGACGTATTCCGTGTCTTGCACTACCCGGTAGGCGGTGACTACTCCATTGATGATGTTGAATGCCGCCTCTGCGGTTTCCCCTTCCCTGTAAATCTTTTGACCCTTTTCGAAGCGAACGACGGTTGCGATCCTCGTGAGCTGAGCCCGCTCCTCGTCGCTGAGCAATTGGTGACGTTCACCCGATACGGGATTGCCAGGAACCCAGGGGTCCACCGCGTGAATAGCCGGTCCTGCTGTGTATTTCGTCATCGGGCAGCTCCAGCCCGTATCTCTACTCTTTTCATCGAATAGTATTTTGATCGCGATCAACTTTGAAGCTCTCGGGAAGGTAGCTAGATGCGGCGCTGCGAGGTTACCTTTCACTCGGTTCGAGAGGGGAGGACGCTTCGTGGACAGGTTTGTCGAATGCGCCAACATCGATCATTTTCTCAACATCTTGACCAGCCAGGACATTAGCGACCGCAATCGAGAAACCATCAGCAAGCTGATGATTGCCGAAGAAGACAAGCTCGGCCGCAACTTGGAGTATCTGGAGTTCGCGGAAAAGAGAGCCAGCAAATGTCGAGATCGCTTGAATTATCTTCGCAGGCTGCGTGACGCGTTTGCTGACGGAACAGAAGATCGGCTACGGGCCGAGAAGGTCCTGGCGAACTTTCAGGTTACGCATGACCTCGTGGAAGAGTTCTGTTGTCGATTGCGCGTGATGGTAAGTTCGAGCCCTTTATAAGGCGTCAGTCTCGCGTGATGCGATTACCCACGAATTGACCAGATCACTATCGATCCTCGCGGATCGGGCATTGACGGCTGCCCCCTCCGACCATGACTTAGAGCTGTCCGACATGCCGCGCACGCCTTGATGTTCCCGTCTACGATATTCGACCGGCAGTCGAAAAGGCGAGAATTCGTGGCCCAGGCTGTGTGAGAACCTCTTTTGGGGCAGGTCGAAAGTCCGGCATCGGCTTCGCGGCTCGATTTGCGCAGCCCGATGAACAGCCAGAAGCTTCTGAACTTGAATGCCGCCGAACTGGCGACAAAATTCCCTTACGTTTGCATCGCCTCCAACAAGTTCTGCAACCCAGAATCACTATGACACGTTTCATACTGTACCTAAGAGGGCTTAAGCTTCCCATTCACTGCAGGTGAGCTCAGGCATCTCTGAAGAATTTTGGCGTCCGATTCAAAAAGCGCTTCGTCTTGGCACGGCGCCGGCGCATGATTCTCGTCATCCCTGAGCGAACGAACCAGGGCAGAGCGGCGATATTAGCGTGATGGCCTGCGGGACCCGCACCGCGGTTCAAGTATGGTTTGACGCCTTCACCTCGTTGCAGGCAGGCTTCTAGATAGGCATTCTTCTTCGTCTCGCCGGTTGATCTTGCTCAAACAGCTAAGCTGGTCTCGGAAGTAGGTGACGTTCGTTTAGCTGTGGAACGAAGCCATGTTGTTTGAGCGGGTCCTGAGGTGGGGTCTGGTTGCGATCGCAATTGCGGGACTGACCGTGGGTATTCTCGCGCGAGCGGCGGGCAAGCCTGATCTGGCCGACCTTGCCTGGGAACTCGGCACGGCGCCCGTGATCGGAGGGCTGGCGGTCTCGATCGTAAGGGATCTTCTGAGCGGTCGCTTCGGCGTGGACGCGATTGCGCTGCTGTCGATGAGCGCGGCGTTGGCGCTTGGCCAGCCACTTGCCGGGGCCGTCGTTGCGCTGATGTATTCCGGCGGCAACGTGCTGGAGGATATCGCGATCGCGCGGGCGGAGCGTGACCTGCGCTCCCTGGTCGATCGGGCACCGCGGCAGGGACACCGCAAGCGCGACGAGGGCATCGAAGAGGTCCCGATCGAGGCAATCTCGATCGGCGACGAGCTTCTCGTAAGGGCCGGTGAGGTCGCGCCGGTTGATGGTATTGTTGGCTCGGCCTCGGCCATCATCGACGAATCCGCGGTTACCGGCGAACCCATTCCGGTCGAGAAGACCCGTGGCAGCGCGGTTCTTTCCGGCTCGTTGAACGCGGGTGAGACCTTCGAGTTGACAGTGACTGCGCTGGCCGGGGAGAGCACCTACGCCGGCATCGTGCGCATGGTGACGGCGGCCCAAACGGCGAAGGCTCCCTTTGTGCGAATGGCCGACCGTTTTGCGCTGATCCTTCTCCCGGTGACGCTTGTCGTCGCCTTTCTGGCATGGCGGATTTCCGGTGATTTGACGCGCAGCCTTGCTGTGCTTGTGGCGGCGACGCCTTGCCCGCTGATCCTGGCCGCACCGGTCGCCTTCATCGCCGGGGTGGCGCGAGCGGCCCGGCGCGGCATTCTCGTCAAGGGTGGAGGAGCGCTGGAAGCGCTGGCTCGCGCGCATACGGTGCTATTTGACAAGACCGGCACCCTGACCGTCGGAGGGGCACGGTTGCTCTCGATCGAGGTCGCTCCCGGGGAGAATCCGGACGAGGTTCTCAGGCTTGCGGCATCGCTCGAGCAGGCCTCACATCACGTGCTTGCCAAGACCATCGTGGCCGCGGCTCTCAATCGTGGCCTCAAACTCAAAGCGCCCGAACATGTCAAGGAGACCATAGGCACCGGCTTGAGCGGCGTGATTGACGGGCGAAGTGTCACTGCGGGCTCGCGGCAGCTGGTTCGCTCGCATGCCGAACTGTCGCCTTGGGAGCTGCGTGCGATCCGGCGCGCCTCATGGCGCTCGGCCCTCATCGTCTTCGTCGCTGTAGATGGCCGCTCGATCGGCGCGCTGCTACTGGCCGACGAGCTGCGGGCCGATACGCCCCGAGCGATCCGGCTGCTGCGCGATGCCGGCATCGCGCGCATGGTAATGGTCACGGGCGATCGCGCCGCTGCAGCGCAGGCCATGGGTGCAGCGCTCGACCTCGATGCCGTGCTGGCCGACCGCGTTCCTTCGGACAAGGTCGAGGCGGTGCGCAGCGAACAGCGGCTGCATCCGACCGTCATGGTCGGCGATGGCATCAATGATGCCCCGGCGCTGGCCGTCGCCGATATCGGGGTCGCGCTCGGCGCGCGCGGAGCGACCGCGTCGTCCGAGGCCGCCGATGTGGTGATCCTGGCCGACCGGCTCGATCGCGTTGGCGAAGCGATCATGATTGCGCAGCGGGCACGACGCATCGCTCTGCAAAGCATTGTGGTCGGCATGGGGTTGTCGTTAGTGGCAATGGTCGCTGCTGCCGTCGGCTGGCTTGATCCTGTGCCCGCAGCCATCGTCCAGGAGGTCATCGACATTGCGGTCATCCTGAACGCATTGCGGGCGCTCACTCCGGGACTCGGCAGTGGCGGTGCACGCATCACCGTGGAGCAGGGGCTGGCATTGCATCACGATCATCAGGTCCTCTTCAAGGACCTCGACCGCCTGCGCAAGATCGTCGATGCGTTGGACGATGCGACGCCGGCGTCCGCCGCAGTGCTCATCGGGGATGCTCAGCGCATCGTCCAGGGCAGCGTTGCCACGCATGAGCGCGCCGATGAGGACAGCGTCTATCCGAAGCTTGCGGAGGTGCTACGCGAACGCTACGGCCTTTCTGCCATGAGCCGCGCTCATCGGGAGATCCTGCACCTGACCCGGCTGCTCGATCGGATCGTGGAGGATCTGCCGTCAGAGAAAGTCGACCGCTACCTTGTCCGAGACGCCCAGCGGGTCATCGAGGCGATCGAAACGCTGGTGCGCATGCACACAGCCCAGGAGGAGGATATTTACGAAGCCGTGGCGTCCCAGGCGGCGGCTTAGCTGACGTTCACGCCGTTCCTACCTTGAAACGGCACTATCCGTGTTGGCTGGCTGCTATACCGGCATCGCTCTGAACGATGGGCCGAGTTTCAATAACTGCCTTAGAAAGGCGTCGGTAAAGATCACGCCGACGAACGAGCGGCCACCAGTCATACAGAAAGATCTCCAACGGGCGCCAGTTCGCAACCCACCCCAAGATCAAGAGGCTCTCCTCCAGGAGACGCCGCAAGGGCTCGCCGAACAGCGAGCCAACGACTACGTGCGCCAAGAGCAGACACGTGATCAGAATGGCGAGTCCGATGGCCAGCGACCAGCGGCCTATTTTGAACAGCTCGTTGATATCTCTTTGAGTTGCGTTCGCTCGATCCGCAAAATAGTGACCAAAGGCTTCGCGGAGCACCAGCGCGGCTTTCGCTTGCGTATCAGTATCAGGATGATGAACTCGAATCCGGATCGCTGGCTGGCCCGAGAGCTCCCGCGCCCAGCCGACAATGTATTCCTCCGCTTCTCTATCGAGATCACGCTCGCGAAACGGGAAAGGGTCAAGCGTGTGAAAGAGCTGGGCGATGTCGTCGACCCGAAGCTCGATCGTCTCTTCGGATGTTTGGGCAATCATCGGCTTCACTGCTCCGGATTTCGTTGCCCTCGCTTGCTTCAAGTCAATACCGTGTATCGAGGCTCGAGTATCTTAAGTGCCCGTTTCTCGGCGTAAAGGAGGTTCGCTATAGAAAGGCACGTCGTCGCTGAACACTTAGTCCTGCCGGGAAACCCGCATGCTCTGCCGGTCGCTGAGTTGCTGCGGCAATTGCGCGTGTCCGTTTCCGAGGGGCTCTCCAATGCTGAGGTCAACGCGCGACGAAAGCGCTTCGGTGCGAACACGATTACCTCGCGGCAGCCCACCCGCGTGACGAGCCTGTTGTTGCACCAGTTCAAGAGTTCGGTCGTCTATCTCTTGAGCTTTGCAGCCGGGCTGGCGTTCTATTTCGGCGAACTGGAGGAAGGCAGTGCCATTATTGCGGTCCTTGCCATCAACGCGCTGATCGGCTTCCTAACCGAGTTGAAAGCGGCGCGCTCGATCGAGGCCTTGCGTGCGCTTGGATCGCGCACCGTCCGCGTCCGACGCGAGGGTCGCGTTCATGTCGTGCCGGCCGAGGAGCTCGTTCCGGGCGATATTGTCGTTCTGGACGCTGGCGACGCGGTGTCGGCCGACCTGCGCCTCATCGAGACTTCCCGTCTCTCCGCAGACGAGTCGACGTTGACCGGCGAATCGGTCGCCATCGACAAGCAGACGTGCCCGGTCGGCGCAGACACCCGTCTCGGCGATCGCGCCTCGATGGCGTTCAAGGGCACCGCGATTACGCGCGGCACCGGCGTTGGTGTCGTGGTCGCGACCGGAATCATCACAGAACTAGGCCGGGTGACGCGGCTAGTTCTCGAAGCCGATCCGGGTCATTCGCCCCTTGAGCGCAAGCTCGAGCGCCTGTCGGTGCAACTCGTCTGGGCGACGATTGTCGTCGCCGCCATCATCGGTGCCGTTGGTCTATTGAGTGGTAAAAACGCTCTCCTGATGATCGAGGCGGCCATCGCGCTCGCCGTCGCCGCAATTCCCGAAGGTCTCCCCATCGTCGCGACGCTTGCGCTTGCGCGTGGCATGTGGCGCATGGCGCAGCAAAATGCACTGATCGAACGTCTCTCGGCGGTCGAGACGCTCGGGGCGACCACGGTCATTCTCACCGACAAGACCGGTACCCTAACCGAAAATCGGATGACGGTGCGACGGCTCTGCACGTCGTCAGGCGAGATCGAGCTCGAGACCGGCGCTCCAGAAAGAAGCGGGCGCTCGAAGATTGCCAACGATCCGCAGGCTTCCGAATTGCTCCGGATCGCGGTCCTCTGCAACGATGCGCATCTCAATGGTCTCGACGAGCGCGGCAGCGGCGATCCCATGGAGATCGCGCTTCTGCGTGCCGGGCTGCGCGCCGGCTTCAAGCGGACAGCTTTGCTGGAAGGCCATGGCGTCGTGCGCAAGCATGCTTTTGATCCGGTCGCCAAGATGATGGCGACCGTTCATGAGCATGGGCAGGATGTACTGATCGCCGTGAAGGGGGCGCCCGAGGCGGTCCTTGCGGCGACGACGCGCGTAGCCGTCGGTAACGGCGCAGGCGCGCTTGATGACGCCATGCGAGCGGAGTGGCTC
>NZ_LJYG01000034.1:0-21903 GCF_001440035.1 Bradyrhizobium manausense | reverse complement strand
CGATCGGCTTGGCCGAGAGGGCCTGCGGGTGCTCGCCTGCGCGACGAGGATCGACCAGGTGGCCGATGCCGAACCCTATGACAGGCTGGTGCTTGCTGGTCTTGTCGGCTTGGAAGACCCCGCGCGGGCCGACGTGCCACCGGCCATCCAGGACTGCCGGCAATCGGGAATTCGCGTTGTCATGGTTACAGGCGATCACGCGGTGACGGCGAAAAGTATCGGTCGAGCCGTCGATCTTGGGGAGAACGTTGCGAATGTCGTGGAGGGCAAGAATATCAGGCAGATGATTGAAACCGGGCGGCCTGCGCTCCGAGACATCGGAATTTTCGCGAGAGTAACTCCAGATGAAAAACTCGCCCTCGTTCGGACGTATCAGGCTGCGGGCGAGATTGTCGCCATGACGGGGGACGGGGTGAATGACGCACCCGCTCTGCGGCAGGCCGATATCGGTGTGGCAATGGGCTTGCGCGGCACCGATGTCGCGCGCGAAGCGGCGGCCATGATCCTGCTCGACGATGCGTTTCCAACCATCATCAAGGCGATCCACGAGGGGCGCGTGATCTTCGCCAATATCCGTCGCTTCGTCGCCTACCTCTTGTCCTGCAATCTCAGCGAGGTGTTGGCTGTCGGCCTTGCGGTGTCGCTGGCGCTTCCTTTGCCGCTCCTGCCGCTGCAAATTCTGTATCTCAATCTGGTGACAGACGTATTCCCGGCTTTCGCGCTTGCTATGGGCGAAGGCGAGGAGGGCATCCTCATGCGGCCGCCTCGCGATCCAAAAGAGCCTATCCTGGGCCGCCGGCAATGGATCACGATCATCCTGCACGGGGCGGCGTTGACCGCCGGCACGTTCGGGGCGCTGGCTGCTTCGTTCTGGCTCGCTCTCGATGCCCGATCAACAGTCACCACCACGTTCCTCACGCTCGCCTTTGCCCAGCTTTGCCAGACGTTCAACATGCGTGATCCGCGCTCGCCGCTCTTCGTCAACGAGGTGACGCGGAATGGCTGGTTGTGGGGCGCGCTCTTGCTCTGTGCAACGCTGCTCGCTGTGCCACCCTACCTACCGTCGGCTGCGCATTTATTGCAGCTTGCGCCTCCAAGTTCTGAAATGTGGTTGATCGTGATTATCTTTAGCGTGGTGCCGCTAATCGTCACGCAAATTGGCAGCGCGGTCATCCAACGGATTACGAGAGTGCGATAGCGACAAGGGAAGCGACTTTTCTCTTTGTTTTCAAAATATCTTCGGCCGTTTGGGAGCGTGAAATTGGTTGCCGAATGCGCGCAGACTGTGCCGGCGCTGCGCGGCTAAGGCCCTGATGAGGTCGCACCTTGAGATGCCTATACGTAGTCAAAACTGCAAGCACAGGCTGTCGGGAGGTTGGGGTGAGGACATTATTAAGCTACTTGCTGCCTTACATGATTGGCGTCATCTGCATCGGGGGCGTCATCTGGCTGCTTAGTCGCGGATAACGTTTGGGCGCGCTACGTTACTGACCTTCGAGATCGGCAAACGAGGGTACACGGCCTATCCGAACAGGTGCGCGAGCCAGTACGCCGCTCCGGCGGCCAATCCACCCACCAGCACCGTTTGCAGGGCAGACTTGATCTTGTTGACGCCGGTGAAGTGTCCTTTGATGGCGCCGAAGCAAAGCAGGGCGACGCCGGTCGCAGCGACCGAGATCTGCAGGGCCGTTCCGATGTTTTGGGTGAACATGTAGGGGACGAGGGGAATCAGGCCGCCGACCACGTATGAGCCTCCGATCGTGGCGGCGCTGATTGGGGCACGCTTCGGATCGGGACGCTCCAATCCCAATTCGAAGCGCATCATGAAGTCGACCCATCGCTGGCGATTCGCCGAGACCGCGCCGACGACCGACTTGAGCGCATCCCCTTCAAGGCCGTACTCCCGGAAGATCTGCTCCACCTCCTCGATCTCCCGCTCGCGAAGCTGATCGATCTCATGGTGCTCGCGCTGTTCCTCGGCAGCATAGTGTTCCGCGTCCGTCCGCGCAGCGAGATACCCACCAAGGCCCATCGCGATCGCGCCAGCGACGACCTCGGCCAATCCGGCAGTGACGATCACGTCGGTGCTGGCGACGGCCGCGGAAAGCCCGGCCGCCAGTGCGAACGGGACCGTCAGGCCGTCCGCCATCCCGATCACGACGTCGCGGACGCTTTCGGAGGCGGTGAAGTGCTTTTCGACGTGCGGGGTGGCGGGCAAAGGACGCTCCTGGTTGCAGTTTGGATTTGCAGAGAGCTGCCTAGTCAGCAGCTCTCTTCCGGCCGGAGATCATGGACGCTACTAGGTTCTCGCGATGCTCGAAGCTTGCAATCAAGACGCCGAGGACATGCGCCACGACCAGGCCGACGGTGAGGTTGGCCAGGAATTCGTGGATGTGTTCGACCAGCTTGGAACCCCAGTAGGCGTCCGTCGTCATCATGTAGCCCGTGACGCACGTGCCGACCAGCGCAACGAGGAGCGCGACAATCATGGCGCCGCCCGCGGGATTGTGTCCGATATAGCGGGGCGCCCTGAGCATCGCCATGTCGCGCAGATAGGCGAACACCTCGCGCGGCGGATGAACGAAGTTCGAAAATCGCGCATGCTGCGGGCCGATGAAGCCCCAGACGACTCTGGACGCGAGAAGCCCGGCGATCGCGTAGCCAGCCGCCACGTGCACCCGCTCGATGTCGTCGCCGGTGGCGTAGGCCAGAACGAACAAGCTTGCCAGCGACCAGTGGAAGATCCGGACGAAGGGATCCCAGACCTTGACCGTGGCCGGCGGCGTGGCGCCGCCGGCTCCGATCGTGTTGCTCACGGTTCTCATTTGCGGATCGTTACATCTGGCCAATGATCTGACCGTTGGTCGGGTCCACGAACAGCTCCACCCGATTACCGTTCTTGTCGAGCGTATAGAGTTCGCCGCAGGCGTTCTTGAGCTTGGCCTTCTGGACCTTGTAGCCCTGAGCCTCGACCTTGGCCTGCAACTGCGCGATCGGCAGCCACTGGGCCTCCGGGGCCGACGTGCACGGCTTGCCGAGGCTGCCGGCCTGGGCAGTGGCCGCTCCGAGCGTGACAGCGGCGACGGTAAGAATGGCGATCGTTCGCATAGGTATCTCCTGACGGTGGCCGGTCGCACAATGCGGCGGCGATGCGATGCAACCTGCCAGAAGCGGCCTGACAGGTGCCTGTTGAGCCAAGTCAGCGAATTGTCAGGTGATATCTGGCATCCATATCCTCCGGATGACGAGTTTCCTCATGGACTTACGCCCGCACCGAGTTCGCGCTCTTATGCTTGCAACCGCCCTTCTGCTTGCGGCGACCGGGGCGCCGGCGCTCGCCCGCGATCATGATGACGCACGACGGGCGGTGGAGGCTGGCGAGATACGCCCGCTTGCCGACGTTCTGAACATGGTCAAGGGGAAGCTTCGGGGCGAGGTCGTCGGCGTGAAACTCGAAAGAGAGGCCGGCGTCTGGATGTACGAATTTCGCGTCGTCGACGAGGAGGGGCATCTGCTCGAGATCCACGTTGACGCCCGAAGCGGCGAAATCGGGCGAACGAGGGTGAAGTGATGCGCGTGCTTGTTATCGAGGACGACCAGCGGATAGCGTCGGATATCTCGCACGCGCTCCAAGCCTCCGGGTACGTGGTGGAGACCGTGGCGAGCGGAGAGGATGCCTGGTTCCTCGGCGATACCGAGGACTACGGTGCCGTCATTCTCGACTTGGGTCTGCCCGGAATGGACGGCCTCGCCGTCCTGAAGCGTTGGCGCGCCAACAGCCGTCACATGCCCGTTCTCATCCTCACGGCACGGGGAAGCTGGGCCGAACGCGTAGACGGCATCGACGCTGGCGCGGACGACTACCTGCCGAAGCCGTTCCGGATGGAGGAACTCCTCGCCCGGTTGCGATCCATCGTTCGGCGCTCGGCAGGGCACGGCTCCTCGGTCATAACGGCGGGTGAGATCACACTCGACGAGCGGCAGATGAAGGTGACCCGCCGCGGCGTGCCGATCACGCTCTCACCGCTCGAGTACAGGCTAGTTGCCCACCTCCTCCGCAATCGCGGGCGAGTCGTTTCGCAGCAGGAAATTGACGAGAACGTCTACGGTCATGGCGAAGAGCACGACTCCAACACACTTGAGGTGCTGGTCGGGCGCGTGCGCAAGAAGCTTGGTCCCGACGCGATAGCGACCCGGCGGGGGTTCGGTTACCTGATGCCTGATGCGCCTGCATGAAACGACACTCGCTCAGACTGCGACTCGTCGCCGGCGGCATCGTCGCGATCCTGATCGCGCTTGCGATTGCCGGTGGGGGGCTCGTCGTCCTCTTCGAACGCCATGTGTCACGCACCCTGGCGCAAGATCTCGACGTCCATTTGAAGCAGCTTCTCGCCAATATCGACGTCGACCCCCAGGGCAAGCTGGTGCTGTCCCAGACCCCGGTCGATCCGCGGTTCGCGGATCCTCTTTCCGGGCTCTACTGGCAAGTCGGTGATGATCACGGGCAGTTGCTCCGCTCGCGGTCGCTGTGGGATTCGGCCATGGAGCTTCCGGTCGACCGTCCAAGCCCTGGCGAAACGCACCAGCACGAAGCTTCGGGTCCCGGTGGCCAGCGCGTGCTGGTCGCCGAACGCGCCGTCACCCTTTCCGCGGGTGGGAGGCCGGTGACCGTCCGGCTCGCCGTCGCCGAAGACCTTGCGAGGGTGTCGGAGGCAAGCTCGGCGTTCGCCAAGGATCTCTCGATCGCGCTTGTCCTTCTCGGCTGCGTGCTGGCCCTTGCGACTTGGATCCAGGTCGGCATCGGCTTGCATCCGCTCGTCGCGCTGCGCCGCGGAGTGGCCGATATAAGAGCAGGGCGTATTCGCCACCTGCCATCCTCGGTCCCGACCGAAGTCCAATCTCTCGTCGAGGAAGTCAACGCACTCATTGATGCGCAGGAACACGAAATCGAACGTTCCCGCGGTCGCGCCGCGGACCTGGCGCACGGGCTGAAGACGCCGCTTGCTGCCCTTGCGGCCGATGCTTCGCGTCTCCGGGAGCGGGGCGAGCGCGACATTGCTCGGGACATCGACGCCGTCGGAGAAGCTATGGGCCGTCATGTCGACCGTGAACTCGCGCGGGCGAGGATTCGCGGTAGCGCGAGGGGTAACCCCGCAACACCCGCCTCTGTGAAGCCGCTCATAGGGTCGATCATCGCGACCATCTCGCGCACTCCCGACGGCGCGCGAGTGACGTTCGAGAACTTTGTCGGTGACGATCCGTCCGTCCCGCTCGACAGGACCGACCTCGCGGAAGTACTAGGCAATCTGATTGAGAACGCCGCCCGACATGCTACGGAACGTGTCCGCATCACCGTCGCCGGCGACGGGCTGTCCCTTGTCGTCGAAGATGATGGCGAAGGGATCGAGCCTAGTCAGCTCGAGCGGGTGATCGAGCGCGGTGCCCGCCTTGACGAGCGCGGAGGAACCGCGGGTCTGGGTCTCGCAATCGTCCAGGACGTCCTGGAGGCGTATGAGTGGGGGCTGCACCTCTCGAAGTCGGAACTCGGCGGGCTGAAGGCGAGAATCGCTCCGCGGTCTGCGATCTCCAAGCTCTCGAGTCCTTCCGCAACAGAATCGAACGCCTCGGCAACTTCGCAGCAGCAAGCCTGACGCTATAGGCGTCGGCGCCAGTATTTTGATCAAGTCCGAGAGAGCCACTCAGAAAGTTCACGCTTCGATCCAATCACTCGTTTTGGCTGAACAGGATTTATTGTCCCGGCGGAAATGCGCAGGGCGCGCTCGAGAATCGTCCGTGCAAATGCCTTGGCCTCCGCTTCCGTGAGAAAGGTTTTGGTCTCGCGCCGGTAAATGCGGTTTGTTGCGCGGTTCGCTGGTTCGAAGGAGATGTACCACTTCGGCTTCATAGCCGGTCTTTATCGCCGATTGGACCTGACAATTTGCTGACATGCCTCAACAGCTTCCGGTCAGCGAAGGTGCCTTATTTTTCAAACAGCGACCGGCGAGGCAGTTGATGAATATCAACCCTCTGACATGCAGATCGGAGAATAGTTGGTCCAACGGACAAATCTCCGGTCTTGATCGCTGCAATGGGATCTTGGCAATGCATCGGAGTTTAACAGCGCGCTTGTGGAGCAGCGGCACCCGCACCCTGATGGTAGCGGCGTTTCTGGCTGTGCCTTCTATGTCGATGGCCGAGGATGGAGTGAAACTCAGCCCTGAGCAGGCAACAAGCTTGGGAGTTCGTGTCGTTCATCCTGTTGCGAGTCCAACCGACAAGACACTTCCTTATCCAGCCCAGATCGTCGTTCCCACACCGCAATTGTGGGTCGTTAGCGCTCCCATGGCTGGCATGGTCACCAATCTTTCGGTGGCGCGAGGGGACCGCGTCGCCGCTGGGCAGCCGCTCGCCATCATGGAGAGCCAGGGCTTCGTGTCGCAGCAGCGCGACTATCTGCATGCCGTGGCGCAGGAAGTCCTGGTTACACAGCAACTCAACCGCAACACCCAGCTCTTCCAAGGCAATGCGGTAGCACAGCGTGTTCTTGAGGCGAGCCAGGCGGAGGCACGGCAGGCGAGCATTGCGGTCGCGGAGCGCCGTCAGATGCTTCGTCTCAGTGGCCTCTCAGATGAGACGATCTCAAGACTGACCAGCGAGGCGGCGATCACCGCGACCCTAACGGTCGCCGCGCCGCGGCCGGCCACCGTGATCGATATTGCTGTTTCTCCCGGCCAACGCGTGGAGCAATCGGCACCGCTGATCAAGCTCGCACAGCTCTCTCCACTCTGGGTCGAGATCGCGGTGCCTGCATCGAATATCAAAGCCATTCAACAAGGCGCGAAGGTGGAGGTCGACGGCTATGACACTCCAGGCCAAGTGGTGCTGGTTTCTGAAACGACCGATCCGGCTACACAAACCGTGCTGGTCCGAGCCGAAGTGCCGAACTCAGGCGATTTGCGCCCGGGGCAGACTGCTGCAGCTCGGATTTCCTTTGTTTCCAAACGGGAGAGCGCTTGGGAACTTCCTTACACTGCGCTGATCCGCAGGGGTGAGCAGGCCTCGGTGTTCGTGGCAATGCAGGACGGATTCCGTCTGGTGCCGGTCACGTTACTTGAGGAGGACCAGGACCACGTCGTGATTTCCGGTACCATCACAGACAAGGACGAAGTGGCGGTCAGTGGCATCTCCGCGCTCCGCGGAATCCTGCTCAAACTGGGCGCAGGCTAGTCATGCTCGAACGCCTTGTCGCATTTGCGCTTTCTCAGCGGCTCTTCGTCGCGCTTGGTGTGCTCCTATTGATCGGCGCCGGACTGGTTATGTTGCCCAGCCTGCCCATCGACGCCTTTCCGGATGTCTCGCCCGTCCAGGTCAAGGTCATCATGAAGGCGCCGGGTCTCACCCCGGAGGAGGTGGAACAGCGGGTCACAGTGCCGATCGAGCTCGAACTGCTTGGGTTGCCAAACAAGAAGATCCTGCGCTCTACCACCAAATACGCCCTGGCCGATGTCACAGTCGATTTCGAGGACGGCACAGACATCTACTGGGCGCGTAACCAAGTGTCCGAGCGCTTGGCCAACATCACCCGTGACTTGCCAGATGGAGTGTCAGGTGGGCTCGCCCCGATCACCAGCCCGCTCGGCGAAATGTTCATGTTCACCATCGAAAGTGCAGAACTTTCGCTGGCCGAGCGGCGGAGTCTGCTCGATTGGGTGATCCGTCCGGCGCTGAGGACGGTGCCAGGAGTGGCCGACGTCAATGCGCTCGGGGGGTATGTCCGGGCGTTTGAAATCGTCCCGCTTAGCGATGCGCTTGCAGCCCGCGGCATTTCCTATGAAATGTTTCGGCGCGCGATCGAAACCAACAGTCGCAACGACGGAGCCGGTCGGGTCAATCAGGGCGAAGACAGTGCCCTTGTGCGTATCGAAGGCAGCATTCGGACCATCGACGACATCAGGCAAATCGTCGTCGATACCAAAGATGGGGTTCCGATCCGGGTCAAGGATATTGCCCGCGTCCAGCTGGGGGCACTGACACGGTACGGCGCTGTCACCGCGGATGGTCATGGCGAGACCGTCGAGGGCCTCGTGCTTGGTCTGCGAGGCGCCAATGCACGTCAACTGGTGGCCGACGTGCAGGCACGCCTCGACGAGATTAAGCAATCACTCCCTCAAAGTGTCAGTATCCAGGTCTTTTACGACCGTGGCCGGCTGGTTGACCGCGCGGTTGGCACCGTTATCCGCGCACTTGGTGAAGCAACTGTCCTTGTCGTCGTGCTTCTCCTGCTTTTTCTCGGCAACTGGCGAGCCTCCCTGGTGATCGCCCTAAGCTTGCCGCTCGCGATCGTGATCGCCCTTATCGTCATGCGCATGGTCGGCATGTCAGCAAACTTGATGAGCCTCGGCGGCCTTGCCATCGCTATCGGCATGCTGATCGACGCTCTGGTGGTGGTGGTCGAGAACGTCGTCGGAAATCTGAGTAAGGAATCGCAGGGAAAGGCCGCGCCGCTAGTCCATGTCATCTACCGCTCCGTCTCCGAGGTGCTTCAACCGGTCGCCTCGGGCGTGCTGATTATCATGATCGTATTCGTGCCGCTGCTAACGCTGGAGGGGCTTGAAGGGAAGTTATTCATCCCTGTAGCGCTCGCGATCATCTTTGCGCTCGGCGGCTCGTTGCTCTTGGCGCTCACGGTCATTCCCGTAGCAACATCGTTTCTCCTCAAGACTACGTCGCATCAAGATCCGTGGTTGATCCGACTTGCGTCGCGGCTCTATGCACCCGCACTTGCTTGGGCACTGAAGAACGAGCGCAAGGTAGTCATCGCCGCAGCCGCGGCCCTCGTCGCTGCCGGCTATGCCTACACCCAGCTCGGCAAGACCTTTATGCCGACGATGGACGAGGGCGACACCATCGTCAGTGTCGAGGCGCTACCATCGATCAACCTGGACGAAATGATCGCTATCAACGCTAGACTTCAGTCGGCCATTCTCGCGAAGGTCTCTGACGTCAAGAGTATCGTGGCCCGGACCGGGTCCGACGAGCTCGGGCTTGACCCGATGGGACCTAACCAGACCGACACATTCCTGGTCCTGAAGCCCGCAGAAGAGCGGAAGACAATCGACAAATCTGCCCTGATTGAAGAACTGCGGCAGGTGCTCGGCAATTTTCCGGGACTGTCGCTCAGCTTTACACAGCCGATCGACATGCGCGTGCAGGAAATGATCAGCGGCGTCCGCGGCGATGTCGCGGTGAAAATCTTTGGAGCCGATATCGGCAAGCTCAATGAGATTGCGAGTAAGCTATCCGCCATTTTGTCCGGCATCGACGGCGCTGAGGATGTCTACACCACGCTCAACGAGGGTGCCCAATATTACACGATCACCGTGACTCGGATGGAGGCGGGGCGGCTCGGCCTGACGGTGGACGCCATCTCCAATTCGTTGCGCACCCAGATCGAGGGACGCACGATCGGCACGGTGCTGGAAGAGGGACGCCGTACTCCCATCCTCGTTCGCGGCAGCGAAACGACGCGCGAGGCTCCGACACTGCTCGCCAGCCTGCCGCTAACCCTTGCCTCGGGCCAGCACGTGGCGCTCTCACAAGTCGCTCGCATTCAGCGCGTCGACGGTCCCGTTGTGGTCAATCGCGAGAACGGAAATAGGATGAGCGTTGTGCGAGCCAATGTGCGCGGTCGAGACATGGTCGGGTTCGTTGAGGCGGCTCGCCAGAAGGTCGCCACGGAGTTGCCGTTGCCCGAGGGTTACAGGCTGACTTGGGGCGGTCAGTTCGAAAATCAGCAACGCGCGGCGGCGCGGCTTTCGATCGTGGTGCCAGTGGCGATCGGGCTTATCTTTGTGCTGCTCTTCACGACTTTCGGTTCGATCCGACAAGCGCTGTTGGTCCTCGTCAATATCCCGTTCGCCGTGATTGGCGGCGTGTTTGCTCTGGTGCTTACCGGCGAATACCTTTCGGTCCCGGCGTCCGTTGGGTTCATCGCGCTTTTGGGAATTGCGGTGCTGAACGGCGTCGTTCTGGTCTCCTATTTCAACCAACTCCGCGCCCATGGCGTACCGGAGGGTCGCATCGTCGTCGAGGGGGCCATGCGCAGGCTCAGACCGGTTCTAATGACGGCGAGCATCACGGCCTTGGGCCTGATCCCACTCCTGTTTGCGACCGGTCCGGGATCGGAGATCCAGCGCCCGCTCGCAATCGTGGTGATCGGTGGTTTGCTCTCCTCGACAGCCTTGACGCTGATCCTTCTGCCGATCCTTTATCGCCGATTTGGCGGCATCATGAAGGAGGCTAAATGAGTACCGAATTCGCCTGCCTCACGCTGATCGCCGGCCGAGCGCTCCGCGACGAGCTGTTCGACTTTCTCAGCGAGCAGAGCGATCTCGTTTCCGGCTTCACGGCCTCGGACGCCGCGGGCCACGGTCCCGACGTCCGATTGCAGACATCGGCCGAGCGGGTCAAAGGGCATGCCGACGAACTGATGGTCCGGACGATTCTCCGGGTGCAAGCAGCTGCGCAGTTGCTCGAACGGCTGAAGGCGGCCTTCGTTGGATCCAGGATCGTCTATTGGGTCACGCCAGTCTCGGAATTCGGCGTGATCGATCTCCCCAACCGGTGATGCTGCCGATCCGCTGATGCATCGCGTCAGATCCGAACAGGATTCATCTCGGACGCGTCGGCGCGATAGTGCCGCCAGCAAGTGCCTCTGCTCGACAAAAATCCACGTCGGCGCCGACTGCATCGCCCATTTTGGCTTTCATCGTGGCGCGCTCGCGGATGAGAATCTGATTTTTCGGGTCTGCTTTGATGACGACGTCGAGGTCGGCGATAGCACGGTCGAACAGGCCTTTGCGGCTATAAGCCGCTGCTCGAGAACCAAACGCTGCGAAGTAATCCGATTTCAGTCGAATCGCGTGATCAAAGTCCGTGATCGCGCGGTCTAACTCGCCCTTGGCCATCAACGCCACGCCCCGATTGTTGATGGCAACATGGTGGTCGGGCATCAGGCGAATGGCCTGATCGTAGTCCTCTATGGCGCGGTCCAGATCTCCATTCGCCCTGAACGCCAGCCCACGATTGTTGTAAGCCGCGACCAATTGGGCGAGAAGCCGCTCGCCTGCGGAGATGATCGCCGTGCATCCTCGGATGGGGCGATCAGACGATAGCTCAGCGGAACGTGCGCAGGTATCCCAATCTTCGTCGCTCAGCGCTGACGCTGGCGAGGTGTAAAACGCGACTAGCATCGCAGTCATGGCGAGCGTTCCACCGGCGACAATTCTTGTGAGGGATTTCATCATTGCCTGCACTCTTGCCACTTTGTGACCGAGACCCAATAGCACCCGAGAGTACGAGCGCTCGTCGGCCCTCTGGGCTGGTTTTGGTGTTGGCCAATATGGTGGTTGGTAGCTGACATTTGACTGACGTGGATCAACGGGATCTTGTCAGTCATCCTCCGGTATCATCATCCGCCATCACCTTGGAGTGACGAACGATGGCCCGAGGTCCAAATAGCGCATTCAGAGCAGTCGACCTCGGCTTAGGCGTTCGAAACGCGAAACGCGACGTGAGAGGCGTCCTTGGCCAGCGCAAGAACTCAGGTCGACATTCCCGTAGCGTGCAAGGCGCAAACCGCTTGAGCGTCGGAGTTTCAGCGCACCGAGCCCCAGATTGATCTTTACTGAATTGGAACAACTGGCGGGACTGCACCTCGTTTATCTTAAGCGTCCCGTTGGATTGCCTTTCGGCTACCACCTCTTCTGAGCCAATCCTGCAACGGACCGTCTTGCGCCATCGACGCGCCTCTGACTGCTCCGGTGATCTGCGGCGGGTGCGACTGCCTCAGAGGCACTATCGAAGAGCTTCAGAAGCTCGCTCGTGACGGAAGGCCATTTCCCGAGCTTTGAGCCTGTCGATAGTTGCCCTGCGCAGCAACGGCACCCTCAGCGGAAGCTTTCCATGACGCGCGTTATGGCCGGGTGTGTCCGGTTTTTGACCTTAATCCAACCTTTCGATCTGCCGCCGCTGTAACGCCGATCGCGACGACACCAGGCCCTCGAGGCCCATCCGGCAGGCTGCGCCGAACAGCTCCGGGCCGATCGCGCCAGGTTCGAACGGTGCGACGAACATGCCGTCAGGGCGGCCGCGCAGGAGGCGCCCAAGGTTCGTCTTGCGCATCGTCAGCGGCAGTTGCCGCAGATCCTCGCCGGCGAGTGCGACGATGTCGAAGGCATAGAGCTGCACCTCGGCATCGTGCCGACGCGAGTGTCTACGAATGCTCAATCGCCGGGAACGATTCATGGGCTTCGGCGGCTGAGAGAGACGCGCGCTCCCGCCTGTCTTCGAGGACACGGATGGAACGCGACCAGCAAGATCGGAAGACGGCCCCGCCACCGTGCCAACGCTGCGGCGGGATTCCTCGCTTACTGCACAGGCTGTTTGCGCCTCGGAATGACCGATGCATCAACCTGTATAGATGTGCTTGCGGCGACTCATTTGGGACGAGTAAGGCCGCCTCGGTGGGCGGCCTCGTTCGCGGATTCAGATAGGCGTGGCGTTACCTTCGGACCAGCGATTGATCACGCCCCTCATGATCCTCGCGAACATCTTGGCTCGGTTCAGCGCTTCCTTGCGGACCACTTGCTCCAGCCGCAGTCGACGCGACGGAAGGTCGTCCCAACAGAGTTAGCGACTAGGGCCGTGCTCGATTAATGACAACGCTTCGTCCGCGCTCTAAGCTTCGCGGACCCGGCGGAGCGGTTGCGGCGATGACCGGAGCGCTCCGCTCCGCCTCAACCACGCGGGCACGAAGACTTTCCAGTTCGAACAATTGAGATGTGAGCTGTTCTAGGCGCTCACGCAACAGCACAGCGGCCTCAGCCGCTTGACCATGACGTTCTCGCATGTCGTGCTAGCCCCCAGCCAAGTTTTTGAACGAAAACTTGGATCATGGCCCGCCGTTGGACCGATCGGGAAAATGATGCAATCGAGATTAAGATCACCCGGCGTTGTTCCGACACCAACATATGTTGCTTCAGCCAAAAGTTAATGAAGCGAGCGCGGCCGCCCGTGGCAAGTTCACCTTCTGGCCCGGGATCAGGAACCTGGGCTATTCGGGAAAACTTGGCAATCGCTCCGTCGCTCCTGGCGGCCCCGGAAAGCGCGCGAGCTACTGCGCGTCGTGGGTGTGGAAAGCGTTCTCTTGCTGCTCGGAATGGGCCATCACCCGTCTGCCGATCGCGTTCTGGGGCTTGCACAAATAAGTATAGCCGCGCGAGACATCGGCACGCTGGCAGACGGCCCAGCAGGACTCAACAAACAAAACGGTCATTACGTCACTAATGACGTAATATCAATTTCGGCAGTATTGGGCCAGCAACGCACCAGGGTTAGGCGCCCATCCGCCCCAGCATGTCCAGCAATACCTGCATCACCTGCAGTGTTGCTCCCCCTCGTACCCGAGGGGCGACTACAAGAACACACTGTTCCAAAGGCTAACCGAGGACGTCGGGCATCCTAAGCTTCGCGAGCATTTGGCGGCCGTCCTTATGCTTAGAAATACTCGCCAAATTGGCAGGTAGTCATGGATCGGCTTGATAAAGAGTTTCCGCAGTGGGGAAGCAACTACATGCTTCCATTTCCAGACGACTATAAGCCGCCAGAGGAACTGCCCAGCAACCAGATGCCCCAACAAGGCCCAAGCCGCCCGTTTTGGAAAATTTACGGGTGGTCATCGCGACATAAGATTGTCGCCTGGCGACAAAAGCCGGACGTAGGTCCCGCTCTCGTGCACATCCATCCAGCTCTTTTCGATCGCGTATTTAATGCCGGCGCCAAACTCGGCGCCTGTCGCGTTGCATCCGGACTTCGACAGGAAAGGGCTGTTGATCCTCTCGATGTGGATGCGGCCGTCCTGAACAGCCTCGACACCCTTGGCGAGCTCGACCAGCTTCCGTGCTGCAACCTCTGGATCGGAATACGGACGCTCGTTCATCAGCTTCATTGTTAAGTCCCCCATGCCAACTGCCTGCGCTCTATAGGCGATTCTCAATCATCATCGGGTCGGCGCGGGTTTCTTCCTCGGCAAAATAGCTTGCTCGGTGCCGTTGCTGCCGGCGACAATGCAGGACCCGCGCATGCCGCATGCCGTGCAGACGAACCGCGGCTCGAGCTGCGAAATCCTGAGTTCGTTCGGCCATCGGTCGACGTACTCGGCTGCAAGCTTGACGTTGTGGCTGCAGCGATAGTCCTCGCAGAACACGATCAGAACCCGCACGCCCGTTGACCGCAAATCGCCCAGCGTGATCTTCAACGGTCGGCCATCCGGTTCGGTGCGGTCTTTTGGTCGGGCAGGGCGAGGCATGCCGCCATCGAACCGCGGCGCGAGCCAGAGTCAAATTATCAATCGGTGGTGTCTCGAAACGCCCGCTGGCTACTGCGCGTCGTGGGTGTGGAAAAGCGGACTAACTTTAAGAACCCTGTCGAAGTTAAGAGCGCTTCATGAAGAAGGGACGTCCTCGTGCCTCTGGTGATTGCGCGGCCCCGGGCGATCGTCCCAGGTCACATACCCGCACCATCGACACCGATACATCGTCACCGTCCCATCGATGCGAGCGTTGACCAGTTCGCTCACGATTACCTCGCTGCTGCCGCGGCATCGTCCGCAGGTCGGCAGAGATGCAGGCGTCATGTTGAAGTCCGCCGCCTTTCCCACGAGGATAGCTCCAGAGCATGCCTTCACCGCAGACTTCTCTGTGAACGGCCCGATGCTACCAGAGTTCATACCCGGCGGGGAGAATAGAAAGAGGCCGTCAACTCAGGCGGCTTACTCTTTACCGAGCAGTTCAACCTCCAGAGCCAATATCTGCATTAGAAGTTGCGTTGCGGCTTCGCGATCTTCCATGCCATCGGCGACTTGCCTCAATCGTGCGATCTTGGCTTCCAGTTCTTTCCGTGCGGTGAGGGCGTCCTAAGCTTCCACTTGCTATTCCTTCCACCGGCTTCCACCTAATGTGCTACCAACCCCTTATACCCCCGGGGCGTCGGAAGCACCGCCGCTGTGTTCGGTCAGGGACGCTGTCTAGTCGCTCCAGCCGGCCCGCCTACGGTCGGTAACGGCTCGCCGGGAGCCCGATCAAGTGGTTGATGTGGTCTCGCGAGGCCCGTCGTATACGGCGGCGCGTCGTTGCTCGCTGTCCGGAGGTTGACCTTTTCCACGGTGACTGCAGACGCGATCACGACAACGGCGACCACGGCAAGTGCAAACAAGACCAATGCTGTCCGGTGCTGATCCATCAAAAACCCTCCGCGAAGGGCGACACGCCAAGGCTTGAAATAAATGTCCGCAACCGAGCCCTAACGCGCCAGCGAGGGCTGGGTTTCAAAATTGAAACCACGAAAAGCAATTCCGGCCGCCTCAGTGTGATCACGGCGCTGTGCAAGCAACCGTAGATTCTGCCAACATCGGCCTGCAATCCAACACGAGAAAGGGCCGCCTGATCGTGCGACCCTTTCCATCGGAAAAAAATGATGTCTCAATCCAGCCGCTGGGTGAAAATTTCTAAGGATACAAACGTCGCTCCCAGACACACGGATTGAAGCGGCCGATTGTTTCAAGATTATTTCGTCGCGAATTAAATCGTGTTTCGCCTATGGAATCCGTGTGGCTATTTTAGCACGCCACTGAATTAATAGCCGCACGCTATTGCTCCCGATTCGAGATTCAGGCTTCTTAATCGAGGCGGAATTGCGTCGATGGGGACTAACGTGCACGGCGAAGCCGGATGCATCGTTTGCTGCCAAGCCAGAGCGCTGAAAGCGCTTTTTCCGGTGGCTGAAGGATGCGAGCTAAAGCTCTATGAATGTGCTAGCTGCGCTAGCCGTATGTGGCTGATCACTAGAGGATCGACGCCAAACCGCGGGAAGAAAGAAATGCAGCCTATGACAATCGACGCTGCACTAGAAGCCGCTGCTTTGGGAGTACGATTGCCGAGTGAACCTATCACCCGGCGATAGGGATCGTGTCGACCCTTTGGCAGGGTAAGCAGCGATAGGCATAAACAGCCGGCAGACCTGCAATCTTTGGGAGTGTCGCAAGGTACTCCATGGGATGCCTGCATTCTTTGCAAATAAGAACCGGTGGAGTGGCCCGCCTCATTCAAATGCCCTTAAAAGTGGGCACCGTAGGGTTTTGGAATTCCGAGCGCATCCCCGGTCTATTACCGTCGGCTATCGAAATTTCGGTGGGCGTCAAATCAGAAAACAAAAACGCCGCCCGCTTAAATGCAACGCGGGCGGCGGCTGTCCAGCCCCGGTGGGTTTAACGCAAATCTCCGGTGCAGATTATCATGCACAAGTTGTGCCAAGGTTTTGCGTCGCGTCTTGGGACAGGTGAGGGCCTTACGGTTACCGACGAGCCCGCAGGTGAGGACAGCGCCTACTGTGGGTCCGTTCGCGGGGTGAGCCAGACCAGCAACAGTCAAGCCCGCGATGGTCAAACTGCGAAGAACTCGGGTAGAGCAAATCTGGTCTGCTCTGACGCAGTGAGCAGACTTCCATCAGACACGGCTGCACGTCGCTGAACGGCCAGGGGACTAAACCGCTCGCGCGGTAGGCCGCTGCGGCAAGCGGGGCGGCCAAGACGATAGCGCCGAGGGGCGTCCTGTCTTGAGATTGAGGGGTTGCAACAACCTCACTCAAGACAGGAGCATCCCATGACCGACGAGGCAATGAGCCCGTTGCGCCGGCGCATGATCGAAGACATGACGATCCGCAAGTTGGCCCCGAAGACCCAACATGACTACGTGCAAAGGGTCAAGAACTTCGCGGCGTTTCTCGGGCGCTCGCCCGATACGGCGAGCTTCGAGGGCGTGCGGCGCTACCAGCTGCATCTGGCGGCGAGCGGCGTTGGGGTGCCGACCATCAATCAGACCGTCTCGACCCTGCGGTTCTTTTTCAAGGTCACGCTGAAGCGCCACGAGATTGTCGAGCACACCCACGTCATTCACGAGCCGCGCAAGCTGCCGGTGGTGCTCAGCGTCGAGGAGGTGGCGCGGCTGCTCGCTGCCGCGCCGGGGCTGAAGTACAAGGCGGCGCTAAGCGTCGCCTATGGCGCCGGCCTGCGTGCTGCCGAGGTGGTTTCGCTCAAAGTCGCCGACATCGACAGCAAGCGCATGATCATCCGCGTCGAGCAGGGCAAGGGCGGCAAGGACCGTAACGTCATGCTCTCGCCGAGCTTGCTTGACCTGCTGCGGGCCTGGTGGAAGGCGGCGCGGCCGCAGGGCTGGCTGTTCCCGGGCCGCAATCCGGCCCAGCCGATGACCACCCGCCAGCTCAACCGCGCCTGTCATGCCGCCGCCCAGATGGCGGAGATCAACAAGCGCGTCTCGTTGCACACCTTGCGGCACAGCTTCGCCACTCACCTCCTGGAGCAGAACGTCGACGTCCGCGTCATCCAGGTGCTGCTCGGTCACGCCAAGCTCGACACCACGGCGCTCTATACCCGCGTCGCCACCAAGACCATCAGCGAGGTCATGAGCCCGCTAGAGCACATCGCACTCAAGCTCAAGGAGATCCGGCCACCCGGCTGACGCCAAGGCCCATGTCGCGCCCGGCGTTGGAGGTTGCGGATATCCTCCGCGACCATGGTCCGGCATGGCGTAAAGCCAATGCCGGCCATGTCAGCCTCGACCAGATGAAGGTGATGTCGGCGATCGAGCGCTGCCGCACGGCGGCACTCGGCGGCCATGTCGCGCGCTGCGCGGACTGCGCTTATACCACCATCGCCTACAACTCCTGCCGCAACCGGCACTGCCCGAAGTGCCAGGGCGCCGCCGCCAAGGACTGGCTCGCCGACCGCGAAGCCGAGTTGCTGCCGGTGCCGTACTATCACGTGGTGTTCACGTTGCCAGCAGCCATCGCCAACATCGCCTACCAGAACAAGGCCATCCTCTACGATTTCCTGTTCAAGGTCTCGGCTGAGACCATGCTGACGATCGCGGCCGATCCGAAGCATCTCGGCGCCAGGATCGGCATCACCGCCGTGCTGCACACCTGGGGCTCAGCGCTCACCCATCACCCGCATGTGCACATGATCGTGCCGGGCGGTGGCATCTCGCCCGATGGCCAGCGCTGGGTCTCGTGTCGGCCGGGCTTCTTCCTTCCCGTGCGCGTGCTCTCCCGCCTGTTCCGGCGCCTGTTCCTTCAGAAGCTCGTCACCGCCCACCAAGCCGGCCGCCTGAGCTTCTTCGGCGAGCACACAGAGCTGGCCGATGCACAGTCCTTCGCAGCTTTCCTGGCGCCGCTGCGCAAAACTGAATGGGTCGTCTACGCCAAGCAGCCGTTCGGCGGACCTCAGGCGGTGCTGGCCTATTTGTCGCGCTACACCCATCGCGTCGCCATCGCCAATAGCCGCCTGATCGCCTGCGACGAGCGCGGCGTCACCTTCAAGTGGAAGGACTATCGCATCGAAGGCCGCGATCGATACAAGCAGATGAGGCTCGGGACCTTCGAGTTCATCCGCCGCTTCCTCAGCCACGTGCTGCCAAAAGGCTTGAACCGCATCCGCCACTACGGCCTGTTCGCCAAAGGCGCTTGCACCGACAACATCGCACGCGCCCGGGAGCTGCTCGCCGCTGCAAAACCTGAACGTCAGCCCACCGTGGCCGCCGTCGATCCCAGCAAGCCGGCTTGTCCATGCTGCGGCGGTCGCATGAACATCATCGAAGTCTTCGAGCGCGGTGCAATGCCACGGCATCGGCCGACAGCTCCAACGAACCACATCAGGATCGACACCTCATGACCGTGCCGCAATCGCGCAAATCCGCTCGCCGCGCTCGCTGGCCTTCGACCAGCCACGGCAGAGCGCGTCCAGATATCTATCAACCGTCACAAACCGTCGGACAATTTGTGGAGTTCGATGCCATCCGCTGCGCATTCGTCAGTGACTTCACCGTCGCGCAACGCGTTGGACCGGCTCGATCCCGATCAACGAGCTCGCCCACGACGCTCAAATCCCCATAGCGACTGCCGCAACGCCTTACGTTTCCTCACGCGCGGTTTCCTCCCTTGGAGGCTTTCGGACGCCGGCCGCCCGAATATGCCGCGCCGTCGGTCATGCGGCCGGCATCCGAAACCCTTCACACGACCAGACCTTTTCATGTCATCTGTATCGCGGGTCTTTGTGGTTGCTACTTTCCGAAAATGTGGTGGTTTCCCGCTCGCCGCCCCAAATCTTATTGCCCGCCCTTTTCGGATGCCCCTTGAAATACAGGTTACGTTCAGCGAAGTACCTGTCGATTGCTCTTTTGGCCTCGTCAACAGATGGATAGTCGCTGTTGTGAAGAATCGCCCGTGCCATTCCGCTGAATACCGCCTCGATGACGTTTAAGAATTGCGCGCCTGCGGGCAATGGCGCGGTCTCTATCCGGGTCGAACCAGTGACCTCTGCCATAACGTTGTTTGACGCGATCCGACGCGCGAGTTGTTTGGACATGTGCCACGAAGCCGCGTCCCAAGACAGATAGATGCGCGACAGGTGGCGGTTGCAAGCTAGCAATTGATCCAGCAGCTTGACTATCTCTACCGTGTTTTTCTTCTCTGAGTAGAAGTGTGTCACTTGATTTGTTGAAAGCTCTAGGGCTGCGGTGATTATCAACGTTCCCTTGGATTTCTGCCATTGAGGTACCGTAGCATTCACACCGGGAGCAACAAGGCTGCGCCCGCCGCGCTTTAGAACGGCGACCGGTCCGAACTCGTCGATCGAGAAGAAGCCCTCATCGCGCTGTAAATGCCGTAGAATAGATTGTACGTTGCCTAGCTTGTTGCGGTACTCTGGGTCTTTACTTGTTAGGACCTGCTTAGCCTTTAGCCACCGATAACCAGCAGAGCGGATGATGGAATGTATGTTCCGCTTGCTCAGTAGCACCCCGGTTGTCTTCAGTGCTTGCTGCAGATCATCGCGCTTCCACGTTGACCGGTTGAAGCCGAAATCGGACGGCGGAGAATGGAGTATTTTGAATACTGCATCTCTTGCAGCGACGACCTCGGCTTTTGACTGAACGCGATGTTTCGGGCCACGCCGTTGCGGGAGCAAATCGCTCGTGAGCCCGCTAGCAGCATACCGGTTGTAGTACTTTCGAAAGGTTTGCGAGCAAGTGCCATGATGCGCGTAGAAGTCTCGCACCTTGGTGAATGCCATGGAGTTTCCAGATCTAACAGCTTCGTACTCGGTGATCAGTAGGCGCCATTGTCGGAGATAGCTTCTCTCAATTGTCCGATCGGATTTCATGACGCGCACCCTTGAGCCATCAGCGGAATAACATCGCGGAAACGGCCCCTCTGCGAGTATGGACCTTGTTTGCCAAGCAATTGTCCAAGTCCACTTCGGGTCAAAGGACTAAACCGCTCGCGCGGTAGCTTTCCGCGGCTGGCGGCACGGCTAAGACGATAGCGCAACGGGGCGTCCTGTCTTGAGATTGAGGTGTTGCAACAATCTCACCCAAGACAGGAGCATCCCCATGACCGACGAGGCAGTAAGCCCGCTACGCCGGCGCATGATCGAAGACATGACGATCCGCAAGTTCGCAGCCAAGACCCAACATGACTACATTCAACGGGTCAAGCATTTCGCTTTGTTTCTCGGGCAATCGCCCGATCTGGCGACCTTCGAGGACGTGCGTCGTTATCAGCTGCATCTGGCGACGGGCGGCGCTGGCGTGCCGACCATCAACCAAGCCATCTCGACGTTGCGGTTCTTTTTCAAAGTCACCTTGAAGCGCCACGATATCGTCGAGCACACCCAGTTCATTCACGAGCCGCGCAAGCTGCCGGTGGTGCTGAGCGTGGAGGAGGTAGCGCGGCTGCTCGATGCCGCGCCGGGGCTGAAGTACAAGGCGGCTCTCAGCGTGGCCTACGGTGCCGGGCTGCGTGCCAACGAGGTCGTCTCGCTCAAGGTCTCCGATATCGACAGCAAGCGGATGATCATCCGCGTCGAGCAGGGCAAGGGCGGCAAGGACCGCAATGTCATGCTGTCGCCCAGCCTGCTCGCGCTGCTACGGGCCTGGTGGAAGATGGCTCGGCCGCTAGGCTGGCTGTTCCCGGGCCGCGATCCGGCCCAGCCAATGACCACGCGCCAGCTCAATCGTGCCTGTCATGCCGCCGCGCAGATGGCGGAGATCAACAAGCGCGTGTCGCTGCACACATTGCGCCACAGCTTCGCTACTCACCTTCTGGAGCAGAACGTCGACGTGCGCGTCATTCAGGTGCTCCTCGGCCACGCCAAGCTCGACACCACCGCGCTCTACACCCGCGTCGCTACCAAGACCATCAGCGAGGTCATGAGCCCGTTGGAGCACATCGCTCTCAAGCTCAAGGAGGCGCGGCCGCCCGGCTGACGCCGGGCACCTGTGTCGCGCCCGGCTCTGGAGGTTGCGGATATCTTCCGCAGCCATGGCCCGGCATGGCGTCACGCCCATGCCGGCCATGTCAGCCTCGACCAGTTGAAGTTGATGTCGGCGATCGAGAGCTGCCGCACGGCAGCCCTCGGCGGCCATGTCGCGCGCTGCGAGGACTGTGCCTTTACCACCATCGCCTACAATTCCTGCCGCAACCGGCACTGTCCGAAGTGCCAGGGCGCCGCGGCGAAGCAGTGGCTCGCCGACCGCGAGGCCGAACTGCTGCCGGTGCCGTATTATCACATTGTGTTCACGGTGCCGGCTCGGATCGCCGACATCGCCTATCACAACAGGGCCATCGTCTACGATCTGCTGTTCAAGGCCTCGGCCGAGACCATGCTGACGATCGCCGCAGATCCGAAGCACCTCGGCGCCAGGATCGGCATCACGTCCGTGCTGCACACCTGGGGCTCGGCCATGACCCACCACCCGCATGTGCACATGA
>NZ_LJYG01000033.1:27409-45406 GCF_001440035.1 Bradyrhizobium manausense | reverse complement strand
GGGTCTTGGTTGCGTGAAAACGCTTCAGTGCGGGGTGACGCGGCCGTGAACGGCCCCTGTGAGGGCCAGCTAACGCCAAAGTGGCATATTTTCCGGCAAGGTGGCGGAAGCCGGTCCATTGGCTTGCCTTGGTCACTGTGATCGATCGATAAAGGTTGGCGGCACGCGCACGACAGCGCTCCTGCCTCATGCCTGCATCGCCGCGATCAGCGCACCGACACCCATGATGTTCATTGCGCGTGTGAGATTGTAGGCGAGCACGTGCAGCGCCATCTCGGCGGCGACCTTCGGCAACCGCTTCGTCAGGAAGTGCGTCGCGCCCATGCGCATCTTCAGTGTGCCAAACGGATGCTCGACCGTCTCGCGACGGCGACGCATCGCCTGGGGATCGGCGTCGAGCCGCCTCTGGGCATCCTCCATGACGTGTTCATGTTCCCAACGGGAGATGACGCGGTTCTTGGCCGTGGTGCAGCGCGCCTTAAGCGGGCAGCTTCCACAAGCTTTCGTGGCGTAGCGCCGAATGGTGCGTTCGCCATCCACTGTTGTAAGCCAATACGCCAGCAACTGGCCCGCCGGGCAGCGATATACATCCTGCTTGGCCAGGTATGCGAAGTCGTGCTTGCCGAACTTGCCCTTCGCCTCCATGCCCGTCGTATTCGGTTTCGGCAGTGTCACAGCGATATCGGCGTCGGCGCAGGCTTTGATCTCCTCGCCTGTGTAGTAGCCGCGATCGGCCACGGCCTCGAGCTTGTCGACGCCGAGCACGGCCTTGGCCTGTTTACCCATGTTGGCGAGTTGTGCACGATCCGAGCCGCTATTCGTCACCTCGTGCGCGATGATGAGGTGGTGCTCGGTATCGACGGCAACCTGCACATTGTAGCCGACGACACCGGAGCCGCGGCCACTCGTGGCCATGGACCGACTGTCGGGATCGGTCAGCGAGATCTGCTGGTCCGGTGATGCCAGCATTGCCTGTTCGCAGGCTTCGAGCTTCTGCATCTCGCTCGCGAGCTTGGTGAGCTTCTCCTTCAGATGCGCCGTCTTCGCGGCGAGAGTCTCAGATGGCTCCTGCAGATCTGCGGTGTCCAGCTGCGCGAGATAGCGCGATACGCTCTCCTCCAGCTGCTGGCGACGGCGCTCGACCTTGCCCTTCGTGAAGTTCTTGTCACGCGTGTTGACCGCCTTGAACTTCGAGCCGTCGATGGCGACGCTCGCCTTCGTCAACAAGCCCATCTGCCGGCAAAGTTCGACGAACTTCGCGCACACCTTCTTGATGGCGGGGCCGTTGTCGCGGCGAAAGTCGGCGATCGTCTTGTCGTCGGGCGAAAGCCGCTGCAACAGCCAAATCACCTCAAGATTGCGCCTCGCCTCGCGCTCGAGCCGGCGGCTCGACTGGATGCGGTTGAGATAGCCGTAGATGTAGAGCTTGAGCAGCGGCGCAGGGTGATAACCGGGCCGGCCGGTTGCCGCAGGCTCGACGTCCTTGAAGCCCAGCTCTGCCAGATCGAGCGCTTCGACCAAGGCATCGACCGCGCGAACCGGATTACTCTCATCGACCCAGTCGTCGAGGCATTCGGGCAACAGCGTCGATTGCGCTCGGTCCGCCCCTTCAATGAACCGATTCATTGATCGTCTCCAAAAACCCCCAGACGATCTCTATCTGACTCGTCGTTTTCACGCAGCCAGGGTCATTCGCGTCGATTTGGGCGCGTCGCAGATATGTCCTGTCTGACCTCGATTACTGACGCCGGAGGCTGTCGCGATCTTCGCCTTCGGGGCTAAAAAGGGACCTGGGCTAACGCCCGTCGCGAAGGCTCGTATCGGGCCTGTAACTTGTCTCCGAACTCGTCTGCGATGCCTCGCAGCGACGGTGCCTCGTCAGGTTGTCAGGTTCGTCAGGCCAGCATTGCAACGTTGCGTCTGGACCGATTCAGGGGCGCAGCGCCCTATCGCGGCGCGGGATTTGCTGACGCCGCACCGCGACGTGTTGATCGTGCTGTCTACGGTGCTGCGGATCAGGCGCACGCTGGACGGCGCTGAGATCGATGAGATCATTCGGGACGTGGTTGCGCGCAAGGTGCTGACGGTCGAGCATCGTCGTCGTGCCGAATGGCGCAAGACCGGGGTGGCCGCGAGCCCGCTTCCGAGCGGAATGTGATCACGCCAATGCCATAGCCTCGTCACAGTCTGCACCAGATCGGATGCAGTAATCAGCGACATATGGATCGGAAGGCACGGCGGATGTAACCGGCCTGATGACCTTGAAGGGCCCCGACGTGCAATCTCGTCGGGGCCTTTTGCTTGACGCGTTCAGCCGCTATTTCGCGGCCTGTTTGCTCGGGTCATCGGCCGGGTTGACATAGTTGATAGCGAACGGCCCGGGTCCGGCGATCTGTACCACAGTCTCCTCAGTGGTCCAGGCATAGTGGTTCATGCCTGCTGGCATTTCGACGAAAGCTCCGGCCTTGAGGGACTGCCCCCTGTCCATGTCGAGCTTGTCGCCGAGACCTGCTCGGAAGTCACCCGCGATCACCGTCACGAACTCGTCGGTGGGGTGGTTATGAGCCGGGACTTTGTAGTTGGCCGGCATCTTGAGCCGCATCGTGAACAGCCCCTCCTTGCTGGGATCACCAGCGATGACGGCGAACTGCGCGCCGGGCGGGATGGTCGGTGGAGCGGGACCCCACTTGATGTCTTCCACGTTGACCGGAGGCTTCATTTGCATCTCGGCGGCGTGCAGTGCCGGCAGGATTTGTGCTGCTGCTAGGACAGCAAGGCCAGAAGCAACAGCAAATAGTGCCATTGGTCGCTTCATTTCCTTCCTCCTTGGCTTACTTCTCACTTCACTCACCACAAGCGAGGGAGGCGAGCTCCCCCGGCAAGCTCTCAGATACGGTGGCCTCTTTCTGTTCGACGGCTGCGCGTCGCACCAGCATGCTACGACGGACACGCTTCGCATTCGGATCGACACCGGCCAGACCAACGCCGATCGATCAGGGTATGAGGACCGCAGCGAACGCCATTGCGATAGGAAGCAGCCCGAGGCCGATCGCGCCCGCTCTGTACGCAATAGCTTTGTCGAGTAACGATTTGGACGGGTGACGCATAACTAAGCCCTCTGCTCGCAGAACCTAGCCGTAGAGCAGCATGCACCCGCTGAAGGAAATGCGCTAGGGCTTCGTTTCGCAGTGCATCAGTATGGGATGATTTAACCAATTAACGCCGACAGCAATCGAGGGCCGCCCTTGGCCCACACAAAGTCGATTGTCTGCCCGCCATGTCGCTGTTTGGTGACCATCAGGTCATTCATTGCCTTGAGCCTGAACTGGCGTCCTCTGCGCGCCTTGCACGTTCTGGCTCAGCAACGCCAGCGCAGAGCCTTAGCTCGTCCGGCCAGCGGTCGGCGCTCAGGGTAACGCAGTGACTGCATCGGTAATCGGCGCAATAGATCAGGACCCCGGGCACGCCCATCTCGCGCATGTCACCAAAGGTGATCTTTTGGGGTCTCATGAAACAGATCAAAGCGCTCTGGAGCCCGCCGGCAAATTGTCAATCTGTTGGGGATGGTATGGGCGCCGAACTACTGCGCGTCGTGGGTGTGGACAGGTCCGCTCCTGCGGGTAAACCGGACCTGCCTCATGCGAACGCCAGACCGCCGCTTTTGACCCCAAAGGAGCCATAGCTGTATTGCAGCCGCGCGGCGCTTCCCAAGCTAATGCAAGATGAAGGCGGTCAGTAGCTCGGCTTTTCCCTTCAGGTCTAGAGTGGTGCGGTCCGCCTGCGGCTTCTCCCCGGAAAGCGCGCCGTAAACCTTCTCCGAAACTAAGATCTGGTTGGCGCCGGCCGCACTCTGTAGGCGTGCAGCCGTGTTCACCACGTCCCCGATAGCAGTAAAATTCTTCGACTTTCCCGTGGCCAGCGAGCCGACTTGCGCCTTGCCCATGTGCATTCCGGCACCCACTGGCAACGACTCCGCGCCCTGCCGCGCCGTGTCGATCAGCCGTCTCGTCGCTGCAAGCATGATGTCCGCGGTTCTTGCGCCGAGCGAGGGCATATCCACGCAGTAGATGGCCATCACCTGGTCCCCGATGAAGTCAACGAAGGCGTCATCGGATGTCAGCACGTGATGAGCGCTCGCATAGAAGCGGCTCACCAGGGCGGTCGCGTCGCGCGAGCTGTGGGTCTCGGACCACGAAGTGAACCCACGCAGGTCCGCGAAAACCACTCCAACTTCCAGCTCGTGAGTTGTTATCGGCATGGCCTCGAAGCAGCTCCGGCAGTAGTTTGGGTTCGCCGCCGACGGTCTGATGCCGAACACTTTGCCGACGCCACCGAACGGCACCATGCAGAACCTGCATCGCGGGTCCGACGGCAGTAGCCTTAGCATTCGCCGGGATCTGCCCACGAATCCAATCTTGCACAGTGTCAACATCAGCGGGCTGTCTTGCGTCGATAGCCGTCGGACGACCCAGGCATCGTAATTGCAAATCAGCGAGATCAGTCCCAGGAGGAGCAGGGGGAGCAGGAGAAGGCCGGCCCAGACGGAGACGTACACTGCCACTAGTATCGCAAGCAGCACTACAATGATTTCGAGGCAGACCACCCCGATCTCGAAGTATCTCGCCTTCGCCATAGGCGCCACCGAAGTGAGCCGACCGACAGATGCCGTCAGCATCATCTTATACCAACCCCAGGTCTACTTGAATCAAAACTGGCGGTGGGATCGGGGTCCCCCTTGCGACTTATAGGTACAAGAGTAGTCTGGATGCGATTCCGCGTGTAGGCATAGAGACCGGTCATGGCCCATTGCTGCCGTATCCCACGGCCGAGGATATGTCGGCTGTCAGGCGGATTCTGTTGCAAAACTCCTTGAGCCTGAAGGCGGGCGGTGGTTTCAAGTCTGAGCGTCGTCGATCGCACCCGTTTTGGGGTCTTTGACGCTCTGAACTCATCACGGGACACCTACGCAAGGCAGTGCCCCGTCGAAGGCGGTGGTGCGTGGTTGAGGAGTCTGGCGAGCCGCCGCAGGTTCTGCGCGGTTGCCGTCAGCAAGACCTCATCCTTGATGCCACTCAAGCCGCGCAGCCGGAACCGGTCGCGCCTGAGAATCCTTTTCATGTGGGCAAATCGCATCTCGACCTTCTTGCGCTCGCGGTGCGACTGCTGGAAGGCCTCGGTATTGGCCAAAGCCCGGACTTGGTCGCGCAGTTCTTCGTTGAGGTCGCGGGTCACTTTGCGCGCCACGGCCGTGGTGCACTTGGGCTTCAGCAAGCAGCGCGAGCAATCATTCTTGCTGGCTCTGTAATAAACTGTATGGCCCTGGTCGATGTTGCCTGTGCTGGTCAGTTCGGCCTGGACAAACATAGACATTGCGGGTCTGGTCGAAGACGAAGCCTGCCCTGCTGAATTTGCCATCGGAACGTACCGATTTGTCCCAAACGGGAACGTGCGGTGTGATGTTGCGATCTGTCAGCCATTTGAGCAGCTCGACTGCGCCATAGACCGTGTCGCCCGCGAGCCTTTTGGGCCGCAGATTGAAGCGGCGATCGACACGGTCCACCATGGTCTGGGTGACCGCGATCTCGATCGATCGGTTCGCTCGCGTACCTACGGCATCCATGATGATGCCAGCCTTGTTATCGATCAGATAATTTGCATCATAAGCGAAGAAAGGATCGACGCCCGGCCTCGCAACCCAGGTTGCTTGCGGATCGGTCAGCGAGACCTCCTTGGGAGGCGTGCGTGGCTGGCCTCCTTCACCGGGGCCGTCGTCGTCTCGTCCGCGATTCTCATCATTGCCGGCATCGAGGACGGCGAGATACTCGCGGACCGCATGGGACGCTTCTTCTGCCTTCGGCCAGGCAATCGGCTGATCACCCGGCATTCTTTTCTTCTTGTCGACGTCCGCCTTGATCAGGCTCGCATCGACGGAAAACGCCTCGCCGCCGACCAGTCCGGCCGCAATGCTCATACCCACTACACCCTCGAAGACCCGCCGGAAGGCGTCACTCTCGCGAAAGCGTTCCTGTCGCGCACGGCAGAACACGGAATGGTCAGGTATCTTGTCTTCGATCCCGAGCTTGCAGAACCAGCGATAAGCCAGGTCAACCTGTATCTCGGCGCAAATCCGTCTCTCTGAGCGGATTGCAAAAACATAGCCGACCAACAGCATCCGGATCATCAGCACCGGATCGATCGAAGGCCGGCCCGTATGCGAAAAGGTGCAAGCTCGTCGCGGACCCAGCCTAGATCGAGTACGCGATCGGTCTGGCGAACCAAATGGTCGAAGGGGACCACCTTGTCCAGGTCAAACGAATAGAAGAACTGACCTTGGCCGTTCTCCCGCCGACCCATCATGCGCGGCTCCCCGCCAATGATCCTCAGAATCAACGGAATCACGGAATGCGAGTCGTCTCAACGGGAGTTTTGCAACACAATCAGGGGTAGATTCGGACCCAGCTTGAACCGGGCCAAACCGTCGCGATTGACCCCAATTCGGACATTCGGTCGCAGCGTCGGAAGCCAATTGTTCGCCATATCTCATGCGGCGATCCCGCAAAGGTGCTAGGCTTTAGACCTCGATGAGGCATTCCTCTTGCGACGGCGCGATTTCATCACTTTTTTTGGTGGCGCGGCGGCAGCCTGGCCGCTTGTCGTGCATGCGCAGAAATCGCTGCCTCGGATTGGGTGGTTGGTATTTGGCGATGCTGAAAGATTGGGACCAGTCGATCAGTCGCTGAAGGACGCACTCGCGCAAGCCGGGATCCTCGATGGACGCAACGTAGAAATCGTCTTCCGCTATGCCAACGGAGTGCCGGATCGACTTGTGGAATTGGCCACTGAACTTGTCGCGCAAAGGCCCACTCTTCTGCTCGCCATTGGCGGTGATGTTATCAAGCCACTGTTTGAGGCAAGTAAAGGTAGCGTACCCATCGTCGGTGGCGTTAGCGATAACCCGATCCGGTCGGGAATCGCCGTGTCTCTTGCTCGACCAAGCAAGAACTTCACCGGGATCACGTTTCTTACGGATGAAATGGCAGCGAAGCGAATAGAATTGCTCAAGCAAGTGGCCCCGAACGTCAGGAAGGTTGGGGTGATATTTAATCCCCAACATTTCGATGACGAAGTGACTTTTGCTCGGCGCGGCGCCGAATCACTCGACCTTGAGCTAACCGCTTACCCGATAAACGTGATCGCCGATCTCGACACCGCGCTAAAGGGGGTGGAAGCAAGCCGCGCTGATGGCTTGCTCGTCATTTCTTCACGTCTGACTGGCGTTGTTGCCGCTAAAATCGCGCAATACGGCCAGGAGCGTCGTCTTCCCGTGATTGCGTCGTGGCGGGAATTCGCAGATAGCGGTGCCTTGCTGTCCTATGGTCCGAGCCGAAGTTTTGAGGCCAAACGTCTGGTGGGCTATGTGCAAAAAATCTAAAACGGGGAGAAGCCGGCAGATTTGCCGATCGAGCAACCTGTGAAATTCGAGCTTGTTATCAATCTCAAAAATTGCCAAGGTCATCGGGCTCACGGTACCGCCATCTTTGCGCGACCGCGCCGACGATGTGATTGAATGAGGCCGTTGAGGACTTCAACGCAAGAGTCCGTTTGTGGCCCATCGCGTACATGCTGCTCCGTCCCCGTTTGGTCCGCTTCTTGGGGCCACGCGGACAGTCACGCTGCCGCCCCGGTTTTCCTTCTCGGCCTCGCACATCTCGATTTCGAACCGATCATCTAGCGGCGGTCTCTAGAGCCTTGCCTCAGCTTACGACGCGCGCATCGCGCACCAGATATCGCGCTCGTTAAGGGACAGGTTACTAGTCACTGTCACCATTTACATATGGGTCGTCGCCATACGCGGCAGCGCATTCTAAGAAACGGTCTAATATTTCGACACGCTCGGTTGGCGGTCTCTTTCAGGAGAGGCCCAATGTTTAAGTGCTTCACAGTGGCAGTTGTCGCGCTGATTAGCACAGCGCAGGTGGATCACTACCTAACCAACGGTTGGTACACCGACGCGGCCATGGCTATGTTGCGGCAAATCAGGCATGCGTTTGGGTTTTAGATAATCGTTTCGCGCGGAGCCGCGTGATGGACATTTCATGGGCTGATCTCGATGGCGCTGAACAGCGCACCATTGCGGTGTTGGGAGCCGGACTTTCGATTGAACTCTGCGACCCTGTTGCCCTCCAGACGTTAAGGCGGCTCGGTCTCATTATAGGGTCCCATTTGACCGCTGCCGGACACAATCTGCGAAGGGATGCCGTAGTGAAGAGTGTCGCGGGCTAAGCGTTTGGGGGGGACTAGGGGCGAGGGATGCCAAACGCGATCGAGCTTATTGTGAACGGATACGTTCGCCTGAATGATAGGGCGGCTCTCGACGATTTGCGCATGCAGCGCCGGAAGTTGGCCGTGGACCTAAAGGCGCGCACTGGATTTGATTGCCGCGCAACCCTTCAGGAGATCGAAGAAGATATTATCGTGATCGAGATCGGGCTGGCGCAATTGGATGGCGCGGCGACGACCTAAGCTGCCGACCTAGATCGTCCGCCTGGGTAACCCGCAAGCTGCGAACGTAATAACCTTGTCTTTCAACGGCCGCTTTGATCTCGTCGCTGACTTTCAGAACTCTTCTTCTTTTCTTGCGCCAGTTGTTCTGCGAGCAAACGACAGGTATCGCAGAGCCATTGCTCAGGACCAGCAACTCGCGCTTGTCATTGCGATAGACATCAAACATTTTGCGTCTCCGCTGTTTGCATTAAGTAAGCGCGAAATATGTTTCGGTCGTCGCAATGGACGAGACGAGCTTAGTACTTTGAATGGCGAAGCTGGTTGTAAATTTGCAACGGCCGCGAGTTTACTTCACCACGTTCCGGATTTGGAACGAGCTGACGTAGGTACGGACCAGAGTACTGAATTCCGCCACATGAGCGTGAGCATACGCGCGAATGCACAAAATCCCCCGCTGTGATCACTGCGAAGATGAGTTCGCGCAACAAGAGCTGACCGTTTTTGCGCCACCGGGCGGGGACGGCGAGCTGATCTGCGCTCGGTGCATCGAGATCAAGCTGCGTCGAGCTGTCGCGTGGTGATGAACTTATGCCCTCGATGCACACGCGCTCCACACGATGAGCTTAAGAGGCAGTCTCGCCGGCCCGTTCCGGCTCGTCAGTAGGAGTCTCAGTAAACTCCTCAAAGTTTTATGAGCCGTCGGGTAATGATTCGTTCTACGCGCGTATCCACAATTGTGTACTCATAGGGAGGTTGTCCACCCTGGTCGCCCTCAGGTGCGCGAGTTCCTGTGCGCTTCACCAGACCGGCATCTTCCCAGTTCTTGATTTTTGTTCGTGCGCTTTGCGAGTTAACGCGGAATGCAGATTGGACGTCCTTATTTATGAATACGATGTCTTGCAAGCGGTAGATCTGACCAAGGGTTTTCTCGGGATACACTGCGCTGATGCGCTCCTTGACATACTTGTCCAGCCCTTCCTCAATCGACTGCTGGGTGAGGAGACCTCCGGCAGGATTGGAGGCATTACGCATGTCGTGCTCCACGACTATCGTATCCATTACCCGCACCAATTCGCGCGGAGATCGCATTCAAATTGAGATAATTGAGCGAGTGGCCTCTGCCACATCGATCTCAGGCTGAAATAGGTCGGAAAGCCGAAGATTGCGACGGAGCGAGCGGTCGACACCCAATGGCGATGGGTACTCTCGTCGTAAGGCTCACCATTGTCCTCGTTGACCACGAGTTCGGGTGGGATCTTATCCAGTTGAAGCCGAAGCTCGAGTTCTATTCGTGCACGCGAGGCATTTAGTCGTGCGCTGAGTTGTGGCGCCTCTTTGATGTCGACAAGTTCGCCGGTCTTGCTCTGTCGATGGCTTCAAGTGATCGTCATCGCTTAGCTTTGAACTTTCTCGCGAATTGACGAGGTGCCTGTTCTCTCTTCGCGAAGGAGGCCGAAATTAGCCCTAGCAAGCTGCTAGGGCTAAACGGATGGAAGATTGCACGCGACGTGAATCTGTGTCGCATGTTCGTCAGCGTGCGCTAGGATCGCTCGTCAGAACGACGCGCCGCTGCCATCGGCGGATGCTTAGGTGCTCGCGCTGACCCAGCCGAAGATCACCATCACAACGCAGCACACAAAGACGAACGCCTGCCCGCTCATCTCCATCCAGTAGCGAACCGGCGATGTGTCCCGTTCGTAGACGGGCCTCGGCAGCCACACGTCGATCATCCAGTCTAGAATGGTCGAACTGTGATAGAAGCTCCTGATCTTCCTGTCGGCATAGCCGGCCCGCAGCGTGCGGAGGCAATCGATGGCCAGATAGAGGCCGAACAGGCGCGCAGCGATCTCGTAAAGGAAGAACTGCATAGAACGTCCGTTCGTCAACCATCGGTGGCCGGTGCCGTCGTGCCGCCGATCGGTAGGGTCAAGGCCCAGGCGCGGACATCGCACCCGGCTCTTAGTGTGGCCGTATCCAGTGTCGGTTCAAATGCCAGGCAATGATCGTCGTTCCGGTCGGGAGCGACCAGCCCAGGCACGGGTCGATTTCGATTTGTCAGATTGGCCAATCTCCAAAACGGCTTGCTTCATGAATTGAATAGGCCGTTCTCAGTGGGTACGGCTTAAGATGCTTCTGCGCCTGTGATCTCTGAGAGTGCCGCAGCTTACCTGTTCCTCACGAGAAAAGGTAAAGCTGCAAGGGCAAACGCGTCGCAATGCGGCTCCTTGCCCATTGGCCGAGTTCTTCCATAACATCTCATTGCGAATGTCCGTTCTTGGGAGCAAAATGGACGCCAGTCGAAATTTCCAAGTCGACTGAGGGCCCAATGGGCCACGTTGCCATTGCAGCCCGACGCATTCTGCTATCATTTTCCGGGAGCCGTCTCCCGGCTTGGCCACGCGGTTGTGGGGTTCCAATGGCGGAGCTCGATCTCGCGGATATTCAGACAGGCCACCACGTTGCATGAGCAAAGCGCGCAGTCCTGCTCACAGATATCGTCGGGTCGGTGGGTCTTATTGAACAGGACGAAGTGGGCGTCATCACCCATTGGCTTAATTTCGTCGAGCGCGTTAAGCGGGATATCCTTCCGCCGAACAACGGACGGCTCGTCAAGGGTCTCGGCGACGGCATGCTTCTGGACTTTGCCGACGTCCGATCGGCCGTATCGGCGGNNNNGGCTCTCGCCATTCAACACGAAAGCAGGCGCCGCGGCCGAAGACGTCGTTGTCTTCGATAATGACGTCGCTAACCTCCATGCCCGTGCGCAGCATGATCTGGCAGTCTGCCGGCCGACTCGCGTTCGCTCGTAAATCTTGCCGCTAGACTTATGAGCTTGGCCGGGCCGGGCGAGATCGTAGTTTCCCAACATGTGCGGGATGGTCTGACGCCCAGCCTCGACGCCGAAGTCGAGGATCTGGGCGATTGCTATGTCAGGGGCATTCCCCAGCCGGTCCGCGCCTACAGGGTCGGCCCGCCAGGGCCGCAGCCAAGGGCGGGGTCTGCGCTGTGGTTCGACGAGATGGCGCCGTCGATTGCCGTTGTTCCCTTCACGTCCCGCAACCTCTGCAACGATAACGGGGTGGTCGGCGAAATCCTTGCCGAGGAAATTATCAGGCGGCTTTCCCATTGGTCAGACCTCAAGCTTGTATCGCGTCTGTCGACAACTGCCTTCAGCGGGCGAAATGCCTCGCTGGAGGAGATCGGGGCGCACCTGAGTGCTGACTACGTGCTATCGGGCGCCTACCGGGTTGGCGACGGACATTTCAAGCTTGATGTCGAGCTGGCGGAAACCAAGTCCGGCCGGATTCTCTGGGTCGAAAGACTAGAAGACCGTCTCGCCGCCATCGTGAGTGGCGAGCAGGAGTTGATCGGCCGGCTGGTAGCCGGCGTCGACACGGCGGTGACGAGCCGAGAGCTCCAGCGCTCGCGCACACAGCCTCTCCCGACCCTCAAGGCCTACACCCTACTCATGGGCGCCGTCAATCTGATGCACCGCCTGTCGTTGCCCGACTTCGGGGAGGCTCATCTCCTCCTGCAGACGCTGATCGATCGCGGCGTGCGTCATCCGCTTCCTGTGGCCTGGCTCGGCAACTGGCACGTCTTGCGGGTCTCGCAGGGCTGGTCCGAGGATCCGCAGCGCGACACCTATCTCGCGTCAGAGTGCACCAAGCGTGCGCTCGACATGGATCCTGACAATTCGCTGGCCCTTGCTGTCAACGGGTTCGTGCACATCAATCTCCTGAAGAAGATCGACCTTGCCGAGAATTCCTACGAGCGTGCCCTGGCCGCCAATCCGAGTAACGCGTTCGCTTGGCTGCTGAAGGGTACACTGCACGCTTTCAAAAGCGAGGGAGAGCAGGCGGTCGAGCATACCGAGCGCGCGCTGGCGCTGTCGCCGCTCGATCCGCACCGCTACTTCTACGATTCGCTGGCCGCCACCGCTGCCGCCGCCGCCGGCAAGTACGGGCGCGCGCTCGAACTGGCGCAACGGTCGTTCAAGGCCAATCGCAAGCACACCTCGACGCTGCGCGTCATGACGGTCGCGCAATGGCTCCTCGGCCAGCACGACGATGCGCACAAGACGGTGCAGGAGCTGTTGAGGCTGCAGCCGACTATGACGGTCAGCGGCTGGTTGAAAGGTTCTCCCGCCGCGTCATACGAAATCGGACGGCAGGCTGCGGAAGTGTTTCGTCGAGCGGGAGTACCCGAGTGACGCAAAAAGATGATATCGCTTCTGCAACCGAGGACGCCTGCCTCAAGGCGACCGGGCTGTAAATCGGCGCCGAACCACGATTCCTTCGCTGTCATCTGAATCAACGACTTGGCGCGCCGATCGGCGCAGGGACCCCACGCCGATTAACACTTCAAGACCATTGCGAATTTCCGCAAGGACAATGGCAACGCCATGGTGCTATGACATTTCCTGATGACAAACTTCCGGCAAAGCGAAACATGAGCAATCCGCAGATTGACGCAACGCGGCAAGGTGCCGGTCTTCGATTAGAAGTGCTGTGAAAAAGTTGATCCGCGTAAGTCTGGCTTCGGTCGATAGTTCAGATAAGCTTGCGACAATCGCAGAAGATCAAAAACTCCTTGGGAGGAAATGATGCTCGACACCACCCCTAACGCGCGCATCCAGGCCTTTCTCGACAAATTCGAAGCGGCGCTTGTGGCAGGCGACGTGGATGCCGCCGTAGCGATGTTCGCACCCGAGTGCTACTGGCGCGACCTCGTTGCCTTCACCTGGAACATCAAGACCATGGAAGGTCGCGATCAGATCCGCGAGATGCTCAACTCTTGCTTGGCGCACGCAAAGCCACGCAGCTGGAAAATAGCCGACGAGGAAAGCGCTACTGAAGCCGACGGAGTGACCGAATGCTGGATCTCGTTCGAAACCGAGGTCGCTCGCGGCTACGGTCTAATCCGTCTCCAGAACGGCCAGATCTGGACGCTTTTGACGACGATGGTCGAACTGAAGGGTTACGAGGAGAAGGCGGGCTTCACCCGGCCGCTTGGCGCCCGCCACGGCGTCAATCCAGGCGCCAAAACCTGGAAAGAATTGCGGGACGAGGAAACCGAGCAGCTCGGCCTTAAAACACAGCCGTACGTGCTCATCATCGGCGGCGGCCAGGGTGGCATCGCACTCGGCGCGCGGTTGCGCCAGCTCGGCGTGCCCACCATCATCGTCGAGAAGAACGCCCGTCCCGGCGACTCCTGGCGCAACCGCTACAAGTCGCTCTGCCTGCATGACCCGGTCTGGTACGATCATTTGCCCTACATCGACTTTCCGAAGAACTGGCCGGTGTTTTCGCCCAAGGACAAGATCGGCGACTGGCTGGAGATGTACACCAAGGTCATGGAGCTGAACTACTGGACCGGCACCACGGCCAAACACGCTGACTGGGACGATGCAAAAAAGGAATGGACGGTCGTCGTCGAGCGTGATGGCAAGGAGATCACGCTCAAGCCGAAGCAGCTGGTTTTTGCCACCGGCATGTCCGCCAAACCGAACATACCGCAATTCAAGGGCATGGATACCTTCAAGGGTGAACAGCACCATTCCTCGCGCCACCCAGGTCCCGATCGCTACAAGGGCAAGAAGGTAGTCGTGATCGGCTCGAACAACTCGGCACATGACATCTGCGCCGCGCTGTACGAGGCCGGCGTCGACGTGACCATGGTGCAGCGCTCGACGACCCATGTCGTGCGCTCGGATTCGCTGATGGCATCCATCGCCGACCTCTATTCAGAGCGCGCCGTCCGCGGTGGCATGACGACAGCCAAGGCCGACCTGATCTTCGCCTCGCTGCCTTACAAGATCCTGCATCAGTTGCAGAAGCCGGTTTATGACAAGATCCGCCAGGATGACGCCGATTTTTATGCAGGGTTGACGAGAGCCGGTTTCCGGCTCGACTTCGGCGACGACGATTCCGGTTTGTTCATGAAGTACCTGCGTCGCGGCTCGGGCTATTACATCGACGTTGGCGCCTCGCAGCTCATCATCGACGGAAAGGTCAAGCTGGTCGCAGGCCAGGTCGAGGAAATCACGCCCAGCGGTGTCAAACTCGACAACGGAAGGGAGCTGCCTGCCGATGTGATCGTCTATGCTACAGGCTACAGTTCGATGAACGGCTTTGTCGCCGACCTCATCAGCCGGGAAATGGCCGACAGGGTCGGCAAGGTCTGGGGACTAGGCTCGAATACGACCAAGGATCCCGGCCCATGGGAAGGCGAGCAGCGCAACATGTGGAAGCCCACACAACAGGAGGGGCTATGGTTCCACGGCGGCAATCTGCACCAGTCGCGTCACTACTCGCAGTTCCTGTCCCTACAGTTGAAAGCTCGCTATGAGGGCATCCCGACCCCCGTCTATGGCCTGCAAGCCGTCCATCACAAGGCATAAGGCTTCGTAGCATACGGTCGTCTTCGCGGTTTGACGTGGCCCATGGCTGCATGGGCCTGGCAAGCTCGTGCGCCCATGGCGGCACGTCGGCGGCTGGCTCGTTCATCCAAACCCTCACGATGGTCGATGTCGCCACCGGCTGGACGGAGTTGCCTGCCGTTGCTGACGCGGGAAGGTTCGCTCGTCGTCGAGGCGATCAACCGCGCCAGAAGCTTGACTATTTCTGGCAGCACCACCTCGGCAACTACCTGAAATACATGACGGAGCAGTATGCCGCCTGAGCCGGCGATGACATTCGGGGCAAGAGAGTCAAGCTTCCACGCGACCAGGCCGGCGCCGCGACGTACAGTCTGTTACGCCGCTTTCTGTAACTTGATCCCGGGGCGCAGCCCGGCGCGTTGCGCAAGCCGGACCAGCATGCTCAGGCTGAACCGGTTGATCTTTCCGTTCTTGATCTCCGATGTCCGGCCTGAGTAACGCCGACGCAACCAGACCGTTATGAGCGGCTGAATGTCGGTCAGCTCCTATTATCTCTTGCGATTTTTTTTCGTTCACGCAGTTTCTGGTGCGAATCTGGTGCGGTGCTCCGAAACCCGCCCGAAGGCCCTGAGTCGGCGATCGGCAGCGGTTGGTAGCGCAAACCTTCAGATGAACTCGCAAATTGCAGAAGAGTCCAAGGGCGGACCAAATCGGCCATGATTGCTTTCACGATTGGCCTTTTGCGGTCATGTCGGCCCGGGTCTGGAGCCCGATCTCATCCGCCCCTCCAGGCATGGGCAGGACAACGGCGCGCGCTTAATGGGCGCTTAATGCTTTTGCGCAACAGATAGATCACCAGCGCGGAAGTCCAAGTTACGAATGCGAGCCGAGCTCCCGAGGAGGGGAATCGGATGGGACTGATTTTTGTCGGAGTGCTGGCAGGAATCCTGATCGGCTTTGGCTGGTTCGCGCCTTCCCGAGGGTATTTCCTCGGGTGCGCGTCACGACCCTGTTTCGACAGGGGCGCCGTCGCCCAACCCGCGCGACCAATGCCGACGGCGTTGGCGCAAGAGCCTGCGGTGGTCAGATCGAATTCCGCAACGCCGTCAAAGCCCGGCAGGACTTCATCTCGGAAGAAACGCGGATCGGCCGACCTTGCCAAAGCGCCGTCCCCGCGGACGACGATCAGCGTCCCGGCACCGGAGCGGACCGCGGAAAAGTCGGATCCTGCTCTGGACAAGGCGAAGGTTGCGATCGCGACGCAGTTGGGGGATCCGGAAACGGTCGAACTCAGCGACGTGAAGCGCGCAATGCGAAAGAACATACTTGGCCGTCGCGTGGATACGATTTGCGGGCGCGTGAAAGGAAGAAGCGCGTCAGGCGGCGAGACTGGAGAGAGGCCGTTTCTATATCTCGTGAAGGAGGATGAAGCATATGTCGTCGACGGCAAGTCAGGGTCGGCGGCCTCAACTGCGTATCGAAATATCTGCAATTAGGTGATGCGTCGACTGAGCCACCGCGCGGTATACGCAAAAATGATTTGAGGGGAAAGAATTTCCACCCAGGTGTCAAGCGATCCAGCAGTGGATGCGGCACTACCTCTCGTGATGATGCATTCGGGATGAATGCAGCAGCAGGGGAGACGCAATACGGAATGGGAATATCGCGGAAATTCTTTTCATCTCGAGGACATCATGCACGACATAACCAACACTTCAAAACGGCTCAATGAATCGCTTCACTTGCCGGTTCTGGTGATCATCGAGCCGCTCCTGTTGCCTCGTACATGCATTCTGCACGTCCTCAGGAGGGAGTTGGACGAAGTTGAGATCCTTGACATGGCAACGGTCCAAGGCCTGGACTGCACGTCAGCCCGCGATGTTCGTCTGGTGATGCTGAGTATCGCGAACAAGCCGATCGGCGATCCCTCGGTTGAGGACGATCTCGCCTTCGTTGCGGAGTGTTGTCCCAACGCCGCTACTGTGGTCCTGTCAAACCATGACGACGAGCCGACCGTGCAGGCCGCGATGCAGCGGGGCGTGCGTGGCTTTCTTTCCACGTCGCTGCCCATCGAGATCGCGGTAGCTGGCCTGCGCCTTGTTCTTGTCGGCGGCGCCTACAGGCCGTTGTCCGTGGCCGGGATGAACAGGATACCGGATTTCGAACCGCCGGATGTTCGCGCGCTTGCGCCCTCATATCTGATGGGCGAGGGAACCAGAGTGGCTATCGACAGGAGGGTGACCGATCTCACGCCTCGCGAGCAACAGGTTCTGGCGGAACTGGAACTCGGCCTGCCCAACAAGCTGATCGCCGCCAAATTGGGCCTCTCGGAAAGCACAGTCAAAATGCACATTCAGCATATCATGAGGAAATGTGCTGCGCACAATCGCACGGAAGCCGTCCTCCGCTGGCGCGGCCGGTTGCCCGCGCAGAGTCGCGATCATGACCCCGGCGAGGCTCCCATGCATGAGACTTAGTCCTCTCTGAATGCGCCACGGAAGCTGTCGAGCAGGGGCCTGAGCGCGTAGAGAGCCACGGTGCCGCGTCCTGTCGTGATGAACACTTGAACCGGCATGCCGGGGATGATCTGGATGTCGTTAGCGACGATCTGCCCGTCGTCGATCCGAACCCTGGTCGCGTAGTATGGCTGGTCGGTCCGCTTGTCGAGGAGCCGGTCTGCGGATACGTGCACGACGGTTCCCTTCAGGCGAGGCACGCGACGCTGATTATACGGTACGAGGTAAACTTCGGCACTGAGGCCGGGATGAACTACATCGATGTCCTCGGGCCTCAGGCGCGCGGTTACGATGAGACGGTCTTGCCGGGGCACCAGGTCCATGAGCGGAGCACCCGCTCCGATGACGCCGCCGGATGTATGAACCCGCAGATCGGTTATCACACCGTCCTCGGGCGCCTTGACCTCCGTTCGCGATAGCTGATCCCTGGCCGCAAGCAACCGCTCGCGAAGCTGGAACATCTGGCTCTGTGCTTCACGAAGCGACTGTGCGATCTCGTTCTGTCTCTCGCTCTCGAGCTTGAACAATGTGGCCTGCTGTTCGCTGATGACCTGCCCGGCGCGGGAAATCTGCGCGGTGATCTCGCCGCGGCGG
>NZ_LJYG01000033.1:25840-27401 GCF_001440035.1 Bradyrhizobium manausense | reverse complement strand
CGGCCAGCTCCCGCTGCAGGTTCAGGAGCCGCGGCCGCCGTTCGAGTCCCTTGTTGACGAGGGTCGCGACCATATCCAGTTCCTCCCGGACGATGTCGACCCGCTGCCCGGTGGCGGTTTCCTGAGCCTTGAGACCTTCGATCTCCTTCTCGACTTGACGCCTTCGTTCGCGAATGACCGCAAGCTGCGACTCGTGAACCTGCAGGCGCGCCTGGAAAATGAACTGCTGCGCCGACACCGCAGCGGCGGCCACGCCGCTCTGCCTGCTGTCCTGTTCCAGCGCGTCCGGAATTGCGATCCTCTCGAATCTCTGCTGCTCGGCTTGAAGCCGAGCGGCACGAGCAGCTGCATCCCAAAATTGGCCTTGAAGACTTTGCACCTCCGAGCTCGCCCTAGTGTCCTCCAGCGCGACCAGTGTTTGGCCGCTGCGCACGATATCGCCATCCGAAACCAGGATCTTGCTGATGATACCGCCTTCCAGATGCTGGATCGTCTTGCGACTCGATTCCGATTCCACGACGCCGGAGGCGATCGCGGCGCTCTCGAGCGGCGCGAGGCTCGCCCATGTCCCGAGCCCCAGCATGAAGCAGAGCACCAGCAGATTGCCCGCGACGGTGATACCGCGAAGCCTTCCGCGCGGAGAGGTCGGCGTGGGCGTCGAGCACCACGGAAATTCCAGAGGCTCGAAATCATCGATTGCGGTCACCACGACGCCAAATCGCGGGGCGGGCGGGGGGCTCGCCGGCGCTCGCATGAGCTGGTCCCAGATCACGGGAAGCCTCGAGACGGCGGGAAGCTTCCAGGTGGTGAGAGAGTTCCAGATCATGGCGCAATCTGCGAAGTAACCTGGGGGCGGCTCAGGTGCCGTTCGAAGATGTCCTCGCTGTCGCCGAACGCGGCGACCGCACCGTCCTCCATGATGGCAATCTTGTCCGTAGCGGCGAGAAGACCCGTCCGGTGAGTGATGACGACAAGGATGACGCCTGCGAGCTTCATGCGTTCGATGGCATCAAGGAGCATTCGCTCGCCCCCGTAGTCAAGGCTGGCGTTGGGTTCGTCGAGAACGATGAGGCGCGGACTGCCGAAGAAGGCGCGGGCAAGACCGAGGCGCTGCCGATACCCGCGCGAGAAGGTTGCTTCGCTCTGAACCACCGTGTCGTAACCCTCCGGCAGGCGCATGATCGCCCCATGGATTCCGGCGAGCTTGGCCGCTTCGACGACCTTCCGCCGGTCGGCATCTTCAAGGCGTGCGATGATGTCGTTGATGGTGTCGCCGATCAGGTTGATGTCCTGTGGGAGATATCCGAGGCGGTCGCCGTTTCGGCCCTCGCGAAGCAGCGGGACGTCGGTATTGTCGAGGAGGACACGGCCATGCGTCGGCATCGACAGCCCAGCGATCACTTGGCCGAGCAAGGACTTGCCTGACCCGGACGGACCGATAATGCCAAGGCATTCTCCGGGCGTGAGGCTGAACGAGACGCTGTTCAGCAGAAGATGGTTGGTCCCCGCAAGCCACACGCTGACATTATCGACGACGAGGCCGCTTCGCGCCTGCGGCGGG
>NZ_LJYG01000033.1:0-25805 GCF_001440035.1 Bradyrhizobium manausense | reverse complement strand
GAGAAGTTCGCCGAGCCGCTGACAGGCGCTCACCGCCGTCACGAGTGATTTCCAGCCTGCGACCGCACTTTCGGTCGGCGCGAGCGCCCGGCTGAACATCAGCGTAGCAGCAAAGATGATTGCCGGACTCTTCCCGTGATCGAGGACGAGCCACGCGGCAGCCCCCATGATCAGGACCTGCGACAGCGCACGAACCGGCTTGGTGGCCAGTGAGACGATCTCGCCTCGACGGAGTGCCACATCGTGCTCTCTGCGGGCGTGCTGCGCGTCACGGTGGATCATGCGCGCAGCGCTATCGAGCATTCCCATGGCACGGATCATGTGGATGTTGCTCGCTGCAGTCTGGAGGCGGCCGCAGCTTCTGGACAGCGCGGCACCGGATCTGAGCAGAACGTCTTCCGTGACCAGCTCTCCGGCAACCGTGAGCGCGAACAGGAAGGCGAGGCAGCAGGCGCCCACCACGCCAAGCAGGGGATGGATCAGAAACAGGACAAGGAGGAACAAGGGCGCCCAGAGCGCATCGAACAGCATCGGACATGCGCCGGACTCGACGAACTGGCGCAGCACGGTGAGATCCCGATACGCGCCAGAAGCTCGCGTCCAATCGCTGCGGAGCGCCGATTCGAGGCCTGCCGAAAGCACGCAAGGACGAAGGCGATCGTCGAGCCAGGCGCCAAGGCGTCCAAGGACGGCGCGCCGCAATGCATCGAGTACGCCGCCGACGACCACCGTGATCGCGACAATGAGTGTGAGCAGGAGCAAGGTGTCGCCGCTCCGGCTCGACAACACCCGGTCGTAGATCTGGAGAAGATAGATGGAGGGCGCAAACAGAAGCAGGTTGTAGCTGCAGCTATATGCGAATACGAGACCGAGCGGTCCCGCGCAGGACCGGAGGGCCGCGTGCAGTGGCGTCCCGATCTGCGGCAGGATAGGCAACCGAATGGGCGGCATCAGCATGATCGTCACCGCCTGAAATCGAGGTCCGGCGTAGTTCACCGATGGCCAACACCATCTGCCAACGGTATCAGCGGGGTATTAACTCGAACTTCAGGACCGGTGACGGTGGCCACCGATCCTGCACAGTCGGACGAGCCGGTGGTCAGAACGTATCGAGGTGGAAGCTCACTTCTCCGCCCAGCGCGGCGTTGCCGTCTCCGCCATTTCCGCCGATGCCGGCCACGACTTCCTGGTGCTGGTCCACTGAGACCTTGTTGATCTGGGTCGCATCCGTATTGGCGTATACCTTGGAGGTATCGTAACCGCTGTAGGACTTCTGGCTTCCGTTCGACTCGGCGTCTCCGCCATGGGCCTTCGAAAACCACGAGGCCGTCGCCTTGGCGCCGCCGGCGTCCCAATCTGCCGTCTGCTTGACGTGATCGCCGGTGTTCACGTGCACGTCGGCACCGACCGCCTTGTTGGTCGGATCGAAGTTGAGCGTCGGCTTGCTGATGATAGCGCCCTTGAAGCTGCCGTCACCGCCATTTCCGACGTTCTGACCACCGGTGCTGATCGATTTGAATCCGATCGAGTCCGAAATGTGGATCGCTTTGGGCATCATGTGTGCCTCCCTCTGTTGGCTTTCGTGCATCATCCATCCCGATCAGGCGGACGCGCGCGGCAAGTCTGATCCGCCCACGCGCGGTGGCGATAGATGCCAAATCGGACACCATCCGGCTTGGTCGACCTACGTACGAAAGTATAACATTCGTCGCGCACCATCGGAGCTCGAAGCATCCAGGAGGGCCCGCAGGGCGAGCTTGCATGCGCAGAGCATCGACGCAGTTCGCGATCGGACCTGTGCGAGCGGCGTGATGTTTCGCTAACCCATCAGGTGAAGATCCGACAGAAGATGTGCGGAAAGATCGCCACCCAGCGCGAGATTGCCGTGGCCGCCGTCCCCGCCAACACCGGCGATCTGGACCGCACTCTGGTCGATGTGCACGTTGTTGACCTGATCGGCCACGGCCGTCGAATGGGGACCTGCAATTGCGATATTGATGGGTGCATAAATCGCGACGCTGACATCGACCAGGCTGCCGGCAAAATATCCGTTGCCGCCATTGCCTGCGCCGTTCGAACCGGTCGCGATCGTGTCGGAGCCGCCCCACAGGCCATGGGAAAGCAGGCTTGCATGGCCGCCCGTCGCGGCGTTGCCGTTGCCGCCGTGCCCGCCAATGCCGGCGATCTGAATGATGGATTGATCCACGTAGGCGTCGTTGGTCTGGACCGAATGAGTGTTGGAGCCATAGCCCGCGACTGCGATGTTGATCGGGTCGTAAACCACGACGGAGGAATGGACGAGGCCGCCGTAGAATGCGCCGTCACCACCATTGCCGGCCTGACTTCCGCCGGTGTGAACGTCCGGGACGCCCCCTCCGTTGCTTGATCCCCAACTGGGGTCGAGCGTCATGACGCTGCCGCCGGCGGCCACGTTGGCATTTCCGCCGCTTCCGCCGATGCCCGCGATCTGAGTGGCCGATTGATCGATGTGGACCGTGTTCGATTGGCTTGCCTGCGCAGTGCCGCCCGAGCCCGCCACGCCAATATTGATCGGATGGTAGATCACCACGGGAGCGGCCACCAATGCACCCGAGAAATAACCGCTGCCCCCATTTCCGGCGCCGATGTCGCCGCTCGCGATCACGCCGGAGCCTGAGGACGTGCCTACGCTCCCTCCCAATGCAATGTTGCCATTGCCGCCATGGCCGCCGACGCCGGCCATTTGAAAGGCGGATTGATCGACATTCAAATTGTTGGACTGGTCGGCCAGGGCGACCGAGCCGTATCCCAAACTCACCGAGATGTTGATCGGTTCATAGATCAACAGGGACGCGTGAATGATACTTCCGTAAAAGTAGCCATCTCCGCCGTTCCCGGCCGTGTTGGCTCCGCTCTCGGCTATAGCAATTCCCATCGCCGAATGTGATGCGCTGGAGGCGGGCATGGTGGACGAAACATCCAGGCTCGCCGCAGCGTGGTTACCGGCGTGGCCGCCCGTGTCCTGGGTATTCGGGCTAGCGGGGGCCGCTGCAGGACCAGCAAATTGACTTGCAAACGGGTCGGGACTGCCGACCGCGGCGGTCAGGAACGGGGCGCTCGGTGCCGGACCCGCCTCATCGTCACCAGCGTACCCATCGTGCCGATGAGGCGCGTGATGCAGCCGGATCCCATCCGACATCCGCGAAAAATCCATCGTAGCCTCCCTCATCACAATCGCTCCACGCAATCGGACGGGTTCTACACTTCAGACAGAATGTCATCCCGGGAAGGTCGAAAGCCCAGTCGTCAGTTCGGATATGGCGCTTCGTCTAGCAGCCGTAACATCGGCTACATCCGTTCGGGTAAAGCCCCTGATTTCCTCGGCGGGCCTGGCTGGACTCGAACCTGCAACCAGACCGTTATCAGCGGTGGGCCAACCTGACCTTGCGCAGGGCTGGGCTCTTCTACAGCGGCTGGGCCAAAGGGTACTTTTGGGCGTGAAATGCGCCGAAGCGCGCGGTGATCTGATCTTGCAAGGTGGCGAGGCTTGCGCGGTCGCCATCGAAACGATCCGACCAGACGTCTCGCCCGGTCTGAAGATCTGTGAGGGACACATTGACGCGGACTTGATTGCCATTGCGCCGCACTGCGCCCTCTACTGCCCATCGGATGCCGAGATCCTTCCCAAGCGTCCTTGGCTCGATCTGCTTGTTCCCGTAGGTAAACGCCGTACCGCGTCCGATGACGAATGCGCCAGGCATTTGCGCGAGACCGTTGCCTCCCCGCGGGAGCCAAAGCCATGCCCGGAAAGTAGCAGATTATGGGAGCTTGTCGCTGGGCAAATCTCCGCTAGGTCAAACTGGGACCTCGCGGGAGGGGCAGCTCTTGGCTCAAAGCTGACATCGGTATTGCCCGCATGTGTCGCCGCGTGCCGTGGTCCAGCCTGCGGCAGCCGCGGCTCTCTATTTCATCCCGAGCTGAACCTGCCGATCAACGACAATCCAGATGGCACGGCCGACTGCGAGCAGGTTCTCCTCTTCACCAAAGAGCGCAGCTTCGGCGATGAGACGGCGGCCTTCGCTGCCAATCTTCCAGGACGTCACCACGCATCGTTCACCCGGTCGCGGCCGGCGATCGATGCGCACAGAAAGGCGGCCGAGCAAGATCGGCAAGACCGTGAAGCTCCCGGTTTCGGAATCGAACTGAGATACATAGCCAGTCGGACAGTCCAGCGCAGACCACACGAACTCAGGCGCAACCAGCCCATCGTCGGCGGCGAGAGAGGCGTCAGGCCTCCAAGGTACAGCAAACACGCCGCTGCGGCCTTGTCGTCGCAGCGGCCCTGCGAAAAGCCGTAACCCGTCGCCGGGCGCTCGCTCCGGTCCGCAAACGAAGCACATAGGTAACAGATGCTCATGCGGCTTTAGTGGAGTTTGCCTTTCGGCGTCAAGGGCCTCAGCGTAGGTCGCGCCCTCAAGGCGGCTGACGTCCAGCGTCACGGCCCGGCCGCTTGCTATTGCCGCCGTGCCTTGGTGCAGCTCCCACGCGCCTGTCTCGAGCTCCACAATATCCAGCTCTGTCTCCAAGGGAGGCGGAGCGCGTAGCGTTACTTCCGCGGCACCGGCGATCTGGCGCGCCAGCATCCCACACACATAGCCGCCGTTGCCGGAATTAGGCGGACCACGAAAGCGGCGAGGGATTGTCAGCGTCTGCATATCAATCCACCTTCCCGGATCACGAATGGGCCGCTGATGACCTCAAGTTAACATCGATCGTCATAGGATCATCTCACCTGAAGTACAATTCTACCTGCGACCGATCGGCTTTCGATGGCGCTCATCGCCTCGGCCGCTCGCTCCAAGGGCAGCACACGATCGACGTGAGGGCGCAGCTTACCTTCACTGATCCATTGCAAGATCTTGTCGGCGGCGCGTGAGCTCTCATCTGGAAAGCGGTCCGCCCAAGCGCCTGTGAACACGCCGACGACGGAATAATTCTTCAGGAGGGGAAGATTCATCGGGAGAGAGGGCACCTCTCCGCCAGCGAAGCCGATCGGCAACAGCCTTCCGTTCCATCGTATGAGGCGAGCCAGTGTCTGGAACAAGGCGCCACCTACATTGTCCACGCAGACGTCGATTCCTTCACCTGCGGTAAGCGCCTTGATCCGGTCACGCACGTCCTCGCTGGAATAGTTGATGACTGCTTCGGCGCCGTAGTCGCGGACGATCGCTGTCTTGGCGGCGGCGCCGACGGCACCGATGACGCGGGCGCCGAGCATGTGGGCCAGCTCAACGCAGGCAAGACCCACGCCACCGGCCGCACCGGTCACCAAAACAGTCTCGCCCCATTCAAGGCGGGCGCGATCCACTAGCGTATAATAGGCCGTTAGATAAATATGCAATACGGTCGAACCCACGCCAAAATCAACGTTGTCGGGCAGCCGGCTTGTTCGGCTGGCCTTCGCGGTCATTCGTTCTGCGAAGCCGCCATACCAGTTTTCGCAGGTCACGCGGTCGCCTGGGCGAAACCGATCGACCTCGCTGCCCACCGCGACCACCACTCCGGCAGCGTCCGTTCCCGGCACATAAGGAAGGGGCGGCCGCATTTGGTAGCCACCAGAGACCATCAGATAGTCCATGTAGCTCACCGAGGCCGCATGCACCTCAATCAGGACTTCGTCAGGCCTAGGCTGTGGCTCCGCCGCATCGCCAAGAGTCAGCGATTTGATCCCATCGAACGCCGAGCAAAGTACAGCACGCATTCTCGCCTCCCGGACAAGCGACCGACTCTATTCTATATGTCCTCTTGACTACATTGTACGTTCAAACCAACTGCGGAAGCCACTCGGCTTCTCGGGCGACAAATTCGATCTTGCTGCGCAGAGCGGCGGGTTCTCCACACCCACGAAATCAAGATCCCATCGATCGCCTCTGGCACTAGCGCTCTGCCGCTTGCAACTGGAGCTCTCGGTCATAGAGAGTTCGGGCCATTGCTATGAACGTGCATGGCGCCGCCAAGTGCTCGGAGTCTCCCCGGTCAGCTTCCTGAAGGCGGCGCCGAACGCGGTTTGGGAAGAATAGCCCAGCGCGACCGCGATCGAGAGCACGGACGCGTCGGTGTCGCGCAGCATATTTTTGGCTTCCTCCAGCCGTTGGTGGCGACGCCATGCATGTGGGGACAGCCCGGTGCTTTCCTTGAAGGCGCGGCAGAAGTGGAATCTCGAAAGACCTGCATCAGACGCGAGCGCCGCAAGCGATACGTCGGCGTCGCTGTCCGAACGCAGGCGCTCGATTGCGCGGCGCAACACCATCGGTGAGAGGCCGCCCAGAGTCGGCTGGGACGTGGTCGGAACACCGACATGCGCTGCCAGCAGGCGCCTGGCCACGAGGTCCATCAGCTGCTGCCTGAATAGTGTATCCAAGCTGACATTGCGGTCCATGGCGCCGGCCGCGGTCAGGAGCAATCGGGATGTAATGGGATCGTGATGCGCCGTTCGCTCCAGCAGATTGGTTGAGGTGGCGCCGCCGAGCTCACCTGCCATTGCGCATCGTCAACGACCGGCTGGGCCGCGTCAGTGGTGAATGGCACTCGCGATTATCGTGCGGCAGCGCCGGTGCGTGTGGGTTTCCGCGCGCCGGGGCCCGGATGGACGTGAACCGCCTTCGCCGTCAGCGGCTCGCCGCACTCCGAGCAGACCATGACGGGATCAAACATCTTGTGGCAGTTCTTGTGCTCGTGCAGCAGTGGCCGTCCGCGCGAGTCGACCATGTGGACATTGCCCCAATGCACGATTGACATGATGATCGGATAGAGGTCGAGACCTTTCTGCGTCAGGATATATTCGTAGCGCTTGGGCGCGTCCTGATAGGGAATCTTCCGCAGCACGCCGAAGCGCACCAGCTTCTTCAGCCGGTCGGCCAGTAGGTGCCGGGTCACGCCGAGCGAGGACTGGAATTCGTCGAACCTGCGGATGCGGAGAAAACATTCGCGCAGGATGAGCAGGCTCCAGCGGTCACCGATGACTGCCACGGTACGGGCCAGCGAGCACGGCTCCTCCTCAAGGGCATCCCATTTCATCAACGTCTCCAGTCCATCTCCGGCATCGATCAACATAAATTCTAAATCAGAACTTGCGCTATTTCAATAGGATGTCGTCAAATTCGCCGGAATGCCGCCATCATATGATGAAGATCATATTGACAGTTCTAAAATAGAACCCTAGAAATCGCGCAACGATCAATCGCGCGGCAGGCAGTAGCCGCCATCGAAGGGAAGGGCGTTCCATGGCAGCTCCGCTCAAGGTCGAGTTTCACTTCGATTTCGGCAGCCCCAACGCCTACCTCGCCGAACTCGCGCTGCCCGCCATCGAGCAGCGTACGGGGGTGAAATTCGATTACGTGCCGGTGCTGCTCGGCGGCGTCTACAAGGCGACCGGAAACATGTCGCCCGCCGAGTCGCTGCGCGGGATCAAGAACAAGCCGGAATACAACGCGCGCGAGACCGAGCGCTTCCTGCGCCGGCACAATATCACGAAGTTCAGGATGAACCCGTTCTTCCCGGTCAACACACTCGCGTTGATGCGCGGCGCGGTCGCGGCCGAGTTCGAGGGAATGTTCGAGTCCTACTTCCGCGCGGCCTATCATCACATGTGGGTCGAGCCCAAGAAGATGGACGACACACGGGTCTTTCGCGAAGCGTTCCTGTCCTCAGGGTTGGACGTCGATCGCATCATCGCGCGCGCCCAGCAGGATGATGTCAAGAAGAAGCTGATCGAGAATACCAGCAGCGCCGTCGCCCGCGGCACTTTTGGCTCCCCGACCTTCTTCGTCGGTAATGAGATCTATTTTGGCAAGGACAGCCTGCGCGACGTCGAGGACGAAATCCTCATGCAACTGAGCTCGGGGAAACGCAAGACCGCCTGATGGCGCATCAGCTTTCAGATAAATCGAGCCCGGAGAGGGCCCAGCAACGGGAGGTGTCGTTGGTGAATTGGCAGCAGGCTGCAGACGAGATTCTAGATGTATTGCCGCGCCGCATCCATGAGGTGATGGACCCGTATGTTGCCACCACGCCTGATCGGACAGCGCTGATCGATGACAACGCCAAACTGACCTACCTTGAGCTCGACCGTGCGCTCGGTGCCACCGCGGACGCGCTACGCGCGCTCGACATCCGGGCCGGGGATCGCGTCATCCTCGTCAGCGAGAACTCGATCCCCCTGGCCTGTCTCCTGTTCGCCGCAAGCCGGCTCGATGCCTGGGCGATCGTCGCCAACCCGCGCCTGTCGCCGCGCGAGCTCGACCAGATCAGGGATCACAGCGGCGCCCGGCGGATGTTCTTCACGGCAAAGGTCTCGGAAGAGGCGGCCGCACACGCGACGCGTTATGAGGCTCCGCTGCGGGATGTCGGACCGTTCAACAGCATCGGCGTGTCCGGGCTGAACCGGGAAACCAAGGCCGAGCCGGTCGAGGCCGACGGCGCAGGCCAGGTGGCGGTGCTCATCTACACGTCCGGAACCACCGGAGCGCCGAAGGGCGTCATGCTCACGCACCGGAACCTGCTGTTCTCGGCCCGGACCACCGCAACTTTGCGCAGCATGACCGCAGACGACGTGCAGTATTGCGTGCTGCCGATCTCGCACATCGTCGGCATCTCGCTTCTAACGATGACGCTCATGGTCGGTGCGGTCACCCGGCTGGTCACCAAATACAATCCCGCCGCGCTTGCCAAGGCACTCGCAGAGGAGGGCATCACGCTCCTGAACGGCGTGCCTGCGACCTACCAGCGGCTGCTCGAATACAAGCAGACGGCGGGCCTGCAGAGGCTGGAGCGTGGGTCGCTGCGGCTGATGAGCGTCGCTGGTGCGCCGCTCGATTCGGAGCTCAAAGCGCGGGTCGAGAAGGAGCTTGGTCTTCCTCTCGGCAACGCCTTCGGCATCACCGAATGCTCGCCTGGCATTTCCGGCGTTCGGGCGGAGGCGCCGCGCAACGACAATTCGGTTGGCACTCTCGTGCCGGGTATCGAGGCTCGAATCGTGGCCCGAGACGGCACTATCGTGACCAACGGCGATATCGGTGAACTGCATGTCCGTGGACCGAACGTGATGCTCGGCTATTACCGCGCGCCGGACCTCACGGCAAAGGCGATCGACCCGGATGGGTGGTTCAACACGGGCGACCTGGCGCGCTTCGAGGGCGAGGCGATGTTCATCGTCGGACGCACCAAGGAGATGATCATCCGGTCCGGCTTCAACGTCTATCCGGCCGAGATCGAGGCGGTGCTGAGCACCCATCCCGACGTCGTGCAGTGCGCCGTGGTCGGACGGCAGGTCCCGGGCAATGAAGAGATCGTGGCGTTCGTCCAGCTCCTCAAGGGCTCCTCGGCAACCGCGCAGGATTTGATGGCGCATGTCGCGCCCGAGCTCACGTCCTACAAGCGGCCGTCGGAGATCATCCTCATGGACGCGCTGCCGGCCACGTCGACCGGAAAGCTGCTGAAACACAAGCTGGCGGAATCGCTGCGCAACTGACTCGCGCGAGATCGCTTCAACAAGTCACCAGGCTGGAGAAGTCCCATGCAGAAGAGAAACAGGACGGTTGCAGTGATCGGCGCCGGTGATTTTATCGGCGGCGAAATTGCCAAGAAATTCGCCTCCGAGGGCTTCACGATCTTCGCCGGTCGCCGCAATGGCGACAAGCTCGCGCCGTTGGTCAAGGACATCGAAGCCGCCGGCGGCGAGATTCATGCGCGCTCGCTCGATGCACGCAAGGAGGAGGAGATCATCTCGTTCCTGAACGACGCCGACAAGCACGCGCCGCTCGAGGTCTGCATCTTCAACATCGGTGCCAACGTCAACTTCCCGATCCTCGAGACCACCGAGCGGGTGTTCCGAAAAGTCTGGGAGATGGCCTGCTACTCCGGATTCCTTGCAGGCCGCGAGGCTGCGCGGCTGATGCTGGCGCGCGGGGGCGGTAACATCTTCTTCACCGGCGCGACCGCGTCCTTGCGTGGCGGTTCCGGCTATGCCGCGTTCGCCAGCGCGAAGTTCGGCCTCCGGGCCGTCGCGCAGGCGATGGCCCGTGAACTCGGGCCGAAGAACATCCATGTCGCGCATCTCATCATCGATTCCGGCGTCGATACCGAATGGGTACGGCAGCGCCGGCTCGAAGCGCTCGGCCCCAATGCATTGGACAATCCGGACCTGCTGATGCCACCCGCCTCGGTGGCGACGTCCTATTGGCAGCTCTACCAGCAGCCCAAAAGCGCCTGGACGTTCGAGCTTGAGATCCGTCCCTTCGGCGAGAAGTGGTAGGGAGCGCCCCGATGGAGCTCGCGCTATCCCCGGAAGACGCGGTGTTTCGCGACGAAGTCCGCGCCTTCATTAAGGACAACTATCCGGCCGAAATGCGCGTTCCCAATCCGGAGACCGATCTCTCCAAGGAGCAGATGCTGCTGTGGCATCGCATCCTCCACAAGAAGGGCTGGATCGCGCCGCTCTGGCCCAAGGAATATGGCGGACCAGGCTGGGACATCACCCGCCGCTTCATCTTCGAGCAGGAGACCACGCGCGCCGGCACGATGCCGCCTTTGGCGTTCAGCATCACCATGGTCGGTCCCGTCATCTATACGTTCGGCAATGAGGCGCAGAAGCAAAAGTTTCTGCCGCGGATTCTCTCAGGCCAGGATTGGTGGTGCCAGGGCTATTCGGAGCCCGGCTCGGGCTCGGACCTTGCCACCGTTCGCACCAAGGCGGTGCGCGACGGCGATCATTACGTCGTCAACGGTCACAAGACCTGGACGACGCTGGCGCAGCACGCCGACTGGATCTTCTGCCTGGTGCGGACCGATCCGGCCGCAAAGCCGCAATCCGGCATCTCGTTTCTCCTGATCGACACGAAGTCGCCGGGCGTCAGCGTGCGGCCGATCATCACCATCGACGGTTCGCACGAGGTCAACGACGTCTTCCTCGAAAATGTCCGTGTGCCCGTCGAAAACCTGATCGGCGAGGAGAATAAGGGCTGGACCTACGCCAAATTCCTGCTCGGCAATGAGCGTACCAGCATGGCCGGCATCGGCCGCTCGACGCGCTACATCGCGAAGTTGAAAGCGATCGTCAAGGCGGAGATCCCGGAGGACGATCCGGCCCACCTCGAATTCCTCAGGGACATCGCCCGCGTCGAGCTCGACGTGCTGGCGCTGGAGGCAACCGAGCTGCGCGTCGTAGCGCAAATGGCTCGTGGCATCGATCCGGGGCCGGCGGCCTCGCTGTTCAAGATCCGCGGCACCGAGATCTTCCAGGACATCACCGAGTTGACGCATCGCGCAATCGGCAACTACGGGCTGGCTATCCGCGAGCATCCCGTCAGCGCCAATCACTTTATGCCGGGACCGGATTACGCTCACACCGCATCGGAGAAGTATCTGAACTCGCGCAAGCTCTCCATCTACGGCGGATCCAACGAGATCCAGCGCAACATCATCGCCAAGGCCGTGCTCGGTCTCTAGCGAACAGCAGCACGGAGGAACCGGATGGATATCCAATTCACGGAAGAGCAAGAGCTACTCCGATCCAGCGTCCAGCGCCTGCTGCGCGACCAGTATGATTTCGACGCGCGCCGCAAGATCGTCGCGAGCGAGGAGGGCTACAGCCGCCTGCGGTGGCAGGCCTTCGCGGAACTCGGCCTCCTGGGCGCGCCGTTCTCCGAGGAGGTCGACGGGCTCGACGGCGGTCCGCTCTCGACCATGATCATCATGCAGGAGTTCGGCCGGCATCTTGTGGTCGAGCCTTTCGTCGAGACGGTGGTTCTCGCTGGCAGTCTCCTCGAGCAGTTAGGCTCCGTCGAACAGAAACAAAGCTTCATCGCCGACATCATCGCCGGCAACACGATCTGGGCGCTGGCCTGGACGGAGAAGGGCTCGCGCTTCGATCTCACCAATGTCACCACCACGGCGCGACGCGGGGGCAACGGCTATGTTTTGACCGGCCAGAAGGCCGCGGTCATTGCCGCGCCCTGGGCTGACTATCTGATCGTTTCGGCGCGCACCTCCGGCCAGCAGCGCGATCGCGGGGGCGTCAGCCTGTTCGTGGTCGATCGCCGCTCCGCCAACCTCGATCTGCAGAGCTTCAAGACCATTGATGGCCGTCGCGCGGCGGAGATCAGCCTGCGTGGCGTCACCGGCCAATTGCTGGGTCAGGAAGGCGAGGGGATAGCCGCGGTGGAAGCCTGCCGCGACCGTGCCATCGGCGCGCTCTGCGCCGAGGCGGTCGGTGCGATGTCCGAGCTGAATGCGGCGACGCTGGACTATTCCAAGACCCGCAAGCAGTTCGGGACGACGATCGGCTCGTTCCAGGTGCTGCAGCATCGGATGGTCGACATGTTCATCGCGCATCAGGAAGCGCTCTCATTGATGCAGCATCTCACGCTCAGCCTCGACGCAGGCGAGGCTGGCATCTCGCGGCTGGCGTCTGGTGCCAAGTCCAAGATCGGCTATGCCGGCAGATTCATCGCCGACCAGGCCGTGCAGCTGCACGGCGGCATGGGCATGACCGACGAATTGAACATCGGGCATTATTTCAAGCAAATTTCCTCCATCAACATCCAGTTCGGCGATCCTGCCTTCCACCTGTTGCGCTACGCGCAGCTCGATGCGGCCGCCTAGCAGAGAGGCAGACATGACGACCGAAGCAGCAATCGTATCCACCGCGCGTACCGGTGTCGGCAAGGCCTATCGCGGCGCGCTCAACAATACCGATGGTCCGACGCTGGCCGGCCACGTGATGGCCGAGGCGGTGAAGCGCGCAGGCATCGCGCCGGCCGAAGTCGAAGATGTGGTGATGGGCTGCGCCATGCAGCAGGGCACCATGGTAATGAACGTCGCCCGCAAGGGAGCGATCCGTGCCGGTCTTCCCGTGACGGTGGCCGGCACGACGATCGACCGGCAATGCGCCTCCGGCTTGCAGGCGATCGCGGTCGCCGCGCGCTCGGTGATGCTCGACGGCGTCGAGATCGCAATCGGCGGCGGCATCGAGTCGATCAGCCTGGTGCAGAACGATCACATGAACAAATTTCATGCCGTCGACCAGGATCTCATGGCGATGAAGCCGGAGATGTACATGTCGATGCTCGAGACCGCCGAAGTGGTCGCCGAGCGCTACAAGATTGGGAGCGACCAGCAGGACGAGTACAGCCTCGAATGCCAGCGCCGGGTCGGCGGGGCGCTGCAGGGCGGCCGTTTCAACGACGAGATCGTGCCGATCACGACCAACATGGCGGTTGTCGACAAGGACACCAAGCAGGTCAGCTATCAGCAGGTCACGCTGAGCCGGGATGAAGGTCCGCGGCCGGATACCACCGCTGAGGGCCTGGCCAAGATCAAGCCGGTGTTCGAGGGCAAGACCATCAGCGCCGGCAATGCCAGTCAGCTCTCGGATGGTGCGTCGGCTTGCGTAATCATGAGCGACAGAATGGCCGCGCAGAAGGGCTTGACGCCGCTCGGCATCTTCCGCGGCTTCGTCGCCGCTGGCGTCGAGCCGGACGAAATGGGTGTCGGGCCGGTCGCTGCAATCCCGCGGCTCCTCAAGCGTCACAACCTCAAGATCGATGACATCGATCTGTGGGAGCTCAACGAGGCCTACGCGGTGCAGGTGATCTATTGCCGCGACAAGCTCGGCATCGATCCGAACAAGCTCAACGTCAACGGCGGCTCGATCGCGATCGGTCATCCTTATGGCATGACCGGAGCGCGGCTTACGGGGCATATCCTGCTCGAAGGCCGGCGGCGCAAGGCCAAGTACGGCGTGGTGACCATGTGCGTCGGCGGCGGCATGGGTGCCGCGGGCCTGTTTGAAATCGTCCACTGACCGGAAACGGAGTTTCACGTGAAGACAGCAATCACCGAACTGTTCGGCATCCATCATCCGATCATCCAGGGCGGCATGCACTATGTCGGCTTCGCCGAGATGGCCGCGGCCGTGTCGAATGCCGGCGGTCTCGGCATCATCACGGGCCTCACCCAGAAAACGCCCGAGCTCCTCGCCAGGGAGATCGCGCGCTGCCGCGACATGACCGACAAGCCGTTCGGCGTGAACCTGACCTTCCTGCCGACGCTGTCGGATCCGCCTTATCCGGAATATATCGCCGCGATCCGCGAAGGCGGCATAAAGGCGGTCGAGACTGCGGGCCGCAGCCCGGAGGCCTACATGCCGGCACTGAAGGCGGCGGGCATCAAGGTGATCCACAAATGCACCTCGGTGCGGCATTCGCTGAAAGCGGAAAAGATCGGCTGCGACGCCGTCAGCGTCGACGGTTTCGAGTGCGGCGGTCATCCCGGCGAGGACGACATCCCGAACATGATCCTGCTACCGCGGGCGGCGGATGAGCTGAAGATCCCGTTCGTGGCCTCCGGCGGCATGGCAGATGGACGCAGCCTTGTCGGTGCGCTCGCGATGGGTGCTTCCGGCATGAACATGGGCACGCGCTTCATCGCCACCAAGGAAGCCCCGGTCCACGACAATGTGAAGCAGGCGCTGGTCAAGGCGACCGAGCTTGACACCGTTCTGGTGATGCGCGCGCTGCGCAACACCGAGCGCGTCCTCAGGAACAAGGGCGTCGACGAGTTGCTCGAGATCGAGCGCGAGAAGGGCGCAAGCCTGAAGATCGACGACATCATCGACCAGGTGGCCGGCGTCTATCCGAAGGTGATGGTCGATGGCCAGATGGATGCCGGGGCGTGGAGCTGCGGCATGGTGGTCGGGCTGATCCACGACATCCCGACGGTCAAGGAGCTGATCGATCGCATCATGGCGGAGGCGGAAGCGATCATCCGCCAGCGCTTGACCGGCTTCCTCGACGGAACGGTCGAAGCGCAGCGGGCACGCGCGGTCGCCTGAGATGCGGCGGATGCGAGTGCGTCAAGACCGGGATGGCTGACGGCGTCACGATGCAGACGCCGCAGCGCTACGGCAAGAAAACATAGGGGAGGAAGAGCATGCCCGTCGTCGGTAGCCATCAATATCCCACCATGGAATCCGTGATCTACGGCAAGCCGGCGGCGGAGGCGCTGCGGGAGGAGGCCGAGCGACTGGGCGCCAGGCGCGTCTATCTGATCGCGAGCCGGACGCTCAACACCACGACCGACGAGATCGAGAAGATCCGGACAGCGCTCGGCGCGCGCTATGCTGCGACCTTTGACGGGGTGCCGCAGCACACGACCCGGGACGTGGTGACGCAGATTGCCCGACAGGCCAGGGATGCGGAGGCCGACCTGGTCGTTGCGATCGGCGGCGGCTCGGTGGTCGATGCGGCAAAGATCGTGCTGATGTGCATGGAGCACGAAATCTTCGAGCCAAAAGGGCTCGATGGGTTCGAGACCACGCCGGACCGCCGCTTCGGGCCATTCCGAACCCCGAAAGTGCGGATGATCGCCATCCCGAGCACGCTCTCCGGCGGCGAATACAATTCGGGCGCGCTGGTCACCGACACCAGCCGCAAGCTGAAGCAGATTTTCAATCATCCGATGATGATGCCGCGAAGCATCATCCTCGATCCGGCAATCACCAGATACACGCCGGGGAAGCTCTGGCTCGGATCAGGCACGCGCGCAATGGATCACGGCATCGAGGCGATCTGCTCCAGCCGTCCCAATGTGCTCGTCGATGCCGCGTGCCAGCAGGGATTGCGCTATTTGTCCGACGGGCTCCGTCGCACCAAGGACAATCCGAACGACGAGGCGGCGCGGCTGAGCTGCCAACTGGGGTCCTGGATGTCCACCTTCGGCCTGCAGTCGCGCGTTCCGATGGGCGCCAGCCATGCCATCGGCCATGTCCTCGGCGGGACCTGTGACGTGCCGCATTACTTCTGCACGGCCGTGATGATGCCGAGCGTGCTGCACTACAATCTGCCGGCCACGCAAGTGGCTCAGAAGTCGGTCGCCGCCGCGCTCGGCGCGCCCGGCCGCGATGCCGGCGAAGCCTTCGCGGCCTTCATCGCGGAGCTCGGCCTGCCGCGGCGGNCCGACGTCGGCGTGGCCGAGGACCGCTTCGAGCTGATCGGCAAGAACGCCATGCTGTCGATCTTCACGCGGGCCAATCCGCAGCCGATCCGTGAGCCCGGTGACATCGTCAAGATACTCAAGCTGGCCGCCTGACGCGGCCGCCGGAAGTCTATCACGCCTCGCCGCCGGCAGGGCATGCATAAACAACAAGAGAGGGAATCTGCGATGTCCTGGGGCATGAGACTGGCTTGCGCACTGGTGATTGCAACATCTACGCCCTGCTGGGCAGGTGACACGCCAGGCGTCACGTCGACGAAGATCAAGATCGGCGGCATATTTCCGTTGAGCGGACCGGCGTCCTCGATCGGTCAGACCGGGCAGGGCGTGCTGGCCTATGTACAATCGATCAACGATCGCGGCGGCATCAACGGCCGCAAGATCGACTATGTCATGATGGATGACGCGTATAGCCCGCCCAAGGCGTTCGAGCACGCGCGAAGGCTAGTGGAAAGCGACGAGGTCGCGTTCATGTTCAGCCAGCTCGGCACGGCGGGCAACTCGGCGGTCGCCAAATATCTCGCCGCGAAGCGCGTGCCAGCTATCGCGATCGTCACCGGTGCGAGCAAGTTCACCAACGTCAGGGAGTACCCGCTGACGACCACGGGTCTCGTCAGCTACGACACCGAAGGCAAGATCTACGCAAAATATCTGATGCGGGCGCTCCCCGCGGCGAAATACGCAATCCTCTACCAGAACGATGATCTCGGTCGCGATTACGTCAACGCGTTCAAGTCGGTGCTTGGCGCGGATTTCGACAAGCGGGTCGTCACCGCGAGCTACGAGGTCACCGAACCGACGGTCGACTCGCAGGTGGTTGCGCTCAAGAGCTCCGGCGCGCAGGCGCTGTTCGTGGCCGGGACGCCGAAATTTGCGGCGCAGGCCATCCGCCGCGCGGCCGAGACCGGGTGGAAAGCAACGATCGTGATCAACTTCCCGTCGTCGTCTGTCGCGGGCACGCTGAGGCCTGCGGGCCTCGAGAATTCGATCGGCGTCATTGTCGGGACGCCGAACAAGGATCCGAACGACCAGAAATGGACGGACGATGAGGCGGTCAAGGCTTATCGCGCCTTCTTCGAGCGGTATCTTGCCGGCTCCGACATCACCAACACGAGCTACCTGACCGGGTACCAGCAGGGCATGGTGCTCGAGCAGATCCTCAAGCAATGCGGCGACGATCTGTCGCGCGAGAACATCATCAAGCAGGCAAAGTCGCTGAAGAACCTTGATCTGCCGACCGCGCTGCCCGGCGTCAGAATCAATACCAGCGAGAGCAACAACATGATCTGGACGCAACTTCAGCTCCAGCGCTGGAACGGCTCACGCTGGGAGCAATTCGGCGACATTCTCGATGCAAGATCCGAGTAGTGGATCTGCTCTGACGTTTATTGCGGGGGCGAAGTTCATCAGGAGAAATCACGATGGCCGATTTGCGCATCTTCTCATATTTGCCGAACCCGCGTGTCTGGAAGGCAACTATTGCTGCACGTTTCTGCGGCTTGGATATCGAGGTCAGGGGCGCGCTTCCGAAGGAACTGAAAGACTGGCTGTGGGACTACGATGCCCGTCCTTTAGCCGAGGATGAACGCCAATCGCTGTCACCCCTCGCACGCACGGGGCGGGTCGGGCTCACCGGGGCGCAGCTCTTCAAGACCGATGCCTTTCTTGCGGCGCAGCCGTTCGGCAATGTGCCGGCTGCCTTCGGGCCTGGCGGAGAGGTTGGGATCTTCGAGTCCAACAGCATCATGCGCGCAGTGGCGCGCCTGGGCGCAGCCACGCACCAGCTCTACGGGCGAGACGCCTATGAAGCCTCGAGGATCGACGGCTTTCTCGATGTCAGCCTGGTCTTTGCGAGGGATGCGCAGATCTATCTCCTCGCGCTGTCAGTTGGTGCGGTCGACGCGACCATCCACGCCCGCGCGAAGGAGGCGTTCGCGATTTATATGTCGGGGATCGAGCAGGCCTTATCGCCACGCCGAAATACGCTGGTCGGGAATGGGATCACGCTGGCCGACGTCTGCTTTGCCGCTGAACTTGCGCTGTTCATGAACGAGTATGCGCGGGCTGATCAGTTGACCAGCCTGGGTCTCGACAAGATCCTGCACGCTGGTGTCGGCAGCGAGTATCCTCTGGCCCTTGCTCATTTCGACCGGCTCCTCGCGCATGAGCACTTTCGTCCTGATCTCGCGCCCTATGTCGATAAGCTGCTGTCCAAGATTGCAGCGTAGAGGCCGCGGCATGAAGGCCGCCGGCCGCAACAAGGAGGTCTGATCGCATGACCGCGCCAGTTTGCCTGATCTCGGGTGTTGGCCCCGGTACGGGCTCAGCCCTTGCCAGGAAGTTCGCTGAAGGCGGCTATCGCGTGGCGTTGCTCGCGCGCAATGAGGAGCGCCTCGCTGCGCTCGAAGCACAATTGCCGGGCGCGAAGGGATTTCGTTGCGACGTGTCGGACCCCGCGCAGGTGGATGCGGTGGCATCCGCTGTGGAGCGCGATCTCGGCCATCCCACGGTCGTCATCCACAACGCCGTCGGAGGTGCGTTCGGCACCTTTCGGGAGATCGATCCGGCGATCCTCAACCGCAATTTTCAGGTCAACACGATGGGGCTGTTGTACCTGGCTCGACGATTGACCCCGGCGATGATCGCGGCCGGTGCGGGCGCCATCATCGCGACCGGCAATACCTCGGCACTGCGCGGCAAAGCAGGCTTTGCCGGCTTCGCGCCGACCAAGGCAGCTCAGCGGATCCTGGCGGAGTCCATGGCCCGGGATCTCGGTCCTCAGGGAATCCACGTCGCCTATGTCGTGATCGATGCCGTGATCGACCTCGAATGGACGCGAAAGCGGTGGCCCGAGCGGCCGGACGATTTCTTTATCAAGCCGCAGGCAATCGCGAGCGAGATTTGGCACGTCGCCACCAGGACCGCAGCGCTTGGTCATTCAACGTTGAATTGCGACCGTTCGGAGAAAGCTGGTAGTCGAGGAGTTCGTACGACGAATGCCCATTTGGGGTCGGTTAAGACTAGCGGTGCGGCGGGTAAGTCATTGATTGTGACTGTCTCTTAATCAGCTGCTCGATCCACATGCACAGTGTCGCACGGAGCGTGCGGTTTCCCCAACAGCTCGCGGGATGAGCCCGGTTGACGCGCCACAATTGCCTCAGGCGAAGGATTGGATGGGATATCGTAGGTTTGGTTGGTGTGGGGAAAGGCGGTAGCGCTGGAGCGCTACCTACGTTCCCCCCGACCGCTTTCCGCCGAGTTTATGGTGTCTGTGGCCTAAGTAGCCTTGCTCAAGTCGCCGGGCCGCGCCGGGGCATCAACATTCACCGTACGACTCGATTTAGCTTAGCCCGAGCCATTATTGATGCTCTAATATTCCGCATATGTGCACGAGACATGTCGGGCGAAAGAAGACGCGCATGAGCAGGTTCAACTCGCAAGGGAAGACACGTTGGCGCTGGCTCGCGTCCCAGATATGGCGCGGCCAGGACGATTGGGTATTTTTATACCGCGACAGCTATCCACAATCAGACATTGAACTAATCGACCGGCGCCTTCGGACTGGCTACATAGAGATCAATGGCGATCTCGTGCGGTTAACTGCGCTCGGCAAGCGAGACTTGAGGTTGCCCAAGACTACAAAGGGGCAATCCAATGCCGACAATGGTCGAGAAGCTAGGCCTTAAGAGCAATCCTTTTGAGCACTACACAGCAGAGACGGAACCGCATATTGCGGAGTACGCTGTTCGCCCCCCGTATCTGCAAGCCATCGTAGCCAGAGCCTTAGCGCGAACCCCATTTATTCTGTTCGGGGATAGGGGCGCCGGAAAGAGTGCAACCCGACTGACCCTCTTTAATGAAATCTGGGCAAAAAAAGAGACCGAGGTTCGGCCTTTAGTGGTCAACTTCGTCGACTTCACAGCGGCGCTTCCATCACTGCGGAAGGGAGCCGTCCCTGAGGATGAACTAATAGGTGAGATCGCTTATCTAGTCATCGAACAAGTTTTGTCTTGGCTTGCGTCGCTGACGGACCAGGAGAGAGCGGAATATACCGAGGCGCTCAACGAGGACGAAGTCAATCTAATAATCGCGTTGCTGAAGGCGTTCTATCTGTCGCGACCAGAGATGGATCGGCAGCGCACGATGAGCGACGCATTAAGGCTACTAAACCGTGCGTGGAAAACGAAGAGCGTCCTATGGGCCTCTCAAAGGTGGGATTCCTTATCCGGCATTGTTGCCGCAGTCATCGACGCCTTCACGAAAAAACAAGCGGGAGTTGAGGTTCAGGCACCAGTCGAGAAGTTGTTGAAGTCGCTTGCGGGGACGGGAGGCGCTACGTCGCGTACGATTCTCCAAAAGCTCGTCGATTTCGTAAAAATCTTTCCGTTCAGCGGAATCGCTATCCTCGTGGATAAAGTCGACGAGACTGATGTTACGCAAAATTCGGCCGATGCAAGCTCCAGGCTAGTTCACCCGATCTTGGCACACGTTCAACTCCTAGAAGTTGAGAACTTCTCTTGGCTCTTTTTTCTTTGGACCCAGATCAAGCCATATTTCGAGTCTGAGAAATTCTTCGTGCGCCTAGACAAAATTCCACATGCAACGATCGAGTGGGACGACAAATTCTTCGCGGAGATGCTCGACTCAAGAATTAAGTACTTCTCCAACGGAAAGCTACGGTTTGCCGACCTATTTCAGCCTGAGATCGATGTGGCAGAGGCCACGCGCTCAATTATCTCAATTTCAATGCGATCTCCGCGCGAATTGGTGCGGGTCATGGATACCATAGTCGTGGAGCACGACATGCGTAATGCCTCCAATCCTGCCGGAGGTCTCCTCACCCAGCAGTCGATTGAGGAAGGGCTGGACAAGTATGTCAAGGAGCGCATCAGCGCAGTGTATCCCGAGAAAACCCTTGGTCAGATCTACCGCTTGCAAGACATCGTATTCATAAATAAGGACGTCCAATCTGCATTCCGCGTTAACTCGCAAAGCGCACGAACAAAAATCAAGAACTGGGAAGATGCCGGTCTGGTGAAGCGCACAGGAACTCGCGCACCTGAGGGCGACCAAGGTGGACAACCCCCCTATGAGTACACAATTGTGGATACGCGCGTAGAACGACTCATTACCCGACGGCTCATAAAACTTGAGGAGTTTACTGGGACTCCAACTGATGAGCCGGAACAGGCCGACGAGACTGCCTCTTAGGCTCATCGTGGGAGCGCGTGTGCATTAAGGGCATCAGTTATCACCGCGACTAAGTGGCGGGCCAGTGGATGCCCGCGCCGTGGGACGAGACGAAGGCGTTGCAGCGGCAATTGAGGCATCAACGTGCCGGAGCGGTCGGTCGCTGCCGTTGATGCAGGATATAAGGTTGCTGGGCGGTATTGCCCCGGCCCTAGCTCGCCGGTCGGATCGTCGCGGATCACCAATTGCCGCCAGAGCCTACGAGGGCGTGCCAATACGACAATTGCTCTCTTCTATGTCCCGTTCCTTTTGCAAGTCAGCTTCTAGTTCTGCGACCACGGCGTGAAGCAGACACGCTGCAAACGGATCGGTGACCTCTTGCTCCAGTAGTCGGTAGCGCGCGATCTTGATTTCTTGTTCTTTGAGGTGGCGCTCTGTCATGAGTTCTGTCCTCCGACAAACCGACGCAGAGGCTACCAAGTAGTTTCGCTAAAATTTTTGGATCATTTTATATGGTTTCTACCCAGTTAAAGAACGATCCGGGGCATGCTTCCGGTGAGTGCGCGTTGTTCGGCTTAGGCTATCTGCACACTCGTTCGCTCTCATCGAGCCAGGGTTCGCTCCCGTCAAGGGCGACACGTTTCCTTCGCCTATCTCGGGAATCGCTAAGACAGCCCGCGCATCGCTGCGGCGCCCTCCAGGGCTGCCTGCGCGAGGTTGGAATTCACGAAAAATGCAGAACTCAGATCGTTTGCAACAATATCATCCCGACGACGGTCACAAAGAAACCGATTGCCGTCACTGCGGCGAAGCACCGCTCTACGCTATCCATACAACCCCCGCCAAAAAAAAGTTCAGCTTTTCGTAGTGCACGTGCGATTCAAACCGCTGAGTTGCTCGTACTCGCGATGAGGTTTGAGAGTCCCTCCGGCCAGAACAGAAAGTAACCGAAAACACTCATGCCGCCATACCGGGCGCCGATTGCTTGGTGTTCGCATCATCTCCGATTACTGGGAGCGTGAAGGCAGATGTGCACGAGTGATCGCGCAGTGCATCGTTGGCCAAATGATCCCAATACTCAGCTTCGGCGAGCAGTTTCCAACTTCTATCGGGGTGATGCGCGGCAGTCTGACGGCACAGCGATGCCATCGCGCGCAGGCGACTCACAGTATCCACCTAGTCCTCCCAACCTTTTTGTTTTTTCCACCCTATTTTCTATTTTTGCGTCGGAGTCATTATGATTATGACGCAGAACTAATTTTAATTTCTAAAGCGCGATTCGGCTTTCGTTGCCGCTTCAAATCGCGTTTCAGAAGCTAAGGGCCAGAAGCCAAATGACAGAGCCTTATTCGGTCACTTCGTCGGCGCTGGTGAGAAAGGCTGGCGGCATTTCCAGTCGGATTAAATTTTCCGCCTCTTCGGCCCATTCTGACGGGCGTCAGGGCAGATCGCTTTGGCCAGGTGCGCCCGGCTATCCTAGCCCAAAGCCTCGGCCAATGTCCCGTATCAGCCTCAGCGCTGCGTCAGTGTTGCGGCCGTAGAAAAGCGCGTGATCAAGCTGCGAAAGGATGCCCCTCCCAAATAACGCGATAGCAATGCCTCTAAACAGTGTTGTGAACCGAGTTGAACGGTGGTGCGAAAGTTCAAAACGGCCCCAGCCGCAGGATGGGGCTAACAGCCGGGGCCGGTATTCCCATTCCAATGTGCCGCATCGGCGGTAATCGGCACGCTTTCAACTTAGCCACATGAAAGCTAACGAACTGTTTCGAGTGACCCGAATTCGGAGCGAGGTGCCTGATCTCACAAAACGCGCGCTTCGCAACGCAACGTAGCGCCAACCGCCCATACTTCTACGTTGGCTACGCCCTCGGAGGGCATACTGCTCGCCGTGGATGTGGATAAAACCCGGCCGCTCGCGTAGCATCGGCAAGGGTTCAACGTCTCACCAGGATCAGAACAAATGAGCCGTTTCCTATTGTGCTGCATAGCCGTTCCCTGTTTCGCTGGAGCTTGGGTTCTCCATTCCTCCGAAGCGAATGCTGTCTTTTGGCGGGGCATCTCTGCGCCAACGAACATCGACATTCACGGATGGCCGATCATCAAAGAGCCCCCACCCAGCCCGTGCCAGTGGATACGGGTGAGCGGTGGCTACTGGGTCCGACAGTGCGTTCACTAGACCTTGCACCACAATGTCTGCCTAGCCCCGAAGAGCGGCGCAAAGGGAATATTGGCGCGTGGGCCAGAAGCCGTCATGGTACCCGGTCAATCTCTGTCTCGATAATCTCGACTGGCATTGGAAGGCGCAAAGCATGGTACCAGCAGACTACGTCTTTGGCTTCGCTATCGCGTTTGTCGTCAGCTTAAACCTGTATCTTGGCCCGCGTATCGCAAGCGAGCGTGTCGCCATGCAATGGGGTCCCAACGGCGAGCCGACTTGGTACGCCCCAAAATGGCTTGCAATGTGGGGGATGATCGCCTTCATGGCGGCCGTTCGGCTCTTCATTTGGGCGGCTTCAACCTATACGCCGCAGCATGTGCACGGTGCTGAATTGGGAATAGTCATTTTCTCGTTGATCGCCGCCGGTTCTCACCTGTTTGTCTTGATGAAGGCGAGAGCCACTCCCTGAAAATTTTCTAAAGTCCGCTCCGGATCGAGCAGTGAAAGGTCGAGCTGATCATTATGGGCACATTCTACAGCGACGATCAGATACAGGAAGCGATTGCGGCCTTGGAGGGCTACTCTCCGGGTATTTGGGGAAACCATGAAGAAGATGGCTTTCATCACGGACCCGCAGAGTGAGGAAGAAACGTTAGCAAAAGCGGCCATCTCACGTGCGCTGACTGTTGTTTTGCCCGAGGTCTACTTCGTCGCTCAGGCCGAAGACAAATTCGAGGCCGAGAACCGTCTGATCATAGACGTGGGCAATGCTCTCAGGGGCGCAATCGATGCAGCTGGGTCCCAGCACAACTGAACGTCCGCTTGGTTCAATCGCGCCGTTTTGGCCCGGTTTAAGTTAGGTCCGGTCTACGCCTGACGGCCGACATATCCTCGGCCGTGGGATACGGTAGTGATGGGCCAAAGGACTAAACCGCTCGCGCGGTAGCTTTCCGCGGCTGGCGGCACGGCTAAGACGATAGCGCAACGGGGCGTCCTGTCTTGAGATTGAGGTGTTGCAACAATCTCACCCAAGACAGGAGCATCCCCATGACCGACGAGGCAGTAAGCCCGCTACGCCGGCGCATGATCGAAGACATGACGATCCGCAAGTTCGCAGCCAAGACCCAACATGACTACATTCAACGGGTCAAGCATTTCGCTTTGTTTCTCGGGCAATCGCCCGATCTGGCGACCTTCGAGGACGTGCGTCGTTATCAGCTGCATCTGGCGACGGGCGGCGCTGGCGTGCCGACCATCAACCAAGCCATCTCGACGTTGCGGTTCTTTTTCAAAGTCACCTTGAAGCGCCACGATATCGTCGAGCACACCCAGTTCATTCACGAGCCGCGCAAGCTGCCGGTGGTGCTGAGCGTGGAGGAGGTAGCGCGGCTGCTCGATGCCGCGCCGGGGCTGAAGTACAAGGCGGCTCTCAGCGTGGCCTACGGTGCCGGGCTGCGTGCCAACGAGGTCGTCTCGCTCAAGGTCTCCGATATCGACAGCAAGCGGATGATCATCCGCGTCGAGCAGGGCAAGGGCGGCAAGGACCGCAATGTCATGCTGTCGCCCAGCCTGCTCGCGCTGCTACGGGCCTGGTGGAAGATGGCTCGGCCGCTAGGCTGGCTGTTCCCGGGCCGCGATCCGGCCCAGCCAATGACCACGCGCCAGCTCAATCGTGCCTGTCATGCCGCCGCGCAGATGGCGGAGATCAACAAGCGCGTGTCGCTGCACACATTGCGCCACAGCTTCGCTACTCACCTTCTGGAGCAGAACGTCGACGTGCGCGTCATTCAGGTGCTCCTCGGCCACGCCAAGCTCGACACCACCGCGCTCTACACCCGCGTCGCTACCAAGACCATCAGCGAGGTCATGAGCCCGTTGGAGCACATCGCTCTCAAGCTCAAGGAGGCGCGGCCGCCCGGCTGACGCCGGGCACCTGTGTCGCGCCCGGCTCTGGAGGTTGCGGATATCTTCCGCAGCCATGGCCCGGCATGGCGTCACGCCCATGCCGGCCATGTCAGCCTCGACCAGTTGAAGTTGATGTCGGCGATCGAGAGCTGCCGCACGGCAGCCCTCGGCGGCCATGTCGCGCGCTGCGAGGACTGTGCCTTTACCACCATCGCCTACAATTCCTGCCGCAACCGGCACTGTCCGAAGTGCCAGGGCGCCGCGGCGAAGCAGTGGCTCGCCGACCGCGAGGCCGAACTGCTGCCGGTGCCGTATTATCACATTGTGTTCACGGTGCCGGCTCGGATCGCCGACATCGCCTATCACAACAGGGCCATCGTCTACGATCTGCTGTTCAAGGCCTCGGCCGAGACCATGCTGACGATCGCCGCAGATCCGAAGCACCTCGGCGCCAGGATCGGCATCACGTCCGTGCTGCACACCTGGGGCTCGGCCATGACCCACCACCCGCATGTGCACATGA
>NZ_LJYG01000032.1 GCF_001440035.1 Bradyrhizobium manausense | reverse complement strand
TAGAGCGTTTCACATTTTGATTGAAGCATAGCCTGAGTTTGCGAAGTAGTTGGCGCATTCGCGAGGCTGGATGTCCTGGACGAGGTGACCGATATGGCGCCAGGTGTCCTCGATGGTGCGCTTCTGAGCTTGCCGCATCCAGTGTTTGATCTTGGAGAAGGCTTGTTCGATCGGGTTGAGGTCGGGCGAGTATGGCGGCAGGTACCAGAGCCTGGCGCCAGCCGCCTTGATCATCTGTCTGACAGCGTTCGACTTGTGGCTTCCGAGATTGTCGAGAATGACGATATCGCCCTCGCGCAAGGTCGGCAGGAGGAGGTGCTTCACGTAAGCGCGGAAGCATTCGCCATTGATGGGGCCGTCGAAGATGCAGGGTGCCGTGAGTTGGTCATGGCGGAGCGCACCGAGGAATGTGAGGGTACGCCAGTGACCGTGCGGAGCAAAGCCGCGCAGACGCGCCCCTTTGGGTCCCCAGCCTCGCAAAGGGGCCATGTTGGTCTTGATCCAGGTCTCATCGATAAAGACGAGCCGGCCCGGATCGAGCCCGGCCTGCCAAGATCGCCAACGCAGGCGCCTACGAGAGACGTCGGCGCGAGCCTGTTCGAGGGCGAACAGTGTTTTTTTTGAACCGCAACCCTTCCCGGCGCAGGAACAGCCAGACCGCATTGTGTGAGACCTTGACGCCACGGGCTGCCAGTTCCGCCTTCAGACCGTGCAGCGTCAGGTGCGGCCTCTCGGTGATCCGCTCGACGATGAAGGCGCGGTGCGGATCAAGCACGGGCTTGCGGTGGCCACCCATCTTGCCAGGCGTTACCGAGCCGGTCGCTCGATAACGCTGTGACCACTTCACAACTGAGGAGACCGCAACGCCAAACCGTTCCGCCACAGATCGGCAGCTCTCACCTTTGGCAACAGCGGATACTGCGCGCTTACGCAAATCGTTGGAAATTGGTCGGACCATCGGATGCTGGCCTCCAGCCCAGCCAGCATCTTGAATCATATTCGCCCCAGATCCGGAATCCCTCCCGATTCAATAAATCTGTGAACCGCTCTAGCGCGCGCCTCACGCATGAACGAAGCGCTCGAAACGCGTCTCCAGTGGATCCTTGAAGCGCTAGCAGCATTCCATGCGGCAAAGGCGGACCGGCGGCTGGGACGAGCATATATCGACCTCGCGATCAACCTCAAGGACGGACACGACTATTACGACGCACTTTACGCCGTTGACGAAGCGGAACGCCATTGTTTCGGTAATGAGGATGGCGGAGGGATCGCCGCTGCGCGCTATCACCGGGCGCACATTTACCGCATGATCGGCCATCCGCTCGAAGCTTTGCGTGCCCTTGAGTTAGCGCTGGATGCGCTGCCTTCCGGAGGTCGTGCCGACGGCTGGCGGAATCAAATTCGCTCGGAACGAATTTTCAATAATTTGACTCTGGAGCGCTTCGACGCTGCCCTCGACGACCTGAATGCATGGATTGGCTCCGGTGATACGCACTACTTTGCGCTCTTTTACCGGGGCGAGGTGTTCGAGCGGCGAGGGAATCTTAAAGATGCTTTGCGTGACTACTGCGGCGCAGCCGTCAGTCTCGCTAGGAGCGTCGTCACGAATCGTTCGGACCGCTTTCGTCGCAACAGCGCGTCCGCCAACCGGTTCAGGCTCGAACAGGCGCTCAATGTGGCTCTCATCCTAGACGAGCGTGAATCAGCTGTAGGTCTTCTAGAACTTATAAACACTGGTGGGCGAGCAATTCTTCCACCTAATTGCCTCGAATTGCCGGATGATCTGAAGGCGCTGGACGACGTAAGTCAGGGGAGCCCCGCCTTGCTGTCCGACGCTCTGGCCGCCATTGCGAGCGGCAACGTCGACACGCTGGCGGCCTGCCAAGATCGCGCCGATCTCCTCCTTTCCGAGCGCGACCTGCTAGCGGCACCGGCCTCGCCAAGCTGTGCTGACCAGAAAGACCCTGAAGAGAGTATCAAGGGCATACACGCGCGGATGATTCAATTGCTACCTCCCGATGCCCTAATGCTGGCGTTCTCGGCCGTTGGCGACGCACTTTGGGTCGTCGCGGTCGCACGGGAGACGACGCTGCTCCGCCGCACAAATCTCGGGCGGTTCGGCCTGAACGTGCTCAAAACAAGCTGCATTTACGAATGCCAAGGGCTGCTTGAGTGCACGTCACTCGAGATTCTGCAACAGGAATTGCTGGCACCGGTGGAGCATCTCTTCTCCCAAAAAACCCGGATCATAATTTCCCTGGCGGAGGACGCCTACGGTGTCCCCTTTCATGCGATGAGCTGGAGGGGCGGGCTGTTGATCGACACTCACGATGTTCAATACGTCATCGGCGGCCTTACAGTCGGACCAGCGGTTCCAACTAAGGCCATGGATCGCGCAGTGAGCCGACCGTACCTATTTCTAGGGACGCCAAATGTCCCATATGCGCAGCTCGACGAACTGAATGGAGTCGAGACCGAGTACCGCGTGGTTACCGGCATGATGCCAGCGTCCGACGTCCACGCAACGATGCCGGCGGCTAGCGCGGATCTGCTTGGCGGCGAGCGAAGCAAGGTTATGCACGTCGCATGCCACGGCATTTTTGAAGAGCGCTCGCCGTTGTTGTCCAGGCTGCTCTTCGCTGACAGACCAGTCTTCGCATTCGAAATTGCGCTTGGCAGCCTCGCGTCGGAATTCGCCTTTATCGCCGGCTGTCGGACGGCCTCCGCAAAGTCAGCCGGCGGCGGCTATGTCCAGAGCTTGGCATCGGCATTCCAAAAAGCCGGGGTCCGGAGCGTGGCCGCATCGCTCTGCCCAATCGACGACGAGGCCAGCGCAGTCCTCGTCCGCAAACTTTACGAGCTATTGCACGACGATCCGGACTGTTCCCCCCTGAAGGTCTTTTGCGCGGCGCAACGATACCTGCGGGCGCAACAGGAGTTCGAACATCCCTACTACTGGGCGCCGTTTTTGATCTTCGAGGACATTGTAGGCTGAGGCATGCACCATATCTCTCCAGCTGCGTTTGGCGCCGAAGCGACGGCTGCCGTGCCGTTCCGTCAATCGCGTACCCGGTCCACTCGCCGCGCTGCCACAGATGCTGCCGATGAATCGTTCATCGACTCGATATCCTGTCGCCTCATCGCACCGACACATGTATCGGTCGAGGAGACGTTGACGGAGCACCTAGCCGTTGTGAAAGTCGGGTTCACGCTGGCATTGCCTCCAGGTGTGGCGCTTGAATGGGTTCGACTCCGGGTTCAGATAGCTCTCGCAGGCGACAGCGGGGAGCGTGGAGGCTCCTTTCGAATCGTATCCCTCTATCCCACTCGCGTGGCCACGCACACCATCACCCGAGGCCGGCTAGCTGTCGGCGCCAATGGCGAGCTGACCCGGGAGGAAGCGTATCCGCACGAGACGGAGGAGAATACACCTACGTGTCAGCCGAACGTGCTGGGCTGGAAATTGAGCACTAGCGAGGCTGTCTGGGATTGGCTGCCAATCACGAGGGCGCCGCCGCTCGGCTCGGACGCGCTATTCCTTGCGGCAACATATCCGATGTGCACAAGGCTGCAATGTACGCGTTCCGTCCAACTCGCGGTCAGTGCACAGAACCGAAAGGACGCCATCGTTCTCGAGCACGACGCAGAAACTGCAGAGTTGGCCGAACTCGGCCTCGCGTAGCGCGGTACCCAACAAAGGCCATGCTACGTGGGCGCCGAAGCCTGACCGGCGGCATTAACAATAGTTGCGGACGCGGGGGTTGCGGGGCACTATCGCTACAATCGCTAAGCGCGGGCCTACGCCGCTCGGCCCGCCCATCAGTGTTGAACGGGCGCTGACGCGCTGGGGGAAACGATAATGCCACGTATCACAAGAACGATCGATCCGGCCGCGACCATCACGTTTCCAAACGGGACTGTAGTGGAGATGAGCGCTGGGCCGGGAAGTGCTACGCAGTTCACGCCGGAGGCGCCGGGTCTTCGGTCGGCGCAGCTGCCGTCCGAAACGGATACGAGTGCGGAATTCGAGGCAGCTTTGCGAGAGCTCGATATCGAGGAGCAGGAGACACTGCACCTCGACGTTCTTCCACCAGTACAAGGACTGCGCGGCGGCGCGCCTCAAGATCTGATCGTACTACAACCCTCGCGAACAGCTGACGACGCCCGCCCGCGGGTGGTATTATACCAAGACGAGTCCGGAGGATTGAGCTGGCACTTCGCGGAAGACGCGTTTCTGACGCCGGAGCAGCGGCAGCGCCTCCTGCAACGCGGACTGCGAGCTCCACTTCCCAACCGCTTCGTCATCCGCGCGCGCACTGGTGAGGCCCGAGCGACCCTCGCGAACGGCGTGCCACGCGGATCATTGCGCGGCCCGATTACCAAGATCGGCCGAAAAATTCTCAAGATCTTAGTCATCCCGGTCGCCGACGTGGTGCTGGGAAAGCCGATCGAGATGATGGTGCGCGCCGTCGAGGAACGAAAACGTCGCAACCTAATCTGGCACATCACGCCCGACACCTATAAGTCTCCGCCCACCGTCCCAATCACCGACTGGTCCCAGCTCACGCAAGGGCGAACGCTCCTAGTCGTACACGGGATTCTGAGCTCGGTCGAAGGCATGCTGTCGGGGCTGCCGCGCTCAGCGATGGATCGATGGTGCGAGGCCTATCAGGGCAGGGTGATTGCCTTTAATCACCTATCAGTGGTCGCTTCGCCGGAAGAAAACGCGCGCTTCTTCCTCGAACAAGCGCGGCAAGCACTACCAGAGGGACACCTGGAATTCGATGTCCTCTGCCATAGTAGGGGGGGCATCGTCTCGCGCATGATGACGGAGCACGGACACGAACTTGTTGATGGGGCAAACGCCGCATTCCGGTCGATCTACTTCGTTGCGTCGCCGAATAGTGGATCGCAGCTCGGCGATCCCAATCATATGGTGGATATGGTCGACGTGTTCACCAATTTCCTAACGAACTTCCCAGACGGCCCAGTGATGTATTCGATCGAGACGTTGCTGGCGATCGTCAAAATGCTGGCGTCCGCCGGCATGAAGCAGCTACCTGGCATTGCCAGTATGGGCACCGCAGCCGACGGGTTTATCGCCAAACGTTTGAACCATGCTGGGGAGCGCCTTGAGGCGCGTTACGGCGCAGCAGCTTCGGATTACGAGCCGCGGCCAGGTGCTGATAACGGATTTTTCCAGGGGCGGTTCGGCAATTTCGTCATGGATGGCATCTTCGCCAAAGAGGGACGGCCGACCGCAAACGACCTGGTGGTTCCCCGCGATAGCGTGTTTGAGCGCAACGGTCATCCAATGTTCCCGATCGCCAATCCGCTGCTCTATCGTCCGTCGGACGCTGTCTGGCATTCCGGCTTCTTCTCTCAGCCCCGCACCCTCGCGCATATCGAGAATCATCTCCAAGTTGGTGGCATCCCCATAGTCGTACCCGCGCTCGGTGGGACGAAGGTCACCGAAGCATCGAGTACGGATGCGGATCGTGTTCGCCTCCGCTCGCGCCCCCCAAAAGGTAGGCTACGCGGCGGTAATAGAGCGACAGAGCGGGACACACCTCAGGTCCCACTCTTAGAGGAAGTTGAGATCCGGCGTAGCCCGGAGATCACGTTCCACGAAAAGGTGACCGAAGGCCAAACCTCCGACCTCACAGTCCGGCTCGCCGACCTAGTCGCCGGGGGCGATGCCCTAGTGATCCCGCTGCCGATTGACAAGGATGCGGTGGAAATCACTGTCGAGTTGAGCGCACCCGGCTTCACGGTTGAAGGGCCACGCGCTGCGCCGATGACTGTGAAACGAAAGCGCGACCCCCAAACGGAGCAGGTGACTTTCCGCGTTACTGCGAAAAACCCTGGGACCGAACCCGTCATACGCAAGCTGATCGCGACCTTCTGGCAAGACAACAACTGCATTGGTGCGGTGACGCACGAAACCACCGTCACCCCCGCAGGTTACGGCCGTCCGGTTGCCGGCAGCGGCCACAGTAGCGCGGACACGCTACTTTTGCGGCCCGGGGCGCGCGAGGATGCAGACCTCGTGATTTACGTGCGTTCGCTCCAACCTGGCGTCTTTGACGTCGCGTTGCGGTCGCGCGTGCCCGGTGAAGAGTACGATATGAAGCCGATGGGCGAGCTCAAGCTGGTCGGCACCGACTTCGAGGACTTTTTCAAACAGGTCGTCGATCGGCAGTTTTCGACTTTTCCGCGCGATCCTAACCTTGACGAGAAAGAGTTCGAGGACCAGCTCAATGCCTGGAATGGCAGCTTTATGAGCCGCCTTGCGGATCTCGGCCGCGGCCTGTGGTCGCTGCTCCCTGATAAGCTCCGCGAGGAGTATTTGCGGCTGGTGAGCCTGCCGACGCCGCCGCGTGCGTTGTTTGTGCAGTCTGACGAAATGACGCTACCATGGGAGATCATCCGCCCAGCGGGCATGATCAACGGCCAGTTCGAGGAGCAGCCGCTCGGCGTCCGGCATGTGCTCGGGCGGTGGCGTCCAGGCCTCGGTGCACGTCCGCAGCCGCAAGGAATGCCGATTAAGAGCTTCGTTGTCCTCAATCCACGCTACGGCACCGGTGCGTTATACTGGGCTGATCTCGAGAGCGAGCGGCTGAAGGCACTTCTCGGCAATTTGCAAAAACCATCTCCAGTCGACCGTAAAGCGCTCGACGCCATTCTGAGTCGTACGGACGTGCAGATGGTCCACTTCAATGGCCATGGCACGCTGGGCGCCAACGCGGAACTCAATGGGCTCGAGCTTGAGAATAAGGAATCGCTTAGCGCGATGGCGCTCCACGGCCGGCCGCTGGGATTGCAAGGGCATCCGGTGCTCTATTTGAATGCCTGCAGTGTCGGCCGCACGGGACAGACTCTGGGGCGTCCGGCCGGATTCGCGGCCATCTGCATCGAAAACGGTTGGAGCGGCGTGATCGCGCCCTATTGGCCCGTCTACGATCCTTGGGCAGCGGATTGCAGTCTCGCTCTGTACACTAAGTTGCGGCTGGGGCGAAGCGTCGGCGAGGCGCTGCAGGAAATTCGACGTGAGCAACCTAACAACTTCACAGCGCAGGCCTATTCGTATTTTGGCGATCCCTGGGCCCGGCTCCTATTTCCTTGAGCAGGAGGAGCGCATGGGCGACCGGGACCGGACACGGCACTCTCGTGCTTGGGGCGCGATTTCGAACTTCACCCGCAAAGCGATTGTTATCTCTCAAGCGGTGGCCCTACTTAGCGCCGTCGGGTTCTGGTCGGCTAAACTAATTTTGATCTATTAGCGCTGATGTTCGCATTGGTCTTGTTCTTGGCTTCTTTGTTCCGTCGTAGCCGCGTTTTAACTGCAGGCTGACGAGTTTGTTGCCGACCAGATTCCAAGCGAGGCAGATATGCTGGCGAGGATTAAATGCCGTAAATTGGTCGATGCGCTTTAGGTGCGATCGCCACATGGCGTCATGACGAGCCCGTGATTTCTACTTCGGCTGGTCTCAAGGGGGTTAAGTTCTGATTGCTGAGAAAGCGTCTTGTTGCTGTCTTCGCTGCGTGCCCGCGACACGCCAGGAAAGTAGGCCGATGAATACGACCATCCCATCGCGCGGCAAGGCCTATTGGGCTGTGCTCGGCGTCATTTTGCCAGATCACCTCAACGACGAGGTGGCGGACAAGTTGATAGTCCTAATCCTTTCGTGGATCGACTTGGCCTGGTCAACGCGGGCCGAAATCATTGCTCGTCTGCAAAACATGAGATCGACCGAGGTCGCAGAACTGGAATTTCGCGCGAGCGCATGGCGCGCCTCTTTCGCGAAGCAGGCTGAGCTCAGACCAAAGAAAATTGGTCGGCGAGTGATGAATATTGCAGACAAATATTTCAACGCTTGTCACACGACGTTTCAAAGTGGTCGGTACAGGGAATCTGCGTTGTTCTGCGAGGCGATCCTCGCAATCTACGGGTTACCATTTTTCAACGCTTTCCAAGAGCTCAACGGGTCTTGCGCGAAGGCTCTAATGAGTCTTGGCATAAGGCTAGCCGAGCTCGGTGATTTCGAGAGGGCAATGTCGCGGCTCGACTTCGCTCTTTCATTACTTTGCGCGCCGCGACAGAGCCATCGCCATGACCGAGAGTCTGATCCGTCGAGTCTTCTGCTCAACGGTCCTATTGATCAGTCCGAACTCAATTCTCGCAAAGCCATGGTGCTAACGAATCGTGCCCTCTGTTGTGAACAATTTGGCGAGGTTGGTCGTGCGATCGCCGACTACAAGACTGCGCTGGATCTTGTGCCGAATAGCGACCCAAGATTCTACCGAGATCGAGCGAGAATTCTTTTGAGCTACAGTTCGGTGCTGAGATGGCGCCGGGATACATCACGAGCGATTGCGAGCTGCGAGGAGGCTTTGAGTCTGCTTCAGTGCTTGGCGAATTCGCGCGAACTCGCTTCTGACCAAGCCCTCGCATTGAGGACACTTGGTATCAATTGGGAAGACCTGGATCCTTCTCGTTCGATTGAGTACTATAGCGCGGCGCTGGATTTGCTCAACGATCAACACGATCCCCACCGCGATCTCGATCTGGAGTGTGCCCAAACACTGGCCTCTCGTGGCCTTGCTTGGATCAAGCTGTCCCAGCTATCGAATGCACAAGCGGATTTCAGCGGCGCGCTAAATCTCTTAAACGAGGAGCCTCTAAGGAAAAGGCGTGACCTTGATCTTGGTCGAGCAATAGTCTTGACGAATCGTGCAGGTGCATCGCAAGAGCCAACCCAAGCCATTGCGGACCTCAATGTGGCGCTAGCTCTGCTGGGCGAGTTGCCCGCAGAGAACCAGCCAGAGGTGGAACACCGTCGCGTCAGGAGTTTGCTGAATCGTGGGGCTATGAAAGCAACGCTCGGAGATTCCGGCGATGCACTTGCTGACTACATCTCCGCAGAAGCTTTGCTTTCCGACCCATCTGGTATTGGAGGGTGGCGACACCTCGATCCTTTGAGGATCGAGTTGTGGGTGAACATCAGCCAGATGCTTGGGATTGTGCAGGATGCGCAGGCTTGGGCCGTCGACCGTAGCATCCGAATGCGGGAGATGCTGGAGTTGGCTCCGATCGGGCCAGGTACCGTGAGTATGAGTTTGAACTTCGCTCGTTTCCATGCGCTCTGGTTGGCTCATTGCGTTAAGACCGGTAATCTTAATGACGTCCCACAAATTTTGTCTGCCCTGCAGGGCCGGGAGCTCGCCGCCCGCATTCTCGACGAACTGACGGCGAACGAAGAGGTCGGATTGCTGTCGCCGGGGGTCCGGGCTTATCAGCGGGCGCGGATGGAGTTGCGAGGGCTCGCAACGCAGATTGAGGAGATGGTGGGCGGAGGTGGGCGCGGTCGGATCGATCTTAGGTTGCATGGGTCGGCTAGAGGGATGCCCGCAGCAACTATCCAGGAGCGACTTGATCAACTGGATGCTGAGTACGGGAGCCGATATGACAAGTTGGCGGAGCTGCGCAAGGTAGCAGCTGCCGAACCTGGCTATACGGCGCTGCTGCCCCTGCTTCTGGATGCCGCGAGACTCGTAGAGAAAGGCCTTGGTCACGGTGAAGCGCTGGCGCTGTTGCTGGACGTGGAACAAGGTTCCTCACTCCACATCGAGGGAGCACTGGTGCTACGAGCTGACCGAGTACCTCAATGGTGCCCGTTGCCAGGTATCCACCAGATCGCGCTTAGAATGGAGGCAACTAGTGATGAGCTTGCCGTTGAGGAGCCTACTAGAGCTCATGGCTACTCCCGCGCACGTATCAAGGATTCACATGGTGCGTCCGTTCTTACGAGCAGCTCGTTCTGGTCGGAGATGCAGGAGGCGACCACCATGCAGCTTTGGGCTCCACTCACCGATGCGCTATCTGGGATCGAGCGTGTGGTATGTGTTCCCCAAGGCAGACTTCATCTGTTGCCATTCGAACTCGGAGCGCCAAATCATCTGCGGCTAACGCACTATCCGGGGCTAGTTTTCCTTGGCTACGGGCGTGGTCTGCTGGGAACTGCATCTGAGGTGGATCGTGCCCCTGGCGGGAATCGTGCGGGAGACCAGCTGTGTGGCCGCCTCGGAAGTGATTTCTCCGACAGTGACCTCGACGATACATGGTCAGACCTGATCGGAATCGTCGGCTATTCTGGCCCAAATGACGATCTGCCGTTCGTAACCGCCGAGATTGAGGCCCTGACAATGTTGCATGGGCCTAGAAAGGTGCGATTGGGCGACCCCTATCGCGCTCCCGAGAACTCTGTATTCACGTTCTTGCATCTTGCCTGCCATGGGCGGCCTAGCGGGTCGGGTCCGGATGAACGAGTTATCTTGGATCTTGGCCTCGACCGTCAGGTCGACGCGGCCCAGATTATGGAGAGGCCGCTGAGGGTTCGGCAGGTATTGATTGCAGCGTGTCTCGGTGGACGAGTTCGTGAAGCTCTTGATGGAGAGCCGAGCGGGCTGGTGGGTAGCTATCTTTATCGGGGCGCCCGAGAGGTTGCGGCATCGGTTTTAGCGCTGCCAGACGACTGGACTATGCTAACGTCGATTTTGATCCACCAAGCGTGGCTCGTCAGCGGCAGTCTCGGCGCGGCTGTTGCTGAGGCGAAGCGGCGACTAGCTAGCGGCGAATGGTTTGACAGCACCAAATCATTGTTCGTGGCGGCCGCCGGCCCGGTGCTAGAAGCCTGGGAACGGGGTCAACCGCTTAACCCGCTTCCTGACCTAAATGAAAATCGTACCGATAGGATGATGCGCGCGCTCAAGGACGCTACCTCCGCCAATCCTTCAGTGGATGCAGTTGAACACGCGCGCTGCACTTTCCCCGAAGGATTCGCTAAAGAGGAGGCCAACCAGATCGAAGTTGCCAATTTTCGCCTCGATGGCCTGCACCCCGCCATCGCCAATATCATCGCGAACCCTGTCCCTCCACAGCCAATTCTCAAAATTATCACTATCGGATTGAGGGCTTATGGGGAGGTAGAATGGCCCGTTCCGCATTAGGTCTCAACGCACGGCCTACGGCCGTAACCAGCTCTTTCCTGACAATAGTGCGCTACCATCACGAAAGAAATGCCAGCTTCTGGCGTAGCCAGAATGGTAGGTCTTTGCCTAAGAGGGTCCAAAATGCTTTATCTTTCAATGGTGATTGACTGACTCTGCGCCGCGAACAAAGCTCTCCCCAGACGGACGTCGGGTGAGCCCGATCGTCATCGGTTCGGACCGTACCGGCAATCTAATCCCCCTGAAAACTGCGTTCTTCTATCTGTGCAGAGGCAGTACCGAACCGAAGTTGCCGCGGTCTCCTTCGACTTTCCTCTCCCGTTTGGCGATCTTCTCGACGGCGTCCGCGAGATAATCGGGGTGATGATGGCCGTAGGTGTTGAGTAGAACGTCAAGCGACATGCCCAGGTAGCCCGCTGCCTGCCACGGATCGGCGCCACGCTGCATCAACCAAGTCGCCGCGGTATGCCGGAGCGTATGGGGTGAAATGCCCACGCCGAGGCCGGCCAGTCGCACGGCAGTTTTGAAAGCCGTTTTCACTGAGGTGACTGGCTTCCCATTGAATTCCACGAAGTGTTTCGCGTGATGATCGATCTGGTGCCAACGCCTGAGATGCGCGAGGAGGCGCGGCGGGACCGGTACCGGTGGTTGCCGTTTGTTGGTTTTTGCGTCGCCCTGGCGGCGGCGGTAATAGATGCCGCGATCCAGGTCGACAAATGCCCTGCCGACAGCCGGAATCGGCGAGGCAGCGGCGATGGCGCCGGCTCGGGATCCGCTATAAACGCCAATGAGAATGAAGCGTGCCAGGTGCCGTAGAGGCCGTTTTCCGGTCTCGACTTTTTGGCCTTTCAGCGGCCCCCGGGACATCGTCTGCATCTCGCGATATCGCCAGCACGTCCAGATCAGTTTCGCGGCATCGGATCTTGTGAGCCACTTGTCGCGAGGCTCACCCTTTGGGGGCAACGTGATTTTGACGATCCCGCGGTGATAGCCTTCCGCAGCATGATGGTTGATAGCTGCGCGAAGGTCTTCAAGATCGCGCCTTGCGCCACCCTTGCTGCCGCGCTCCTTCGCGTATTGGCGACACTGCTCGCCATCGACGTCGGCTAGCATTTTAGCGCCCCACCAATCGTTGAGCCGCCCAATCCGCTTCTTGAATTTGCGTATGGCGGGAATCGTCTCGTCAGTGTCTTCAGTGACCTTGAATCGATCGTGGAGCTTGGCGAGCTCTGTATCAAGATAGATCGACAGCACATCCCCGATCGGGATCGCTTCAATGTCTTGGGCCTTGCGCTTCGGGATGTACTTCGACGCAATGTAATCCTTCAACGCTTGCTCAGCGGCCGTAATTTCATCTGAAGTGCAGCCTGTGCTGATATCCCGGCCGTTGTCTCGGATGATCCAAGTTGCCCGGTGGGTAGTCTTGCCGGTCCCGTCTCTTCGGGCGCCTTGAGTTGGAGTCTGGCCCCCTTGCTTCGACGCGGCATAATTCTCTCATTATCTCTATATAAAAGAGTGTCGTGTAGTCCTTGCCCGCAATGCGCTCGATGATGAGTCTTCCGCGGGCGCTCTCCCTGCGCAGTCCGGAAGCGGTCATAGAGCCATCGGGAAATGCCACGGCCGCTGCGATAGCAAGACGGAGTGGATCGTGTAGACCAAGGCCCTCCGGGCGCTTTGATATCTCGATCATGTTAGCAACGTCGCGATCTGCGAAGCACTAACGGTGATTGAGCTCTATGTGGGCAGCATCGACACGCTTCTCTTCGTTTGAGGAGTGCGCCGGCTGCGTCGTTTCGAGCAGGTGTGTGAATTCGAAATGCCTGGCAACACTGAGCAGGGACGACGTTCTGCCCACAGCGGCTGCTTTTAAGACTCCCTCCGGTGGTGCTGTTCGCCTCGAGATCGCCAGTGCCCATTGGCACATACAATCACCGCGCCGGCGACAGCTCAAATGCGACGAGCGGCTGTTTGGGCCGATATGGGTTGGTGCGGAGAATGCTTGGGGACGACCGCGCCAACGTTATCCTAGGTACGGGTATTGATCACTTTTGCGATATGCCTCATCCGATCTTCGATCCAACTGGTCTGTGGTTGTTTCGCTAACTTCCTCCGTGACGCACGCAATTTGAGCGACGCGAAATCATTGGTGTTGGGACGGATTGGCGGTCCTGTTGCACTCAATGGTTCCGCCTGAGAGCGATCGTTTGCTGATTGCCCAATATGGCTCACGGGATTCTAACTGGTACGATGTATGACCGATACTGTCAGATTTGACAGGTGATGAGCTGTCTCGACGAGCCGCCCGGAAATCCTCGGTTCTGGTCTCAGTTCGATGCTTGTGTGACGGGGCTTGTCATCAGTGGTGCGCGTGCGGCTATCGCCACACCGGGCTCTCGTGAACCGAGCCGCGCCCGCGTCTCGGCCTTCGGCTTCGATCCCTCGCGCAAGCAGAAATAATGTGTCGCTCGCCGGAGGCACTCGCACGAAGGGCTGCCGCTTCGCGGCACCGCTATCACTGCCCGTCGCGCGGGTGCCTTGTTAACCGGTCTTCTCTAACCGGGGTTGGAACGTCAAGTAGCAAGTCTGGTCTGATTAACGCATCGTCGCTGTGCCTTCTGAACCTCCGTGGCGTCAAGCTATCCGGCGATCGCGCTTCTCTTCGAGGTCGGGATCCCCGCCTCATGATGATGTTCGTGAAGAAGTGGCGGGACCATCTCGGGAGCGCAGTCACGGAGCGATCGGCTCGCGCTGCAGACCGGTTATCACCCTCGCCATTCCTCGTCCTGCCGGACTCCTTGACAGCCTTTCGGCCGTGTTCTGATGATCTGTGCGTTCGGGGATCAAGCCGCCGCTGCGTCCTCCGACCTCTCCCACCGGAAGTCGCTGCCGTCGCACCACATACGGTGCAGGATGACGGATATCTTGCGGGCCACCGCGACCAACGCATTTTTCATGGAACTGCGCTTTGCGATGCGGATGCCCCATGCCTTTAACGAGCACCACCGTCTGGTGTTGACCATCAAAGAGTGCGCGGCTTCAAAGAGGTGCTCTCGAGCAAAGGCATCGCCGCACCGGGTGATGCGCCCGTTGTAATCGACTTCTCCAGACGCGTATTTGCCTGGGGTCAGTCCAAGATGGACGCCAACATGCCGTGATTTACGGAAGCGACCTGGGTTATCGATGGTCGTCTTGAATGCCAAAGCTGTCAGGGGGCCAACGCCAGGAACTGTCATGAACCGGCGGCAAATAGCATCGCTCCGAACCAGGCGCCCAATTAGGCGCGTCAACACGCTTGCTTGTTCGCCGAGCATGCGCCGGGCTTCGAGCAATGGAATTACGATGGCCTGTAAATCTCCATCAGCCACAACCAGCTCGCGTACGCGTTCTTCAAAGCGGCTTTGGCCGACAAGGCCCATTTTGAATCCGAAGGTTCGAAGTGCGGCCCGAATATGATTATTGAGGTCACGTTGCTTGTCGATCAGGCACCGGCGACTGCCCATCAACGCCCGTAGCTTTTGGCTGTTTTCAGATTTGATGTGAACCGCCTTAAACCACCCTGTTCGCATCATTTGCGCAAGTGCACGAGCATCGTTGCGGTCCGTCTTGACAGTTTGAGCTTGCATCACGCTCTTTGCGTGCCGCGTCTCAACACAAACGACGGGTAGTCCGCCTTCCGAAAGCCCCTTGTGCAACCAGGACGAACACTGCCCCGCTTCTAGCCCGATGCGTTGCAAAGCGAAGCGGGTATTTCTCAGCCAGGAAATGAGCGCCTCGGGTTCGGTATCCGTCACTCCTTCCCGGACGATATTTCCATCTCGATCAACGATGCAGATCGCTGTGCGCTTGAGAGACACGTCGAGTCCAGCGAAGTAATTCATCAGGATCTCCAGCTCATCTTGTTGGGCGAATCGATCGGCGCATTATGCGCCCGGGAGGTCGATGCCCGGTTACTTCATCTCGCGACTGCACTCGGTCCCGGGTCCCGCCGCGTACCGCGTCGGCGCTATGCTGACCCTCCTGCGGGTGCCTCTTTTGATTTTCTCACTCTGCTCTTGTTTTCACATGCGCTGACTTGCTCAATATTCCGACGCTTGAGGTCTAAGGGGCGCTGCCCCTCGCGCGCGCCAGGGTAAAGCGCCGGCTGCCGCCGGCGCCGCCCCGAGCGGTCTCCCCGGTCTTCCGTGCTTTCGAAGGTATTCAATTTCTCGAACGGCTGACATGCGCCCGTGCAGACCCGCTTCTATCGAGCGGCCCTTATCGGGCGGGCGATCCCCCTCCGCTCGGGTCGCCCTGGCACTTGCTACCCCGGTCTCGCCGACGGGCAGGGGCGCAGGCGCGGATTGCGCGCTGCACCCATGGAAGCAAAAGGAAGAATGATCATGTCGGCCAAATCAGTTGAAATCATCCCCGCGAGCGGGACGGAAGTTCTCATTCCGCTGAACAAGCTCAAGAAGTCACCCAACAATGCGCGCAAGACGCCGCACAGCGAGGCGGCGATCGAGGGGTATGCGGCGAGTATTGCCGCCAAGGGCATCTTGCAGGATCTGGTGGTTGAGCCCGAGTTGGACGGAGAGGGCACGGCCACGGGGTTCTATCTCGTGACCATCGGTGAGGGCAGGCGGCTTGCCCAGCTTCTGCGGGTCAAGCGGAAGGAGATCAAGAAGACTGAGCCGATCCGCTGCATCATCGACACCGCGAATGACCCCCACGAAATCAGCCTGGACGAGAATGTCACCCGGGAAAACATGCATCCCGCCGACCAGTTCGAGGCGTTCAGGAGGCTTGCGGAGGAGCGCGGTTTTGGTGCGGAGGAGATCGCCGCGCGCTTCGGAGTGACGCCGCATGTGGTGCGGCAGCGCCTTCGGCTGGGTGCGGTTTCTCCCAGTTTGATCGAGCTCTATCGCGATGGCGATCTGACCCTCGAGCAGTTGATGGCCTTTGCTATCACCGACGATCAGGCGCGGCAGGAGAGCGTTTTTGAGCGCCTGTCCTACGACCGCGATGCCAGCACTATCCGTCGTCTGCTTACCGAAACCCATGTCGCGGCAACCGATCGCCGCGCGCGGTTTGTCGGGCTCGAGGCCTATATCGAGGCGGGCGGTACGATCCTGCGCGACCTCTTCACCGAGGATCGCGGCGGCTATCCGGAGGACGTGGCTCTGCTCGATCTATTGGTGACGGCACGGCTTAGCCGGGAGGCGGATGCGTTGCGGGCGGCCGAGGGATGGAAGTGGACGGAACCCCGTCTCGACTTCCCGCACGCCCACGGCCTACGTCGTGCCTACCCGCATCCGGTCGAGCTTTCGGCAGAAGATCAAACCGCGCTTCAGCTCGCCCAAACCGAGTTCGACCAGCTGAGCGAACAGCATCAAACTGTCGAGGAACTTCCTGACGAGGTGGATGCGCGGTTCGGCGAATTGGAGAGCCAGATCGAGCAGTTGGAGGCGAAACGGCAGGCCTACGACGCGAGCGACGTCGCGCGCGGCGGCGCGTTCGTGATCCTCAATCATGACGGCACGTTAAGGATCGAACGCGGTTTCATCCGCCCCGAGGACGATAAATCTAATCCGGAAGCGGGGGAGGATGGTGACGGGCAAGCATCGGATGAGGAGGGTGGCGGGGACGCTCAAGCCACTCGCGATGGTGAAGGAGGGGAGGAAGAAAACGAGGAAGAAGACGGGCAACAGAGGCTGTCCGACACGCTCGTTCGTGACCTCACCGCGCATCGCACATTGGGGCTGCGTCTCAATTTGAGTGGGCAGCCGGACGTCGCCGTCATGGCCGTCACCCATGCGCTCGCCGCGCAAATTTTCTATATCGGAGCCAATGCTCATGTGCTCGGCATTCAACCCGTAAAGACGGATTTGGCCACCCATGCGACCGGAATCGAAGATACCCCGCCTGGTAAGGAATGGTCGGATCGCCATGCCAATTGGGCGAGGCAAATGCCCCGAGACGTCGCCAAGCTGTGGGACTTCGTGGTCGAACTCGACCACGACAGCCGCATGGCGCTGTTCGCCCATTGCACGGCATTGACGGTCAATGCGGTCAAATTGCCATTTGACCTCCGGCCACGCGCGTTGGCTGTGGCTAGCCGTTTGGCCGGGGCGGTAGCGCTCGACATGACCGGATACTGGCGGCCGACGGGGCAGAGTTATCTCGGCCGGGTCACCAAAGCTTGCATCCTTGAGGCCGTGCGCGAAGGCGTCAGCGAGGTAGCAGCCGAACGCATCTCGGGAATGAAAAAGACCGAGATGGCAGCCGCCGCCGAGCAATTATTGGCGGCAACCGACTGGTTGCCGCCGTTGCTGCGCACGGCCAAAATGGACGATCGGGTCGGAGCGCCAGACGAGGCGCAGCGCAATGATTTTTGTTCGCAAGCTGCCGAGTAAGAGGTGAGCCGGGGCCGCTGGAGCGGCCCCGGCTCACATCAAATTCCGGCCGCGCACCTGTTGGCGCGCGGCCGGTTCAAGCAAAGCGAAGCGAGCGATCATTCACGCCGGCCCGTCTCCAGAGGCNGATCCCTCCGGTCTGCGCGGCTGGCAGCGGCCGGTGACGCTGTGCCGCACCTCCCTTTCATAGCGGGGAGGCGATCAGCGGCGGGGCACTGATTGTATCCAGACCTGGCGTATTCAAAGCGCAATCGGGCGAACAATCCTGGCCGGCGCGGTGGCTTCCCGATGCGTAAATGTAATCGAGCTTGCTGGTTTGTCCGGCGTATCGTACTCGCGATTGATCCGCAGACGTCGGGTTTTCTCTGATCGATCCCGCCGTTTTCCGATGCTGTGGCAAGCGGTGGCAGCCATGGTGATCGCCGTCAGTTCGGTCATGGGCTCGCGTCCAACGCACCCTCGATTGGCTGATCAGGCCCGAGGGACGGCAAGAGCCTCGATCGCCTTCCCGCAACAGCTCACGCCTGCTTTTTTCCCCTGCCGCCAAGCGGCGGCATTCCTCGCGGGAAGACAAAAAAGCAGGCTTTCGCCGTCCTCCGCTGCGCTGCGGGCCTTGCGGCTGCGGGCCGATCGCTCCCCGGGCCAAGGATCGCCATCGAGGCTGCGATAGGCGCGGCCCGAGCAACAGACAGACGGAGACGACCATGGCGACCATCGGCACTTTCACCGCTTCGGACAACGGCTACACCGGTTCGATCAAGACGCTGACGCTGAACATCAAGGCCAAGTTCACCGCCTCCGAGAAGGACAATGACAAGGCTCCCGACTACCGCATTTTCGCGGGAGCGACCGAATTCGGCGCCGCCTGGAAGAAGACGGTTCGCGACAGCGACCGCGAATATCTCTCGGTCAAGCTCGACGATCCGAGCTTCCCGGCTCCGATCTACGCCTCGCTGGTCAAGGTCGAAGGCGAGGAAGGTTTCAGCCTGATCTGGTCGCGCCGCAGCGGCGATTGACGCAGAAGATCATCAGCTCCGCCTCCTCGGAGGCGGGGCTGATTTGCGTTTTCCGCGGCGCTTTTAAGAGTGAGGACAAGAGCCTTTTCTGCCTCCAAGGGAGGCGCGCAGCCGCGAATTCTCACTGCAACTCAAACCGTTCGACACGCCGAATGGCGAACAAATTGAGCCTTCGGGAGCATTTTCGTCGCCCGATTCGCGAGCTCAATCGTCATTCATGCGGCGGACTGATTGCGGCCAATTCGACTCGATAGGCGGCTCGGGGACCGCTCGCCGGATGCGAAACCAATCCGCTTTCCAGGCGGGATGATCGACGCTGGATCGCGAGAAACTCGAGGCGAGGCATATGTCGAAGCGCGGCCCAAGCGCCATTTGTGCGGGGTGAATGCAGCTCTGCGGCAAGGCCCGGCTCCTCGTCTGAGGCACGATTCCCTGCTTATGGCGCGACGACCTATGGCAGCCGTCCCCCATCCGAAACCCTCGCGCGCTTCCTTTTTTCCCCGCCGGCCAGCCGGCTCCTCGCGGCCGCTTCGCTGCAAAAAAGCAGCGCGCTCGGGTGCGCCGCTCCGCTTCGCCCCAAGGGTTCGGATGAGTGCCGGCCGCCATGACGGTCTCGCTATCGCAGGGCATCGGCGCCTTGCGGCAACGAAGGAGACAGACCATGACCGCCATCGGATTCGTCACCCGCACAATTGACGGCGGCTTCAGGGGCCAGCTCAAATTCCTACCGATCTGCGCCGACATCGACATCGTTCCAAACCGTGACAAGTTCGGCGACAACCCGGCAGATTTCCGCATCTTCACGCAAGGGGTTGAGGTCGGATCTGGCCGGATTTTGAGCGGCGAGAGCCGCGGAACGGACTACGTCAGCCTGTCACTCGCAGCACCCGCCCTGGGTGGCCGCAAGCTCTCCGCTAACCTTGGTCGAACGGTTGGCCTCGGCAGTGACGGCGGCTTCTTCCTGATCTGGAATCCTGTCGATTAGGTCAAAATGTTGGGCTCCCGCGCATCGCGCGGGAGCCTGTCTTGTCTCCGAAAATCAAGGCCTTGAAGATCGCCGACTGGTGCGCCCGCAACTGAGCGCGCGTAGAAGAGCGGGCGCCGCGGAACAGCCTCGAGACATCTCGTTGCGATCGAGGAAATGCACTCGCAACGAGCGGAATTTTGCCCGGAGCGAAGGTCGTTCCATGGCTATTTCTCTTCGTTCCGATGCCAAAAATCGCTCCATCGGCATTGGAATTTGCGCCAATCAATGCACAGCTGAGAGGCTTGAAATGATGTCTTGGACGCGTGCCGAGCGCTCGATTTTTGTACGAAAATAGTGTGCTGATGGCATACGGGCGATGCCTTCGGCCCGCGCTCTACTCGTCGCTTCGCTCCTCACCGAGCCACCCTGCGGGTGTCTCGGCCCTTCGGGTAACGATCGCTATCGCAAAGAGCGCAAAGCAAAAAGAGCGGAGGGAGTGAGGGCAAGATAAAAGCACTGGCGCCGAAGGGCAGCTAAGTGATTGTCTGCACATCCAAGATTTGGCGCGATCACGATCCTCTCTGTCGCCACGTTCGACCCAACACGATGGCGGACTTGCGCAATTGCGTCTGCATTTCGTCGGCCTCACAAATCGCCGGCAGTTTCGACGCCGGATGTGAGCCGCGGCTGAAGACTGTGCCGAACTGTTGTGGAGCGGAGGTTTGCAGTCGACTTGTCGCAACCTTAGACGATCTCCTCGGCCGGGCACTCAGGACATGTATCGCCGATCGATTCCAGGACCTCGGCGATCGCAACCGCGGCGGCCTCCGGAGAATACCTCTCCGGTGGGTTCTTCCGTGCTACATCGAACGCACGCTCATGGGCGTGCGGATCACCGCGATCCTGTATCCAGCCATGCTCCCCGCATTCCCTGATTGCTCCGGCCTCATTGAGGACCGAAACGGCCCAGCCGCGCAGCGTACGGATCGCAGGTCGTCTTTCCCGAGACATCAGCACGAATTCGCTCCACCGAGACGAATCCTCGTCTCTCGCCCTTGTTCCGGCCAGTTAACACAGGGCAGGGATTCGAAAATCGTTGGCACTGGATTTTGTCCACGTGTTCCGCCCTCACAACGCTAAGACACTGTGGCCGGGTCTTCCTTCTCGCCTGTCGCCACGATCTTCAGCGCACCGCCCGGGAGCGGTCGCTGCAGCGCCTTCGCCTCGTCCCAAGGCGCGCGCATCCAGGTGTCGTACTCTTCAGTCGTTGTGAGAATGACCGGCATCGCCTTCGGATGGACGCGTTTCACTTCCGCGTTGGGATCAGATGTCAGGAAGCCAAACACATCGGCCGTGACCTCGCCTTCCTTTGCCTTCCGCACAGACGTCCAGTTGGTCCAGATCCCACCGAAGGCGAGCAGGGGGCGGCTCTCATCGGGGGAGAACCAGACGGGGACCTTCTTTCCATCGATGGTGTCGTACTCGCTGAAGCTGGTGAACGGCACCAGGCAGCGATTGTCCGGCTCGAGCCATCGTTTCCAGTGGCTGCTTTTCGTGTTGCGGATGTTTGTTGTTCCGGAGTCTGGCTCCATTCGGAGCAGCTCCTTGAAGTCGACCTGCTTGCCCTTGGCCTCGAGCTTTTCCGCTCGCTTTTTCGTGGCGTCCATCAAGGCCTTCGAGGAGGAAGGCATTCCCCACCGTGCCATGACGATCTCGCGTCCATCCGCAGCGTTGCGGACGATGGGTGCGGGGTAATCGGGAAAGATGCCCGGCATGCTTGGCAGATTGCCCACGCGGCTGTTCAAGGCTCCGAACAACTGACGTATTGCATCAACGTTCTTGGTCATCGAGTAGAGGTTGCACATCGTCACGTCTCTGAAGGAGCGGGGCGGGGGCGGCGCACGAGCTGCAGCAGCGTCGCCACAGGACGGCGTCCCGCCTTAGCACATTTGTTGCACCGGAGCCTGCCAGCCAGGTCATGGACAAACGTTGTGGAGGCATGCGGCAGAGCAGCCAGATCGACGTCGCGTCGGGTCTTGCAGCGGGAGCATTGGATCTCCAGCCAAGGATAGCCACCGTTGATTGCCTGATCGATCGCCGGCGAAGGATCGATCGGCTCGCCATTCGCCCACATGCGCTCGTTCCAGCTCTCGCACAGAAGGCGATCCGCCTGTTCGATCAGGGCCTCGCCCTTGGCGCGAGCCGCTGTGGACTGCTCGGCCAGGATGGTAGTCATCGCGCGTGCCTTGCCGAGCTCCTTGCCAAGCGCTTTCCGGTCGCCGCCGGAGAGCGGCGTCGGGTGATGCTTCGGAGCCATTCGGGGTAACGCAGGTGATCGATCAAACGGGCCCGAAGGCCGGCCAGCAGCCGTCCTCCTCGTGGCGACCAGTTCGGTTCTGGCATGTGTTGTCCAGCAAACGTTGCGCGACCTCCTTCCAGTTTGCCTGTTGCCCGTAGAGACGGACGGCGTCCACTTTCTGGATCTCAACAATGCGCTCGCACCTGCGACAGGAAACCCGCAGAACATGCTGCGGGATATCGCAGAGGCGCTGGCCGGGGCTCGAACGTCCCGACGGCGCTGTCTCGCCATGGGCGTCGAGGAGCGCACGCCAGTAGTCGTCCGGCATGTCGTCCTTGGGATCGAGCGAATGCTCTCTCGCGGCTTTCTTTCCCATTGAGTTGGCTAGCTTTTCCATTTGCTTCGGGGAGGGCATTCGCCAACTCGCAGGTCGGTCGTTCATGGTGGAATTAGAACATAAAGAGAACAAAAGTCGAGTCCGACGAATGGAGGCTGGCCGAATTATTTGGCCCTGACATTGTCGGAACCAGCCGCTTTCGATCGTCTTGAGTCCGAGCCGTCCAACATGGAGTTCTGCGTACATGGCCCCCCGTGCCAATTGGAAAGGCTTCCTGCGTCTGTCCCTCGTGACTTGTCCGGTGGCGCTGTACCCAGCGACTTCAGAGTCCGAGAAAATCTCCTTCAATCAGCTCAATCGGCAGACGGGCCACCGCATCAAGTACATCAAGGTGGATCAGGACACTGGCGACGAGGTGCCCAACGAGGACATCGTCAAGGGCTATGAACTGGAGAAGGGGCAGTTCATCGAGGTGACGAAGGAAGAGCTCGAAGAGATCGCGTTGGAATCGACCCGCACGATCGAAATCGACGAGTTCGTCGGCAAGTCAGAGATCGATCCGCGCTACCTGATCCGACCCTACTACCTTCGCCCGGAGGGCAAGGTCGGCCACGACGCCTTCGCGGTGATCCGCGAGACCATCCGTGAAATGAACAAGGTTGCCATCGGCCGCGTCGTACTGACCAGTCGCGAGCACATCATTGCACTTGAGCCGATGGACAAGGGGCTGGTGGGAACGTTGCTGCGCTACCCCTATGAGGTCCGCAGCGAGCAGGAGTACTTTGACGAGATCCAGGACGTCAAAATCACGAAAGACATGCTGGATCTTGCCAAGCACATCGTGAACCAGAAGACAGGCACATTCGATCCCAAGAAGTTTGAGGACCACTACGAAGGCGCACTGGTTGAACTGATCAACCAGAAGCGGGCCGGCAAGATGATCCGCCCCAAAGAGCGGCCAAAGGGTGAGAACGTCGTCGATCTGATGGAGGCGCTACGACAGAGCGTCGGGAGAGAGAAGGGGACGGTGACTGCAAGTACACCGAAGAAGTCGGCCAAGAAGCCGCGCAAGGCTGCAAGCGGTCAGAAAGAGATGTTGATGCCTATTGCCGGCAAGAAGCAGGCAAAGGAGATAGGTGCGAAAAAGCAGCCGGCGAAGTCGCAGCGTCGATCTGCTTAGCTTTCCCGCTAACGTTTATTGAGTTTCCGCACGACTTCGGCGGGGTCAAAACCAATGGCTCGACCCAACTCGATCAGCTCAACGACGTCTATTCGACGTTGCCCAGATTCAAGATGGGTTACCCAGGATTGGTAGACCCCAAGTTTATCTGCGAGATCAATCTGGCGGAGTCCCGCACCCTTTCTCAGCTCAACCAACATTGCGGCGAGCTTCTTTTGAATGGGCGAGGTAACCGTCTTGGGCATCTGGCCTCCGAAAGGGGGCCAGACACATAGAACGACTTTTCAGATACCGATAAATTAGGTATTTCTGGAGGGGAAACTCACGTTGATGGGGTAAGGTATTGGCTCTTTCTGCTCGGTGGGGAATCGAACCTTTTGCCGAACGCGTCTGCCCAGGAAATGCGCGAATGGCGGATGATCTTTATCGGCTTGGATACAGGGTCAGTGAGACCGGGACCGTCGTTGCGGCGATTGAAATCCCCGCTCGGCTGCTAGAAGAAGCAATTTCATCTAACTTGACGTCGTCATGCAGACTTACCCCGGAGGGCAATCTGATCTCTGAATTATCGTTTGAATACGGCAACGCTCCGGCCGGAATATCGATCTCCCCAATGCCGCTCGACCAACTCATCCGAGCTACTTTAAATCCGCAGAATCTACATATGGAGGAAGCAACAATCGCGGACTTGAGAGCTATGCTTCAGAAACTGGAAGAATCGACCAGGGCTGTAAGAGACACGTTGGCTCGCTATGTTCGTGAAGAGGACTCGAAGTACGGCGTAAGTGCGGTCAAGTAGTGACCTGCTCTCGCTAACTGGTCAGAAGCAACCCTTCGCTTTAGCAATCGAGCTCGGCCGCCAAGCCTGAGCACAACTATCTGGACGGCAAGCCGCGACGGTTCCCAATGTGTCGACCGGGTATACGCTTTCACACTCAATCGGCATATCGGCTTTCTGAGAACAGACGACGCGGGCAACTGGACGCCCGTCATGCAGGTTGGCGACGAGGTAAAACTGGCCAGCGAATGTGGTCGAACTGGGCGCATCGGAGACCGTAAAGCGCTTGAGGAGCGGAATGGCCTGGGCATCCTCACCGGTTTCGCGGGCATGCCTCTTCTCGTCGTCGGGAACGAAACGGTGTAGACAACGGTCGTGCCACATTCGCCCTTGCGAACATTGCCGCCGAGGGCGAGCGCTTGGCGGAAGGTGAGCCAGCTCTGGCCGGGATAGCCGTGCTCGATCACGGCGCCCCAGAGGATCAGGACGTTGATCCCCGAGTAACTGCGCCCCGTCGAGGCATTGCGCGGCATGGCGAGCGGCGCCTTGGCCGCCTTGGTGCCCCAGGGTTGAACCCAGGGCAACCGGTCGTCTTCCAGCTCGGCGATGATCTTGTTGGTGATGTCGTCATAGAGGCTCGCCCGATCGGGGGCAGCCCGGCGCTGATGCTTGGTCATCGCGGGTCTCCGCGACGGGCGCCGGAAGCCTTTCTCCCAGCCCTCAACCCGTGACGGCAATCCGGTCCGCGCTCTTCCTCTCAAGCGGGGGCGTTGCGGGGCGGCAGGTCCCGCAGAAGGGGTCGAGCGAGACCGCAGGGCTCGGGCGCAGGGGAAGGCTTTCCCCCGTTCTCGATTCAGGTGCAGATCAACGATCCGTTGGTTCAGTTTTCTCGCGGGCCAGAGAAGTTTGCGGCCAAATAGTCGATCAGCTCGGCCGCCTGCGTGCCTTGCCTGAAACGCCGCTGTTCCTCGAAGTCAACCGAGGGGATCAAATGGATGAACTGATCGTCTCGGTAGAGTGACATCACCGCCTCGGGATCGAGCCCACCCGACCGCAGGCCCGTCATATTGTTTGCTGCTTCGATTGCGGCGCCAATCATGACATCGGCCAGTTGCACCGCGGGGCTCGTTTTGGAATCGACCTGCGTGACTTCGGAGAGCTTGAGGGGGAATTTCAGGGTCGCGATTTCGGTTTGGCGGAACTCGATAGCCTGGTCGTGATCGATGAAGCGTTGCATGAGGTCGTGGTAGGTAAGCAGGTTCTTCGACTGGTCGTGCTCGACGCGATACGGCCCGTCCGCCATCACCTCCATCCGGCTGATGAGCGACTGCAGCACCACCAGCGCAGCGTCCGTGTTCACACCGGGCGTTGCGATCGCCGAAAGGCATTCGGGGGCGGCGTACTGGGCAAGCGGTCCGAGCGCCTCGGGAAATTCACGCCACCGTGTCGCGCGCGTGGCGGTGACGAGCGCCTTGAGCGCGTCTGGCGTCTTCTCCTTGGCGGCGTGTTGGAACGCGGCGAGCATGGTGTCGAACGCCGCCTGCCCAAGAAGTGTAGGCCCCGCCATGGTGAGCAGCGACGCCATCGCGTAGTTCTGCCCGTTTTCGTAAAAGTTGAGGCCCCGTTCGTAGTAAAAGGGCTCGACAGCATAGTCGACGAACATGAGGACAAGCAGAAAGCGCTTGTCGCAGACATAGGTGACGCTCTTGTAGTTGGTGAGAAGATCACGCTGTAGAGCAAGTAGCCCCTGATGATTGGCAGAGCGGCGCGACAGCGATCGAAATTTGAGCTCCGGCGCCTGGAGCCGCGGGAAGTGTTCCTTGATGAGGCGTGCGGCATCCTCGTCGCTGATGGCAATCGCGGACGCGCCCTGGAAACGCTGGTCGGCATTCAGGAGATCGAAGCCCGTATATCCGCTTTCATCGATGCGAAAGCATTCCATATCTGCGCTTGCTGGCAAAGTCGGCACGTCTTTCGTGTCTGGTAAAAGGGGATCCTCTCGGGCTTTCGTCTAAGCTATGCCTTCTCGTGGCCCAAATCGATGGACGGGTTTCGGTGCAAGGTCAATTATGTCGGCGGTAAACAGCGAATGCACGACATCGGAGACAATTCAGAGAGCGAATGCCGCGTGGGCGTGAAAATCTCTAAGGCGTGAGACACGGAAGTTGCCGCGCGGCTGAGGCACCAGAAGTTTGTCTTCTAGCACGGTCATGTCGAGCCAGGCCATCCGCTGGTCGCGGCGCAGCACTGCCATCTGCCGATCATGGTAGGCTTCGACGTCTTCGTTGGCTGCCGTCGTGAGGATCGCGTAGGACTCGGGCCAATCCCGCGTCGCTTGTCGCCAGATGCCCGCGAAATAGAAAAAGTCGTCACTCTCCAGTTCAAAGCTGTAGTTCTTTCCGTGACTGCGATGACGGAATTCAGATGCCGGCACCAGGCATCGATGATTTGGAAAAAAGCGGCCTTCCGCGCGCACGACCGTAAATGGTCTGCCGCCGCTCTCGCGGGGCTGCAGGCCCCAGTTCAGTTCCACCATCTCAACATCCTGGCCGACACGCCGTATGATGACGCGGCGTTCGTCGAGCGATGTTTCGGAATCGAAAACCGTTGCGCTCATAGTCCGCGAACATAACAAGAACACGGTCGCAGCGCAATGGCGATCGGGACGGAGGAGCGATGTGCAACGATTACCGACTGAACGTGGACGTGGCGTCTATCATGGAGGACTTCGCCGACCTTAAGATCAAGATCCGCTTCGGGGAGGGCACGCCGAACATCGAGGCGCGCGACGACATCAAGATCACGGACATGGCTCCGATCATCCGCACGATCGAGGGGATGCGCGGCGAAAGGGACCTGGTGCAGCGGCGCTGGAGCTGGCCGGCCCAGAACAAGCGGCCAGTCTATAACTTTCGTTCGGAGGGACGTGAGTTCTCCTCGAACCGCTGCCTGATCGTGGCAGACGGGTTCTACGAGTTCACCGATCCGGCCGAGAAGGGAAAGAAGCGCAGGGACAAGTGGCTTTTCACCAAGCGCGACGAGCCGATCTTCTGCATCGCCGGCATCTGGCGTGAAACGAAGGACGTCGGCGAGGCCTTCACCATGCTGACGATGGAGCCGGGGCCAGACATCGCGCCCTATCACGATCGGCAAATCGTCATCCTCCGGCGCGACGCCTGGGCCGACTGGCTTGACCCCTCCGTCCCGGCGCAGTCGCTGATCCGTCCATTGGCGGCAGGCACGCTCCAGGTGGAACAGGTAGGATGAGTGGACGCAGGAATGAGGGGGCGGAAGGCGTGAGGTCGGAAGATGAGATACAGGCAAGGTTCGAGGAAGCTCGGAAGTTGGGAAGCGTGGGCTCCTCCGAGTGGCAATCCTATACGTGGAAGAACGAGCTGGCGGAGCAGCGCCGCAGAATAATTCTGCATTTGGACGAGGCGCTCGCGGAGGCGGACACCGAGCATAATCCCTATCACATGCTGGAACGGGCGGTTGGCGTTGCCGCGGTGTGCATGCGGCGGCTGATCGAATGTCGTTTGGTGACGGATCGATTTCGCGAGACGCCGCTCGAGGTACACGAGATCGCCGTCAGAAAAGATGTCGAGTGGCGTGAACCGTTCGTCAGCCGCACCTCGAGCGAAATCTTCAATAACTATGACATGACGGCGCGGCGACGCGAGAATCGAACGCCAAAAGTGATCTCCGACAAGATGTTGCACGCCCGTGTCATCGGCGTTCTTTCCGGAAGCGCCTATCTGCCGGACGGGTTGCTGATCGCGTCGGATACCCAGAGCAAGACGCAGCTCTTTCATTTCTCGCCGCCCGAGATCGCTCGGATCTTCGATGCGTTCCTGGAAGATGAGGTCCGGCGGACTTACGACGGATATATGGATCAGGACGGCAATGTCTCGGGGACCCGGAAAGTGTTCGCGATCAGGGAATAGGCGGCATTGGGGGAAGGATTTCTGGGGGAGATCGACGAATATTTCGAGAAGCTCAGTGACTTAGCCAAGATCGCCAAGGAGGCGAACATCGCGGTCCATGAGTTGGTGGAAAGTCCGGGCCCGCATGCAGCGATGGTTGCTCCGGTGCTCGCGTTTCGCGAAAGCATTTTGACGTCCGAGGACGAGAACGGGCTGAGCGGCTATTTGGTGATCGGCTTCTTTGCAGGTCGAACGCGTCGAGAGCGACTTGCGGCCTTTGCGATGACGTTCGAGGTCGAGCACGAATGGAATCGTCGCGAGGTCAAGAGACTGTGTGCGCGCTATGACAGTGGCCAGCATCTCTTTAAGAGCGTCCCTGGGCTTTTTGGCAAGATCCGACGACGGGCGAACGGGAGGCAGGATTTCGAGCTGATTGATGTCAGCGCAGTGAGTTCAGTCGGTGGCAGTGAGATCTATCGGGCTGAAAGCGGATTTACGAAACTCTGCCCGTACCTCAGCCCGGGTATCGTAAACTGGGCGCAGAATGAATGGCCAACGGCGCCGGCCTTTGTTCGGCTCGACGCAGGATATTATTCTGCGACACAGCCGCTGCAGTTGTTGACCGAAGCGACGCTGGTGCCTGCAAATCCGCGATGGCTGGAAGACTTCAGCCTCCGCAAAGGCATGAAGGATTTCGCTGCGTACCATCTGTTGGACCGTCCGGCATCCGAGGGACATGCGGAATACTGGGACTATCATGTAAAGAAGGTGCGCCGGCTTGAGGTTCATGTTGAACGCCGTGAGGACGACTACCTGACGATGATGATCGAGGAACTGCCGCGGCCGGATGATCCCAGCGGCTTGATGATCGCCCGATGCATCCATCTCGACACCCGCGACCCCGCGCTGACCCCGCTTGGCAAGGTAGAAATGCAGCACCTCGACTTGGCCATCAATGTCTACGAGGGAGAAGACCGGGAGAGGCGTTTCGCTCAGATGCTGCAGAACGGCAAAGTCCAGGATGCGAGCTTTCGGACGCACCTGTTCCGTATTGAGCGGACCCCGTTTGTGTCGCTATTCAGCTTTTGCGGCATGTTTTTGAAATCGCAAGTCCTGTCAGCGAGTGGCTCAATGAGCTCGTGAGGACGTAGGCTTCATTGCTGCGTTGGTCCGGTGTCCAAGATTGGGGCCTCGGGCGAGCCGTGTCCATCGCGCGCCAGGGCTCGGTATCGCTGCAACAGCGCCTGAAACTCATCCCAGAGGTCGGTCTTTTCCTTGATCTTCATGATGTGAAGCGTCGCGATCGTCATGGAGATGCCGAGCTCTGTCACGGTTACCTGGAAGTCGATGTCATCGAGCTCAGGGTTGATGATCAGAACCGCCAGGCCGGTCGTCTCGTTCGCGATATAGTGCCGGTTTAGCGCCGTCAGGCTGACATGCGCGGCGTCCCCGGAAATGTCTCGATAACTGCGGTAAAGACGATCGAAATCGCTGCCCTGAAGGAGCGTGCCGAGCTGGATCGCCTTTGCGCCCTGGAGCCCTTGTGCGACAAATTCCTCGAGCTGCTGCCTCACATCTTCCGTGCCATTGAAGGTTTTCGCACCAAGATGCAAAGCCGCGCGCGATTGCCGGCTCTTGAAGTCGTCATCCTTCATGCGCGCGACGAAGGCAGGGTTTCGGTCCAGCGCGATGAGGTACATCGTCGCCTCTATGACACCACGCGACTGAATGCGAAAATCGAGCTGCCGGTCGCTTTCGAGGAGGAGCAGGGCACCTTCGAACAGCGTCAGAGCGCGGGCATAGAGCGCCGCCTTTATCGCCACAAGCTCGCGTTCTTCCTCTGACGAAACATCGACGGGATCCTCGGCGGCAAAGCGGCGCGCCGCGTCCACATAGTCGCGCATCCAGGCGACCCACTCCGATGAACGTGAATGATCTTCAGTCATGGGAATCAGTCCGGGTCAACGAGACGCGTCGCGTCCGACTGTCCGATGATCGCGGCAGTCCGGTGCGCGGCGGTGGCGATTTTCGCGTCCGTGCCGCCGATTTCGGTGTTCACGTCGGAGCCCCCGATTTTCTTTGAAGTAATTCATGATAAATGGGTGGTATGGGAGATGATTTGCAAGCAATACTTTCAGTATTCGCGGCCGCGGTGCGTGCACTGCTGCAGGACAAGGATCTTGCTTATGCCGATCCGGCCGAACGCGCGCTTGTCGCTCGAATCCGGGATCTCCTGCACGGCCAGTATGCCGGTTGGTCGATCGATCTCGAATGGAATCGCCGAGAGGATGTCATCAAACGTCTTCGGTACGGTCTCAGCGACGATGAGCTGATTGGCAAGGACGCGATCGTGCCTGACCTGATCGTGCATCGGGTCGGAAAGAGGGAGAACTTGCTGGTCGTCGAGGTCAAGAAGTCGACGAACAAGGACTACGAAGGGGACATCTGGAAGCTCAAGGGCCTGACCGAGCAAGCTGGACCCTATGGCTATTTGGTCGGCCTTCATCTGGTGATCGACGTGAAGGCAGGGAATGCCCCCCGTTGCGAGGTCTATGTTGACGCCGAACTGGATGAAGAGTTGACGGAATGGATGCATCTGGAGCTGGAGGGAGCAGATTGACCGCAGACCCGGCCGAGATCGTCAAGCTGGTCGGACGATTCACCGGCCCGGACCTGACACGAACGCTATCGCGCATCGAAGGCGCGGTTCGTGGTGTTACGGCAGGAGACTGCACGGGCTTCCTCGAAAGTGCAGGGGCCGGCCGCGACGTTCTCGCGGCGGCTGCCGAGATGAAGCGGTTGGCCGGCCAAATCAACGTCACGATCCACGCGCTCGGCATTCTCATGTGTCTGCCGCACATTCTCGAGCCGGGGGAGCGGGTCGAATCTGTATCGCTCGGCGCCGGAAACACGGGCCGCGACTTCGATCTTGAGACCAATGTTCGGGTTGCCGAATTCAAGTTCATCCGGTGGCGGGGCGGCGCGGAAACGATCCGCCAGAATTCCGTTTTCAAGGATTATCTGCTGCTTGCAGAGCATCCGACAGCGAAGCGTAAGCACCTCTATCTGCTCGGGACCGAGCATGCGATCAGGTTCTTGCGAGGTGGTCGGGCCATGTCGAGCGTGCTGAGCAGAAACAGCAAGCTGCAGAAAATGTTCGCGGATCGGTTCGGCGAGAGATTTCGAACGGTCGGCGACTACTACGCGGCCCACTCCAACGCGGTGCAGATCGATGATGTCTCGCCATGGCTTTCGGAATTGGCCGAAGAGCTGATCGCGGAGGTGGACATGGACACGGATGACTGAGGGGCGGCGGGCATGGGCAACTCCTATCGTCAACCTTGAACTGCGGAAGAATGGGTCCGATGGCGAAGACTCTCTACATCATTGGAAATGGCTTCGATCTCCACCACGGCATTCCGTCGTCATATAAAGCGTTCGGTGAATATCTTCGAAAGCACGACTCCAAGACCTATGAGGTGGTCGCGAAATACTTCGCCATGGACGCGCAGTTTTGGGCTGAGTTTGAGGATCGGCTGGCCTCATTCGACAGTGAATCACTGATCGAGGACGCCTCAAATTTCCTCGTGGGGTATGGGGCGGAGGATTGGAGCGACGCGTACCACCACGATTATCAATACGAGATCGAACAGGCGGTCGAGGCGATCTCGACGACGCTGCGCTTGCGGTTTGCCGAATGGATTCGCCAACTTCCCATTCCGCCCGCTTCGGATATCGTCGACCGGCGCGTCCCGGTCGACCCCTCCGCGGTCTTCCTGAACTTCAACTACACCCCGTCATTGCAGCGGCTGTACGGGGTCTCTGACGCCAACATACTCCATATTCATGGCGCCGCCGCGAACCCGACGGACACCCTTATTCTGGGTCATGGGTGGGAACCGGATCCAAGTCCCGACCCTTACCGCTTTGAACGAGATCCGGAGGACGCGGACATCCGCGTCATCGAAGGGCAGCGACTTGTCGACGACTACTTCAAGGACACGTTCAAGCCGACGTCAAAAGTCATTGAAAACAATGCTTCCTTCTTCGCCGGCCTTTCGGACGTGGATCGGATCTTTGTGATGGGACACTCGGTGTCCGACGTCGATCACCCGTACTTTCACGAGGTGATCGCCAATATCGACGTTGATCGGGTTCGGTGGAAGATCAGCTACTACGGTGATCTCGACGGTTTGCGCGAGCGCATGGTGGCGCTGGGCGTGCCATCTCATTTGGTCGAATATGCTCTGCTGAGTGAGTTTTGAAGTGCCCGGACCGGTTGGAGAGATCGAAGAGGAACAGATAGGGTAATGCGCGCTGCGGCCAAAATTTCGAATGAAGAATATTCTCGCATCATCGCCGATATTGCCCGGCTCGAAGTCGGATCAGCGCCATCACCGATGGAGGCTGACCGGATTTTGGGAGGTGTATTGAGACCGATCCTCCGGGTCGAAGGGTTTTACCTGCAGGCGACATCCACACACAGGGACGAAGGGATCGACTTCGTGGGTGTCCGCGGCGATCCAGCGCTCGGATCGGCGGAAAGCCTCGGGGTAGTAGCCAAGTTTTACTCACGAGCACGAAAGGTCGCGGTTGAGCAGGTCAGGGAGCTAATCGGGGCTGGCTTGGCGAAGGGGATAGGTCGAGTGATCCTCGTCAGCAATTGCGCCTTCACGACAGCGGCCAGGGCCACGATCGAGCATGACCTCCCACTGTCGGTCGAACTGAAAGCGCTTGAGGATCTGCGCAGCTGGTTGGAGCTCGTACGGGAAGCTGAGCCCGATGCGGAGACAGAGGTGCGGGTCATTCTGCGCGAACTCAGCGAGCGTTTCGCCCGGCTCATCGCGCGAGACCCGGGCGCCTTAGCCCATTTGGAATGGCGGGATGTCGAGCGCACCGTTGCTGAGGTCTTCGATGGGCTTGGCTTTCGGGTGACGCTCACCCCCGGGTCGAAGGACGGCGGTAAAGACGTCATCCTCGAATGTGAAGTCGCCGGAAAGCAGGCGACCTACTATGTGGAGATCAAGCATTGGCGGTCCTCAACAAAGGTGGGTGCCGACGCGGTCGCGAAGCTCTTGAAGGTCATTGTCACCGAAAAGAAGGCAGGTGGCCTGTTTCTGTCGACCTATGGATTTACCGAGAATGCGCTCGAGCAGCTCACCACGATTGAGCGAGAGAAATTGAGGTTCGGGGATCAGGAGAAGATCGTCACTCTTTGCCGGACATATGTGAAGGCTAAGTCTGGGATTTGGTCGCCGCCGGACAATCTAACTGAAGTCCTTTTCGATGGAGATGCGGGTGGCCGATAGCAAGGCGGATGAGAATGAAGCGTCCTTGGACGTTCTGCTCCAGGGCGCAGAGAAGACCTTCACCAATGCGGAACAGCTTTTCTTTGAGGCGGAGCTGCTGGCGAAAGCCGGTGCGGTGGCCCGCGCCCTTTGCCTGCACCAGATTTCGCTGGAGGAGTGTTCGAAGGTGAACACTCTCGGAGTGTGGGCCGTCAGTCTTATTCTTGACCTTGAAGTCAATCAGAAGAAAGTGTTGGCCGCGTTTGCGCGCCATTCCTCGAAGAACAAATCGAATGCCTACATGCTCGAGCCTTCCGAAGATGAACTGGCAGCGCGAGCGCGAGGCGATTGGGACGCCGCGAGGGAGGCGTTCAGGAAAACGCAAGATGATTTCCACGACGGTTCAAACCGAAATAAGAACGCTTCCTTCTATGTGGATTGGTTGGATGGCGAGTTCGTGGCGCCAAGCGAGCGCATTACGAAGAAAATGCTTGAAGAAATAACTGAGAGAAACGCCGAGTTTCTTGGTTATGCGCACAATTCATTGAAGATGCTGAGAACTTTGACGGCGTCACCGGACGTCATTCGCGACCTGCTTTCTGGTTTTGTGGCAGAATCGGAACGGCTGAGGGCGGAAGAGCCGGACAACCTCGAGGAGGCGATGGAGACAATGTTGTCGGCCTTCTTGGAGGCAGGTAAGGCGAAGTTAGGGGACCGGGCTAAAACGACGTCGTAGTATCACCGCTATAGCGGGCGAAGGGGAGGCGCATGCCTACGCCGAGTACAGCAAATAATTCCATCATGACGGCTCTCGAGCAATTCGAGGCGACGGAAGCCAATCTTATCAAGCTCGAACGGCTCTGGGATGAGATGGCCGAGATGATCCCGACCGGTGTCACTTTCGGTGAAAACGTCGAATATGAGGATCGCGCGCGCTCTTTCGACATTCTCCTCGCGAGCCTTCCGAAAATCGGGGGATGGAAGCCGACGGCGACACCTCCGGATCTCGACGGCCTCGCGCAGAGCCGGTTAGACGCGATGGAGATCGATGAGCCGAGCGCGCATGTATCCGTGGAACGCTGGATCGAGGAGCCCGGTCGTGAACTTCGAGAATATCGCTTCCGGCTCAACAACATGCGCAAGGCGCTTATTCGTGATGCGCTCGTCGGCCTGATCGACCAGATCGATGCGGACATCCGAACGGTTCGCGCGGGCGTAGGCCCGGATGCAGATCCGCGGCAGCAGATCGAACGAGACGTGTGGAACGCCATTCGTGAGCGCATGAAGCAAGTTGAGGTGCTGCTCGGCTCAAGCGTGAAGCCGGCGCGGTGGTCGGACATGATGCGGCATATGGATTTTGGATATGTCGGCGACCTTTATGACATAGAAGCGATGGATTGGCCGGACGTAAAGAATACCTTGCGGAAGGGACTTTACGGCGTCAACGAGGCGGTGCCTGTACAGGTCGAGGACCTGTCGGCCTTGGTCGCCGCGCGGCCGACTGGTCCGATCACGACGGCATTGGCCTGGTCTAAAATCGATGACCAGGCTTTCGAGCGCCTGATTTTCACGCTCATCAGCGACACGCCAGGCTACGAGAATCCAGAGTGGCTGATGCAGACGAGGGCGCCTGACAAAGGTAGGGATCTATCTGTGATGCGCGTGATCCAGGACGAGCTGTCGGGCACGCTGCGCCTTCGTGTCGTGATCCAGTGCAAGCATTGGACGAGTCGTAGCGTGAGCCTCTCCGAGGTCTCGTCGACGAAGGATCAAATGGCGCTTTGGCCCAATCCGCGGGTCGATGTGCTGATCATAGCAACCAGCGGGCGGTTCACCGCTGATGCCGTGACTTGGATCGAGCAGCACAATGCGAATGGGGCGTCGCCGCGCATCGAGATGTGGCCCGAGAGCCATCTCGAACGTCTCCTCGCCGCTCGGCCTGCAATCATCGCCGAGTTTGGCCTGCGGGGACACTGATCGGCCGTTGAGCGGTAACTAGCGCGGATTGCGATTAAATGCTGCGGGCTGGTGAAAGCAGCCCGGCTGCTGCGGTTGAGGTGCCGTCTGGCTTGATGCATCAGCCAGCGCAGGACATTAAGCAGGCATAGAATCTTCCGGGGCAGGAGTATCCGGCTGATCTTCGCTGGTCTCGGTGACTTCCTCGACAATCACGCCCTCGAGAAACTGGCTGTGCTTTTCCTGCAGGTATTTTATCGCGGCGCTTTCGTCAGCGGAATGCTGCAGATGTTCCTGGAAGAACTGTAGGCGAGCGCGGTTTTCTTCGATAAGTTCGCCCCACGTCTTGATTCCGATGATGTGTCTCGGCCCTTTTGCGATAAGGCGCCGCTCTCGATCCGGTCCACTTTCAATCTCGTGCTTGGCAAAATCGTCGTAGGCATTCGAAACGAGCCAGAAGTGCCAGCGGACTCCATCGACGGTCGAAAATCGCTCATCGGAGGTGACAGCGATCGCATACTGTTTTGCCTGTGTGATTTCCTTGGCGCCGATCTTCACCTTGGGAGCCTTGAGTTCGACGATCATGTGTTCGATGTCGTTGGCGCGATGTCGCCGGGTGGAGCGCGAGAACATCAGGTCGATGATCCCACGCGCCTTACCGATCACCTTTACAGGCTCGTCGATCGAGATGTCCGGATCAAGATAGTCGCGATGCTTCTCGAGGACACGGCGAAGATCCTTGTCGCTCACCCATAAATTATACTCTTCGCCGAAAACCCACGTATTTTCAGCGAGTATCTTGTGAAGCTGGGTGCGCTCCTTCAGACGCCCTTTGGTTTCGGGGTCAAAGACGATCGACTCCAGGGCTGAAATGAATTTGAGTCGGTCGGCGACCGTCTTGGCCGCAGTAATGATCGCGGAGAGGGTGGTCTCCTGGAGAAGGGAAGCAAGTTCCTTCTGCTTGCGAGCCGGAAGGTCCAGCACCTCCTTCAATATCAGCTGCAATTCCTCTGGTCCGCGCTCAATCGCGTTTCGAAGCATCCGAAGGTGTAACGCCTTCGCCTTTGCCGAGCTGATCCCGAGGTCAGGCGCGAGCTCTTGAACTTGGACCGCCACGATATCAAAGACCTGCCGTTCGACCTTTTCAACGGCGTTCTGTGGTGCGCCTCGATATGGATAGACGTCTTCGGCGATCCATTCATCGACGAGGGATCGAGCCTTTTCCGCCGCTTTGTCGCGGAAGTAGTCTTTGATCGCGGACCGCGCATTTTCCACCGCCACGGCGAGCAAAGGATCCATTTCCGAGAGCGCGACGCGTTCTTCGTTGTGCAGTTCCTCGACGTAGGTGGATTTCAGGTAGGCGGAGAAAGAAAAGCCGGGAATGTGAAAGCGCGTCTCAACCTGATCGAACGGAAATCCGCCCGCCGAGCACAGATACAACACGCGGCGCGCGTCCGTTCGCCATTCAATGACCTCGAGCTCGGCGCTGTGCTGGTCGCCTTCCGCCGTTTCGATTGGCGGAAGCGAAGCTTTATGGTGGCTGGCGATCACCTTCTCCGGATCGAGCCTCTGGCCGGCGACAGAGATAGATACCCCGCGATAATTCATGAGGTAGAGCGCGAAGATCTCGTTCAGGTCCTGAATGCCTTCGTCGCTCTCGAAGGTTCTGAAATCCCGCCGAAGGTCGTCGATCTCGACGATGACACCGGTTGAGCGATCAGGCGCGGGCACTTCCTCCGTGATGGTGACATCTGTAAGATCGGCTTCCAGGAGCCTGACCTCAAAAGCCTTTCGGCCTGATGCATCGTCGTAACACACTTTCCAGGTGGCGGACTGGCCGAGGGCGAATGCCTTGTAGCGCCCGCGCCCTTCTTGTCCGTGGATCATGCGATGATTGCGCTTGGTCTGACGAATTTGACGCTTCCACGATCCGCCGAGATTGCCGAAGAGCGCCCGCGCGTCTGTGCGCGAAAAGCCGTCGCCATTGTCGTAGACGACGATCTTGGACATTCCACCGGCTAGGTCGTTATGGACGAATTCCACCGAGACGTCGGTGGCGTCGCCGTCGAGGCTATTCCACAGCAATTCCGCGAGGGCAGGTACCGGCTTCGCTTTGGTCTGCCGCGCCAAAAAGTCATCTCGAACGGCAACGGAGACGTGTTCCTCGCCTGACATGTTCCCTCCGGCCCTGATGAGGGCCAACTTTACTTTCGATTCGACAATTTAGGGTGCCGAGACCGGCTGAAATCGACGGCAATTTTGTCTATCAAGCCCGGTTTCATGCCTTTCTGGCAAGAGGCAACTACGGTTTCTGCGACTTTCGACCGATGCGTCAATGGAAATTCCGTGTCTTTACCTTGATTGTGTCGATGTGCAGATCCGGACATGTAGATGTCGCGCGTGCGCAAACCCTTGGGCGGCAGGTCGCGCGGATCGGGGCCAGAGCTGCCGTTTCGGACCTGGTCGCCGCGGCCATGCGGAAGCGAAAATGCCGCGTCGCGGCTGCCTACGCTGGCGAGTTCGACCGAGAGATCGGTGATCCGCTGCGCGACCAGGTGAACGACATCGCCCTCGCGCTGAATGCGGCCGCACACGGCCATCATGCTGGCTGACAGGACGGCGCGCCGGTTCGCTTCGAACACCTTTGCCCAGACGACGAGATTGGCGATGCCTGTCTCGTCTTCCAATGTGATGACATGACGCCCTTGGCGCTGCTAGGGCGCTGGCGCACGAGGACGATGTCCGCGGCCTCCAGCCAACGTCCGTCGCGAGCAGCCATAGCCTCGGCGCAGGTGACGATGCGCCGGCGCCGGAGATCTTCGCGGAGGAAGCTGAGCGGGTGCGCTCTGAGCGTCAGTCCGACATGTCCGTAGTCCTCGACGACTTCGCTGCCCGCCGTCATCGGTCGCAAAGCGACCGCCGGCTCGTTCACCTCGGGCACGATCTCGGCTTCCCGCGCAGACTCGGCCGTGAAGAGTGGCAGCGCTTCGTCCCGGAGGGCTTTGATTGCCCACAGAGCGTCGCGGCGGGCGAGGCGCAGGTCCGACGGAAGGCGTCGGCCTCGGCCAGTTGAACCAACGCGGCTGACGGCACGCCGGCGCGCCGCCAGAGATCATTGATCGAGGAGAGGGGCTGGTCTGCCCGCGCGGCGACGATAGCGGCGCCGTGAGCGTTGGCGATTCCTTTGACCATGCGCAGGCCGAGGCGCACAGCGAACTGGCTATCGTCGTTCGTCGGCTCCAGGGTACAGTCCCAGCGCAAGGCATTGGCGCAGACGGGCCGAACATCGACACCGTGAGCGATAGCATCCCTGACGATCTGGGCTGGCGCGTAGAAGCCAAGGGTTGTGCATTCAGGAGCGCCGCGCAGAAGATGTCGGGATGCCAGCATTTGAGCCAGGCGCTGGCATAGGCGATCAGCGCAAAAGAGGCTGCGTTCGATTCCGGAAATCTGTAGGAGCCGAAGCCTTCGAGCTGGCGGAAGGTGGTCGGCGAAATCGCGCTCATAGCCGTTATCGACCATGCCCTGGATCAGCTTCTCCCTGAAGCTGGAAACACCGCCAGTGGATTTGAACGTGGCCATCGAACTTTCGCAGCAGGTCGGCATCGCCGGGGATGAAGCCTGCGCACTCGATCGCGACGCGCAGGGCCTGATCCTGGAAAACGGCACGCCGAGCGTCTTGCCGAGCACTTTCTCTAGCTCGGGTTTCGGGAAGACGACAGGCTCCAATCCGTCGCGGCGACGAAGATACCCAGCGAATCCGTAGGTTCGGACGACTTTTCCAAATTTTGGACAGCGGTTTCGGTAGTCTCCGTAATGTCGTCGCTGATAACCGCATAACTATCTGAAATCGTTGATAGAAGGGCCGCTTACGGAGGCGGTGCGTTGCTGGTGCGTTGCGGTTTGATGCAATAACCATTGGTGTTGGAAGAAGCGGCAAAGAGGATTTTCCGAACTGCAAACCGCATGGGTTTAGTCGTGGTGCGTTGTTAGCGGTTGACGGCCGGGAAATGGTCTTACGCTACGAGCCGGGATGTCCCGGATGCTCACTTTCGGAGACGGGCATGGCTAAAGCCACGCAAAAGCATGAACCGACCCTAGCTAGGTTCGCGGTAGGTATGGGTGGAATCCTATCGCAGTCCGAGACCGTCGTTAGAGCCTTTGGCCGGGACAGGGGGTTTATCCTCATGCTCTTGGCTGTGCTGGCCGGAGTGTTGGTGCCTCTAGGCACGTTGCTCTTGATCGCCCATGGGATCGCCCGACATATCGGTTGAGTAGTGGGGATAGTGGGTAATGTATCCCCTTGATCGATCTGTTTCTAATAAGTTGTCATGGTGATTTGCTGCAGCCTCTAGGATCAGACGATGAAACCTCGGGAAGTCCGCTTGCGTGAATTTCTCAGCAACTCGAATATAGCCACCCCTAAAAGCCCGCCATGGGTCCATAGCGCGCCGTCCAGCAAGCTCATCAAGATCATTCAGGATGAGAAGCTTGTGGCGATGAAGTGCGATGTCTTCAAGGGCGAAAAGCTCTGCTATCTGTTCGTGGGGCGGGCCGCATACAAGGGCAGGGACGCGCTGAACCCGGAGGCCTGGCAACTTCCGTCGGTGTTCGTCATGAGGTTTGCGACACCGCCGCCCATCAAGCGTATCTATCCCTTCGACACCGGCGCCTTCGATCGTAACAGGATGCCATCGTATCTCACAGCCTTCGACATGCAGAATTTCGAGCTCGGGTCCGACGATGCTTTGATCGGTAGGCTCATCTCCCTGTATTTCGATACCCCACGGAGGTACGTGGATCGCAAATCGGTCGATGAGGACAAGATCAAGGAAGAGCACGTTCTCGACATGAGTCATGCCGAAATCCTAGCTCTTGGGAAGTTGTATCGAGAGGGCTCAACCAAGAACTACGATGACCGCGCCGCAGCCATTGAGGTGCAAGTCGGCGAGGACATTCCTCTCCGCAAGCAGGATCTGCTCGGTGTGGTGATCCCAGAGGAGTACATGCGCACAGATGGCGTGCGTGAGTCGCTGCTCAAGCTCACAAAGTACATCGAAACCTATCGGTTGTTGCCGCTCAGTCTCAGCCAGCATTACTCGTCGATCTACGACGCCGTCGAACGAATCTACAAGAAGGCCGGAGTGAACATTTGATACCCGATGGGCTGAAGATGACCGCTGCGCTGCGGCTTTCTCCAGCCGACTCTATCGGCGTGCCAATATTCGAGGCGGGGAACGCGATGTACGTTCCCGAGATGGACGCTGACTACAATATCAGCGCTTTTCTCCTCTATGAGAACGTGGACCACTACGATGTAGTCCGGTATCTCCCGGATTCGTATCGAGACAGGCTGTTCCGCGTCGGCGATCCCGCACCGATCATCTTCTGGCACAAACAAGCGCCCTACATCATTGAAGGGGATGCCGAGAGAGCCAGATTAAAAACCATGTTCGGGGTGGATGCGCTCACCCACCCATTACTGCGCGATCTGGGCGAGATGCTTGATGATGCGCGTAGTGGCAAGGTTAAGGCGCAACAAGAAGAATGGTTCGCTCAGGAGATCGAGGCCTCCTATAACGACGTGTTCTTGGAGGAGCCAAGCAGGACCAGGTACTGGGTCTCCCGGTATCGTGTGGCGTTGGAGAATGCGAGAAAACTGACGCAGCCACCGCACCCGATCGACGTCCGCTTGAGGCGGGCTTCCTCAAGGTGGCTTGAGCTGTACGCGACCAAGGCTGAATTCCCGATGCTTACATCGATCCTCGGTGAAGCGTCACAGGGAATCTATTCCCTCAAGCAGATCACAGACATCATGTTCGCTTACATGGCTCACCGGGTCGGGGCGGTCAGCAGCGTGGAGATAACGCGTTGGCTGGAGGACGATACCGTTCGAAGCCTCTTCGGGCGTGGCCTTTACGATATGTACCTGCTCGACGGCTGGCCGCACGTTCCGTTCGAATACATCAAGCCGGACTTCCTCGGCCTCCTGAAGGAACGTTTGACGCAGGGATGGGAGCGTGAAACCTGGAAGGTAGCCCGGCTCGTGTCCGTGCTGATACTCGGAAGCAAGGAGGCCCCGCGGGAGATTGATGACCTCGCCATGGTCTACATGAGGGACGTTCTTCGGGACTACGAGAGGGCATTGTATCACGCGCAGAACAACTTCGGCCGCAATCCGACCTACAACGATGAGTTGCCGGTCGAAGTGGCCAAAACCATCGTGGAGAGACATGAGCAGGCGACCGACTTGAGCTGCATCATGCATGGCGATGACCGAATGAGGGGCAGGGTGCAACTCAACAGATTCGGACTCGATGAGGAGCAAGCCCAAATGTATCGAGACTATATCGCCAATTTTCGGACTTAGTTGGAAGTGCCTTGGGGTAGCCTAGGTCTGCGATGCGGCCTGATACGTCGTCTCTCGTCCTGCTCTTCGTCGGTGTCATAGTCGCCAGCGCAGCCTCGATGTCGCGCTGAGTGCGATCGCGAGAAAAGGACTGGAGGCGCTAAGCGCTCTGCCTGCTTATCGAGAGACGGCGACCGCCGTCTCGTAGTCGGACATTCTCAACTTTTGACCTCCGCTCTACCGCAGATGGCCGACATCATCATCACCAAATGCAAAGATTCCATCGACCGGAGGAGCGCGGATTGTAAATGCACTGTCGCGTCCATTCATTATCGGGCGAGCTTGCCTGACAGCCTCGCGAGCTGTGGACGAGCGAAGAGGGGACGTATCTGGTGCGATCGTAGCGGTGCGGGCAACGAAGACTGAGGCTTTCTTCTGCAGCATCTGAGCCCAAAAGTACTTTTGGGGCTGAAACGCACCAAAACGCATTGTCGGTAGCCGTAACCCGTTGAAATCACAGCAAATACGAACTCCCTCCGACCGCACCAACTTTCTGATCATTGTCGGGGACGTCAGGAGGCCGGTTGGTCTAGAACGAGCGCACGTCGTTCCTGCGATTCGTGCTCGGCTATCTGTCGAACAAGCCCAGCATCGGAAATGACAGCGAGATTGCGACCATGACAAGTGCACCCCGCATTTGGCTGCAATACAGACCGGTGCGCATCGGGTGGGTTATTCCCGATCGCGATATCGCGCATGTGGCCACTGCTGTTTCCTGGAATTCATGCCTGTGGGGCGGCGGCTTTAACCCCGTCATTCCGATCGATGACCAACCGCTCGCCGACGCTCTCGTAAAGGCCTTCGGAGTCGACCTTCTACTCTCGACAGAGGAGACCGAGGCCACGCAATCGTTCGTCAAGCGGTTTCCGTACCTTGAGCATAACCGGTGGCGCAGGTCGATCTTCGAGCAGAGTAACTGTACTTTCGCGGACGTCAGACATATCGCCCGCCAGATCGTAAAGCATCAAGACAAGCGAACAGAAACGGCGCTCATAGCGCCGACTTGGGACACTTCAGACCCTCTTCACCAACTGCTAACTCTTTCGTTCGGCCTGTATCCCGCGCCGAGCGAGCAAATTGCCGATTACAAAGGTGGAATGCGCAAGGCGTTCGACGTCCCCGAGAAGCCAATCGCAAACGGTGGCGAAATTCCAAGTGACATCCTCGACGGCATCGGACCGCTTCTGCTGACCGGGTACGACATGACGCGCACCCGTGATCCTTCCGGCTGGCTTCGGCCGGCGATTGTTTTCGGCTCTGTCACTGACTTCGATGATATCGCCCTATTCTGGAACCTCCGCGCGGCCGGTGCAGCGGCCGTGTTCTTCGATCAAGCATACGCGGGCCGCCTGACGACCCTTACCAACGGATTCCTCGACAAGCTACGTAACCCCATCTCAGGCCGAACCGGCAGTGTCAGTTGCTGGGTACGGCAACAGGTCGGTCCGAACTGGCAACCCGGCCTCGATCTCAGTGGCCTTCAAGTGTCTGTTCACCAAGGCCGAGATCGCCAGTCGCTTTGGAACGGGCTTAACATCCAACCAACCCGCCCACAATTTTCAACGTGGCATCGTGATGTTGTTCCGTCCTATCACGAAGGAGGCACCACGCCGACGGCCTCTTTTGCTTTACCGGATCGCCCTTTCGACGACGGTGATGTGCAATCTCTCAACCAGAAATTCGTCGTTGTCGTGGATGCCGCGCAATTTGGAGAAGAGGGCGACTTCACTTTCGAGACACCGTTCGCCCCGCAGATGAATGAGTTCTATGGTCGTCACTTTTATCACGATCACGATGCCGTTCGCGCAGAGCCAGGAAGTCTCGAAAAAGGTGCGGCTGGGATTATCACATCCATTTCTACCCAGCGATTGACGATCAATGCTTATAGAAGCTTTGACTGGCTCAACCAGTTCCTCAAGCTGTGCAACCTAAAGGCCGAACTCTCCGAGCCAGGCCTGAGATGCAAACGCCTGATTACCCAGCTTGGCGGATTGCAGGATTGCCGCGTCCTGAAAATTCGTGGCGTCCGCAATCTGCTGAGAAAGTATGGCGTCGATGAATCATTTACCCGCACCGCTGCCATCGAGGCCATTCGTGACGTTGATCCGACAACAGGCGCGGTTGGCTTTGATGCCTTCAAGACTCTTCATATCGAGTTTCGTTCGGGCCGCGAGCTCAAGCCGGATGACGTGTTGAAATATTTGCTCACACGGCGCGTCTTTCGAGTAGGCCTTGAGCTAAAATGTCCGAATTGCGAGTTACCTAGCTGGATGCATCTCGACGACGTCCGATCGAATTCGATTTGCACCTATTGTGACCATACCTACGACATCACGCCCCAACTTAAAGATCGCGACTGGCGCTACCGGCGTTCCGGCATTTTTGGACGCGATGACCATCAACTCGGCGGCGTCCCTGTTGCCGTCACCCTTCAGCAGCTTTCTACCGCTTTGCATGACAGCCTGATCATGTTCTCGACGGCCATGCATTTCACCTCCGCAGGCGGGCAGATCGAGCCATGCGAGTCGGATTTCGTCGGAGTGGTCGCGGGCGCATCGGGCGCCGATGAGACACCCATACAGCTCCTGTTCGGGGAAGCGAAGACAAGCAAGTCGATCGACGAGCAGGACATCCGAAAATTGGGAAAGCTCGCCGATGCCATCCCCAAGGATCTTGCCCAAGCATTTATATTGTTTGCCAAGACTGACACATTTTCAGCCGAGGAGGTTCGGCTGGCTAAGTCGCTCAATTCCGAACATAGGCGTCGCGTGATCCTCTGGTCGCGCGACGAACTTGAACCTTACTTTGTTTATGAACGTTCCGCAGATCGTCTTGGAGGCGATCAATATGCCACGACCCTGACGGACATGGCCAACATCACGCACCAGCTTTGGTTCGGCGAAGCGTAGCCTGCCATATACCCAGACCCCTCGGGGCCACGCTCGCTCTTATGCGTGTGGCGCTCTATTTAGCGTAGAGCTTACTTATCAACTCAGCGCACTTTCGCATAATCATTAAAGTGAAGTCCGGCGACAGATGTACATTTCCGTGCAGCAGCCGGTCGCGCAGTCTGGGTAGCTCCTTCAGAAACGACATAGGGCGCGAACCTGAGCCCCCCGGAATATGTAGATCGTCTTCGTGAAGCCAACCGCGCATAATCGCAAGCTGTAGGTACGGCTTCAAAGTCCTGGCCCGACTGAGGCCTTCCGAATTCGCGCGATACCTCAGCGCCATTTCAAGCACGATGTAGCAGTGCTGTTCCGCGAGCATGGCGAGATCGTAGACAAACCAGGAGTAAAGGTCGGCATTTCGGGCGACATCGAATTGAGAGCGAATTTCAGCGGGAACAGTCGAACCAAGCTCGATGGGCACCACCTCATTGTATAAATCGCCCGCGCAAAGTGGCCGGGTGAGACCGGCGGCTTGATCATGAACTGAGAGGTATTGAAATCGCTCATCAGGCTCGCAAATGGTGATAAGACTCTTCAGCATTGTAAGCCCTTCGGCCTGGGTGAGCGGGTGGAAAACTGCGGGTTGGCAAACCGGCGTATCCCCACCAAATTATGACTTGTTCACAGCTGAATAGCCACGCGCTCTAGAAATGACTCTTTCCATCCCTAGCCTGTGCCTGCGAATCGTCGTGTCGCCATCGAACAGTGAGCCAAGTCCGCGGATTTTTGACCCTCTTCGCCGATGATCTGGAGGTGCAAGGTGATCCAATTACGACGCCATAATTCTCTCGACTATGCAGCCCTGCCGGACATTGACCTTACGAGCGCAGGCCGTCTCTCTGAAGACGATTATATTTGCCTCGACGAAGTCGGACGCCGCCTTGTGCAAGAACAAGCCAATAAAAGATTTGGCGTCACGTTGTTGCATAGTCACTTCCCAGTCCGCGACGACGAAATCCTCGTCGAGGAGGCTAACACCGACCGGCAGCTCGTCACACTGCGCCCCTTGGCCAAAGAATATCCCGGCCTGGTGCCGACGAGCGTGTGCTTCGAGAAATCGGGCGAAGCTTTCGGGCTTGTCGGCCTGGAATTTACGTCCGAAGAAGCTCTCGCTGGCGTTCGCACCTTGGGCACGCACGATCGCGATCTGCTCGCTTCTGTGCACGAAATCGTCCTGCGCCACGAAAAGGTCGGGCGTTTCGGGATTCGCCTGCTGCACGACCCGCTTGGGTTGGGCGAGCGCGTTCTACTCGAAACATGCGACCCGCACGGCCGGGTTTTGACGTGCAGGACGACGACCGAAGCTGACCCTGATTTTGCCGAGGCAATTCCGACTCTTTTCCAGTGGGATGCTGCATGGCTAAACGGCAGTCTGTCGGCTGCTCAGGGGTGCATGCAGTTCTGCAAGAGCATTCGAAAATGCTCCATAGGGCGAAACGGCCACCAATCCAGCTCAAGTCACGAATCCAGCCATGACGACAGGTATTGATGGGCTTAGGCTATGATTTGCATTAAGAATTTTTGCTGGACGACAAATCCGGCCTATCGTTGAATTCGTCAAGATAGTCCAAATTTGCAATGCGCATCAGCATTGAGGCTGACCGGCGAAGTGTAACCTCAGCCTTCGATTGGATCGGCGGCTTGATCGGCAGTCCGCTCGACAAGAGGATTTCTGCCATCCGGCAGCAGGAAGACACGAACCCGCTTCTTGCGCAGCATTTTCGCGCCCAATATTCGCTCGAATTCGCGCTTGCCGACGCCAGGAAATATCGCAAGAACACGGGACGATTGCCCAAGGGCGGTGAATTCGATGCGCTCTATAGCTTTCTTGTCTCCGCTTATCGAATTCATCAGGCATTGCCGCAGCAGGCGATCAGCGCATTTGGGGGCCAACTCGCAAAAGCGGCCAACGATGCGAACGGCTTGCGTCCATTTGCCTATGAACTCGCTATCGCCACCCATCTCATGGACAAGGGCTGGGACGTCGAGTTGACCGATTACGGCGGACTTGCCCAGTTTGACTTCCTGGCCCGTAGGGATGACGTCGAGATCGAGATCGAATGCAAAGCAGCCTCAAATGATCGGGGAAGGAAAATCCATCAGCAGGAGGTCAATCGGCTTGCGGACCTTCTTCTTGGCACCACCGAGCGGCTTGCCGAAACGCCAGGCTGCCATCTAATCCGCGTTACCGTTCCCGATCGGCTTGGCAGCTCCAATGAAGAACTCAACGGCATCGCCGCGTTAGTCGCGAACGCCGCTAAGCAGCGGAGCTCTTCCGCTGATGCGCTTGCAAACGTCGATTATATCCCTAATGATATTACATCCTGGCCGGAGCCGACGAAGGACGTTGGCAGCCGTCTCTTCTTTGAACAGCAATTCGGGCTCGTGAATTGCCATCTCCTCTTTCACGGCTGCGTAGGAGCCTCGATTGTCGCTGTCGCCATTACAAGCGCCAAGCCCGACAATGTCGTTAAATACATTGCCAGAGAAGCAAAAGACGCCGCCGACCAGTGCAGCGGAACACGCCCAGCGTTAATTGCGCTAAATCTGGTCGACCAGATACCGAGCGATGAACTGGAAGAGATGCTGAGAACGCCAGGCGGCATTCACCGGATTGCAGCGGCCGTATTCGAAAGTGACAAACGCACGCATGTCGATTCGATCGCTTTCACGCTGCCCCAGCGTGTCCAGACTTACAACGGAGCGACATCGATGTCAGGAAGACTCGTCAGGCTGGATAACCCGGAGCCGAAATTCGAATGTCCGGCGATCAAAGATATCTTTCGAAGCCCGTGACCCTACGAGCTTGGGACCGCGTTCGCCTATCTTGCTTAGGCTCTATCGGGTGACGATCCTTCGCGCGGGTAGGCTGCTTTTTCGAGACCCTCGGCTCCATGTGGTATCTTGGTGTCAACATGGATTCGACCATCTCCGCGCTCAGCGGGCCATAGCCAGACATCGACGGAACTGGGCGGCAAGACGATGACCGCAAAAGCTAAGGGAAACATCCTCGAGGACCTCGTCACGCTAGCCTGCCCCTCTCCCGAACTGCGCACGAACGAAAAGTGGACGTATCTGGTGCGGTTTCTGGTGCGGTCGTCGTGCTGAGGGCAACGGAGAGCAAGCAAGATGCTGATATTCTTGGTGGGCCCGGCAGGACTCGAACCTGCAACCAGACCGTTATGTGCGGCCGGCTCTAACCATTGAGCTACAGGGCCCGCCGCCTCGACGTGGCTTCAATATTGACATTCATGCCAGCCCTCCGAGAGCACCACTTCTTTTGCGCCAGTTAAGTTGCCGGAGGAGTGCATCAAAAATCGGAGCGACAATCTACGAACTTTGCAAAGAAAGAAACCCGCCCTCGCGACAATTCTTCATTTATAGTCTCGTTATCCAATCAAAAAATGCACTGGTTCGAAAGACCGTGCGCGGAGAGCAGCTAGACGACCCGTTCCATGAAACCTGCGAGCCGGAGCAGGCTGAATTGGTGGAACGGACGGGTTGTTGGCGGATTCCGCGTTTGCGGTTGGGGAAACGAGGAGCTGTATCATGGCAGGATGGCGGCGCGCGGTTGAATTGGCGATGAGTGATGAAGAGATAGCGACCTTGGGGGCTCTTTCTCGGTCGAGAACTGAGCTGGCGAGCCGGGTATCGCGAGCACAGATGCTGCTGGCGTATCGGGAAAATCCTTCGTTCTGCGCGGTGGGCCAAAGACTTGGGGCCCATCATCAGACGGTGCAGCGCTGTGTCGAGCGGGCACTGGCCGATGGCCCGCTGGCGGCCCTCGATGATCGTCCGCGACCGGGCAAGGAGCCAACGATCACGGCTGAGGCCAAAGCCTGGCTGGTGTCGTTGGCATGCGACAAGGCCAAGGAGCACGGCTATCCGCATGAGTTGTGGACGACGCGGTTGCTGGCGCGCCATGCACGCGCCGGCGGCAGGTCATGCGTGTTTGGCCAATTTGGTCCAGGGAACGGTGTGCAAGATCCTCGGCCAAGAGGAAATCAAGCCGCACAAGGTGCGCTATTATCTCGAAAATCGCGACGCCGAGTTCGAACGGAAGATGCGTCTATCGTGAAGTCGAAGTCCTGAAGAAGGCCTCTGCCAAGGGAAAGCGGCGAGGAAAGCCAGTCACGATCGTCTCCTGCGACGAGAAGCCGGGAATCCAGGCCATCGCAACGACGGCGCCGGATTTGCCGCCCAAGCCTGGCGTCCACGCCACCTTTGCGCGCGACCATGAATACAAACGCCATGGCACGCTCAGCCTGTTGGCTGGGATTGATCTGCTCACCGGCAAGGTCCACGCCCTTGTCAAAGATCGCCACCGCAGTCGAGAGTTCATCGAGCTCCTCAGACTTATCGATGCCGCCTATCCGCCGAAACTGCGATCAAGTTGATTCCGCGCACATCTCGCGAGAAACCAGAGCCTGGCTCGCCACTCGACCAAGCGGGCGCTTTGAGCTCACCTCCCCCCCAAGCACGGCTCGTGGCTCAATCTCATCGAGGGGTTCTTCTCCAAGTTCGCCCGTTCAGTCCTGCGCCATATCCGGGTGGCCTCGAAACACGAACTCAAGGAGCGCATCATGGCTGGTATCGACGACGTCAATTGCCATCCGGTCATCCACACGTGGTCCTGCAAGCTCGCCGAGGCCGCCTGATATGATTCGCACCAAGAAAACGCTGATCTAGTGCTGGCCAAGCTGGAGCGGAAGCCAGGGCGGTCCGCGCGGAACGATGGAGCAGGTGCCCGCTGGGCTTCAAATAGCCGCAACGGTCCATTACTTAGCCGTGCGGCTGGCCGCATGAGGAAATCCTTCAAAAAAAATGCTCAGATGCGCTTTTCGAGCGCCCCGAGCGAATCCATCGCAGTAATCGCTACCAAATCTAGGCCTATGTATGGGGCAAGGCGCGCGAACGGGATCAAGTACGCCGCTCTCTCGGCGGAAAGCGACTTGGACTAGAAGGTAAATTCAAAAGCCGGGTGAACTCTATTTGGTTCTAGCGGCAAAACCAACCAACAATCAGCTGACGCGGTGTGCACCCTAAACGACGCGAGAGTGTCGCGCTGCGAAATCTCTGCTGCTGCTCGAAATCAAAGAGGACATGACTCTTTAGGAATTACGATGATGCTCGATGAACATTTCGCTGGAATTCGCGCTCACCGCAACAACATCCACCGGTGTCGACGGCTGCTGGTAACAAGCTTATCGGACGCAGAACGCCAGCTCATCGAAAGACGCCTTGCAGAGGAGCGGGCCGCACTCAACGCTCTTTTTGCCAAGACCTTTCCCCTCATATTTTCACTTCCGAAAGAGCCGGCCGACTGCCGCAAAGAGTAAGGTGGCCAACGTTGGTATCGCGCGCAAATACTGAACAAACTTTGGACGGGCTCTCGAGCAAAGTCAGACCGATTTGGTCAATCGCTATTAGTCAACAAGACAGAGCGCGTTGGTAGGCGTTTGAATTGGCCGTAAAATTGGCGTTAAGCGACGGAGCCATACTGCCCCGAATCGCGTCGACCCACGCCGCTGAATTTTGCATCATCATTAGTCGGGTACTCGGGAGGGATGAAGCGACACCCAGCGGTGTTCTTCGCGATGAGAATTCCTTCGAACATGAAATCGCGAATTGCAGGATATCTAGCTGCCAGCTGACTTGGCGAGGGTACGAGAGTCTCAGTGTCCCGTAACCAAGTTGCATTAGTTCGAGATAAAGCTGCCGATAGCGCTCTCGTTATTGCCGTGCGGTCGGGATTGAAGAAGCTTGCCGGCTCTCGTCCGATGGGCACAAAACCCAAGAGAAGGGATGTTCTCACCTTCTGCGCGTCATCCGAAGCAGGCCTGTTATATGCGGCGGCCGGGTCCGGATCACAGACAAAACTTGTGCCTAAGACGCGTTGGAGTAGAGATATTCTCGTTTCTGAAAGATGCATGGGCTCTTTTGAAAAAGAACCATCAACTAGCATAAAACGCGGATTGTCTGCCTCGCTCAGAATTCTGCGGCGCCCATCTTCCGCGTGAATTCGGCGAATAGTTGCTTCATCCTCCGGATAGACAATCTTCCGCGGTCGGTTGCGCAGACAGCAATGTATGGAACGTATATCGATTGCGGCATCATCGGGTTTAGTCGAATTAGACCGGCCCCCACTGGGCGTTGCCCGCAATACCGCGCTATTCGAGGTGCATGAAATAGCTCGTCCGGTTTGTTGTCGTCCTCTAAGTTCGCCCGGTCAGTGAAAGCCTCTTTGAGAATCGACCTTGCACGGCGATACTCAGCTGCTGCCTCGACTACCATTAGGATGTCAGATTCTCCGCCGTAGCCGTCGGCGGACGTATTTCCTCTATCGCGCGTGTGATTTTTAGATCCTGCTCGGGCTTCTTCAGTACACATGGGAGTCCCACTGAAAATCAAAATCGCGCAAGAATCTGCGCTCCTCGGTCGTCCTTCACGCGCATGAGACACTTGCTCCGTTGTAGCCATTTCCGTTGTCTCCACGAGAGGTTTGCTCGGACTTCATGGCGGCAACCATGAACATGACATTGGAGGCGTGACCTACTGCTTATGATTGAGCGCGCAACCCCTCGGCGATGAACCCAAAAGCCCGGGTCCGCGTTACATCACCGGCTGGTTAGGACGGGGGTGGTGATGCTGTCTATGACAAAGCAAGCATTGTGCCGAAGCGAGATCGCCAATCGCCTGCGCTACGCCAGCAGGCTTGCGTTGAGGACATTGACTACCGCACTCCGCGCGGCCTCGACCGCCCACTGTTTGCCAAGCTTGTCGAGGGACGCTGGATCGACGAGCATGCCAACCTGCTGATCTGCGGCCCCGCCGGTGTCGGCAAGAGCTGGCTCGCCTCACAAGACCTGCCGTGACAATCGCTCCTTGCTCCATCAACGTGTTCCGCAGCTGTTCGATGACCTCGCTCTCGCCGCGGTGACGGCCGCCGTCCACGCCTATTGCGCGGCCTCGGCCGTGTCGATCTGCTGATCCTACTCGAGCCGCTCGATGCCGGCGCCCGTCATGACCTCCCGGAAATCCTCGAAGATCGCTACGGTCACCGTTCAACCAACGTCAGCGGCTAGCTCCCGTGGACCAGTGGCTTGTGCTCATTGGAGATCCCACCTATGCCGACGGCGTGCTCGATCGCCTCCTCCACAATGCCCATCGGCTCGACATCACCGGCGAGAGCCTGCGCCGAACTCGGCAATGCGCCCGAAAGACCTTGAGCCCGTAACGCTGTGGACATGCCGCTTCTGAACAACGCCTGCCCACATGCCCATCTGTGGACGCCCCCAGGGATGCAAGAAGAATCTTTCGTCAAGCGCTGCGCTGTAGTCGGGTGCTGATATCTGTCCGGCCTTTAATGCGACCTCATTTGTCGCGGGCCCGTATGGGAGTTCGCGGACTAGGTCCAAATCACAGCGGCGTGCTTGGATAGCACTTGGGCATGTACTGGTTCTCCCAACCCCGTCTCTCGACTGTTGCGCCATACCTTCCGTTTGACCTTCCTACATCTCGACGACCTCTGACCGGGCGGCTATGCCGCCACGCCCGGTGCTTTATAGACCCCACCGTTCGCCATCAAAGCCCAGACGACGCGGGCCATCTTGTTGGCAAGAGCGGTGGCTACCTACATAGGTGGCTTGCGGGCAATCATGCGTCCGAGCCACGATGACGGTGAAGCGCCTCGCCGCCAGCCTGCTGCACGACCGCAGTTGCGCCGATGATAAGTAACCGTCGCAACGTTCGCTCCCCCATTTTCGACGTCGCACCCAATTTCTGTTTGTCGCCCGTGGATCGCTGCAACGGGGTCAACCTCAGCCATGCGGCGAAGTCGCGTCCGCACCGGAAGCTTCCCGCGGTAGGCGCAAGGGCAAGCAAAGCCGTCGCCGTCATTGGTCCAACGCCTGGGATTGTCATCAAACGGCGGGCATCTTTTTCTTTTCGGGCGCGACGGGCGATCTCGCGGTCAAGTTTCTTTATCTGCATTTCCAGCGTCACCATCGTCTTGATCATTATCTCGAGTACGAAGCGTGCCGCTTCGGGAACGTCGGTTTTTGGATCCATTGCGCGCTCGAGAAGCTCTGCGACATAGGCCGTGCCCTTTGCCATAATCACCCCGTATTCGGCGAGATGACCACGCAAAGCATTGATCGCCTGGGTCCGCTGCCGGATCAACAGGTCGGGGGTCCGAAACACCACCGCGGTCGCTTGCTGCTCTTCGCTCTTGACGGGAGCGAAACGCATGGTCGGCCTCTGCGCCGCTTCACAGATCGCCTCTGCATCGGCCATGTCGTTCTTTTGCCGCTTCACGCAGGGCTCCACGTAAGCCGGTGGGATAAGCCGCACTTCATGGCCGAGCGTGCCAATCTCACGAGCCCAGTAATGCGCGCCCGAGCAGGCTTCGATCGCAACGAGGCAAGCCGGCTGCTCGGCAAAGAATGCCAGCAGCTTGTTCCGGCGCAGCTGTTTGCGAAAAACGATTGCCGGCGGCATCGGCTCCATGGGCCTGAAAGACATACTTCGCTAAATCTAGTCCAATCGTGCTAACTTCGTTCACGGACGCTTCCTCTCTCGTGATGGCTGTTCAACACCCTTCACTTTGGCACATCGATGCCGTCGAGGGGGCGTCCACATGGGGTAATCGCAGGAGCGAGTTGCCCGAAAGCCAATCACGAGACTTGGAGGGCGGCTGTTCCCCGATAGGATGGAAATACGGGCTCGCGACTGGTCGCCGGGCCCAAGCATCGAATGGAGAACAGCCATGGACGAGTATTCGGTCTCGACGTGTCGATGAAAGAGACGGCAGTCTCAATCCGTCGAGCGGGTGAACGGATCTGGCGCGGCAAGTGCGCATCAGATCCCAGAATCATCGCCGAACTCATCCGCAAGCGGGCGCCGGCCGTGAAACGAGTAGTCTTTGAAACCGGACCGCTGTCGGTATGGTTCTATCATTCTCTCCCCCTTGAGGGATTGCCGGCGATCTGCATTGATGCGCGCCATGCTAAAGCGGCGCTCGATATGGCGGCGAACAAAAAGGACGCGAACGATGCCGATGGTCTGGCGCAGCTGGCGGAAGTCGGATTCTTTCGCGAGGTGCGCGTGAAGGGATTCGACAGCATGCTGACCCGCACCCTTGTCGCAGCGCGGACGCGGCTGGTCCGAATCACTACCGAGCTTTCCAATCAGATCCGCGGTGTCATGAAAACCTTCGGTCTGGTCGTTCCAGCCGGAAAGGGAAGCACCTTCGAGAAGAACGTCCGGAGCCTTCTTGCCGATCAAGACGGGCTTGCATCGATCGCGCTTCCGATGTTGGAAGCCTGGCGTGGCATTCGCATCCGCGCAGCCGAACTCGGACGCCAGTTGGCCCGCGACGCGCGACAGAACCAGGCTTGCCGCATCCTTATGTCCATTCCCGGCATCGGTGTGATCACCGCAACCGCCTTTGCCACGGCCATTGAGGAGCCGGACAACTTTAAGAAATCCCGATCTGTTGGTGCGTGGATCGGCCTGACAACGCGCCGCTATCAATCCGGAGACGTCGATTATGATGGCCCTATATCCCGACGGGGCGACCGCCATTTGCGAGGGCTTCTCTACGAAGCAGCGACGGTCATTCTGACGCGCAGCTCAACCGGCAGCACGCTGCGCACGTGGGGCTTGCAGCTCCGGGAGAGGATCGGCTTCAAAAGAGCGGCCGTGGCTGTGGCGCGCAAGCTGGCCGTTATAATGCATACGATGCTTAAGACTGGCGAGCTGTTCAATCCAACGGCCGGAGCCGTCGCATAAATTCGAATAGCGTTCAGAAACTTAACGCTTGAGGTGTCCCTGCCGGGACGTGAGCCGAGCCATTCCGCTGATGGGGTTGCACCGCTGACTCAGCAAAGTGCGTCGTCCACATTGAAGGCTCGTCCCGCGAAGCTCCATCATGCGGCGCCTATTGTCGACCGCGAAGACAACCGTGCACCCGGCAGTCCCCTCAAGGAGATTATACGCTTGACGTTTCAGCAGCGATTAGACAACCCCATCACAGCAACCGCAACAGAAGCAGAAGAAAGTTTAAGCCGCGAGTCCAGGTTGACCACGCGGCTCGCCAAAGGCCAGAGAAGCTACCACCAGAACGCCTCGTCACCGGGCGAGATCAAACCGGAAAGGTGGGCGACATCGTCTCGGAGCGACTTCAGATCGGTACACCCGGGCGATTTCGTCGGAATCCGCACAAGGTGGTTCGGTGTTAGCTGAAAGGGAGGCTCCCGGTCACATCGATGCAATGCTCGGCAGCAAACGTTAAAACCACAAGTCTCTCATAACCGTACCCATTCGCTTTGTTTCCGCGCGCCGAAACACTTGTTTTCCTGCAACGGAGGTTTCCTGCGTTAAGCACGTCATGCGTTAAGCACGTCATGGCGGAGGCTATGCGCAAATGCGACGGCGACCGCATCAGCACGTGCATGGAGTTTTATTGCACGACACACCAGCATAGATCGTGAGCGGGCGGGCCCGGGCGATTAGCGCCATTGCCACTTTGGGTCCGCCCGACATCACCGCGAGACGAGCGGTAATGTGGCCAGCACTAAGCAAGCAGCGTGCCGATGGAAAGACGCGCTTACTAGATGCCATGGTCATCGATGTGTTAGAAGCGGTACTTAGTGCGGGTGCCCGTTTGTCGCATTGTGCCAAAGCAAACAATCAAAGCGGCCCGGCGATGGTCATCCGCTCCGAGCGCTCTCCAGCGTTAGGCAAATCACACGGTAGAACGGTCAGGCGGGCAGCTTGGGCCTCTAGGCTGTCTCAGCGAGATCGCTTCCGATCCTCATAGGTTTAGATCATCGACACTCTTGCGCAGGCAATTCGCGCTTTCTAGCCTTGCGACAAGTTCAAGAGCCTTCACGATGTGTCAGACAGCGTTGTGATCAACAGCCGGCCCTGAGCGAACAGCGCCAAAACCTGCCCGTCGTTCCAAGCAAATAAGTGAAACTTGATATCTCCGGCAATCTTACGTGACGCAAGAGTGCCAGCACAGCCGAATATCGAAACAACATCTGCGTAGCGTGAGCCAAACTGTACGGCGCCGAGCTCAAGGTCCGTCACGTGACAATGTCCGGGCGGGAATGACCGAGCGTTAACTGACTTGTAATTCCGATCCAGATCGTCAGGCGCAGCCGGATCGGCGAGAATCCCATTGGACGGAGCGCTGGCATGTGCTGGTCGCGGCCCAATCGAGATTGGACTCGCCTGCACGCACAGCCATCCCCATGCCGTGATCGTTGTGATCCGCAGGATCATTTGCCGGTTGATGGAACTGCCGCTCACTGCAAACGCTTGAGATAGCTTCATCGAATCCTACTTAATTGTAGGTCGCGTCAGAGGCGCCAGCCATTCCTGACGAACCAAGTGAGAACAACGTACTTTCATCTTGCGTCACCGAGACGCAGAACGGGCGATCCTAGCGCGGCTGCGGCCCGACACGCGGTTCAATCAGGCCAGGCCGGTCCGACTGAAAAAGTGGGGCGGACTCCATGCCCTTTAAACGGACGCTGGGCCCGCCCCTACATCACGGCGACGGCTTCGTGATGCTATTCTATTGAAGCAAGCGTTATGCCAAACGAGAAAATGGACGGCCTTACATGATGCCGCAAGGCTTCGTCAAAGCTGTCCGTATCGAGCCGGCGAAATTGTAATCTACACGGTAAAAGCAGCCGTCAGGGGAGCTGCGCACTCCGTTGTTTATTCGTGGCTGCCGATCGAGTGATCTCTCTCATCGTCATGTAAACCACTTTATGGAAAGAGGTTGAATCGATCGCGGCGTCAGGTTGTAAGCAACTGCGCGAACGCTGGTCATGAGACCTCTGAATGACAAATCCGTTTCTTGCGCGTGCGGAGTCCACTGCGGGCAACATTGTAGAATTCGCGTCAGGAGTTGACGGAGCCAAGTCGACGCTCCGGGCTGCCGCGTTCGTTTTTGCGTCTATATTGGCCGCGATGCCGTCCGCCGCGCAAGCTGGAGCCGCTGACGACAGTCTGAATTGGTCGTCCAGCACGAAATCAAACGGCGCCTTCGAAGTCGCCGTCAAAAAGTCGATTTCTCCGTTCTGGGACACTCGGATCGGAGCCGACATGACTGTTGCGCGGGAGCCCACCACAACATGGGATTTGCTGGCTGAGAAGGCCGCCAATGGCGGCAACGCACCGCAATCCTCCGCCATTGCCTGGGCTGCAGCCACCGCTCCCGGCGCAGGCTTCGTCTGGGATAAAACCGTAGTGAGCGCGCGCTTTGATGCTGGCGAGCAGAGTAGCAAGCTCGGTACCTCACTCATCAAGTGGGTGCCGCTGCGGAGCCATGATTCGCTAGCATTGCAGTTCGATTGCGATGTGGTCCAGAAGGGGCAGGTACCCTTCGCGGGGCTGTTCGGGCAGGTGATGCGCAACTACGAGACCCATAACTCGGCCAAAGTCACAATCACCGGGATCGGCATGAGCTTTGTCGTTGGCCAAACCATGTCGACTACCGACGACAAATGGCTGCGAAGCGTTGGCGCCGAGCAGACGCTGTCCAGCGGTATCACCGTCTCCAGCGCCATCGGGGAGACCGCACAAGGCAGCACGAACTTGAGCGTGACAGCCGGATTTAAGAAAAGCTGGTGAATGCCGATAAGTTCTTGCAGCAGCCGCTCAGAAAGCGCGACATCTTCAGTTGAGACGTTGACACCCTCGAGAAGGACGCTTTCTTCAGATCCCACGCAGACCGTTCAGCATGGCTTGGCCAACTAATCGGCGAATGCTGCGGAGGTGTCCGTCTCGTGCCACGGAACATGGCCTCGTGGCAGAGTCACCCGCGCGGGGAAATTGACGCAAAACAGAGCCAGTACATAGTGCACGGCTCGACGGCGCTTTCCCTCTTTCCCGGAGAGGCTGACCATCGCGGATCCGTCTCCGGGACGCAACCAGACGCAGCCGCAGTTTCACTCCACTCCTGACGACGGGTCGTGAAGAGTAGAGTGGGGCGGCACCGACGGCAGGATCGAAAAAAACGCCGATTCCGCCCCCCACATCACCTGGGAGCATTGGTGATGCGACTTTGAAGATAGCAAATAATCCGACGCTGCAGCTACTGCAACTATCTCAGACCCGGGTGCTCCCGGATGTGGGTTGAACCTCACGCTGCGTCAGATTGTACGCTGTGTGCCCTTGTGTGGTCTGCTCGGTGTAAGAGAATGAAAGGGCCGCGGCATCGTCATGGCAATGAGCATAAGTGACGGAGAACGTGATGGCAAACCAGGCGAGGGATGCGGTCCGGAGCTTAACGTCGATCAGCGTCTATCTAACTTCGATTGCCGCTAGTCTGACCTGGTCAACTTGATCAACTCAATGGTTCTCACAAATTCGTTGGTGTGTCAGCTGCTGACCTCCTTCTGCGCTCTTGCCATTCTCATAAGATAGAATCTTGTCCAGTTAGTCGATTAAACTGCGTCAGATCGGTCCGGTGGAAGGGGCCGCGTCAGCCCCTCGATCTTATTCGACCTGAGAGCGGCGCACAGTGTGAGATTCAAAGCACGCGTGCCATCGCAACTTCCCGAATTCTTGCGAGGTGCGATCAGGCGCTTAGAGCTCGCGCTGGCACACCCTTGCTCCGTCTCACAATAGGCTAATCGAGGCCTGTTTGGAGGAGCTAACACGAGCAGCACGACGGAATCTTGGGGTTACCAGAAAGCGCTGATGCGAAGCCAAATTCGTGGCTCTTCGAGCGCGGCAGTTTTGGGTCCATGCCGAAAGATGCGAAGCTGCGGCTGAAGCGGCGAAAGTCTCTGGCAGAATCGGGCGGACTACTGCCGGCAAGCAGAAAGTGCAGGGTCGCTGACCTCACCTTGCCCCCATAAGGCAGGGCGAGGAAGACGCCTCGGCGCCGGATGTTATGGTTTGAGTGGAATTGACCGTCTTTGCGCCGGGGCAGGAGCGATGAGCGAGGCTAATCAGATGTTGGACCGATTATTTTTTCTTGGCTTGCGTTCAGAGGACTGGCGGGAAACTCGCAACGTTCCTGATTTGGGAAGGAATGCCGCGGAGGCTAGGGCCTCTCACGCGCTAGTTCCACCTTACCCAGATAGCGCAATCGTCAAACACTTGATCAACGCGGCCGTGGCAAAAGGTTTGGCAAGAAAGCAGCTTCCTCCAGCCTTGATCGCTTGCGAGCGCACGGCATCGTCTGGAAAGGCCGTGATGAAGATGAAAGGCATACGATGACCGAGGCTGCGCATATGCGTGAGTAGGTCAATTCCGCTCATGGCCGACATTTGGACGTCAGTAATGACGCGCGACGTTTCACTCAATTGGGGCGCGCGGAGGAACTCCTCGGCGGAGGCAAAAGTATGGACCAAGTATCCATACGCTGCCAGGAGGTTGTTCGTTGCGGTACGAACGGATGGATCATCGTCGATGAGGGAAATGACAGAGGGCATTGACAAACTACTCGCCGCGGTTGCGGCCGTACGTTGGAAAGTGGAGGCGGGATGCAGGATTAGAAAGTATACTTAGGTTTGTAAGTTCCCCTTTGGGCGAGAAATTCCGAGACCCTCACTCATTCTAATGAGATCGGCCAGCGACTTCGCGCCCATTTTGCGCATGACCTGCCCGCGGTAGATTTTGACGGTAATTTCTGCCAGTCCAAGCTCGCCCGCCACCTGCTTGTTCAGCAGTCCGGAAGTGACCAGGGCGAGAACATCGCGCTCGCGTGGGGTCAGGTTTTCGAACCGGGATCGCAGGTCAACGACTGTTTTGTCGAGGTCGCGCCGCTTGCGGTCTCGTTCGATCGCGGCCCGGACCGCGTCGAGGAGGTCCTGCTCGCGTACCGGCTTGGTCAGGAAGTCGACCGCACCGCTCTTCATGGCCTGGACGGTCATGGGAATATCGCCATGACCTGTGATAAAGATAATAGGCGTGTCGATCTTGGCCTCGGCGAGATCGGACTGCAGATCGAGGCCGCTCGATCCTGGTAGGCGGATGTCAAGCACGAGGCAGCTCGGCACCTCGGGCGGCTTCGCCTGCAAAATCTCCGCCGCTGAGCCAAAAGCCTTGACCTTGAGCCCCACCGATTCAAACAGATTTGTGAGAGCCTTGCGCATCGAAGCGTCGTCGTCGACGATCAAGACGATCGGCTCATCGGCATCTGTGCGCGGCTGCGATACTTGCGACCGCTCGCTCATGATGCATCCTCCTGTTGCACGCGCAAGTTCATGTGAAATGTCACGCCGCATCCCCTTTAAAAGCGAAAACACTGAAAGGCCGCCAAGAGGGCTTGTGCGGCCGAATCCTACTATTTCCCTTATCTGGGTCAGTATTGATCGCAAAACCGCCCATTTTGGGAATATATGGGCGATTCGCTCGCAGCAAAAGGACTAGAGCCCTCGAACCGGGGCCGTATTGTGGGCGCTCGAAGGCCTGACTGCCTCTGCCGTAAGCGTGCCGAAGCCCTCATTGCGTCGGCGGTTTAAAGGGGCGCGCCAATCCCTTCCCCGGGTGGAGCCCTAAGGTTGCCGGTGGCGCGCTACACACCGATTTTTGCAGGAAATGACGCGACTGCTAGCCCGGTCCAAGCGACTCAGGTTAAGCAACCGTCGTCGATGAGACCAACATGTTAAAGGAATGAAATGGTCGCTCCAAAACTTCCCGCTTCCAGTTATGCTCTCGAAATAGACTGCCGATTCAAAGCCGAATTTGCGACCAAAGACAGGCTTTGGCAGGAGCACGCAGCTAAAGCAGCTTTTTCCAATACTTCAAATCAGAATTTAGGATGCTAGGACAATGGCCAGGGAGGAAGTCGACCTTTCGGGCGCTTAACGTCTTCGCGTTTTCGTGCGCGCGCCGCACCGCCCTCGAACCGAGCCGCGTTAGCGCCTCGGCCATCCGGCTTCAATAACCCACGCGCCAAGATGTGTTCCTCGCCGAAGGGGTTCTGATCCAGAGTCCTATTGCGTTCCGCGGGCCGGGTTCGGACTTTCCCTTCCGTGGGCATCGTTACGCTTAAGGATTGCCGTCGACGCCGGGGAATGCAATGCGGTGCTCCCTTGTGAGCTGCCGCGCGTCTTCTCGGGCCGCACCGATACATTCTCCCGGCTGCGTGGCAGCGCCATGCGTCAAGCCAGGCCCGTAACGTCGCAGATCAAATTCTTCGCTTTTTGCTGGGCGCCCGCACAGAGCCACGGAAGGGTATGCACCCGCGATCTCGCTTGAAGTCTCCTTCGTTGCTTCAAGAGCACAATGAGACCTGTGGGATGTTCGACGAAGGGGTGAAAGCCGGGCGTAGCTCCGGCCGGTCAGCGCCGAGAACCGAATGACCGAAGTTGTCGATCTCCTATTCTCAGTCGCGCGATATTGTCTTTTGCAACGCGCGAAATAGAACATGGTCCGAACCATGGGGGTTCGAGGTGAGCGCAGGGTGTGATGCGGGTTTCCTTCGGAAAAACTTGGTGTTTTGCAGCGGAAATCAGCTCGAGCAATGACGTAAAGGGCAACGATGATTTATCCCAATTTCATCACGCTTGCGTACTGAGCCGGTCCAAGATCAGACCCATGAAGACTAACGCATCAACTATCGAGAATAGCGCAGCGCCCTTTGAACACCTAAGAATCTGAGCGATCGATACCGAAGAGAGCCAATCGTTCGCGTTCACGCATGAACGTTTTGCCCCAAAGAGATCGAGAGAAGCTCGCTGATGCTGATTGTCAGATTTGCGACCTGCTGTCAGGACCAGGACACGACCAGTCTGGCAGATCGGCTTCTAATTCAAGGTGCTCGCATTGGCATGAGCTTTGAATAGTTGGACCTATTCAGAACAGCCGCTCGAGGATCACGTTGTGTGATACCAGCTACCAGTATGCGTGGGTCGCAACTTCAAGATCCTCAAGGTCACGGAGCCCGGCTGTGCGCCCGCGTGCGATTTTGACAATGCGATGGCAAATGTCGCAATCCGGTTCGCACCATACGGCACCAGTGATCGGCGATCGCTGCGTAATGGCAATCAACTGCGTCTTCTTTCAACAAAGATGGAGCGCCGGTGGAGGTGGCTGAGCTGCTCTCGTCACAGCGAGAGCAGCGGATAGAAACCAAGCTTGCAAATCCATCGCGCTGACGCGTGTCGTCTCGAACGGACCTGAGCAAGATCTGACGTGGCATCGTTTCGCTAGGTCCGAGGCCGAGGCAACCGGATATTCTTCTTCATAAAGCAGCGATGATGGGCCCGAGGAAACAACGGACAGCGGTGTCGTATGAATCAACGAGCGGAAAAAATGGTCCTGGCCATCCAGTTCAAACGGACGACACCTAGCGCTTATCATCAGGTCGTCATCGAGCTTGCTGAACTTGCGAAGCTCGCCTGGCCGATGGTGCTGACGCAGTTTGGTCAAGTCGTAATGATGGCCACCGATCTTGCCTTGATCGGGCGCATCGGCCCGGAGCCGCTTGCTGCGGCTGCGTTAGCCATCGCGATCTACCTCATAGGGTTCACCCTTGGCATTGGTTTGCTGACCCCGATCGCGCCGCTGGCAGCGCAGGCGCTCGGGGCGAAAAACCGTGCCGCTGTGCGACGGACGCTGCGCATGGGACTCTGGGCGGCGTTGCTGCTATCGATCCCGATCATGGCCTTCGGGCTCCACGGAGAGCAAATACTGCTTGCTTTGGGCCAGGCGCCCGAGATGGCGCGCCTGGCGCAGCAATACCTGTTCGGACTAGTTTGGGGCGCGGTGCCGGCACTGTGGTTTCACGGTTTTCGCAACTTCATGGCTGCGGTCCACCGGCCGCAGCCGGTCTTGTGGATCGCGATTGGGGCCATCCCTCTCAACGCGCTCGTGGCTTATTTGCTGATCTATGGGAAGCTGGGTCTGCCGCCGCTTGGGCTTTTCGGAGCCGGCCTTGCGAGCAGCTTCGTGAACTTGACGATGTTCTTGGCCGTGTTGTGGTTCGCCACAATGCGCCTCCCCTTCCGTGACTATCACGTGCTCGCGCGTCTGTGGCAATTCGATTGGTCGTTCATGAGGCGATTGATCGCGATGGGAATTCCGATCTCGCTCATTGTTTTGCTGGAATACGGACTTTTTTCGGCCGCCGGGCTGCTGGCGGGCCTCGTCAGCATCAGAGCGCTTACAGCCCATCAGATCGCCTTTCAGGTCGACTTGGTCCTATTCGTGGTTCCACTAGGCATCAGCACGGCGGCGGCCGTGCGCGTCGGTCACGCCGTCGGTCGCGGCGACGGTCCAGGTGTCAAGAGAGCGGGGCTGATTGCTATACTCCTTGGCACGATCGCTGCTGCGATACTGACTATCGCGGTTGTCGTCGTGCGTTTTGAAATCGCCCGCCTGTTTCTGGACGGGACGACTGACGGTGTCGGCGCGACGACAGATTTGGCCGCAAACCTCCTTTTGGTCGGCGCGAGCTTCTTCATCAGTGATGCCGCGCAGCACATTGCGGCGGGCGGTTTGCGCGGACTTAGGGACACGCGCGTCCCGCTTCTGTTCGCTTGCATAGCTAATTGGCCGATCGGTTTCACTCTTAGCTACGTGCTTGGCTTGAAGATCGGGCTTGGTGCAATTGGTATCTGGATCGGCTTGTCAATCGGGACGATTATCTACGCGGGTCTTCTCGTCGTGCGTTTCTTGCTCCTCGCGAACAGGTATGCTCCGCAGAGGTGTCCGGCAAGCTCGTAAATCAAGCTTATTGGTCTACCAGAACTCCACCAACCCGTTTTCCATTGAGCGAGCCCTCCAGTCGAAAGATGATTCCGCTGTCGGACAATCTCGTCCGTTTGGGCTGGCGTCGTTCACGCGGAAGAGTCGTTATTGAGCTTAGATCGACATACCGCAGTGGCACATCGAAACACCAGACCCTTCCCTCCGCTAAGATCAGTTTGCGCAGTCAGGCATCAGGTTCTTCAACCGAAAGGTGTCGCCTCGCGGCTCGCGCGGCTCTGATCCTGGCCATCAATGCTTGCCCGAACTGCTTTGTTTCGGATCTGGTCACTCCAGCGAATGCTCTCCGTTTTGGACCGAAGCAGATCCGACGTCGCCGAATCGCGGCGCTATGCTGGCTCCCGCTGCGACCTTCTTTGCTACGCTCGGCGCGAGCTCGAGCGCCGTCGTTTGCAGGACGCCGAAGTTATTCTTGAGCTGGCGTGCAGCTTCGCTCTGTGGGGCTGCCGTCGTAGCCCGTTTTGCCTGGCAGAGCTTACTAGAGTGAGAGGGGAGCCTTCTGCCGTGACGGGTTTGTAGCCGCGAGAGAGTCTCGCCGGCGCCCGTTCTGGGAGAAACGCGATGTCAAAACGACATCCTCGCAACGGGACCGGCCAGAACCGGGCAGGCCTTTATGACGAAATTACCAATAGGATCATTGCCGAGCTCGAAGCCGGCCGTGTGCCTTGGGTGCAGCCGTGGGGAACGGCGGCGGCAGAGGCGCCGCTCGCGATACCAAACAACGCCGCGACCATACTTTGGGGCGCGGTCTTCGAGCGTGGCTTCGCCGGTCAGAGCTGGCTCACCTTCCGCCAGGCGATAGCGCTCGGCGGCCATGTGCGCAAGGGCGAGCGTGGTACGACAGTGGTCTATGCTGACCGCTTGGTGCCAAATGTTGAAAAGCAGCGAGCTACAGAGAGTGGCGAGGAAGCACTGGCAGTTCCGTTCCTGAAGCGCTTTACAGTCTGGAACGCCCGTACCACCAACAGGGTTATGCAGACCCGAGTTCGACAAGGAACAAGGCTCGTCAGCTTGTCGACAGGTATCCCTTTTAGGAGGAGAACATATCGAACTGGACTGAGGTCCGGCTTGGTCAACTCGGATCAATCAACCCATTCGAAAGCCGGGATTTGTGCGGACCTGCTTTTGCGTCTTGCTGCAAGTGCTCGGCCGGCGAATGAGCTTCAAGATTCACGCTCCGGCGTATTCCCTAATTTAGTACCGAAGAACGGCATCGATGAATTTAGAGCGGGCCCAGCTTGGTGCTGGCACTTCTTCCGAGGCTTCCGATTCTGAAAATTCAGAACCAGGCTCCCCGGCTGCGGCGCAGTGGGGTGAAGCCTTGACGGATGCGCTGCCGGGCGCGACGAATCCAGCCTCATCGCAGGATCAGGTCCTGGCGAGCTGGGCTGCCGAAGAGGCGCGGCACGCGGATGAGGATCGGCAACAGGCGGTCAGTCGGACGAGGGCTTGGCAGCAGGAGGGTGATCTCAACGAGACGCTGGATCTGTCGTCCCTGTCCCTGACTGCATTGCCCGTCCCCCTGCCGGCCGGGCTGCGTCGCCTGAATGTCGATAATAATCAGCTGACTAGCGTGACCGATAACCTTCCGGTCGGTCTCCAGCGGCTCTACGCTAGCAATAATCGGCTGGCCAGTCTGCCCGAGCTTCCAGCCGCGCTGCGGCGGCTCTACGCGATCAGTAACGGATTGACCAGCATGCCTGCAAATTTACCGCGTGGGCTCCGCCGCTTGAACGTCACCAACAACCAGCTGACGAATCTGCCGATCCTTCCGGCAGACCTTCGAGAGTTGGACGCCAGCGGCAATCGGCTAACCAGCCTGCCCGACCTTCCAGCCGAGCTCGAGCGTCTGAACGTCGACTACAATCAACTGGCCAATCTGCCCGAGCTCCCGGCCGGGCTCGAATGGCTCAGTGCTAACAACAACCAGCTGAGCAGTCTGCCCGCGTCGGTGCCGCCAGACCTCCTATGGCTCGGCGCCAGCAATAACCAGATTACCAGCGTGCCCGCGACCTTGATGACGCAGCTGGGTCGCGACTCCAGCGTTGACCTCGAGAATAATCCGCTGCCCGGGGCGGTGCAGACCAACCTCGCGACAACCATGCATTCGGGGGACTATGCTGGCCCGCAGATCTTTTTCTCAATGGCCGAGGGAGTGCTGGAGGTTGAGCCGCGGCCCCTGCATGAGGTCGTCGCGGATTGGCTTGAGGGGCAGGCGGATGCGGTGGTTGCCTGGCAGGGCTTCGCCCAAGAGCCGGGTGCCCAGGATTATGCTCGTTTTCTCGACAGGCTACGGGGCACTGTGAACTCTAGAAACGACTCCTTCCGACAAGCGGTGGTCGACGATCTGCAGCAGGCGGCGGCCAGGCCGCAATTGCGCGAGCAGTTTTTTCAGCTGGCTTTTGCAGCGAGCGAGAGTTGCGAGGACCGCATTACTTTGACCTGGAACGGCATGCGGACTGCGCGCCTGAACGCTGACGTTCAGGACGGCGCGTACGACGGACGCCTTGACGAACTGCTCCAACATGGCCGTGTCATGTTCCGCTTGGAGGCGCTAAACGAGATCGCGCGCGAGACGGTCAATTCGCTTCGCCGCGCCGACCCGGAGGCCGATATCGACGAGATAGAAGTCTATCTTGCATACCAGACCCAGCTGCGAGAGCCGCTGGAACTGCGGCACATCGCTCCGGATATGCGCTTCTTGAACGTCTCCCACGTCACCGAGGACGACATTGCCAGCGCCGAGATGTCGGTCCGCAGGCAAGAGGCGACGGGCTTCGCGGGCTATCTGGCTACGCGCTGGCAACCTTGGGAAAGCGTGGTGAGGCGCATCGCACCCCAAGAGGATGCAGCGATGCAGGAGCGGCTCGTCGATGCGATGGACGATGAGTTTCGAACTCGCTTGCAGCAACGGCTCGCCGACTATCACCTGACCGGCGACGACCCAGCATCCTCATCCACGCCCTGGCTGCACGATGCGGAGCGGCAGCTCGGACCGGGAATTCGCAATGAGATTGCTCGCGAGATCAAAACGGAGGTAATGCACAGGGTGCTCAGGGAGCGCGGCCTTAGTTTATAAAGTCCCGATTGCAAGGTCGCAATTTCTGCCTTTCCCTCAAACTCTCCCGATCCGATCCGCCGTCAAACGTGAGATGCGCCTTCTTCGAGAAGATTGAGGAAGTCGCTTTCATTTCGACGATGTGCGAAGCGTCGGAAAAAGCCGCGGCAGAGGCGGGCACCCTTGCCGCCAGCGGTAGCGCCTCGGTATCACTTGGGCGGCGGCCAGATGGACACGCGGCAGCGAAGGCAAAGACCTACCTGGCGCCATCACGACCACGAACTTGGTGGTCTGTTCTCAGATGCCGCCGGACAGCCCATCAGCCGTTGTGCGTTGATGACCCGCTCGGCTGGCCCGCTTACGAATATCGACCCTTCGAATACGCACCTGATATCTTTGACGATGAATGGACTGGAGCATCCGCTTTATCCACTCTCCAAAGTTTCGTTAGCCCATCGCACTGCGGACGATCTTGTCGGCACTGACAACGAACGAAATCTTCTCAGCCCATTGCCAATGGACGCCGATTTTCTTCGCCGGCCTGAAACCTAACCAGATGCGCGCCCCGCAACCCTTTTGGATTGCGGCCGATTTGCGGGATCAGAACATTGCGGCCTGACAGCAAACTGCTTTCCGATCGCGGCGGCGTCATGCATCCCGCCACCGCACTACGCCCGTATTTTGATCAAGAAGTCATTGACCTGTCCCTCCAACGAACCAAGATTCGTGCTCAGCTCTTGGACGTTATCAACGACCTGGCCGGCCGACGAGCCAGAGGCGCGCGATGCATCATTCAGTCGGTCAATATCTCGAGATGCCTCGCCCATATCCGAACTAATGAGTGTGATGCGCTTCGAGATGTCATTTGTGACAATCGATTGCGCTTCTATCTCAGCCGATATGCTCCTCGATATTTCGCGCATCTTGTCTATGATCCCAGCGATGTCAGCCATCGCCGCAGTCGTCAATCCCGTCCTTTCACGAATTGCAAGAATCTGAGCATCAACCTCGCTCGTCGCCTTTGCGGCCTGGGCCGCAAGATTCTTTACTTCGCTTGCCACCACTGCAAAACCTCTGCCCGCTTCCCCAGCTCGCGCGGCCTCAATCGTCGCGTTGAGCGCCAGCAAATTGGTCTGTGATGCTATTCCCTCGATGAGTTGGACGACGCTGCTGATCTTCGTAACCGACGCAACGAGCTCGTTGAGTGTTGCTTCAGCGTGCGCCGTCTTATCCCGTGCAGATTGCGAAATGTTCGCCGCTGTCGAGACCTGCCTCCTGATCTCAGAGATTGAAGCGGAGAATTCTTGGGCAGCTGACGCAACGGCGCTCGAGTTTTCCTCGGTCTTTTTCACGATCCCGGTCATGCCCTCAGTCCGAAGGCAAACATTGTCTGTCGACGATCTAATTGTCGACGAGACTGTTTGCATGTTCCTTATGGAGTTCGCCACAACATCGACAACCCGCGAGACGTCGTTCTCGAAATTGTTCGCAAGGCTCAACCTCTCCTCGCGCATGCGGACCAGATCAGTTATGTCCTGCCAACCGCTCACGACCATCGGGCGGCCTTCGAAGTTGGAAACAACAAGACTTGTTCTGACCGGAATGGAAGTCTGATCTTTGCGGCGAAGCCACCACTCGATTGCGACATGGCCTGCTTCCATTACCGCTTTATTGGTCTCTTCGAACATCTGCGCAACGCTCTTGCCGTTCGGCTGCGGATCAAGCGAAAGCGAGGCAAGTGCCAGCCCTCTCATTTCTTGTCTATTAGAAAAGCCAAGTATATGAGCTGCTGCATCGTTGCTCAGGACGCAGCTGTCGGCGTCGAAAACTACGATGCCGTCTTTAAGCGACTCAAACGCATTGATAGCCATCCTATCGTCCAAAGTTGGTTCTGCGGCCTTTGTTCGCTTCGATGTCGCGAACGAAAAAACCAGCATTAATCCACCAACGAGCAGCCCGCTCCAGAAGTGAATTGACAATACGTCTGTATTGGCAGCCACGGTTGCAGCCGGAACAGACAACACCAGCGCGAGATTAGATATTCGATTGTGCCACATCGGCGCCCCGACTGCGAATGACCCTAATGCAAGTGGCTATATCGATTCTCGATTAAAACTCTCTTTCAGAGAGAAACGGCCTGTCGGCGTATGACATGCTGACACACGCGCACACGCTTGCCGAAGTGGAGGACACGAAAACGCTTGGAATGCGATCAAATCGACGTTCGGCCAAGAATAAGTACTTCGTTTTCCGCAGTCGGCGCGTCGATACAAGACATATCTGTTGCTCGGGCGGCTCGACAAACGGAACATAAATGATACCCAGGAATCATCATTCGAACCGCGCGCACATACGAGAGTATGCTGACTTATACGTAGGTATGGTCGGAGCTAAGCGATTCATACATTCCCTGAAAAGAGTCGAGCCGTGAGACAAAACGGAGTGCGGCTGTCCGACCCGGCGTGTCCGTCCCCACAAAGTTCTTCATGTCGACGGCGGTGCGCAACTAGCCTGTTCGCAGAATTGAGTGCATTTGGCACAACGTGCCGTTCTCTTCGCTTCTTTTGGGGCGGGGCAAAACCAGTCTGTACCCGATCGTCGGCTTGCCCGAGCTCGCAAGAATGAGTTCAAGCGTAATGGGCGGTATGTACCACAATGCAAATGCGGTCGACTTACGTATTGCCCGAAAGAAAGGCCGCCAAATGGCGGCCCAAAAAAGTCAGACTTGGCACTAGGTCAAACGATTACGTCCAAAAAAAATAGCGCCGGGTAAAACAGACAACGATGCAAACCAGATGTCCGGTGCGGAAAACTACCTAGAATGGCAGGGGTTGCGGCCTCGGCCAGGCTGTGTGTCGAGCAGGTTCACGGGGAGCTGTAGGGCAGAAGACCGCGTGGCATTGGCTTGATAAAAGCTTGACGAATGCGGCGCTCATTGCGCGAGCTCGGCAGTGGCAATCGCACAACAAGGCTAGGCCGCCTTGTACGGCCGAGGTCAGTGTACCGCCGTTGCTGTCGTAGCACTTTCGAATCGCGATGATGCGAGAGAGAGTGCTTGTCAACCCGATTGCGAGCAGGTCGTTAGGAGCGGCGTCGTGTGGCTCTCCAGTCGGGCCGATCCGCGTTCAGAATTGCGTGCTATCCGCCAGGGCCATCTGATCCCGACCCTGCTCGTCCGTAAGCCTTAAGTCAGTGCTCGATCGGGGCTCGGTCGGCGGATCAGGACCGTCTCGTCATGCTCGCTCTGTGACGGGGCTGCGCCGCAAACGAGCCGAGTACGAAGGTATCGGTGGGACCACGAGGACCAAGCGTCAGAGTTCGGCTTTTTGTGCTCGCGCGTTGCGCTTCAGACCAGGTGTCGGGAATTAAACCAGACGAGATCGTCGTTGGCAAACCAAACGGCTAGAGATTTCCCACATGCCGTCGCTCTTTGAGCGCGTCCCAATTCGTCTAAGGATCGGAACGGCGCTTGCTTAACGACCGGGGGAGCCAACGTCTTCAGGTGCCGGCGGTCCAATATATTCGCCTGTAATGGGTCCGGGACATCGGTTCTTCAAAAACAGGGGCTGGTAACATGTCCGGCGCTGCCGCTGCGTTTCTGTGCTCTTCAAGCTCTATGATCGGCTCAAGCAAATGGTTCCGAAGCTCGGCGGCCGCACCTACGGCACAGGCCGGGCACGACCTGACGCTCGCCTCCTATGTCCGACGTACGCACGTCATCCTGCGCAGAACTCGGAGGAGCGTTGTCGTCAGGTTCCCGACAGCTATCGATCATAGCAGTCTCTAGGACGAAATCATTGCTGCGATCGCAATGCAAGAACGCTGGAGCGCGTGGCATGTTGGGGCGTTCACGCTAATTTTTGCTCGGCTCCGATGCAGTCGGCTCATTCCGTGACAAATCACAACCGACCCCAGGCTTCAAATTGGCCTATAATCCGAAAGTGAGAACGAGTGGAGTTCCCATCAACCAACTGGATGCGTCAACAATCGGGCAGTGCGGAGCCGCAAGAGAACTCACCGGCTCCGTCCGCGGCGGCCTTTGAGCAGCAGCTGAGCGAGATCGGCAATTCAGGCAGCCGGGCGCTGATGCCGTCGCCCATTCATCAGCTCGGCGCATCGCCATCGGAGGCTCAGCCCATCATGCAAGGGAGCGGGCCAGAAGGCGCGCCAGCATTGCAGAGTGCAGGCGGTGGAGCGATGGAGGCCGCCTCGGCGCTGGAGCGGAGTCAGTCAACTGGAGTTTTGGCAGGTGGTAGCAAGCGCCCCGTTTACCCCCAGGATGCTCTTATTATCTTGAGACTTGAGCCAGCTCTCATAAAAGGGGGAGCTGCGAAACGCACCGCAGGGAACAATGTAAGTAATCTTCTTACTTTGGACCGTTGGCTCTTTGAAAATAAGAAGGAGGCTATTGCTTCCCGGCTTGATGACGAGTCGCTGGCTGCTGATGTCGCCGAGTTCATAGGCAAGGGTGGTACCAAAAAGGTTCACAAGGCGCTAGACCATCTCCGCACCGCCGAGTTATCGGGCGGAGTCGTGCCGATCGCTGGCCTCGCCGAGTTGACTCCTTATCCCGAGGACGCAGCTCTCATCAAGGAGTACAAAAACGAAGAACGGACATCTACCGCCCGGAACTATTCAACTGCTCTTAGCAGGTTCAGCGCCTACCTGCGTGAAAAGAAAAAACGCAGCATTACGGGTCGGCTTTCCGATAAATCGCTAGACGAAGATATCCGCGCCTACAAGAAAGGGCCCGTTCGTGACCCGCAGATCGGGTCCGCACTGGCGCGTCTCCGAAAGTCCCGAGCGGGCGCCCAAGCGATAGAACTCGAGCGTCAGGTGCTGCCAGCTCCTTTGAAAGACGCGATCCTGATGGAGTCGCCATCCGTTGGGGGCGTCGCTGCGCAGCACAGCGCATCGGAGCTAGCCATCCAGTGGCCAGAGGTCCTTCGTGCGGAAGGGCACGATGGGGATCTAGCTTCGGGCACGACGGACGAAGCCAGCCCCTCGTCGTCTCCCGAGACAACCTCGCAAGACGGAGCATCGCCAGAGCAGACGCCGCTCATCATGCCAGGGAGTGCGCCAGAAGACACTCCAGCGTCTCATCGTGGAGACGGTGGAGCGATGTTGGGCGCCTCGGTGCTGCAGCCGCGCGAGTCAACTGGGGTTTACGTCGATGGCAGCATGCGCCCTCTTTATTCCGATGACGCATCCCTTATCGTGGGGCTTGAGGAGACCATCGTTGGGTCCAATGGAGAGCATCTTCTCAGCTTGGCTCGTTGGCTCTTTGCAAACAGCAGGCCCGGCATTGCTGCTCGGTTGCACGACGACTCACTCAGCCAGGATGTCGAAGAGTTCGAGAGGAGCTATGGTTCATCGTCCGTCGTTACGGCCTTAGCTCTTCTCAGGGCTCCTCGGTCGACGGAAGTAGCGCCGCCGCGCGTGAAACGCACTGTTCTGAATCCTTATCCCGATGATGCGGTGCTCATCAATCAATACAAAGCAGCGCCTGCGCAAGGGATCACTCAAGATACCGCCAAGAGCTACGCAACCCTTCTGGCCGACTTCAGTAACTATCTGCGGAACAAAATCAAGGCGGGCATTGCTGCTCGGCTCGCCAACCGGTCGCTGCATGAACTAGATAAGGATGTCGAGGGCTATAAAGACTCCGGCGGTAAACGGAAGATCCGTACCGCACTCGCTCATTTCCTAAAATCGCCGGCGGCCGCCCTAACGATGGGGCTTGAGCGCCAGCTTCCCTCCCGACCTGAACGTGCGGTCGTGACACAGCCGAGATTCGCTGGAGATGATGCTACACAGCACAGCGCATCGCTGGGAGCTGTCAGCGGGGCGGCGGTCCTTCCTACGGGGGGGCACGATCAGAATTTGTCTTGGGAGATGATGGACGAAGCGTCGTCGACGCTTGAGCCAACCGCGCAGCTCACTGCGTCACCACCGGCGACCCAGCCCATCATGCAGGCGAGCGCGCATGAATACACCCGCGCGTCGCAGGAACGCCGTGGGACGATGCCCGGGGCTTCCGCGCTGCAGCCGGGCCAGTCGCCTTGGGCTTTCGCAGGTCTGATCGGAGATCCTCTTTATTCCCGGGACGCGTACCTTATCGAAGAACTAAGACCAGCGCTCATCAAACGCGGCTTCAAACCCCGCAGCATCAGGGACAATGTCAATGCTCTTCTCAGATTGGGGCGTTGGCTCCTTAAAAACAACAAGCCGGAAATTGCTGCTCGGCTTAACCACGAGTCGCTGGATGAAGATACCAAGGCATTCGACAAGACTAAGAACCGGTCCATCCTTACGGCATTAGGTCATCTCCGGGTATCCAAGTTGGAAAGCAGAAGCAAGCCGATCGCAAGCCGCGCTGACTGGAATCCCTACGATGATGATGCGGCCCTTATTAAAGAATACAAAGCAACCGTCACCACGAACCGCAAAACTGCGAACAAATACGCAACCGCTCTTAGTAGCTTCAGTGAGTACCTTCGCAAGGGCAACAAACCGGGATTTGCTGCTCGGCTTTTTAATAAGTCGTTGGATGAAGATGTCACGAGCTATAGGAACGAGCCCGGCAGTAATCTGAAGATCCGTGCTGCTCTGTCTCACTTACGAGAATCGGCGGCAGGCGCCCGAGCAATCGAACTCGAGGGGCCGGCTGAGCAACCTGGCGCCGCGGCTGACGGTGACGAGTCCTTGGGTCCTTTCAACGGGCCCCGCGACAACAATCACCTTCTGGACGAGCTGATGGGTTGGAGCAATCTCTCTCCAAGCGAGGAAGTCCTCATCAACAATGAGCAAGACACCCCGGAGGTGAGACCAGCGGAGAGACTGGGTGCTTTGAAGAATTCGCAAGGCCTTCCCAGTGAGCACCAGCTCAGCGAGAGCGATAACTTAGACGGGCGTGTGCCGCAGGCCTCCGCGCACGACGTGGATGCAGCATTGCCTGAGGTGCGACCCACGATGCATGTAAGCGCGTACGAATACTCCACCCAATCGCATGCTGCAGGCGAGCGGATCGAGTTCCCCACCCGGTCGAAGGGACGTTCTCGTCGCGGACCCCTTGCTGACTTGGGGCCTAGCACGCGCCCAATTCATCCTGAGGATGCGTCTTTCATCTCAGGGCTTAAGGAAGCAATGGTTCTGGCAAATTACCGGGAGAGTACCGCAGATGCCAATGTACGTGCTCTTCGCAGGCTAAGCCATTGGCTCTTGCTCAGCGAGAAGCCGGCCATCAACGTTCGGCTTGAGGACAAATCGCTGGATCAGGATGCCGAGAAGTCCGGTGATCGCTTCATCGGTATAGCATTAGCTCATCTTCGGGAGTTCAAGTCGACCCGCGGAATTGCTCCAATCGCACAGCGAGTTAAGGGGACGGGGAAGTCCGCAGCGCAGCCCAGCGCCTCGCATGGGCCTTTCAGTTGGCCCGAGGAGCTCCCCCCGGGGGAGGACGATCAGGATGTTCCCGAGGAAGCCTTCAGCTGGCCAGAGGAGCTCGCTTGGGAGAGTAATCATCAGATGTCTCTCGAGCCATCGGCCCATGAGCGTCACGCGCCCGATCCCAGCGGGGCTTTTCACGCCTTGAACTGGGACCGTGAGCACCAGCAGGCGTCAGGTGAGCTGCTGCATGGACTTGACATCAACAATCTCCCACCAGGTGAGGAGGTGCTCATCAATTATGAGCAGAGAACGGTGGAGTTCACAGCAGCGAAGAGGCAGAGGATATTAAGTCCGCAACGTCTCGACACGATCTGGCAGTCGGCCGGGGCAGTTATGCCCAACGCAGGAGCGGTTGACGATTCTCTCTATCCCGGCGATGCGGATCTCATCAAGAAGTACAAAATGAAAGCTGCGACTGAGGGTACTTCAGGTACGGCTAACATCTATGCGTCCATGCTCAGCGAGTTCAGTCGCTACCTTCGCCGAAACAACAAGCACGGCATTGATGCCCAACTTAACGACCCGTCGCTCAATGAACTGGATCAAGATGCCAGGCTATATAAAGAGGCCGGAGGTTACAGAGCTATCAACGCAGCGGTGGCTCATCTCCGGAATGGAGCGAGCAAACGCATTCCCGCTCCTTTTTACGTTGCGGACGCGTCTCTTATTGCAGGACTCGAGCCCGTGCTCATCGACGCGGGGTATGAGGCGAACACGGCCAAGACCCAATATGTTCGTCCTCTTCGCAGATTCAGCCAGTGGCTATTTGCAAACAACAAGTCGGGACTCGCTGCTCGGCTCAACGAAGAGTCGATAGACAACGATGCAGCGGAATTCGAAAAAGGTCGGAAGAAGCGGGCCCTTCCTACGGCTCTAGATCGTCTCCGGAACTCCCAGTCCGAGGGCGGAATAGCATGGATCACAGTCCGCTTGAGAGACGTTGAGAGCGTCGCTCCGGAGCACAATTGGCCAGAGGAGCTTCCCCCGGAAGGTGACGATCAGGATCTGCTTGGGGAGATAGAGGAAGAAAGCCGGCCGTACGAGAGGACCACCTTTGAGCAGACACAGGAGGTAGAACAAGTTCGACGGTCGGAATCCAGGTCCAGCTCAACCTGGTCGCCACAGATGCCGTTTGACCTTGATTGGAGTCTTTGGCAGGCTTGGGAAACCGCGCCATCTTTGCCTATTGCGGCTCAATCGCCGTCCATACCGCACGAGCTGCGTGACGATGCTCACTATGCCCTTCCGCGCACGCCGCCCTCCGGTGCTCCGGCCGGAACTTGGGATCCGACAGCCTCGATCTACGGCTCCAGCGGGCGCGTGCTCGAGGACCTGGAATGGTTGGGCGATGAGCATATCCGGGCGGATTACGCACTCCTGGTGCAGGAGTTGCAGAGGGACAATCCGGATCTGGCGGCCCGGTCTCGATTCGTGGAGCCCGCGACAGCCCATCTGCTGCGAAGGACCCTGAACGAGGACGTCCTCCTGGAAAACCTGCAGGGAATCGTCAATGACCAGAATGGCAACGATACCGCCCGCTTCGTGTTTATGCCAGTAAATGACGATGAGGAGAATGGCGGCCGCCATTGGTCCTTGCTGCTCCTTGATCGCGGCGCGCCGGAAGGGCCGGTTGCCTATCACTACGACTCCGCCGGAGGACGCAATCACACCTATGCAGCAAAGCTCGCAGAAGTGCTGCATGCTCGCCTGGAGCAATCCCGAATGGCTCAGCAGCAGAACAGTTGCGATTGCGGCGTCTACGTGGTGGACGGCACGCGAGAGCTGGTTAGCCAATTGTCGCAAGGGCAACGGCCAGAGCTGCTAAACCTCGACAACCTCGTCGCGGATCGGCGGGCACTCCAATACCGTCTCAGAGCTAACCGCCGCACGGCCAATGGGCGCTCCCAATTCGCAATGTAAGGACAAAAACTTGGCACCCTTTCAAGCCGCGATGAGGAAGTTAGAAAGCGCGGCGAGACCATGTTGCATGGTTTAAGAGTTGTGACCTGCCACTGAGTATTTCCTCCAGAAGGAGTTAGAGTCCGGCCTGACTCTGGAGCGAGACCGAAGTTTGGACCACCCAGACCTAGAGTTTTGCGCCTCTGTCACGTTGGCGGGCTGGATGCGCCAAGGTGGGTTTGCAGCAAAATCGGCGGTCTGTTGCCGATCGCCCCATGGGGCCGCTCTTCGTTATACAACAAAGCTCAAGAACGCCCACAGGACCGTTCTTCGCGAGGTTCTTTATCGACATCATCCCTGGTTTGGTCGCCGAGTTTGCGTTCATGGAAGCGTCGAGAAGGCTGATGATGTCGCTTTCCGCTGCTCTCTTGATGGATCGCAAGCGGATCGATGGTTGGAGGTTCCGGCATGGATGTTCGATCGGGCAGCATGCCCTGACGCTGAGCCTTTGACGGCTCAGCCGTTTGTCAGCGTTGACGCACTTGCGGCGCTCTCTGCGCTTCTCGATCTGGCGTTGAAGGATCGAACGCCATCAGCTGCCCTGCTTTCTGGCGCATCCAGAGCCTCTCACGACCAGAATCCGGGAGAGACTCATGTCACGGCAGACGGCAGTGCCAGGGAGCGGATACCGACACAATCGACAACCGCGGCCGCAGCATCAGATGGATCTGTTCGGGAGTGGCCTGTCGAACGGCGCCATCGGCGCGCCCACATGGCTGGATCTGCCAGCAGAAGCGCGGGCAGCGCTCACGAGCCTGATGACGCAGTTGATCCTCGACCATGCTGCGATAACAGCGACGCCACGCGCGAAGGAGGTCGATCATGATCTCTGACAAGGTCAGGCCTCATCATCTGGAGCGCAAGGCGATTCTTTACGTGCGCCAGTCTTCGGCCCATCAGGTGTTGCACAATCGCGAGAGCAGCGCGCTGCAATACGCCATGCGAGACCGGCTGACGGCACTCGGGTGGTTAGAAATTGAGGTGATCGATGATGATCTCGGTCGTTCAGCCGCCGGCGGCATACAACGCGCCGGATTCGAGCGAATGGTGGCGGAGGTTTGCCTTGGCAAGGTTGGTGCGGTTGGCGCCCGCGAGGTCTCGCGCTTCGCCCGCAACAGCCGGGATTGGCAGCAACTCATCGAGATGTGCCGCGTGGTCGATACCGTTCTGGTCGATCAAGAGACCATCTATGCGCCAAGGCACGGCAACGACCGCCTGCTGCTCGGGCTCAAGGGCAGCCTCAACGAGTACGAGCTGGATCTGTTGCGCCAGCGCTCGCTCTCGGCCCGATACGAGAAGGCGCGCCGGGGCGAGCTGGTTGTGACAGCGCCCGTCGGCTTCGTGAAGGCCGGCGACCGTTATGAGAAAGACCCGGATCGGCGTGTCCAGGAAGCGATCAAGCTGGTGTTCGACAAGGTCGAGGAACTGGGAAGCGCGCGACAGGCGCTCTGCTGGCTCCACGAGTACAATCTCGATCTGCCGGTGAAGCAGACCAACGGCGACACGGCCTGGCGGCGACCAAACTACTCTGCCATCCACCGGATCATTGAGAACCCGGTCTACGGCGGCGCCTATGCCTATGGTAAGACAGCTGTGGCGGCGGGATACAGCACCGCGGGCGTGAGCGTGAA
>NZ_LJYG01000031.1 GCF_001440035.1 Bradyrhizobium manausense | reverse complement strand
GTCCTACGCTGCCCGGATATTCGCCATGAAGCGATCGAGCTCGGCGCGCAGGCGGGTGCTTTCGCTCGACAGCGTCTTGGCCGAGTTCAGCACCTCCTCCGAGGCTGAACCGGTTTCGGCCGCGCCGCGGTTGACCTGGCCGATATCGGTCGCGGCGGTCTGGGTGCCCTGGGCGACGTTCTGGACGCTGCGGGCGATCTCCTGGGTCGCGGCGCCCTGCTCCTCCACTGCACTGGCAATCGAGGTCGAGATCGACGAGATCTTGCCGATGGTCGCACCGATCTCCTTGATCGCGGCGACCGACTCGGCCGTCGCACCCTGCATGCCCGCGATGTGCGAGGAGATCTCGTCGGTGGCCTTCGCGGTCTGGCTCGCCAGCGATTTCACTTCGCTCGCGACCACCGCAAAGCCGCGGCCGGCTTCCCCGGCGCGCGCCGCCTCGATGGTGGCGTTCAGCGCCAGAAGATTGGTCTGCTCGGCAATCGCGGTGATCAGCTTGACCACCTCGCCGATCTGCTGGGCCGCGTGCGAGAGCTTGCCGATCCGACCATCGGTTTCCTTGGCCTGCACCACGGCGGCCTCGGCAATGCGGCTGGAATCGCGGACCTGGCGGCCGATCTCCTCGACCGAAGCCGACAGCTCTTCGGTCGCGGTCGCGACCGACTGCATGTTGCTCGAGGCCTGCTCGGAGACGCCGGCGACCTGGCTCGACAAGGTCTGTGTCGTCTCGGCGGTGCGGGTCAGCGTGGATGCGGATGATTCAAGCTGCACGGCGGACGCCGAAACGTTGGACACGATCGCACCAACAGCGCTTTCAAAATCGTCGGCAAAGCGGATCAGCTCGGCGCGGCGGCTTGCGGCCTGCTCCCTGTTCTGGGCTTCGCTGGCGGCGGCATCGCGCTCGGCCTTGGCAACGGCCTGGAGCTTGAACTCCTCGACCGCGCCGGCCATCTCGCCGATCTCGTCCTTGCGCCCGAGCCCGGGCAGCACCACGTCGAAATTGCCCGAGGCAAGCTCACGCATCGCCTTGCACATCGCGATCATCGGCCGCGAGATGCCGTTGCCGAGCATCAGCGCCAGCGCCGCACCGATGGCAAGTCCGCCCAGCGCCAGCATCAGCATCAGCTGCTCGGTTTCCCCGATCGTCGTATTCGCACCCGCCTCGATGCGCTGCTGATCCGCCGACAGGTCCGAGCGCAATTCGCCCGAGAGTTTGAGGATCGACGCTGCCGTCTTGCTCATCTCGGCATTCGACTTGGCGATGACCTTTACGTTCTCCGACAGCTTGGCGAAGGAGGCGCGGTATTGCTTCAGCAGATTGCCGATCTCGGTGACGCGGTCGGTGATCTTCTGGTCGTTGGCGTAGATCGAGACCAGCAGCGTCTCCAGGAACTTGATGCGGGCGACGACCCCGTCGGCGGTCTTCGGATCCGGCTTGGCGACGAAGGCGCTGACCGACGTGGACACCGCGAGATATTGCGAAGTGATGTCCTTGGCCGTGGTCTGCACCGACGCGAGCCCGGCAAGCGCCGCGGTATCGGCAAGATCGTCGAACTTGAAGCGGATCTTGTTGCCGACAGCGTTCAGCTCATCGGCCGCGATCTTGTTGTTGGCGCGGGTCAGCGTGATGATCTCGCTGAAGACCTTTGTGAAGCGCTGGAACTCGGCCTCGAGCTTGCCGATCTCCTCGCGGCGCGCCGCGCCAGACGTGGCGGACATCGACTTGGCGATCGCCACCTTCAGATTCTCTTCAGCCGCCTTGGCCGCGGTTTCGTCATCCGCCGCACCGGTCAGCGTGTACGCCCGGGTCAGGCCCTGATAGCTGATCAATTCGCGGTCGATGGTCCGTGCCAGGTCTGCTTCGGCCACGCTGGTCCGGTAGGAGGCCACGGCGCCAGCGATTCGCTCGAAGCCGAAATAGGCGAACGCCATGCTGACGGCGAGGATGGCCAGTACCGCCACGAAGCCGAGGATGATCTTTGCACGAAAGCGCAAGGTGAAGAGCCTCAAAGAGCTCGGCTTCGACTTGACCGACATTCCCCCACCCCATTCCATTCGCAGAAAACCAGGCGCTCTCCGGCAGCAGCCCGCTCCCCGACTCGCATGCACGGTAAATGGCAAAGGATAAGCCGCGGTAAATTTGCCACACCGCAACTTGCGGTGAGCTGTCGCGGAGGATGCCGTCGTCCCGGACAAGGGCGCGCCTCAGCGCGCGCTTGTCCGGACGACGACGGAGCATGAAGCGACAGGCGGGTCCTACGCTGCCCGGATATTCGCCATGAAGCGATCGAGCTCGGCGCGCAGGCGGGTGCTTTCGCTCGACAGCGTCTTGGCCGAGTTCAGCACCTCCTCCGAGGCTGAACCGGTTTCGGCCGCGCCGCGGTTGACCTGGCCGATATCGGTCGCGGCGGTCTGGGTGCCCTGGGCGACGTTCTGGACGCTGCGGGCGATCTCCTGGGTCGCGGCGCCCTGCTCCTCCACTGCACTGGCAATCGAGGTCGAGATCGACGAGATCTTGCCGATGGTCGCACCGATCTCCTTGATCGCGGCGACCGACTCGGCCGTCGCACCCTGCATGCCCGCGATGTGCGAGGAGATCTCGTCGGTGGCCTTCGCGGTCTGGCTCGCCAGCGATTTCACTTCGCTCGCGACCACCGCAAAGCCGCGGCCGGCTTCCCCGGCGCGCGCCGCCTCGATGGTGGCGTTCAGCGCCAGAAGATTGGTCTGCTCGGCAATCGCGGTGATCAGCTTGACCACCTCGCCGATCTGCTGGGCCGCGTGCGAGAGCTTGCCGATCCGACCATCGGTTTCCTTGGCCTGCACCACGGCGGCCTCGGCAATGCGGCTGGAATCGCGGACCTGGCGGCCGATCTCCTCGACCGAAGCCGACAGCTCTTCGGTCGCGGTCGCGACCGACTGCATGTTGCTCGAGGCCTGCTCGGAGACGCCGGCGACCTGGCTCGACAAGGTCTGTGTCGTCTCGGCGGTGCGGGTCAGCGTGGATGCGGATGATTCAAGCTGCACGGCGGACGCCGAAACGTTGGACACGATCGCACCAACAGCGCTTTCAAAATCGTCGGCAAAGCGGATCAGCTCGGCGCGGCGGCTTGCGGCCTGCTCCCTGTTCTGGGCTTCGCTGGCGGCGGCATCGCGCTCGGCCTTGGCAACGGCCTGGAGCTTGAACTCCTCGACCGCGCCGGCCATCTCGCCGATCTCGTCCTTGCGCCCGAGCCCGGGCAGCACCACGTCGAAATTGCCCGAGGCAAGCTCACGCATCGCCTTGCACATCGCGATCATCGGCCGCGAGATGCCG
>NZ_LJYG01000030.1:50296-76790 GCF_001440035.1 Bradyrhizobium manausense | reverse complement strand
CACCCTACGAGACTGTGAATCTTTTGTACCGCGTGTCGGGCGAATGTGATTCTCTAGGCAGACTGATCTGCTGGAGAGGATGATGGCTGACGAGGGACTTTTTGGCGAATTGCCGGATCAGTCGGCGCCACGAACCGAAGCGGTGCCGCGGGGTGCACCTCGGCTGCGCGAGCCCGTGCGCAATCAGGTCGAATTGCGGGCGGTCGATATCGACAGCCTGATCGGGCAGGATCATCTGGCCCGGGTGATCTGGGCTTATGTCGAGGGGCTCGACCTGAGCGAGCTGGAAGATCGGGTTAAGGCACGGGAAAACAGGCCGGGCCATCCGGCGCCATCACCCCGGCTGCTGCTGGCGCTTTGGCTGTACGCCACGAGCGATGGCGTTGGCAGCGCGCGGGCGTTGGATCGGCTCTGCGACAGTCACGACGTCTACCGCTGGCTCTGCGGCGGCGTGTCTTTGAACTATCACACACTGTCGGATTTCCGGGTCGGCTGCGCGGACCTGCTGGACCGTTTGCTGGTCGAACATCTGGTGGCTCTGAATGAGGCAGGGCTGATTGATCTGGAGAAGCTGACCCAGGACGGGGTGCGGATACGGGCGAATGCGGGGGCCGGCTCGTTCCGGCGGGAGGCAACGCTCGGCCGGCAGATGGCCCAAGCGAAGGCTGTGGTGGAAGAGCTCAAGCGCGAGGTCGATGCGGATCCGGAAGCCAGCAGCCGGCGTATCAGGGCGGCCAGAGAGCGCGCGGCACGCGAACGCAGTGAGCGGGTGCAGGCTGCGCAGAGGGCTTTGGACGAGATCAAGCGGAAGCGCAAGCAACTCGACGAAAAAGGCGGCAATGGCAAAAAGCCGAAGGAGCCCCGGGCCTCCACCACCGACCCGCAGGCAAGGGTGATGAAGATGGCAGATGCCGGCTTCCGCCCCGCCTACAATGTGCAGGTGGCCAGCGCGGCCGGCGAACTGATCGTGGTCACGGTCGACATCGACAACAACGGATCAGATCGCGGCTTGATGCGGCCGATGCTGGAGCGAACGCGCACTCGGCTGAAGCGCTTGCCGCGTCGCTACCTCGCCGATGGCGGGTTCTGCAGCGGCGAGGACATCGAATGGGCGCACGGTGAAGGCGTCGAGGTCTACTGTCCTCCGCCCAACTCCAGGAGCGGTGTCGATCCCTTTTTACCTCGGAGCAGCGACGGTCCTGGCGTCGCGGCCTGGCGGGCCCGCATGGCCAGCGAAGCCGGCAAGGCACAGTACAAAGCCCGCACGATCTGCGAATGCATCCATGCCCGGTGGCGGAACTGGGACCTCAGGCAATTGACCGTGCGCGGCATCGAGAAGGTCCGTGCCGTCGTGCTCTGGTACGCCCTCACCAACAACATCCTGCAAGGACACCAACTGGCAAAAGCATAGACAGCACAGCCATCCCCCGGCGGTTCGACATCGACGGCCCCCGACATCAGCGCGGGCGCTACCCACTCTTTAATATCGAATGCGGAAATGACTCACAGGCTCTACGAGGCTGCTGCCATTGCTCCACCTCACGCCTCCGCCATTCCCGTCGCCCACAGCGCGAACGCATAGACGATCGCGACTTCATCGAGCCGGTCAAACCGGCCTGATGCGCCGCCATGGCCGGCGCCCATGTTGGTGCGCAGGAGCACCGGGCCGCCGCCTGTCATGGTCGCGCGCAGCCGAGCGATCCATTTGGCGGGCTCCCAATAGGTGACGCGCGGATCGGTCAATCCGCCCATCGCCAACACCGCCGGATACTCCCTCGCCGCGACGTTGTCGTAAGGCGAATAGGACAGGATGGTGCGGAAATCCTTTTCGCTCTCGATCGGGTTGCCCCATTCGGGCCATTCGGGGGGCGTCAGCGGCAGCGTGTCGTCGAGCATGGTGTTGAGCACGTCGACGAACGGCACTTCCGCGACGATGCCCGCGAACAATTCGCCGGCGCGGTTGGCGACCGCGCCCATCAGCATGCCGCCCGCCGAACCGCCATGGCCGACAATGCGCTTGGCGCTGGTGTATTTCGCATCGATCAGCGCGCGGGCGCTGGCGGCGAAGTCGTCGAACGAATTGGTTTTCTTCTCGCGCTTGCCGTCGAGATACCAGCCCCAGCCCTTGTCGGCGCCGCCGCGGATATGCGCGATGGCATAGACAAAGCCGCGATCGACCAGTGACAGGCGGTTGGCGTTGAACGAGGCCGGCATCGCCATGCCGTAGGAGCCGTAGCCGTAAAGCAGCAGCGGCGCCGTACCGTCGAGCTTGAGGCCGCGGCGATGGAGGATCGAGACCGGTACTTCGGCGCCGTCATGCGCCTTCGCCATGATGCGGGTGGTGACGTAATCGGCCGCGTTATGGCCTGACGGGATTTCCTGACGCTTGCGAAGCACGCGCGTCCTTCTGGCCATGTCGTAATCGTAGACCTCCGACGGGGTCGTCATCGACGAATAGGCAAAGCGCAAATTCGTGGTGTCGAATTCGTAGGAGCCCATCGTGTCGAGCGAATAGGCCGCCTCGTCGAAGGCGATCGCGTGCTCTTGCCCGGTGGCGAGATCGCGGATCACGATCGACGGCAGTGCGTTGGCGCGCTCCAGCCGCACCAGATGACCGGCATAGAGATCGAGGTCGATGATGTAGATGCCGGGGCGATAGGGGATCAGGTCGCGCCAGTTCTTGCGATCGGGCGAGCCAAGCGGCGCCGTCACGATCTTGAAATCGATGGCATCATCCGCATTGGTCAGGATGAAGAGTTCGTCGCCGCGGTCGGCGAGCGAATATTGCACGCCCTCTTCGCGCGCCGCGACCAAGCATGGCGGCGCCTCGGGGTTGGCGAGATCGATCAGCCGCTGCTCCGACGTCTCGTGATCGCCGCCGGCGATCACGCAGAAGCGGCCGCTGGTGCTCTCGTGCAGATGGGTGAACCAGCCGGCATCCTGCTCCTCATAGACCAGCGTGTCGTCGGCCTGTTTGGTGCCGAGCTTGTGGCGCCACACCTGCATCGGCCGGTGATTGTCGTCGAGCTTCACATAGAAGAAGCTTTTGGCGTCCTTGCTCCAGACTACGCCGCCGTCGGTCTCCTCGACGATGTCGTCGAGATCTTCGCCGCTCGCCCAGTCGCGGACGCGGATCGTGAAATATTCCGAGCCCTTGGTATCCGCGCTCCAGGCCTGCAGCTTGTGGTCGTTGGAGTGGCGGCTGCCGCCGAACTTGAAATATTTGTGGCCTTTTGCCAGTTCGTCGCCGTCGAGCACGATGTGCTCAACGCCGCCATCGCGCGGCATGCGGCCGAACAGCTCGTGCTGCCCGCCTTCGCGAAACCTGCGGAAATAGGCGAACGGCCCGTCCGGCGACGGCACGCTGGAATCGTCCTCCTTGATCCGCCCGCGCATCTCGCGCACCAGCATCTTTTGCAATGGTGCGGTATGGCCGAGCAGGCTCTCGGTGTAGCTGTTCTCCTCATCGAGATATTTGCGGATGTCAGGATCGAGCACTTTGGGGTCGCGCAGCACCTCCTGCCATTTCGCGTCCTTCAGCCAGGCATAGTCGTCGCTCACGGTGATGCCGTGCCGGGTGAAGGAATGCGGCCGGCGCGGGGCGACGGGGGGCTGGGAAGCTGTCTTGGCCTGGGTCACTCGATCCTCATTGAGAAGTGTGTTCCACCTTATATCGTCCTGAATTCACCAATTGCCAGCGCCGCTGCTTCACCTCGCCGGGTTGTTGATCGGTCCCTTCTATGCTTTAGGCTCGATATCCCGCCGCCGGTTCAGCCTGATGCTCTTCAACTCCTATCCGTTCATCCTGCTGTTCCTGCCCGTCGCGCTGGCCGGTTATTTCCGGTTGGGGCGGCGCAGCAATCTTGCGCCGGTGATCTGGCTGGCGCTGGCCTCGCTCGCCTTCTATGCCATCGGCAACTGGCAGTTCGTGGCCCTGTTGCTGCTCTCGATCGCCTTCAACTACGGCATTGGCCATCTCCTCATCGTGGCGAAGCTCGGCCCCTCGCAACGAAAAGCCGCGGTCATTCTCGGCGTTGCCGGCGATCTCCTCGTGCTCGGCATCTTCAAATATGCCGGCTTCGCCACCGAGAACATCAACGCACTGCTCGGCACGCATTTGGCGGTCCACGTCCTGCTGCCCGTCGGCATCTCCTTCTACACGTTCACGCAGATTGCGTTCCTCGTGGACGCCTATCGCAGGCACGTCGCGGCCTGCGCGCTGCCGCATTACGCGTTGTTCGTGACCTACTTTCCGCATCTGATCGCGGGGCCGATCCTCCACCACAAGGACATGATCCCGCAATTCGAGCGGAAGCAGACCAAGCATCCCGACGCGCATCTGATCCTGTGCGGCATCATCGTCTTCGCGATCGGCCTGTTCAAGAAGACCTGCCTTGCCGACGGCATCCAGCCGCTGGTCGCACTCGCCTTCGAGGCGCGCTCGCCGAGCTTTGACCAGGCCTGGCTTGGCGCGCTCGCTTACACCTTCCAGCTCTATTTCGACTTCTCCGGCTATTCCGACATGGCGATCGGCATCTCGCTGATGTTCGGCATCTTCTTACCCGTGAATTTCAACTCGCCTTACAAGGCCACCAGCCTCGTCGAGTTCTGGCGTCGCTGGCACATGACCCTGTCGCAATTCCTGCGCGACTACCTCTACATCCCGCTCGGGGGCAACAGGCGTGGCCCTCTGCTGCGCTACGTCAACCTGATGATCACGATGTTGCTCGGCGGCCTCTGGCACGGTGCGGCCTGGACCTTTGTGGCGTGGGGTGCGCTGCACGGCGCTTATCTCTGCGTCAATCACGCCTTCAATGCGCTGGTGCCAGGCATCCCATCGGCCCTTGCGCGCCCGGCCCGCATGGCCGGCGCCGTGCTGACGTTCCTGGCCGTCGTCATCGCCTGGGTGTTCTTCCGCGCCGTGAGCATCGACTGGGCGCTGCGCGTGCTCCGCGCCATGGCCGATCCTTCGAATATCGTCTTCGGCCGCGAAGAGGTCGCCGCAATGGTGCTGATTGCCGTCTATGCCGCTCTGGTCTGGCTGGCGCCGAACACGCAAACCATCATGGGCTATGATCACGGCAATCGTGGGGTGGGCGAGGCGTTGCGGGCGGGGCGCGTGCGGCCGCTGCTGCTCTACGGTGCATCGCTGGTGCTCGCCTTCGGCATTCTGGGCATCCAGAGCCACAGCGAATTCATCTATTTCCGGTTCTGATGCGCATGCCGCTCACACATTTACGGCGTCTTCTGCTCGCGAGCATCGCCTGCGTGCTGGGCGCAGCATTGCTCACCTATCTCGTCGATCCCCTGCAGCTGTTCCGCCCCTCGCGGCTGGCCTTCTACTCCGACGACACGCGCGTGCAGAATGCCGGCCTGATCCGCAGCCAGGCGTTCGACACCGCCTTCATCGGCACCTCGCTCGCCATCCATTTCCGCCAGAGCGACATCGATCGCGCGCTCGGCGTGCATTCGCTCAAGCTGGCGATGACCGGATCCAATTCGCGCCAGCAAAGCTTCGTGCTGGACCAGGCGATCGCCCGCGGTGCCAAGCGCGTGATCTGGGAGATGGATGATTTCATCTTCGTCGATGCCGCCGACATCGAGGCCGATCCTTATCTCCCCGTCGATCTCTACCGCAGCACGACGAAAGGCATAGCGTCCTATCTGTTCAGCGCGGCGATGGCGAAGGAATCCCTGTTCATGCTGTTGCGATCGATCCCGCCGTTGAAGCAGCCGCTGACGCAGGCGGCGCCTTATCTGCCGGTCAAGTTCGCGCTGGCTGATGTCGACGACATCTATGCGCTGCCGCGGGACTTGGACATTGCGCGAGACTACAATGCGAAGAAGACGCTTGCCGCCTTCGCTTACATCACGAGTCCCGTGCGCAGCCGTTTCCTCGGCGAGGGCTATGGCTATGAGGCCATGATCAGGCATTTCGAGCAGGATGCCGTGGGCCTGATCACGCGTCATCCCGACGTGACGTTTGACGTCTATTTCCCGCCATACTCCATCCTGCAATTCGTCGCGATGCGCGACGCCTCGCCCGGGACGTTGAAGATCGTCATGGATCTCACCGCTGTCATCGCGCAGCGCCTGACGCAGCTGCCCAATGCGCGCCTGCACGATTTCCGCGCGATCAAGGCGGTGACGCACGATTTGAGAAATTACGGCGACGTCATCCACCATTCGCCTGACGTGGATGCGAAGGTGTTGCAGTGGCTGGCGAGCGGGGAATACAGGATCGACCCGAACAAGCCGCTGATGTCGCTGGATGAGCTGAAGGCGCAGATCGAAGCCTATCGTGTGCCAAGGCCGTAGCCAGACATTCCGCCGTCGTCCCGGCGAAGGCCGGGACCCATAACCCCAGGGAGAAGTTCGGCGAAGACTTGGAGTGAAAAGGGCTTTGGTACTGCGACCTCCGTCGATAGATCACGCGGTATGGGTCCCGGCCTTCGCCGGGACGACACCGAACATGGGGCTGCGCATAGCCCTACGCCCCCACCTGCTCGCCAAGATAAGACACCGCGGCCTCGAGCCCGCCCTTGCCATGCGGGATCTTCAGCGCATTCAGCCCGACCTCGATGACCCCGAGCGTGCCGAGCAGCATCGGCGCGTTGACATGGCCCATATGGGCGATGCGGAAGGCCTGGCCGGAGAGGTCGCCGATGCCGGTGCCGAGCACGACGCCGCACTTCTCCTTGCAATAGCGTTGCAGCACCGCGGGGTCGTGGCCGGTGGTCATGGTCACCGTCGTCACGGTGTTGGAGCGCTCATGCGGTTCGGCAACATTGAAACCGAGCACCTGGCCTTCCGTCCATGCGCCGACCGCGCGGCGCGCGGCTTCGCCGAGCAAGGCGTGGCGACGGTAGGCGTTCTCCAGCCCTTCCTCGTGCAGCATGTCGATCGCCTTGCGCAGCGCGAACAGCAAATGCACCGGAGCGGTGCCGGCATATTTGCGGTAGTTCTCGGTGCCCTCGCGTTCGCTCCAGCTCCAATAGGGCGTGGACATGTTGGCCTTCTTGTGGACCTCCTGCGCGCGGGCGCTGGCAGCGACGAAGCCGAGGCCGGGCGGCGTCATCAGGCCCTTCTGCGAGCCGGACATCGCGACGTCGACGCCCCATTTATCCATCTCGAACGGCATGCAGCCGAGCGAGGCCACGGTGTCGACCATGTACAGCGCCGGATGACCGGCCGCCTTGATCGCCTTGCCGATCGCCTCGATGTCGTTCTGCACGCCGGAGGCGGTGTCGATCTGGACGACGACGACAGCCTTGATCTTGTGCTCGGTGTCGCGGCGCAGCCGCTCCTCGACCTCGTGCGGGCGCACCGCGCGGCGCCAGTCGCCCTTGAGCACCTCGACCTCGGCGCCCATCAGCGCTGCCGCATTGCCCCAGCCGATGGCAAAGCGTCCGCTCTCCAGCACCAGCACCTTGTCGCCGCGCGACAGCACGTTGCTCAGTGCGGCTTCCCAGGCGCCGTGACCGTTGGCGATGTAGATGTAGGACTTGCCCTTGGTTGCGAACAGACCAGAGATGTCGCGGAGCAGGCTTTCGGTCAGCTCGAGCATCTCCCTGGAGTAGATGTCGATCGCCGGACGATGCATCGCCTGCAGCACCGCGTCGGGCATCGTGGTGGGTCCGGGGATGGCCAGAAATTCCCGGCCCGCGCGAACGGTCATTGCTATCTTCCTTGTGTCGTGAAGACTGTCTGGTGGGTCGCTGATTTGTTCTTCTACGCGGCTGGGAGCCTTGAGAAAAGTCCGCAAAACGCAGGTCTGGGGCGGCTTTTTGTTGTGAGCATGGTCTTGCCGGAAAACCGCATCACACTTTGCGCTAACGCGGCCCTTCGGGTCCGGACCATGCTCTATCGTTTAGTCTCCCGGCAGCCGGCGGCCTCCGCCTCCTCGACCGAGCAGAACCAGCGGGTGCCCTTGCTGATCTTCATCTTGATCTGGGCGTACCAGCGGCTGGTGGGCTGATGGTAAATGCACTCGCCCGACGAATTGACGTTGCCCTTGATGGTGCAGTCAGGCGAGGGCGCGACCGGCCCGGAGGCCGAGGCGAGCAGCACCGCATGGGCGCCCTCGGGCGGCTTGGTGGCGCCCAGGATTGCAGTCTTCTTGTTGCGCACGCGCCAGTCCCAGGGCGCGATGAAGGCGCCCTGCCACATCCCGGCCTTGGCTTCACGCGCGGCCGCTTCGTCCGCCTCGTAGTCCTTGGAGAGGCGGACATAGGCAAGCGCCCAGCCGTTGCGCACCAGCCATTTCTGGATGTCCTCGCCGCCGACCTCGCAGCGCGCCACGGTGCGGCCGCGCCGGTCGATCGAGCGGGCATGGCAGACCCAATTCTTGCCCTCGGTGTATTTGGCGAGCTCGTCGCGCGCGGCGACGCCGCAGGTCCAGCGCTCGCTCTTGGTGTTGAGGCAGAGCTGGTCCGCCGAGGGCGCGTCGATGCCGCCGAGCCGGATCCGCGTGGTGCCGATCACGACGGAATCGCCATCGCGAACCTTCGCGGTGCCGGTGATGTCGGCGGCCAGCGCCAGCGAAGGCAAGCCGAGCAAGGACAGCGCAATCAGGAATTTTCGCAACGTGCCGGTCCGCATTGTCTCAAGAACACCTTGATAAGCCGCGCAATTGTGGTCGGCTTTGGGCCACACAGCCAGCCTATGCCGAACAGCGAGGCTTTCAATTTCCCGTCATCGCGGCCGATCTCGTAGGGTGGGTTAGGCGAAGCCGTAACCCACCTCTTTCGTTTCCACGGCAGACAGAAGTGGTGGGTTACGCCCAACGAACTGCGCTTCGCGCAGTCCGCAGGGCTGACCCACCCTACGACACCTACCCCCGCGCCATCGCCCGCTTCGCCACGGCCAGCGCCATCAGCACGAAGGCCGACGTCACTTCCGGCCCCCCGACCAGAATCCGCGTCGGGGTCTTCATCTTGTTCCATTCATAGGCGCGGAACGGGCCGCGGCGGCCGCCCTCGCCTGTCGCGTTGACGATCACATTCAGCGCCGGCGCGAAGGCGCGCGGATCGGCACCGAGATGGCCGAGCGCGATCAGCGCCAGCGCGGCGTCGAACACGTTCATCTCCGCGGCCATCAGCTCGCCCTTGACGTAGGAGAGCACGCGATGGCGGATGACGTCGAAATCGCCGGCGGGATCGATTGCGGCCTGCGCTGCCAGCGGCAACGCCAGGAAGGCCGCATAGCAGCGGCCGAAATAGGCGCTGTAGAGCTCCGGCAGATAATAGATGTGCGAGCGCGGATTGGAAAAGGCGCCGCTCGCAGCCAGGCGCTTCTGGAAACCGATGATGCGATGCAGGGTCGCGAGCCGCGCCGGCGTCTCCAGAATCTTCCAGCGTTTGAGGTTGCGGAAGCTCACCTCGAGAATGTCGAGATTGAGCGTCGGATCGAGATCGTTGCCGTAGGGACGCTCGCCTTTGAGATTGTCGATCCAGGTGGCAACGCCGCCTTCGTAGTCGATGTTATCGTTGAGCGGCACCGTCACGCGCGGCTCGTTGACGCCCGTATGCACCTGGTAGGTGGCGTAAAAATCCAGGAGCGGCTGGTCGATGATCGCATCGAGGCAGCCGGCCTGCGTCGCTGCCGAGATCGAGCACGCCGTGGTGTCGCAGTCGGGTACATAGACGCCGAAGCCGAGGTCCTGCTTGATCTGGGCGAAATAGCGCGAAAAGCGCGGATGCGGCGCCGGTGCCAGAGCGGTGATGACGTTGAAGCGCGCGCCGCCTGCCCCCTCGACTTCCTCGCGGCTGATATTGACGCAGAAATCGACCATGTCGGCGATGGCGCGCTCGGCCGCGATCTTGTCCGCCGGTGCGGCGAGCCCGCTCTCGACATAGCTGAGCAGCGCCTCGATGAAGAACGCATCGTAATAGGCCGAGCGGTGGCGGATCTGCACCGGCTCCCACATCGGCTCGGCGACCCCTCGCCAGGGTGGATTGACCACGGCGCGGGCCGGCGAGCGCGCGATGAAGACGCGGGCGAGGTTGAACAGCAGCGAGGAGTTCTTGTAGCCGCGCGCATTCAATCCTGACAGCGCCATGATCAGCTCGCGCCCGCGAAAGTCGGGATCGCCGATCAGGTTGAAGGCGGCATAGGTCGGCAGGAAACCGTTCTTGCGGTAAGAGCCGAGCAGATGCTGGGCGCAATCGCGGATGATGCCGTCGATCTGTGCCGGGGCAGGCATCGCGCCGACGAAGGCGGCCGGCGGCGGTTTGGGATGGTCGAGCGCGATGGTGTCGACGAGCTCGGCGATGGGCGCGCCGACCGCCGTCCAGTCGGGCTCGGTATCGTCGCGGGCGCGGACCAGAGCCTCGCGCAACCGGGCGAGCTTCGCCTCGCCGCGCAGCTCGGGGAGGCCGGCACGGCGCAGCAGCAGGCGCAGCGCGGGATTGCCGAGCGCAGTCTTGTAGAATTTTGCCAGATGCGGATCGCCCCTGGCAGGACCCGACAATACGGGATCGCAGACGTCGTAAAGCGAGGGGCTGTCCTTGCGGGCTGTCAGCGCCCGGCACGCGGCACCTGCGAAATAATGAAAGCTCATGAAATACCTGGTCGCGGGGGACTTTTCCGGAGGCAGGCCTGCGACCCGCCCCCGCAAGTCGTTGAAAAAGCTACCCGGATTCGCGGGAAATACAAATGTGATCAGCGTCACGAAAAAGGCGGCACAGGAGCTGCATGATCAGTCCCCGGAAGGCTACGGGGGAACCAAAAAGCGGGAATCTCGTTAGAGAAATCACCCAATATTTTCAGCGGCTTAGGTCAAATTTTGGATGGTCTATTGCCGGGCTGGCGATCTCGGGTTAAGGGTTTGTTTGGTGCGGCGCCGCAAATTGCGCGCAATTCGGGGGCACTCCCCCGGCCGATCCCTCAAACCTAAAGACGCCATCGCGCTACTCAAACAGTGTGCGCGCGCTTGGCAGGTCTTTGGCACTGACAGGAATGAAGCGAGATGAATCTTAGGCAGCTCGACATTTCCAGACGCTCGATTGCGTTCGCCGCGGCCCTGATCGGCACCGTGTCGCTGGCGATCGGCGCCCATGCTGCCCTCAACATGCGTGCGCTCGACGCCGCCAAGGCCGTTTCGACCGAGGTCACCGGCTCGGTCGGCCAGACCTCGCGTCTCGCGCTTGTCATCGGCAATGGTCATTACCCCGACGCCAGCGCGCCGCTGACGCAGTCGATCAACGACGCGCGCGCGCTCTCCTCCAGTCTGCGCAAGAACGGTTTCGACGTCGACATGGTGGAAGACGCCAGCAAGGACGACATGGTCCGCGCCGTCAATCGGCTGAAGTCCCGGATCAAGCGCGACACCACCGTCATGCTGTTCTTCGGCGGCTATGGCGTGCAGGCCGGCCGCGAAAGCTACATGCTGCCGGTCGATGCCGTGATCTGGAAGGAAAGCGACGTGCGCCGCCAGGGCGTCTCTATCGAGGGCGTGCTCGAGATGATGAAGGAGCAGGGTGCCAAGGCCAAGCTCGTCGTCGTCGATGCCTCGCGCCGTAACCCTTACGAGCGTCGCTTCCGGTCCTACTCGCACGGTCTCGCGCCGATCGGCACGCCCGACAATGCGCTGATCCTGACTTCGGCGTCGCCTGGCAAGGTCGCCGACGACGGCAAGGGCGAGCACTCGACGCTGGTCAGCGAGCTGCTCAACAACCTCAATGCGCAGGGCACCGCCGAAAGCGTCTTCAACAAGACCCGCGTCGCCATCTCCCGCGCTTCCGAAGGCGACCAGGTCCCGACCGTGTCATCCTCGCTGCTCGAGGACGTGCATTTCGACCAGGCCGGCGGTTAGATTTTCTCCGCTCTCGTAGGGTGGCAAAGGCGCAACGCGCCGTGCCCACCATCTTTCCAATACTTTGCGAGAAAGACGTGGGCACGCTCCGCTTTGCCCACCCTACGACATCGTGCTTGGGGCACGTCTACCTCTCCATCGTCATTGCGAGCGCAGCGAAGCAATCCGGAATCCCTCCGCGGAAAGACTCTGGATTGCTTCGCGACGCTCGCAATGACGGATGACGCGCGCCCTACTTCGCGGCCTCGCTCGCCATCACCGGCCGCACCGGATCGCCTTCGCGCAGAAGCGCGCCGGCGCGGGCGACGACGATGTCGCCTTCGACGAGGCCGTCGCGGACCTCGATATTGCCGCCCGACATCAATCCGATCTCGACGCGCTTGGTCTCGACGCGGTTGCGGCGGATCACCTGCACCACGGTGCCGGCGGATGAATATTGCACCGCTGTGAGCGGCACCGCGACATTGCAGCTCTGACCGGTCTTGATCAGCGCGCGGCCGCTCGCATTCAGCAGCAGCCGCTTCTGTGGGGAAGAGATGCCGATATAGACCATGCCCTGCTGGATGTTCGGCTCGACGGTCGGACCGATGCGGCGCACCTTGCCGTCGATATCGCCGGCGCCGGCAATGCGCACGGTGACAGGCTGATTGACCGCGAGCTTGCGCATGTCGGTGGTCGCGACCAGGCCAACGAGATCGTATTCGCTGCGCGCCACGATCGTGAACAGCGCCTCGCCCTTGGCCGAGGCGAGGTTGCCGATCTGTGCGGTCGAGGTGGCGATCACGCCGGCCACGGGCGCGGTGACCTGGAGCGTGCCGCCTTCGGGCAGCGCCAGCCGCGCCAGCATCTGGCCGGCCGTCGTGGTGTCGCCGGCCTCGGCCAGCACCTCCGTCACCTTCAGCCCCGGACGCTCGGGCCGCACCGAGGTCTCCTCGCGCGCGATGATCGTGCCGGTGGCCTCGACGATGTCGGAGAAACAGGATTTGGCCGCCTTCAACACCGTGACCGCCGGCCCCTTGGGCGCGTCGTCATCGGCCGCGCGCACCGGCTGGACAGAGATCAGCGCGAGGCCGGCAAGGGCAACGAAGGTCTGGGACAGGGAACGCGCAGGCAATGAACGCATCGGTCATTCCGGTTGGCCGCATGAAGGCTTGCATCGATAGCAGAAGCGGCAGCACTGGGCCATGGGCTGACCGGATCAGAAATGCCGCAGCGCAGGCGGCGCGATGCCCCCTGTTGAATTGGTCGCTGCAAGAACGAAGAGGTTCGCTCTCGTTCCCCCTTCCCTGGAGGCGCCCCCCCAGGGGAGCGTAAGAGAAAGCTCCCTCACTGCAACGTCAAAAACTCCACCCAGTTCGGCTTCCTGCCGGGGGTATAGGACTTCAACTTGCTGAGCGCGCCGCTGCTCTGATCGATGCTGTAGACGGTCATGGCGTCGGAGAGTTCGCCAACCGCGGCGAGGTAGCGGCCGGTCGGATCGATGTTGAAGCCGCGCGGCTGCTTCTCGGTCGGCACGCTGCCGACGGTGGTCAGCTTGCCCGATGTCGCATCGACCTTGTAGGCGGTCAGCGTGTTGGTGGTGCGCTCGGAAGCATAGAGGAAGCGACCGTCCGGGGTGATGTGGATGTCGGCGGCCCAAGGTTTCTGACCAGAGTCTTTTCCGTTGAAGCCTTCCGGCAGCGCGGTGGTGCGCTGGATCTCGCTCCAGGCCCCGCTCCCTGCCTCATAGCTGTACGCCGCGACGTCGCCGTTCAGCTCGTGGATGAGATAGACGAACTTGCCATCGGGGTGGAACACGAAGTGCCGCGGCCCGGATTTCTCCGGCGTCTTGACAGCAGGCTCGCTCGGCATCAGCGAGCCGGCGCTGGCATCGAACGCAAAGCGCAGCACCTGGTCCGAACCGAGATTGGTTGCGAACACAAAACGGTTGTCGGGCGAGGGCAGGAAGGCGTGTGCGTTCGGCCCGGTCGGGATCACCTGCCTCGGCTCGGCGACGACGCCGTTCGCAGGAAGCGGATTCAACGCGACCTTGTTGCCGCCATAGGAGGCGCTGAACAGCACCTTGCCGCCGCGGTCGGTCGCGATGTTGGCCATGCTGTCGGCGAGCGGCCCGTTGCCGATATGGTTGAGGAGGCCGGTCTTCGGGTCGATCGCAAAGCTCACCGCCTGGAACGGCTGCGAACGGACACCGGCGATCAGCACGCGGTGGTCGGGCGTGATTGCGAGCGGCGTCGAGGCGCCGGGCTTTTCGATGCCGGTGAAGGCGGCGGTCTCTACCAGCGTCATCTCGCCGTTGTCGGCCATCTTGAACACGCTGATGTCGTTGCTGTCGGCATTGCCGACATAGGCGAAGGTTTCGGCCATGCCGGCACGGGCTCCCAAGACGAGGGCAAGAGTGGTAAAAAGGGTGGTCGCGATCGCAGCGCGCGGCAGTTTCGATGTGACTTGGCGTCCCGGTCCGATCAAGGGCGTCCTCCCGATGTGGCGTTATCGTTTTGCGGCAGAGGATAGCGGCTGGCATTCCCTTGCACCAAAATCCAGATCGGATCGATCGATGCCGAAAATGCATCGTTTCTTCTGGTCGGAGCTAGCGCACCGCCCCCGTCAGGTCGCGCGAGTGCAGATGCGGCGTTGCCGCATGGTCGGGCGGTCCGAGCACGGTCCACACGGCGACCGCCACTATGGTGGAGGTGAGGATGGTCCAGGCGACGAGTTGCTTCCGCATCAGGCCAAATCCGTCGCTCGAGACATCGGTGCGCTCTGGCCATTCTGCACCGCAAAAAGCGATGCGGCTGTGAACTCGTTCACAGCGCAAATAGTGCGCGAACCATTGCCGGCGGTGTGCATTGACCCGGCATGCCCCGCGAAAACGACCTCGAAGGCAAGCCCGACATGGGCGGCAAGCACGGCGGCCAGGCCGGCCAGCCCAAGCCGCCGCCGCGTCCGCACGAAGGCGCTCGCGATGAAGATGTCGTGGCAAAGCGCCACACCGCTCAAGCCGACCAAACCGGCCGCAAGGTCTCGCCGACCAACACATCAAAGCGCTAAGCTTTGCCTGCTACTGCTCAAGTCGCAGGCCCCGGCCACGCGATCGTCAGGGAACGGCAGCCCCTTCGCGCCGTTACCCCGGTCCTGCAGGCCGAGGGCACAACGGAGGCTGGTAAAACGGAGGCTGGAAGTGTTTTGGATCTATTGGGACACCGCCTGGTCGCTGATCATCAGCGGTATCATGTTCACCACGATCGTGACCCACCCGGACGCCGAGTTCGCTGAGATCCGGGCCGGACGACAGTGACATTCCAGGCGAGGGCCTGAATACCGTCTGAACATCCATCCGCGCGGGTGCCATTCAACTCGTCTCGCGCGTGGGTAAGCTGGTGAACCAAATCTTAGGAGCGGCGCGGTATTTTTCTGAATCGTTTTCTGATTCAGAGGCCGCGCTCCCTATGGCATTGTTCGGCAATCCTTCGATTCGTTCTGTTCTCGGCGCCATCATCGGTGTCCTCGGCCTGTTCCTGGTCGGGCAGCTCGCAAGCGGGCTGTTCGGTGCGATCGAGCGCAACAGCGCCGCGCAAAAGGTCGAGCGCTATGCCGGCACTGACCAGCAGCTCTTCACGGCTCTGCTCGGCTTCCGGATCGAGCGCGGCACCTTCCTGTCGGCGCTGGTTGCCGAAGAGCCGGCCAATTCCGCAGCCGATGACCGAATCGCGGCCAACCGGCAGACGTCGGAAGCGGCCTACAAGAGCGTGCTCGAACGCCTCGACGGCGTGTCCGATTCCCGCCTTGCCGGCCTCCTGGGCAAGCTCGTTGCGCTCCATGATGCCTTGATGCCGCTGCGGACCAAGGCCGAAGGCCTGATCCATCACCCGAAGGCGGCGCGCGACACCAAGCTGGCCGACGAGTTCCGGAAAACGGCGGCGGACTATCTCGACGCCATCCTCGCGCTGACCGTCGATCTCGAGAACGCGCTCAAGCTCACCGACCCCGTCGTCGATCATTTGCTGGGCGTCAAGCAGTCGGCCTGGGCCGCACGCAATTTCGGCGGCCTCATCGCGATCCGTCTCGAGGCCGCAGGCGCCGCCGCAAAGCCCTGGACCGCCCAAGACATCGTCGGGGCGGTCGAGGACGGCGGCCGTGCCAAGCAGGCATGGAGCCAGGTGCAGGATGCGGCCGGACGCGCCGACGCCCCGGCGAGCCTCACCGACGTCATTGCGCGTTCGAAGGCTGCCGATGCCGTTGCCATGGTCGAGCGCCAGCAGGGGCTCATCAAGGCGCTGAGCAACAACCAGACCATCGACATCAAGGGCGTCGAGCTTGCCAAGCTCAACACCGCCATCCTCAATTTCTATGTCGAGGCCGGCCAGGCGGCGCTTGCCGAAATGGTCGCCCGCGCCGGGCAGCAGAAGACGGCCGCGATATGGAGCCTCGCCTTCAACGGCGCCATGATGCTGGTGGCGCTCGCCATCACGGTGTTCGGCTTCATCCTGGTTCGGAGCCGCGTCTCGACCCCGATCCGCAAGCTGACGCAGGCGATGCAAAAGCTCGCCGAGCGCGACTATGAGATCGAGCTCGCAGGCATCGAGCGCGGCGACGAGATCGGCGAGATGTCGCGTGCCGTGTCGGTGTTCAGGGAGAACATGATCACGGGCGACCGCCTCGGCGAGGAAAAGGCGGCCGAGCAGGCCAAGAAGGAGCGGCGCCAGCTCGCCATCGACCGGCTGATCGAGCAGTTCGAAAAGACTGTCACGGAATCGCTGCACACGCTGGCCTCGGCCTCGGGTGAGCTGAATGCCACCGCGCAGTCGATGTCCTCGACCGCCGAGCAGGGCTCGTCCCAGGCCGCCTCCGTCGCCAGCCTGTCGGGCGATGCCTCCTCCAACGTGCAGACGGTGGCGGCGGCGACGGAAGAGCTGTCGGCTTCGATCAGCGAGATCAGCCGCCAGGTCGCAGAATCCTCCAGCATCGCGGGCGCCGCCGCCAGCGAAGCCGAGCGCACCAACACCGAGGTGCAGGCGCTGGCCGACGCCGCCCAGCGCATCGGCGATGTCGTCGCGCTGATCACGGGCATTGCCGAGCAGACCAATTTGCTCGCGCTCAACGCCACCATCGAGGCCGCGCGCGCCGGCGAGGCCGGCCGCGGCTTCGCGGTAGTCGCGTCCGAAGTCAAGAACCTGGCCACGCAGACCGCGAAGGCGACGGAAGAGATCACCGGCCAGGTCGCCGCGATCCAGGGCGCCACCAAATTGTCGGTGACCGCGATCCAGTCGATCGGCACCACCATCCAGCGCGTCAACGAGATCGCAGCCGCGATCGCGGCGGCAGTCGAGGAGCAGGGCGCCGCGACGCGCGAGATCGCGCGCAACGTGCAGCAGGCCTCGCAAGGCACCAACGAAGTCTCGCGGCATATCTCGGGCGTGTCGCAGGCGGCCGGGCAGACCGGTGCCGCCGCCGGCGAGGTGCTCGATTCCGCCAAGATGCTGGCGCGCCTGTCTGACGATCTCAAGCGCGACGTCGACCGCTTTGTCGGCGATCTCCGGGCGGCGTAGGCTCGTCGTTATCAGCCGTTAACGGTTCCAGGCCGAGGCGAAATCGCTTTGAAGTTTGTTAAATTTTGCTGGGTACCTCTCCCCTCGTAGCGTGATCCGGGGAGAGTCATGGGTAAGCGGGCCAAGCGTGGAAAAGCGGAGACCGTCGCACTACCCATGGCCGCGCGGGTCGCAATCGGCGCCGTCGCCGTCGCCGCATTGGGCTACGGCTTGCTGTCCGGCCCGGAGAGCGCTCAGCCGATACGGAAGCCGGCCGCGCACCAGGCCCTCGCGTCGTCGACGCCCGTCTACGTGGCAGCTCCAGCTCATGCATCCGCGCCGGCGCCGGCTCCGGCCCCAGCTCCGATTCCGACCCCGGCGCCTCTGGTCGAACCACCAAAGGCCGCTGACGGTCCCGGCGCATTCGTCCGGCAGGTGGTTGACTACGCCAGCCACCAAGCGCCGGGCACCGTGATCGTCGATACCAAGAACACATTCCTCTATTTCGTGCTGAACGACACCCAGGCCCTGCGCTACGGCATCGGTGTTGGCCGCGAAGGTTTCACCTGGTCCGGCGAGCAGACGGTGGCCCGGAAGACGGAATGGCCGGATTGGCGTCCGCCTGCAGAGATGCTGGTGCGTCAGCCTTATCTGCCGCGGTTCATGGCAGGCGGTCCCGGCAACCCGCTCGGCGCTCGAGCGATGTATCTCGGCGAGACCGAATTCAGAATCCACGGCACCAACAAGCCCGATACGATCGGCAAGCGGGTCTCGTCCGGCTGCATCCGGTTGACCAATGACGACGTCGTGGACCTCTATGAGCGGGTGAAAGTCGGAGCCAAAGTGATCGTGCTGCCGGCAGTCGCGCCGTCATCTGGACCGAAGGTCGCCGAGGTCCAGTAATTCGCGCCACTGTCCCCGCTGCGTATCACTGCATCATCGCCGCCGCGATCTTCTCCGCCGACATCAGCACCGGAAAATTGGTGTTGGCGCACGGCACCACCGGGAAGATCGAGGCGTCGACGACGCGCAGGCCCTGGATGCCCTTGACGCGGCCTTGCGTGTCCACCACCGCCATCGGATCGTCGGCCCGGCCCATGCGGCACGAGCAGGAGGCGTGCCACACGCCGATGGCGGCCTTGCGCACGAAAGCTTCCAGCGCCTCGTCATTGTTGATCACGTCATCGAAGGTGAAGCCCTCGACCACGAAATTGTCGATCAGATAGTGACGCAGCGCCGCCGGCCCATCCATCAGGATCGCGGCGATCCTGGTCAGGATCTTGTTCTTGGTGTTGACCACGCCGATCTTGCGGACCCTGTCGGTGTAAGCGGCCGGAAACGGCTTGTCCGTCACCTGCCTGACGATATCGCTCATCTGAATGGCGGCCATCTTGCGGAAGCCGCTCATCAGGCGGTCGAGGTCCCGCCGGTCCGACAGCAGATTGAACTCGACGATCGGCTCGACCGTGGGATCGCGCGAGGCGAGCTTGACCTGCCCCGTCTCCGAATAGGTCTTGTTGACGAAGGTGAGCAGCGAGCCGATCTGCTCGCCGACCGCGTGCCAGGCCGATTTGGAGAGCACGATGACGAACATGTCGCCCTTCGGCACGCCCGAAAGCCCCGACGAATAGCGCAGGCCGAGCTGCACCTGCCGCCTGGTGTGCTCGTTCATGCGCGCGCCGCGGCGAACGAAGGACGACAGCGAGATCGAGGGATGGTCCATCAGGCGCTGGCCGACGCCGGCGAGCCCCATCCGCACCGGAATGCCCATGTCCTTGAGGTGGCCGACCGGGCCGATGCCCGCGCGCAACAGATGCGCGGGCGAATGGATCGCGCCCGCGGACAGAATGATCTCGCGGCCCCGGAATTCCTGCTCGCGGCCATCGATCATGGCTTTCACGCCGACGCAGGCCGTGCCTTCGAACAGCAGCTCTCTGACCTCGGTGTTGGTGGAGATCGTGAGATTGGCGCGCTTGCGGGTGTCGCGGTCGAGATAGCCCATCGCCGCCGAGACGCGCTGCTCGGCCTCGTTGGAATGCGTCACCGGGAAATAGCCGTCGACGAACTCGCCGTTCTGGTCTGCCACATAGGGATGGCCGGCTTGATCGAAAGCATCGGCGACCGCTTGCGAATGCTTGGTCCAGTGCTCCCGGGGAATGCGGCGCACGGGAATCCGGCCGTTCTTGCCGTGATACGGCCCGTCGAAATCGAGGTCGCGCTCCACCTTCTTGAAGAAGGGCAGCACGTCGGCCCATGCCCAGCCCTCCGCGCCACGCGTCTGCCATTCGTCGTAGTCGGTCGGTGCGCCGCGATTGGCCATCTGGCCGTTGATCGACGAGCCGCCCCCGAGCACGCGCGCCTGCTCGTATTTGCGCATGGGCGGACGCGCTTCGTGCGGATTGTTGTGGCTGACGACCTGGGTCGTGACCTTGAGCTCGGTCCAGTGAAAGCGCGGGTCGAAATAGGCGGTGCCCGGATAGCTGTCCCTGATCTCGGCCGGCTCGTTGCCGGGTGGCGTGTCCTGTCCGGCTTCGCACAGCAGGACCTTGTTGGCACTCCCAGCGGAGAGCCGGTGGGCCAGCACGGACCCCGCCGAGCCGCCGCCCACGATAATGTAGTCGTACACGATTGGCGTTTCCTCTTGCTCTTGAGACAAGAGGGTAGCGTGGAAATATCGCGAGGTCACGCCCCGGCCGATGCAGGCGGGGGCTGCGTCAAGACGCTATTGCAAAACCTCTATTGCAAGACCTCTATTGCAAGACCTTGGGCATCACGACGACGACGTCGACCTGCTTGTTCAGCACGCGCGAGGCCACGGCGGCGATGAGCGGCGAGTAGCTGTCCTCGATGTCGGAGGCGACGTCCTCGTTCCTGGCGAAGGCGTAGAGCATCGTGCCCTCGATTTCGTCGAAGCGGATGCCCGCGAAGACGTGGTCGAACGCCTCGGCGCCGACAATGCCGGCCATCAGAGCCTGAATGGCGTGGTCCTGAACGCGTGTGAGCTTCATCATGCCGATGAGATATGGCAGCGCCGCGCGAATACAAGATGCGGTGAAGCAGTCGCGGGCAGTCCGTAGGGTGGGTTAGACGGCGGCTGCGCAAAGCGCAGTCGCTGGCGTAACCCACCAATTTTGTCTCCGCGGAAAGAGGTGGGTTACGCCGTGCGAACCGCGCTTTGCGCGGTCGCAGGGCTGACCCACCCTACGAGCTACGAGCCGAAAGCCTCACGTCATGCTGCCGGGCATGAAGCAACGGATCAAGGTGCGGCCGCCGACGTAATAAGGCCAGACGATGGTGCGCCCGACGCGGTTCGGCTCGGTGATCACGGTGTCATCGGGCACTTCGATCCAGTCACCGAGAATCCTCACGCGATAGTGTCCACCTCGCGTCTCCCAATCGACGTCGTCGAGCGCCGTGCCGTCGGCATCGGCGCAGCAGGGACCGCCGCCCTTGCTGTGCAGGCTCTCGAACCAGCCCTTGAGGGGGGAGTTCGCAAAGCGACCGTCGTCGCGCGCCTGCGCGGCGAGGCCGACCATGGCTGCGGCTGCTATGAGAGGAATCATCCTGAAAGTCACGATCGCCATATCGCCTCGCTCGATGTGCACGCGCGCCCGTTCGCAGACGACAAGCCGCCTGCGATGCGCGTGATGCAATGTTGACTAATTCCCGATCGGCCGGAGTTCCCGGTCGCCTCAGCAGCGCGATAACGGCAATGTGCGAGGTTTGATCCTATTTTCGGAACGGGGGCGGCGATGGTCCGAAAACCGCAGGCGGGGCAATAGGCTCAAGCCGCGGCCGCCTGCTTCGACAGCAATTGCTTCAGCTTCGCCGCCGGGATCGCCGGGCTGAACAGCCAGCCCTGCATCTGGCTGCAGCCGAGCTGCCGCAGCACCTCGCGCTGGGCTTCGGTCTCGACGCCCTCGGCCGTCGTCGCCATGTGGCGGGCGGCGGCCATGTGCACCACGGCCTGCACGATCGGGGAGGAATCTTCTGGTTCGCCGATATCGCTGATGAAGCTGCGGTCGATCTTGATCTTGTCGAAGGGGAAGCGGTGCAGATAGCTCAGCGACGAATAGCCGGTGCCGAAATCGTCGAGCGCGATGCGCACGCCGAGCTCGCGCAGCTGCTGCAGGACGGTCAGCGCCTCCTCGTCGTCGCGGATCAGCACAGTCTCGGTGATTTCCAGCTCGAGCCGTTCCGGCGCCAGACCCGACTCGGCGAGCGCAGCCGCAACCTTCAGCGCCAGCGTCTTGGAGCGGAACTGGACCGGCGAGACGTTGACCGCAATGTGGATGTCGCCGGGCCATGATGCGGCCTCGAGGCAGGCCTGCTTCAAGACCCATTCGCCGATCTCGCCGATCAGGCCGGTGTCCTCAGCGACCGGAATGAAGTCGGCGGGCGAGACCATGCCGCGCTCCGGATGACGCCAGCGCAGCAGTGCTTCGCAGCCGGTGACGACATTGGCGGAGAGATCGACCAGCGGCTGGTAATGCACCTCGAACTCGCCGCGGGCCAGCGCCTGGCGCAAATCGAGCTCGAGCTGGCGGCGCTGGCGCGCCTTGGCGTCGTATTCGGGCACGAAGATGCGGAAGGTGCCGCGCCCTTCCGACTTCGCCGCATACATTGCGAGATCGGCGCGCTTGAGCAGCTCGTCGATGATGTCGCCATGGTCGGGCGCGATCGCGATGCCGATGCTGGCATCGGTCGTGATCTCCTGGCCCTTGCAATCGACCGGCATACGCAGCGATGTCAGGATCTGTTCGGCCAGCGCGCTCAGCCCGGCCTGGTCGGAGGTGCCGGCCTTGACGATCGCGAACTCGTCGCCCCCTAACCGCGCCACCAGATCGTTGCCGCTGACGCAGGCGCGCAGGCGGCTTGCGACCTGGCGCAGCAATTCGTCGCCGACCTCGTGTCCCAGCGAATCGTTGACGCCCTTGAACTCGTCGACGTCGATATAGAGGATGGCAAACGGCTTGCCTTGGGCCAGCTCCGCGACGCGGCGCTCCAGATGGCCGCGCATCAGCACGCGGTTGGGCAGGTCGGTCAGCGCATCGTAATGCGCCATATGGGCGATGCGCTCGTCGGCCCGGACGCGCTCGGTGACGTCGTCATGAGTGGCGAGCCAGCCGCCGGCCGCGCCGGGATGGTTCTTGACTTCGATCAGGCGGCCATCGGAGGTCTCGACGATGCTGCTCTGCGTCAGCCCGACCTGGCTCAGGATCCTGTCACAATATTCGTCAACGTCGCCCTCGAACGAGCCGGTGTCGGCGCGATGCTGGATCACGTCGCGGAAATGGACCCCGGGCTTCACCGCATTGGTCGAGAGGCGGTACATGTCGATGTAGCGGCGGTTGCAGACGATGAGCCGTTCGTCCTGGTCGAACATCAGGAGCCCCTGCGTCATCGTGTTCATGGCGGTGTCGAGCCGCTGCTTCTCCAGCGAGAGGCGGTTGGTCACCTGGCGGAAGATCAGGAACAGGGTGAGCACGAGCAGGCCGATCGACAGCACGGCCACGGTGACGAAGAACTTGGTTTGGGTGCGCCAGGTGGCGAGCGTTGCGTCCAGCGACCTGGTTGCGATGATCACGAGCGGCTCGCCGCTTAGGAGGCGCGAGGCGACAATGCGGTCCTTGCCGTCGATCGGGCTGGTGAGCCTGGTCGTGATGGAGGTGTGCTGGAACACGGCCTTCTGCTGCGCCGAACCGATGCGATAGTTCTGCCCGATCATCGCCTCGACATGCGGAATGCGCGCGAGCAGCTGGCCGCTCTGGTGGTACATCGCGACCGAGGAATCCTCGCCGAGCCCGGTCGAGGCGAAGAAGGATTCGATCTGCTCCGGCGCGATCGCGCGCGTGACGATGCCGAGGAATTCACCATGCGGACCCGACACGCGCCGCGCCATCACGATCGCCGGACCAGTGCCGAACCGGCCGGGTACGACCTCGACCTCTTCCTGCGCCGCAGGATCATTCCTGAGCTTGATGAAATAGCCGCGATCCGACACCGAGATGTCGGCGACGGGCCAGCGCTTCGTCGAGTTGATCAGCACGCCGCGCGCATCGAACACATTGGCGCCGGCAATGTCGGACCAGCCGCTGGCCTTGGTGCGCAGCACCTCGTGCACGGCGAGCGTGCCCATCTCGCTGCGGAAGACATCGGCGGATTCGATGCCGTGGCTCTCGAGTTCCGCGATGATGCTCTTCTGGAGCACCGCGAAATCCTCGAACTCGCGGTCGAAATGGCGCGCCAGCAGGCGGACGGAGCTTTCCAGGCTGTCGCGACCGCTCTCGATGGCGTTCTTGCGGAAGCGGTCGACGGTGAGCGCGGTGCCGACAGCGGTCGCGGCCATCAGCACGAAGCCGCCGACGATCAGCCACGTCAGCGGCGCGCCGCGCCATTGGCGAAGCAGCACGCGCAGTCGCGCGGTCCATCGGATTGATGCGCCCATCCCAGCTCTCCCTTGGGATGCAGGATGCAGCAAAACCGACAAGACCCCGTTACCATTGAGGGTTAGGGAACTATGAATCGGAACAAGATCAGAGGCTTGGCACGGCGCCGTTAGACACGGGTCCTGTAGGGTGAGTTAGCCCTGCGACCGCGCAAAGCGCGGTTCGCAGGGTGTAACCCACCTCTTTCATCTCCGCGGAGACAGAAGTGGTGGGTTACGCCAGCGACTGCGCTTTGCGCAGTCGCTGTCTGTCTAACCCACCCTACAACTGTGTCCTCTCACTCCCGCTTCACTTCCCATTTCAGCGCTTCCGCATTCTCCTTGGCGAAGATCTCGGGCACGTCGAATGTCCCGGTCTTCAGATCGTAGCGGCATTGCCAGCCGCCCAGCCCCTTCATGATGGTGTTTTTCGGATGCTTGTCGTATTGGCCGGCGAGGCTGATCACGAGATAGCGGTTGTTGGGCCAATCGACGCCGAGCCAGCGATAGGCCTTTTCCGTGCCCTTCAGCAGATTGGCCGAGATGTGGAAGTCGAGCTTGGCGAAGTGCTTTGTCTCGGGCCGGCCGTAGAAATAGGCCCAGGCGAGATCGCTCAGCGATTTCCTGGTCGCGCCGACAAAGGTGCCGTTCTCGGCATGATAGAGAAACAGATCCTGCTCGCCCGAACCGGTCTTCTGCATCCGTACCAGCCATTGCGAGTCCGCGGTGAAGCGGAAGCCGGCCCCATAACCCTGCTCCGGCTTCAGCTCGGTCATCTGATCGCCGCGACGGGCCCAGACCTGCCATTTGACCTCCCAATCGCCGGCGTCCTTCACGTACTGTTCGAGCTTGGTGGCGCCGTCGGGCGAGGTGAAGGCGAGGTCGGCATCGTCGCTGAGGACAAATCCCGGCGGCGGGCCGGAGGCGGCAAGCGCCGGGGTGGCGGCGAGTGCCAGGGCAAGCGCCAGCCATGGCGCGGCGCGGCAAAATGCGGTCATGACGAAATTCCTAAAAAATGGCCGCCAGAATGGGTGATGCGGCCTCGCTGGTTTGACGCCGAGAGGGCCGGCTCGGTTCATCCCTTCGAACGTCTTGCTGCCGCAGCCAAAACGGCGCAATTTGCCGAGGCTGATTTGCGACCCAGAGATTTTTGATCAAGGCTTGAGGACTGATGATCACCGCAACCAAGGCCTTCATCGCATTCTGTCTGCTTGCTCTGGTCGGCACCGTGCTGGTGATCGGCCCGACCGAGCTGCGCCACATGCTGCCTGATGGCACGAACACCGAAATGGCGGGGGTCGCGAAGCCCGAGGCGAAGGCTGAGGGCAAAAACCAGCCCAAGGTCGAGGCCAAGGTCGAAACCAAGGCCGAAACCAAGGTTGAGGCCAAGACAGAACCGAAGACAGAACCGAAGACGGACGAACCGAAGCTGGCCGCGGTTGCACCCGCGCAGTCCGCCTCGCCTGTAACCGCCGATGCGCCGAAGGCGGGCGCGCTGGCCGAGACCCAGAAGCAGGTCGCGGCGCTGGGTGATGTCGCACCGGCCAAGCCGCAGCCTTCAGCTGCGGACACCGGTCCCCGTTTCGACGTCGCCCGCGTCGACGCTCAGGGCGAGGCCGCCGTGATCGCGGGCCAGGCCGCACCGGGCGCCACGGTCGAGCTGCTGCGTGACGGCCAGCCGCTCGACAGCGTGGTGGCCGACGCGTCGGGCCAGTTCGTGATGACCCCGCCAAAACTTCCCGCCGGCAGCTACGAGCTGGCGCTGCGTGCCAAAGCCCCCGACGGCACCGTCATGCAATCCAGCCGCACCATGCCGGTCACGATTGCCGAACCCGCGCCGCCGCCGGCGCGTGTCGCTGTGGCCGCGAAGCCCGAGGCAAAGCCGCAAGAAACAAAACCTGACGACAAGTCGGACGTCGTCGCCTCGCTCCCGGCGCCGCATCTGGCCTCGACCCCGGAACGATCGGCGGTTCGGCCGCGGATGATGGGTACGCCCAAACCGAAGTCCATGGCGCGCGTACCGGCGGCAGGTGCGACCGTTGCAGCGGCCTCGCCTGCGGAGGCGCTTATCACCACACCAGCAGAGGCCAGCGGCAGCAGGGTGATTTCCAAGGGCGACAGCCTCTGGGCCCTGAGCCGTCACGCCTATGGCGACGGCGCCCGCTACGCGGTGATCTTCAATGCCAACCGCGAAAAGATCCGCAATCCAAACCTGATCTATCCCGGCCAGACCGTCGTGGTGCCGCAAAAGCCGCAGTGAGGCTTGCGCTCGCGGCTTCGTTCGATCGTCATTCCGGGGCGATGCGAAGCATCGAACCCGGAATCCATCGTGCCACCATTGTCGCTACCCAATGGATTCCGGGCTCGCGCCAAGAGGCGCGCCCCGGAATGACGGGCTGCGCCGCGGAACATTTGGTTCCCCGGCGCGTCTACTCCCTGCGACGCGATGCGTGTTGGGAGGACAGCGCAGTGCTCAGCTCAGCGGTGATGTCGAGACCAGGCTTGCGATTGACGCTGATCGGCGCGGTTCTTGCGATTGTGACAGTGTTGCTGCCCAACAGGGCCAACGCACAGTTCGGATTGCGCGGCGGTCCGCTCGGCATTGCCCGCTTCGCCGTCGGTCACGTCATCGGCCTGTCGCGGCTGCGCCATGCCCGCATGGCGGCGCGAGGCAGCCGCTATCGCTCCGCGGCGATGAGCCCGCAGGATCCGCGGCAGAATCCGAAC
>NZ_LJYG01000030.1:23334-50246 GCF_001440035.1 Bradyrhizobium manausense | reverse complement strand
GCCGGCGGCCGCAGGGCTGGTGGCGTCATCCTGATGGCAGCTATGGCTGGATCGGCCCGGTGTTCTGGCCGTTCGCGCATGACGATCTCACCACGGCTATCATCTTCGGCGATACGACCAGCCTGTCGCTCTATGGCTATGGCGATATCTATGCCGCGATCTTCGCGCCCTATGCGGTGCCGGAGCTCGCCGCCTACACCGCGCCGCAAGGTCGCCGCGGGCGACGCGTCCCATCGGCGGAGACGGTCTGCGACAGCAGCGACACCGGCGGCTTGCCCGTCGACCGCATCGCTGGCCTCGTGCAGCCGAACGAGATGCAGCGCACCGCGCTCGATGAGCTCGCAGCCGCCTGGACTGCAGCGCGCGACACCATCCGCGCCGCGTGCCCGGCGCAGGCGCCGATGACCGCGGCGGAACGCCTCGGCGTCATGCAGGCGCGGCTGGATGCGATGATCAAGGCCACGGACGCGCTGACAGCGCCGCTGAATAAGTTCGTTGGCCTCCTCGATGGCAGCCAGAACGCAAAGCTCGAATCCCTTGCGAACGAACGCCGCTCCGCGCTGGCCTCGGCCCAGCGCAAGGATGCGCAGGCGGCCCAAGCAGCGCAGGAGGCCAAGGCCTGCGATCCCAACTATGATCCCCGCTATGATGTGCAGGCCCAGCGCCAGTACCAGCAGCTCGTGCAACAGCAATGGCCCGCCTCCGACATCGTGTCCACCTTGAGGCTCGACGACACCGGCAGCGCCCGTCTCGACGTGCTCCAGGACACCACGCTGCGCACCATGCAGACGCTGAGCCCTTGCCCGATGAAGGCAGAAGCGACGCCGCAAGCCCGCCTCGCCGCCGTGAAGACGCGGCTGCAGACGATGCAGCAGGCCGTGGGCGGCGTCGCTGACGCGCTCGATGATTTCGAAGCGGATCTGAGCGACGAGCAGAAGGCAGCCTTCGAGGCGATGGGGCCGAAGCGGGCGATGTGATCACCCGCACGCCCAGTCGAACTTCATATCCTTGAAATCGAGCTGCGCGTTGCCGCCGCCGAAATTGTAGCCGCCGAAATATTCCTCGAACTCGATGTAGAACGGGCTCATCTCGGGCACCGCCTGGCACGGCCGCATGGTCCCGCCGAGATGGTTCGGCGCGTGATCCTTGCTCCAATCGTGCAGCGGAAATTATCGCGGCTCACGACACCATCGACATAGTAATAATAGGGCTGATACCCGGTCGGCGCGCCGCGTTTGACATGCACATCCTGCGGTCGCTTGCCGGCGTTGGGATCCGCCGCGCGAGCCGTCAGCATGATGGCGCGGTTCTCGGCGAGCTCAGTGCGCGGCGTCGTTGGCAGCAGCTTCTTCGCGTAAGCAGGTGCGGACTCGTGGAAGGCGCTGGCGCCGCCGACATCGAGCCAGCGCGGCCGCTCCGTGGTCGCAAGTGCAAGCGGCGCCGGCGGCGTTGCGAAGGCGCCGTCATATTCGCACCTGGTCAGAAGGATCGCGGCATATTCGTAATCGAGAATGTCGGTCATGCGTGACAGACGCGGATGCGCGGGCCGCGCCGCCACCGCCTCGCGGATTTCATTCGTCAAAACCATGTCTTTCGAGTCCGACTACGGACAAACTCGCTCAATCTTACTTTGTGTCGCACTACGCGAATGAGATGGGGCGGCGGTTCTTCATCACGGAGGGCAAGCAAACGACCAATCTTGCTTCTATTAGTCTTTCCAAGATCAGTTTGCTGCCAATTCCAATTCCTCCTCCCGATGAGGCTGCCGAAATCCTCCGCCGCGTGTCCGGTGCCTTAGTGGCTTTCGCGGATACACTCGCGCTGCTTGACGCCGAAGCTGCCGATGCCGCCCGCTTGAAGCAATCCATCCTCAAGGCCGCCTTTGAAGGGCTCCTCGTGCCACAAGATCCGGCGGATGAGCCCGCGAGCGCCCTGTTGGCGCGGGCCGCGGGCCAAAGCGAACCTCAAGCCAAGCGTGGGCGCCGCAAGTCGGCACGGGCAAATGAGCTTGCAACGTAATGATATACATCATATGATATACTTGTAGAACAAGTATATCATGGAGGTTCCAGTGCAAGTCTCCAAATGGGGCAACAGCCTCGCGGTGCGCCTGCCCAAGGCCTTGGTCGATGAACTCGGGCTCAAGGAAGGCGACGAAATTGACGTCGTCGCTGCACGCAAGGGCACAATCGAGGTCGAGACCAAGGAAGAGCGGCGTCGGCGGGCGATCGAAAACATGCGCGCGCGAAACTGGCCGGCCCTACCGGCGGACTACAAGTTCGATCGCGACGAGGCGAACGAACGGTGAGCGCGTTTCTCGATACCAACATTCTCGTTTATGCCCAGCAGACCGGCCCCAAGGCCACCATCGCGCAGGATCTGATCGCCCAGGGCGGCACGATCAGCGCGCAGGTCCTGAACGAGCTGACAAATGTACTGCGCAAGAAAGACAATCGAAGCTGGCGCGACATCGAGCTCGTTCTCGATGACGTCGACAACGCGCTCGAACCCGCTCTGCCGCTCACGGCCGCGACCAGTCGTGCTGCCCTTACGCTCGCACGGGATCACGGCTTCGCCTTCTACGACGCGTTGATCGTGGCCGCCGCGATCGAGGCCGGCTGCGACGTGCTGTACACCGAGGACATGCAGCACAGGCGCAGCATCGGTGGGCTCAGCATCGTCAATCCGTTTCACGCGAGCACGCCATGAACGCCCAAACCCTCGTCGCAAAGGTCTGGAATTTCGCGCACGTCCTGCGCGACCAGGGTGTCTCCTATCAGGCCTATATCAGCCAGATCTCCTATCTCCTCTTCCTCAAGATGGACGAAGAGCGCGTCACCCAGATCGGCGAAGCCTCGATGCTGCCCAAGGGTGCGCGCTGGGAGGACATCAAGGCCTCTCCGGCGAGGCGCTCAGCGAGACGTATGCCAAGCTGCTGGAGAAGCTGTCGAAGCAAAGCGGCATCATCGGCGCAATCTTCCTGAAGGCGCAGAACGAAATTCAGGACCCCGCAAAGCTCAAGCGGCTCGTCGGCTTGATCGACAGCGAGACCTGGCTCGGACTTCCTGTCGACGTGAAGGGCAACATCTATGAAGGCCTGCTTGCCCGCAACGCGGAGGACGTCAAATCGGGCGCCGGCCAATACTTCACGCCGCGACCGGTTATCGAGGCGCTGGTCCGGGTGGTCGATCCCCAACCGAACCAGACCGTTCATGATCCTGCCTGCGGAACAGCGGGGTTCTTGCTCGCGGCCTGGGAGCACATGAAGCAGAACAAGAAGGCGCGCGATCGCGCCGTCTATTCAGCGCTCAAGAACAAGTTCTCCGGTGTCGATATCGTCCCCGAGGTCGTTCGCCTCGCCGCAATGAATCTCTATCTGCACGGCATCACCGGTGTCGAGTCCATCGTCGAAGCCGAGGATGCCCTCCTTGGTGCAGGCGGCAAGACCTACGATGTCGTCCTCACCAATCCTCCGTTCGGCAAGAAGCAGAGCTATCGCATCGTGCGCGACGACGGCGAGATCGACAGCGAGCGGGAGGACTACGACCGCCAAGACTTCTTCGTCACCACCTCCAACAAGCAGCTCAACTTCCTGCAGCACATCATGACGGTGCTGGCCCCGAACGGTGAAGCCGCGGTGGTGCTGCCGGACAACGTTCTGTTACGAGGGCGGCGCCGGCGAAACCTCGCCACCGCCTGCTGCAAAACTTCGATTTCCACACGCTGTTGCGGCTGCCAACCGGCATCTTCTACAAGCAGGGCGTCCAGGCGAACGTATTGTTCTTCGACAAGAAGCCGCCGTCGGAACAGGCCGCAACGAAGGACCTGTGGATCTATGACCTCCGGACCAACCAGCGTTTCACGCTGAAGGAACGCCCGATGTCCGCGCCGATCTCGACGATTTCGTCGCCTGCTATCGATCGGGCCATCGGGTGCAACGCGAGGAATCCGAAAAATTCAAGCGCTTCCCGCTGCAAACCTTGCTTGCGCGCGACAAGGTCAATCTCGATATCTTCTGGCTGAAGGATCACGCGCTCGACGATCCCGATCTGCTGCCGCCGTCGGACGAAGCCGCGGCCGAGATCGTGGAGAGCCTGGAGACAGCGCTGGAGCGCTTTCGCAATGTCGCCAGACTCTTGGGCGAGAAGCTTGCCTGAACGTCAAATTCTCAATCCTTAAAATCAATCGGCAACTTTGCGCCACCGACGTTTATGTCTATCTCGGGAAAGCGCCTGACTGAGCTGGCAGACTTGCCAGACACTTCGATCGACACTTCCGATATTGCAGAAGCAAGCGAGGATTTTTTCCGTGCAGCCAAGCCGCGACGGCTCAAGCCCTCAGCGAGCGCGCCAGAGACACGCTCGGGGCCGGATGAGCCTCACCCAAAATCCCGATGATGCCACCATACCACTGTTTTGCCCGATGCCTCAAGGCAAATTTCGTAAAATCCGCAATTGCATCGAAAATGCGCTGTATCCCCCTGGCCTTGGCTACTGTGCATGGGGTTGTTTTCTACGTCCGTGGCGATGATCATCCTCGCCGCCGCGCAGCGGCCGCATCCACGACGTTGTCCACCTCCTCGCGCCACGACAAGATCTCCATCGCCAGTACGGGATGATTGAAGCCCTTGAGCTGGAGATCGTCGAGCGCGCGGGCCTCGACCCATGGCTCGACCATGCCGTAGACGCGGCGGCTGACCACGATCTGGTTGGGCTTGGCTTCGGCGCAGAGGCGCGAGGCGAGGTTGGTGACGCTGCCGATTGCGGCATATTCCAGCCGCTGCTCGAAGCCGACCTGGCCGAGCGTGGCATAGCCGAGCGCGATGCCGATGCCGAAGCCGAGGCTGTGCCCGCGGTTGCGCCAGCGCTCGGTCAAGGGACCGATCGTGTCGCGCATCTCCACCGCCATCTTCACGGCACGCGCGGTGTGGTCCTCGAACTGGATCGGCGCATTGAACAGGATCATCACGCCGTCGCCGGCATATTTGTCCAGCGTGCCCTCATATTTGAAGATCAGCTGGCCGAGCGCGGCGTGATATTCGCGCAGCACGTTCATCGCCTCTTCCGGCTCGGTCGCTTCCGTGAAGGCGGTGAAGCCGCGCAGATCGCAGAACACCACGGTGACCTCGCGGCGCTGGCTGGTGAGCAGGCCCTCCGGGCTGTCGGAGGAGGCGATCAGCTGCGCCACCTGCGGCGCCAGGAAACGCTCGAGCTTGCGGATGCGCTCGATCTCGCCGAGCTGGGTCGCGACGCGCTCCTCCAGCGACTTGTTCCAGTTCTTCAGCTGCTCGGTCTGCTCGCGCAGCTTGTCGGCCTGGGCGCGCACGGTCTCGTTCGCGGTCTCCAGCGCATGGCTCTTGTGGGCGACCTCGGTGAACAGGCGCGCATTGCGCATCGCCAGCACGGCCTGGTTGGCGAAGGTGCGCATCAACCCGGTGAGGCTGCCTTCGAATGCGCCGCTGGCACGGCGCAGCACCACCAGCGCGCCGAGCGTGCCCTGCTGGTCGACCAGCGGCACCACCAGCACGGAGTGGAAGCCGGCGGCGACCGCGACCTCGCGCAGCGGCTGCTCGGCGGCGTGGTCGAGATCGGCAATCGCGATCGGCTCGCCGCTTCTGGCGGCATCGCTCAGAACATTCTCGCCTTCGTCGATGGTGACATGACCGCCGGTGGCCGATTTGTCGATGCCGTTGGCCTCGACCAGGTTGAAGCGGCGCGGCTCGGCCTCATAGCCGTAGATCAGCACCGCATCGGCATGGCTGATCTCCAGCGCGCGGGCGGCGATCGTCGGCAGCACGGCGTTGAGGTCGAGCGAGGACGACAGCGCGCGGCCGACCTCTTCCAGCACCCTCAGCTCGTTGATCGACTGCGCGAGGTCGCGGGTCCGTGCCTCGACCTTGGTTTCGAGGTCGGTATAGGTCTCCTGGAGCTGGCCGGCCATCCGGTTGAACTGGCCGGCGAGATCTTCCAGCTCGTCGGAGGTGTGCACGTCGATGCGGTGGCTGAAATCGCCCTCGCCGAGCTTGTGCGCGCCGTCGCGCAGCGCCGTGATCGGAATGATCATGCGGCGCGCCAGCAGCGTGCCGGCGAGGATCGCGACCAGGAGCCCCATGCCGATCAGAAGCGCGATGCGCACGAGCTGGTCGCGGATCGGCATCAAGGCCTGCGTGGTCGGCTGCTCGAACAGGACCGTCCAGCCGAGCTTGGGCACCGCGCTCGCGGCCGCCAGCACCGAATGGCCGTTGAAGTCCGTGCCTGACATATCGCCCTCGCCGCCGGGCGCAATCGCAGCTGCGACTTGCGGAAGCTTCGACAGATCCGTGCCGACATCGGGGCCCTTCGACGATGTCGCCAGCACGCGGCCGCGCGGATCGACGACATAGGCGAAGGCGGCCTTGCCGACCTGGTTGTCCGACAGGTAGTCGGAGAGGAAGCTGAGATCGACCTCGGCCACGGTGACGCCCGCGTTGAAGCCGGAATGCGCCACCGAGATCGACATCATCGGCCTGCCATCGACGAAACTGGCCGGCGAGAAGCTCACCCCGCGCGCCACCGTGTCGGTGAAGCGCATGTCGCGGGAGAGGTCGGCATTGCCGCCTGATGTGGTCGACTGGCGCGAGACGCGCAGCACCTCGCGGCCCTCGCCATTGAGCTGGTACAGCTGGGTGACGACCGCAACCTGATGCAGCAGCTGGGCATAGCCGGTGCGGCGCTTCTCGAGCGTGTCCTGGCTTGCCGCCGTGACCCAGCTGATCTGACGCTCGAGCTCGGAGATCGACTGCTCCATACGACGGGCGGCAGCCTGCGCCTTGTCCTCGAGCCCGCCGGTCAGCTGGGTCCTGGTGGCGCGATAGGAGATCCAAGTCTCCATCGCGCCGTTGACCGCGAGCACGAACACGACGAGGCCGACGAGGGAGACGACATATTTGGCGAAAAGGCCCTCGCGCAGAACCCAGGTCTTGTCTTTCGCTCCCGCCATCCGGATCCTCTCGCGCCGCGACCGACGCCGGCGCTAAGGGGCGCACGGGCCCCATCGCCCTTCTAGCACAATTTGGGTGCTTGGACCGGCAAGGGGCCGGTCAGGGGCGGGTGTGGTTACCAGCTGGGGAACATCGGGACGGACGGTCGGGTGGTAAATTGTCGCAGCAGGCTGCGGACGAAGTTCGACGCCCATCACCGATTGAACAGCTGCCGCATCACGTCGTTCATCGGCTGGCTGTCCTGCTGGGCCTGGGGCGGATCCTGGATCGGCGGGGCGGGCGAAGCCTGCGGCACCGGGGTGGTCGGGTTGCCTGGCAGGCTGCGGCTTCGGCCGCTGCCGTTAGCGGCGCCACTCGAGAGCCCCTGCTGGATCAGATTGCCGATCGCCTCGCCCAGCTGGCCGCCGAGCAGATTGTTCTGCCCCTGTCCTTGCCCCGGCTGCTGGACTTGCGGATTGGCATTAGCGGCCGCGTTCCCGCCGCCCGGTCCAGTGCCGCCGAGACCAAAGCTGTTCAGGATGTTGCCAAGCCCGGCGCCGTCAGGGCCGAACAGGCCCTTGCCCATCTCGCGCAGCTTGGCATAGGCGGCCTCAGGATTATCGAGCACGCCGGCCATGTCGGGATAGATCCGCGGCTGCGACCATGGACCCGTGATCATCACGGGAATGCCAAAGCCGACAGGCTCGGAGGTGCGGCCCTGGCCTTCCGTCGTCATCACCAGCTTCGGTTCGACCCGAAAGCCCATCATCTTGGTGTCGAGCGCGATGGTGCCGGCGCCGGTGACGTGTACCAGCGGCCCGATCAGATTGAGATCGGTCGTCACCGCCTGGCCCTTGTCGATGCGGAACGAGGCGGAGAGTTGCGACAGATCCGTGCTCTGCTCCTGGCTGGAGCTTTGGTTGGGGTTGTCTTGCCAGCCGGTCAGCGTGCCCGAGGTCAGCGAGCGGATCATCTGCGCGATATTGATGCCGCGGATGGCGCCGTCCTGGAAATTGACGAAGGCGGTGCCTTGCATGTTCGCCATCAGCGCGCGCTGGCTGGTGCCGGCGCTGCGCAGGGCGAGCTTGGCCTGCAGCTTGCCGTCGATCCGGTCGAATTCGGCAAGGCCCTTGAGCAGCGGCAGTGCGCGCACGCCGACCAGGTCGGAATGCATCGCGAAGCTCGGCGCGCCGCTGGTTGCATCGAGGATCACCTCGCCCGAGACCTGGCCGCCATAGGCGCCGAGATTGGCGGTTCCGGCCTTCAGGATGCCGCCGGCGAGCTTCGCATCGAGCGCCAGCGGCGCAAGACGGGCCTCACCGATGACGGCTTCGTTGGCCGAGATCCTGAGCTGCGCGTCGACATAGTTGAGCCCGGATACGTCGATCGGTGCATCGCTCCAGGCCTGTCCGGCCGCGCCGTCGGGCGATTTGGCCAGCGGGATTGTGAGGCGCTGGAAGTCGAGATCGAGCTTCACCAGCGGCTTGCTCGCGATATCGACCGAAGCCCAACCGTTGAAGGCGCCGTCGCCGAGGGTGCCGTTGACGCCGTTGATCATCACGACCGTGCCGTTCAGCCGCAGCTCGGCATGGCCGGCGAGCTGCGACTTCAGCACGTCGGGCATGTCGACAGCGAAATCCACCGGGACGGTTTGCCGGTCGATCGGCGGCGCCGGGCTGGTCGCCTTGATGTCGAACTTGGTCGGGTGTTCGCCGACGCGCGCGGTGCCGACAATGTTCACCTTGCGATCCCGGCCGGTGACGACGTCCGCATTGATCGCGCTGACGCGGCCTTCGACGCGATCACGCGCGCGCGAGAAAGCGACTTCGCCATCGGTGATCTTGACGCGGTCGATGGTTGCGCCGTCCATGTTGAGCGCGAGCGGTTTTGGCGACGCGTCCGCGTTGGGCAGGCGTTCGCGCAGCAGCGGCTGGTACAGCACGGGATGGCTGACGACGATCTCGCTGATCTCGGGATGACCCGACCACACGCTTGCGAGCGACATGTCGGCCTGCACGGTGTCGATGGTCACGCGTGTCATGCCGCTGCGGTCTTTGGGATCGGCAAGCGTGAGGTCGTTCAGCGTGACGTTCAGCGTCGGCCACAGGCTGATCTTCGTGGTTCCGTCGATCGACAGGCGATATCCGGTCGCCTGCTCGACGCGCGAGGCGATCGTCGCAGCCAAAAAGCCCGAGGGAACTCCGATCACCAGCAGCAGAACGATCACGATGATGATCGCGGCCACCGCCGCGCCGGCGAATTTCACTGCTCTCATATCGACTTTCCAACGGCGGACGGGCGGCGTCGCATCAGGCGGATGACCCGTCCTTTGCGCCTTAAGTTTATCCCGGGACGGGATGCCGCACCAAGCGATTAAAAATATTCGAGAGGTGCTGCAAAGTTATGTGACTTATGACACACTTCTCCGGCGCGGTATTACGCGATTCTGACGTTCATGCTTCCAAGCGATTGCCTCGGAAATTGACCAGTGAATTCACAAGGACGTTGAAATGAGCAAGCAGGCCGAATTTGCGGTCATTCTGAAAATGAATGCCATGTTCGCCGATCTTGGTGCGGACGAACTCCAGCGTTTGTCCAATCTCTGCCACACCCAGCATCTGGCGAGCGGTGAGGTGCTGTTCCAGAAGGGTGACCCGGGCAACGCGCTGTTCGGCGTGCGCCGCGGCCAGGTCCGCATCGAGACCGGCGCCTCCGACGGCAGTCGGCTGACGCTGAATTTCATGGGGCCGGGCGATCTGTTCGGCGAAGTCGCGGTGCTGGACGGCCAGAGTCGCACTGCGGATGCGACTGCGGGTGAGGCCAGCGAATTGTTCGTGCTGCGGCGCGAAGATTTCCTCGCCTTCCTCGAGCGCGAGCCGAAGGTCGCGATCAAGATCATCGCACTGCTGTGCCAGCGGATCCGCTGGCAGAGCGAGCGCATGGAAGAGTCGATGTTGCAGCCGCTTCCGGTGCGGCTGGCGCGGCGGCTCTGCGCGCTGGCCGCCGATTTCGGCTCCGAGGTGCACATCTCGCAGGAGCAGCTCGGCGTCTTCGTCGGTGCCGCCCGCGAGAGCGTCAACCGCCAGCTTCAGGCCTGGCGCAAGGAAGCGATCCTGGACCTGCAGCGTGGCCGCATCCTGCTCAGGAACATGACCAAGCTGACCGCGATCGCCCGGAACGAGTAGGGGCGGAGCGACGCCGCTACTCCGCGGCCGGATGTACAACGCTCTTCGGCATCGGCGGCGCCTCCGCCGGCGTGGTGCCGTGATGATCCCCCGTCTCTGCATCCGCACTGTGCACGATCAGCCGCTTGCCGAAACGCCAGATCAGCGCGCCGATGTCGTCCATCACCATGAACATCGCGGGCACGAATACCAGCGACAGGATGGTCGAAAAGATCAGCCCGCCGATCACCGCGAGCGCCATCGGAGAGCGGAACTCGCCGCCGGCGCCGACCGCGAGCGCGCTCGGCATCATGCCGGCGGCCATCGCGATCGTGGTCATCACGATCGGACGGGCCCGCTTCATGCCGGCGTCGATCATCGCTTCTTCGCGCGGCTTGCCGGCATGGATGGATTCGATGGCGAATTCCACCAGCATGATCGCGTTCTTGGTGACGATTCCCATCAGCATCAGGATGCCGATCCAGACCGGCGTCGTGAGCTGCTTGCCGGTGACGAGCAGCGCTGCGATCGCGCCGCCGATCGAGAGCGGCAGCGAGAACAGGATGGTGATCGGCTGCAGGAAGGTGCCGAACAACAGCACCAGCACCGCATAGACCATCATCAGGCCTGCGGTGATGGCGGTGGCAAAGCCGTCGGAGAGCTCGTTGAGGCTTTCGGCGTCGCCGGAGGGGGAGACCTTCACCCCCTTCGGCAGGCTCTTCATAACAGGCAGTTCGTAGATCTTCTTGGTGGCATCGCCGAGCGCTGCGGAGCCGACGAGGTCGGCCGCGACGGTGGCCTGCCGCTCGCGGTCGTAGCGGTTGATGCTGGTCGGGCCCTGGTCGAGCTTGACGTCGGCGATGACTGCGAGCGGCACGCCGCCCTTCTCGCCGTGCTCACCGAGCGGAACACGCAGTTGCTCGAGCGTCTTGAGATTGCCGCGGGCGGCATCCTCGAGCTGCACGCGGACCGGCACAAGGCGGTCGCCGACGTCGAACTTTGCGAGCGCCGGACCGACGTCGCCGATGGTCGCGACACGGATAGTCTGCGACAGGCTTTCGGTCGAGACGCCGAGCCGCGCGGCAAGATCGGCACGCGGCTCGATGCGCAACTCGGGACGTTCCAGCGAGGTTTCCGAGATCACGTCGGAGATGGTCGGAATCCGCTTCATCTGCGTCGCAAGCTCGCTGGCGACGTTGTTGACGATATTGGGGTCGACGCCGGTCACCACCAGCGAGATCGCGCGCAGGCCGTTCTCGTCCAGGAACCAGAAGCGGATATCAGGGACGTTCTCCAGCTCCTGGCTGATCGAAAATTCGAGCTCGCGCTGGGTGATCTTGCGGTCGTTCTTCGGTGTGTAATTGATGATCAGAGAGGCGCGCCGGACTTCCTGCGTGCCCGGTGGAACGCGTCCGCCGTCAACGAAGATGCTCTTCACCTCAGGCCGCTGGCGCAGGCGGGCGACGATGTCCTCGGTGACTTTCTCGGTATAGGCGAGCTGCGTGCCCGGAGGCAGTTCGAGGGCCAGCAGCGAGCGGGCGCTGTCCTGCGCCGGCAGGAAGCCCTGCGGCAGCAGCGTGATGCTCCAGATCGAGGCTGCGAAGATGCCGAAGCCGATCAGCACGGTGATGAAATAGTGCTTCACCGACCACGAGACGATGCTGTGATAGGTTCGCAGGATGCGGCCGGGCGGCGGCTCTTCGTGATGGCCGTGCTTGAGGAAATAGGCCGCCAGCATCGGCGTGACGAAGCGTGCCGCGAGCAGCGAGAAGAACACCTGCACCGAGACGGTGATGCCGAACTGCTTGAAGAACTGCCCGGCGATACCAGACATGAAGCTCGCGGGCGCGAAGATCGCGATGATGGTCAGCGAGATCGCGATCACGGCGAGGCCGATCTCGTCCGCGGCTTCCAGCGCGGCACGATAGGGCGATTTGCCCATGTTCATGTGCCGCACGATATTCTCGATCTCGACGATGGCGTCGTCGACCAAAATACCTGTCGACAGCGTGATGGCGAGGAAGCTGACGAGGTTGAGCGAGAAACCGAGGATGTCCATCGCCCAGAACGCCGGGAAGATCGACAGCGGCAGCGAGACCGCCGCGATGATGGTGGCGCGCAAATCCCGCAGGAACAGCAGCACGATGACGACGGCGAGGATGGCGCCCTCGAACAAGGTCGAGATCGCCGCTTCGTAATTGCCGTTGGTGTAGTCGACGGAGGTGTCGATCAGCTTGAGGTCGACATCGGGATAGGCGGCCTTGAGCGCATCGATGCGCTTCTGCACGGCTTCGGCGACCTTCACGTCGCTGGCACCCTTGGAGCGCTTGATGCCGAGCGCGACCACCGGCTCGCCGTTGAAGCGGGCGAAGGTGCGGCGATCCGCGATGGTGTCGGTCACGGTGCCGAGATCGTCCAGGCGGACTTCGCCGCCGCCGAACAGCGGGACCATGGTGCCGGCGAGGTCGCTGAGCGTCTTGGCGCCGGCCAGGGTGCGGATCGCCTGGTCGTTCTTGCCGATCTCGGCGCGGCCGCCGGCAACGTCGACATTGGTGCCGCGCAGGCTCTGGCTGACATTGACGGCCGTCAGACCCATTGCCTGCAGGCGGTCGGGATCGAGCGAGACCAGGATCTCGCGCTCGACACCGCCGATGCGCTCGACCTGCGCGACCCCGCGCACGCCTTGCAGCGCGCGCTTGACCACGTCATCGACGAAATAAGAGAGCTGCTCCGGCGTCTTGCCCGGCGAGATGGCGGCATAGGTGACGATCGGCAGGCCGATCACGTCGACGCGCTGGATCAGCGGCTCGGTGACGTTCTGCGGCAGGTTCGAGCGCACGCGCGTCACCGCGTCCTTGACGTCGTTGAGCGCGCGATCGGTGTTGGTCTCCAGCGCGAACTGGATGGTGGTCACCGACACGCCGTCGGTGATCGAGGAGGTGATGTGCCTGACGCCCTCGACGCCGGAGACAGCGTCTTCAACCGTCTTGGTAACCTGGGATTCGAGTTCCGCCGGTGCGGCGCCGAACTGCGAGACGGCGACCGAGATGACGGGAATGTCGGCGGAAGGCAGCCGGGTGATGGCGAGCTTGGTGAAGGAGGTCCAGCCGAGGATCAGAAGGATGATCGAGAAGACCACCGACGGCAGCGGATTGCGGATCGACCATGCCGAGATATTGAGAGCCATTAGCGTACCCGCGTGCGATCGAGTTCATCGGCGAACATGGTCTTGATCTGGTCGCCGTCATGCAGCGAAGAGCCGGCGTCGGCGACGACGATCTCGCCGACCTCGACCCCGTCGAGGATTTCCGTTTGGCTGTCGGATGTCAGCCCGACGCGCACCCTTCGCGTCTCGACGACATTGCCTTTGACCACCTGCACGGTGAGATGGTCGATCGCGGTCTTGGGAACCGCGACGCCGCAGCTTCGCTTGGCGTCGATGGAGGCGCGGGCAAACACGCCGACCTTCAGCGAGGGATTATTGGCGACGCTGATGCGGACGCGGCCGAGCTGCGTGGCGCGGTCGATCTCGGGCGCGACCAGGCGGACCCGGCCGATCAGATCGGCAGCGTCGTCCCGGCTGATCCGCACCGTCGCGCCGGTGCTGAGCTTGGGCATGTGCACGGCCGGCACCTGCGCGTCGAGTTCGATCTCATTGTTGACGGCGATGCGGAACAACGGTCCTGCCTGCGGCGAAGCCGGCGCACCCACGATGGTACGCACTTCCGTGATGAGACCCGGCGCCGGCGCCTTCAGCGAGATCGGACCCTGCGGCCCCGGCCGTTGCGGCTGGCCGGGGATCTGCGGCGGCGCCGTCAGCCGCGCCAGCTCCTGATTTTCAGTGACGATGGTGCCTTCGGTGACGAACAGGTCGGTGACCTTCGATCCCTCCTGGTCAGCCATGACCACGGCCTCGCGCCGCGGCACGAAGAAGCCGGTCACGCGCACGAGGTCGGAGAAACAGGCATTGGTCGACTTCGTGACGATGACGAGCGCCTCGCCCGGCGTCTCCTTCGCCTCGGGGCGATGCCGATGCTCGAACCAGTAATAGCCGACGCCGAGTGCAAGGATGAATGCCACGGTTCCCGCAGGCTTGAGATATTCGGAGATGTTCATCGCCGGATCATCCTGGCCTGGTTCGGGGTTGTGTGGAACGAATCCCTGAAACGAAGCGGCGTCCCGCAGGGCTGCGGGACGCGCGCTGGGACCAATAGATTACACCACATCAGGACTTGTCGCCTTCAACCGATTGCGTCACTTCGATGCGGTGGTCTTGTTTTCCATATTGACGACCTGCACGCGCCGGTTCACCTCAGCCAAAGGCTGGCTCGGATCCTTCAGCTTGCTCTTGCCATAGCCGACGGTGACGAGGTCGGTGGCGGCGATGCTGTACTTCTCGACCAGATAGCGCTTGATCGAATCGGCGCGGCGTTCCGACAGATCCTGATTGTAGGCCTCGCCGCCGGCGGCGTCGGTGTGGCCTGCGACCACGAAGGTCGAACCCTTGAGCTCGGGGCTGGTCAGCGCGCGGCCGAGCGCCTGCACCGAAGGCAGCGACTTGGCGCTGATATCGGCCGAGTTGTAGTCGAAGGTGATTTCGAGATCGATATTCGGCTTGTCCTTGGCGGCGGTCGCGATCTCCTCGCGCTCGGTCGAGGAGAGCGAGCGCGTGGCGCGGCCGCGGACGGACTGGATCAACTTGGTCTCCGCCGCGCTCGGGACGGGATCTGCCTGCGGGCCGATCGAGAGGCCGCGGGTCAGGGGCTTTTTCGGCGGCGGCGCCAGGGCGCGGACAATCTCGTCCTCGGTGACGTTCTTGCTGTTGCCGTCGTCGCCGGCGAAGGCGGGCGGGAGCGATAGCACGGCACCGAGGGTGACGATGGACAGGATTGCGGTCAGTCCTTTTGCGGCCAAATTCATTATCTGTCCCTCCTGCGCGAGCCCCGCGCGGTTCCAAAATTCCTGCAAATGGCCCACGGCCAGGTCGCCTGCGGCATCCATTCCGTTAGTCTTGGCCGGGGCACCAGGGTTCGAGGCGCCGTCCGGCCGAAATCAAAAAAATATCAACGCACTCCGTAACTTGCGAATTCCTGCACGATGTTCGGATCCATCGCCTTGGCATTGGCGATGTCGAGCGAGCCTTCCTGGGTCGAGCCGTTGCGCTGCTTGGCCACGCCGCGGCCGTAAAGCGAGGAGGTCAGGCGCGGGTTGATCTTCAAGGCGGCGTCGAAATCGGCGATGGCGTTCTTCACCGCGCCCGATTTGAGGTTCACCAGCCCGCGGCTATCCAGTGCATCGACGAAATTCGGCCGCAGCCGCAGCGCCTCGTTGCAGTCCTTCAGCGCGCCCTGGAGATCGCCGACCACGGTGCGGGTCCAGCAGCGATTGTTCAGGGCCTCGACGTCCTTTGAATTGATCCGCAGCGTGTCGTCGAAATCCTTGATGGCGAGGGTGTAGGCTCCCTTGCTGGCATAGACCTGGCCGCGCCGGTACAGCGCATTCACGTCGTCAGGATTGGCGGCGATCTTGGCCGTCAGGCTCTTGATGGTGGGATCTTCCTGCAGTGCGGCCGCGCTCGGGCCGCCGTCCGCATTCGCCGGCGGAGCGGACTCGGCCGGTTTGACCGGCGGTGGTGGCGGAGGCAGCGCGGCGTCCACCTGCGGCTTCGGCGAGAGCGGCGGCGGTGATGGAGGTGCCGGCGGCGCCGGCGGATTGTTTGCAGCCACAGGCGGCGGGGCAGGCGGAGTCGGAGGCGGGTTGCTGGCAACAGGGGCTGGCGGCGGTGCGGGAGGCGCCGGCGGCGTTTCCGCCGGGCGCGATCCGCTCGCCCCCGGAATGAACGAGAAATCCTCGGCAAGCGAGGACGAGATCCAGGGCACTTGCTCGCCGCGCGAGGCGCGGGTGACGCCCATCTTGGTGCGGTTCAGCGTTTCCTCGGCCATCAGGTCCGGGACGCGGATTTCCTTGAGCAGCTCCTGGACGAACAGGCTGTGGTCGCCGCCGGCATCCGACACCACGGACGCCAGTGCGGCAGAATACATCACGAGCGTGCCGTTCGGCGCGATCACCGGCGTCAGGCCGGCCGAAAAGCTGCGGAAGCGGCGCTCGAATGGGTTGCGCCTGGAGGCATCGATCAGCGCGATCTTGACGCCGGCGCCGCGGGTGTTGAGCTCGCCCAGGATGGCCTCGATGCTGAACCCGTCGCGGCGGACATCGGACTCGGTCCAGATCTGCGCGTCAACCGGGATCAGGTAGCTCTGGCGCGCCGACTGGATGCCAAACCCGCTGTAGAATACCAGTGCCACCGCGCCCGGCTTGATCTTGCCATAGAGCTTGTCGAAGGCGCGGCGCATGGCGTCACCGGTGAGGTTCTCGCCGACCTCGACCGTAAAGCCGTCACGCTTGAGTTCGTCGGCGACGTCACGGGCGTCGTTGATCGGCTCCTTCAGCGGGCTGTCGGCATCGGGATATTTGGCATTGCCGATCACCAGCGCGAAGCGGTCGCCGGCCGCATGCGACGCAGCGGTCGGGACCAACAAGACAAGCAATGGCAGAAGAAAAAGGAAGCGAGTTTTCATAATCAGCGCGGTCCAGCCAAAAAGGCGCCGTTCCCAGCTTGCGCCGCGGCGACCTTAACTTACGCAAAGTGCATTATCAAACCGGGGAGCGGGGGCGTCAACCGCTTGGAGAGTCTGCACTATCGCGACAATTGAGCGCGAGGCGCAGGCCGGCGGCGAGGGGAATTTTTCGACGATCAGGGCTCTCCTCGACGCAAGCTCGTTCAGGGTTCCGAATGCCATGTTAGGCCGGCACTCGCGACGAAAATGTGATTGGTCTCACATTGCTGCCGGGTTCGCTGCAACCGCGCGGTTTGACCTTTGCGGCCGGCGATGGCTTGGTGCGCGGCAGGTCCACTCAGAAAAGCAAAAGCCGGGATCACAGCCATGAGCAAGCCAGAGGGAAACGCCTACGAAATCTACGCCTTGCGCTATGCGACGATGTCGCCGCGCACCCCCAGCATGAATTTTCTGGCGCCGGATCCGCATGACAGCGCGGCACAGGACCTCGACTACTTCGTTTGGCTGATCCGAAGGGACGGCCGCGATATCCTGGTCGATACCGGCTTCAATGCCGAGGAAGCGTCCTTGCGCGCGCGAAAACTGACGCTCGATCCGGTCGATGCGCTGGAGCGCTTCGGCGTCGCGGCGGCCGCCATCCGCGACATCATCGTGACGCATCTGCATTACGACCACGCCGGCAATCTCGATCGCTTTCCCAACGCGCGCTTCCACCTCCAGGAGCGCGAGATGGCTTACGCGACCGGCCGCTGCATGTGTAACGGACTGCTGCGTCATCCGTTCTCGGTCGAGCACGTCACCCAGATGGTGCGCCATGTCTATGGGGAGCGCGTCACCTTCCATTCCGGCGACGGCGAGGTCGCGCCCGGCGTGACCGTGCACCGCGTCGGCGGCCATTCCGACGGCTTGCAGGTGGTCAAGGTCGAGACCGCGCGCGGCCCGGTGGTGCTGGCGTCGGATGCAGCGCATTACTACGCCAATCTGCAGCGCAGGAGCCCATTCCCGATCGTCTACAATGTCGGCGACATGGCGGCCGGCTGGGAGACGATCGAACGCCTCGCCGGGCATCCCGATCGCTACATTCCCGGTCACGATCCTTTTGTGACCGAGATCTATCCGCGCGCGAGCGACAAGGTCGACGCCTGGGCGCTGCATCTGCCGCCGACGCGGTCGTTTGCGAAGTGATGGTGCTGCCGTCATTCCGGGGCGCTGCAACGCGGCGAACCCGGAATCCATCGCGCCACGGGTGACGTAGACAAATGGATTTCCGGGTTCGCGCTGCGCGCGCGCCGGAATGACGGCGGTGGTCAATACGCCTGCTTGGCGTCCGCTTCTTCGCTGGTCTGGATGAGGTCGAGGCTTTGCTCGATCTTGCCGAGCAGCGCCGAGAGCTGCTTGCGCTCCTGCGCGGAGAGGCAGGCCAAAATCTCGTCCTCGCGTCGCAGCAGTTGCGGGAACATCTCCTCGTAAAGCGTGCGGCCCTTCTTGGTCAGTTGCAGGCGAAATTCGCGGCGGTCGGCCTCGTTCTCGACCCGCTCGATCAAGCCGCCTTGCAAGAGCGTGGTCACCGCGCGGCTGATGGTCGATTTATGCGTGCGAGTACATTGCGAGATGAATTGCGCGCTGCAGGCATCGTTGCGGAAGCCAAGCGTGGCGATCACGCGCCAGGCCGGGATGTCGAGGCCGTGACGTTCCTGATATTCCACCGCGAGCGCGGAGCTGACCTCCGCGGCAAGCCGGTTGAGGCGGAACGGCACGAACTTGAACAGATCGAGCCGCGATCTCGGCCGTGGGGAAGCCTCGCCGGCTTCTCTCGTCTTCAGCGCGATGTCGCTTGATGTCCTCGCCAAGGAGAGCGCTCCGAATTCCAGTTGACGGCCGGCCGGCTCCGGTCCAAAATAGTTGCACGTGAGACTATCTAGCAGATCCGTGCTCTCCTGACCAGAGCCGAGGTTAGTGGATGGCATCAGCCAATACGCATCAGGCCAAAATCCAGTTCGGCTATCGCCGCCACCCCGACCAGGACCGTCCCGGCCAAAGTCCGGCCGAGCATCCGGTCGTGGTCGTCGGGGCGGGCCCGGTCGGCCTGTCGCTCGCGATCGATCTGGCCCAGCGCGGCCAGCGTGTCGTCCTGCTGGATGACGCCGATCGCATCGGCGAAGGCTCGCGCGCAATCTGCTTCTCGAAGCGTTCGCTGGAATATTGGGACCGGCTCGGCGTCGCCGACCGGATGGTCGACAAGGGCGTAGTGTGGAGCGTCGGCCGCATCTTTCACGGCGAGTCCCAGCTCTATCAGTTCAACCTGTTGCCGGAAGACGGCCACAAGCGCCCGGCCTTCGTCAACCTCCAGCAATATTACGCAGAAGCCTATCTGGTCGATCGCATCAGCGATCTGCCTGCGATCGACCTGCGCTGGCGCAACAAGGTGATCGCGCTCGAGCAGCGCAACGATTCCGCCTTGCTGACGATCGAGACCCCTGAAGGCGCCTATCGCCTGCAGGCGCAATATGTCGTCGCCTGCGACGGCGCGCGTTCCTCGCTGCGGCAGATGGTCGGTGCGGAGTTCGCCGGCCAGGTGTTCGAGGACCAGTTCCTGATCGCCGACGTCAAGATGGCCGCGGAATTCCCGACCGAGCGCTGGTTCTGGTTCGATCCGCCGTTCCACGCCGGCCGCTCGGCGCTGCTGCACCGGCAGCCCGACGATGTCTGGCGCATCGATCTCCAGCTCAATCGCTACGCCGATCCTGTCGTCGAGAAGAAGCCTGAGAACGTGCGGCCGCGAATCGCGCGCATGCTCGGCCACGACAAGTTCGAGTTCGAATGGATCTCGCTCTACAAATTCCAGTGCCGGCGGATGGACCGCTTCATTCATGGCCGCGTGATCTTTGCCGGCGATTCCGCGCATCAGGTCTCGCCCTTTGGCGCGCGCGGCGCGAACTCCGGGCTTGAAGACGCCGAAAATCTTTCCTGGAAGCTCGATCGTGTGCTGCGTGGTGTTTCGCCGGCGAGCCTGCTCGAGAGCTATCATATCGAGCGCAGCCTGGCGGCCGACGAGAACATCCGCGAATCCACCCGCTCGACCGATTTCATGGCGCCGAACTCGCATCAGGAGGCGCGGCTGCGCAAGGCGGTGCTGGCGCTGGCCAAGGAGACCGAGTTCGGCAAGCGCATGGTCAATGGCGGCCGGCTCTCGGTGCCGTGCAGCTACGACTCGCCGCTGTCATCGCCGGACGCGGACGCATGGGCCGGTGGGCCTCGTCCCGGCTGTTCCATGCTCGATGCACCCATTGCGACGCGCGCGGGGGAGCAGGCCTACCTGACGGACGCGTTCCGGAAAGGTGGAACGGCCTTCGCCTTGCTGTCGTTCAGCAATGGCGCAGCGTTCGATGCGCCCGACGGCGTCAAGGACATCCGGATCGGCGGAGTGGGCGGATTGGCCGATCCCGCGGGCCTCGTCGCCAGCCGCTATGACGCCGCGCCTGAAACGGCCTATCTGCTCAGGCCCGATGGCTACGTCGCGGCACGCTTTCGCCATCCGACGCGCGCTGGCGTCGCGGCGGCATTGTCGCGGGCTCAAGGCTTGAATTGAGGTTTGGCATGCCGCTATCAACCAGCTCCAACTTCGCGCGGCCTGACGACGCCTTTCGCGCCATCGTCGAAGCGCATCGCGGCCTTACTGAAGAGCAGAGCGCTGATTTCGACGCGGCGCTGGTGCTGATCCTCGCCAACCATATCGGCGATATCGATGTGCTGCGGGAAGCGCTGGTGCTGGCGAAACGCCGCATGATCGATGGCCAGCAGCAGCAACAGCAACAGCAATAACCTCGTAAGGATGAATTGATGGCGAAGAACTTCGCATCCACCGGCGATCTCGCCGAAAAGAAGATCACCTTCTCAGAGATCGGCGCCGATCTCTATGCCTTCACCGCCGAGGGCGATCCCAACACCGCTGTGATCGTCGGCGACGACGGCTGCCTGGTGTTCGACGCGCAGGCAACGCCGGCGATGGCCAACAAGGTGATCGAACGCGTGCGCAAGGTGACCGACAAGCCGATCAAATATGTCGTGCTGTCGCATTATCACGCCGTGCGCGTGCTCGGGGCCTCCGCCTATCACGCGCAGGGCATCGTCGCCTCGCAGGAGACCTATCGGCTGATCGAGGAGCGCGGCCAGCAGGATTGGGATTCCGAATACGGCCGCTTCCCACGCCTGTTCCAGGACGCGGCCAGCATTCCCGGCCTGACCTGGCCGACGCTGACCTTCGAAGGCGAGATGTCGATCTATCTCGGCAAGCGCGAGGTGCGGCTGATGCAGCTCGGGGCCGGCCACACCTCCGGTGACATCGTCGCCTGGGTGCCGGATGCCGAAGTGATGTTCTCCGGCGACCTCATCGAATATCACTCGGCCTGCTATTGCGGCGATGCGCATTTGCGCGAATGGCCGCTGACGCTGAACGAGATCCGCAACTTCAATCCCAAGGCGATTGCGCCGGGCCGCGGCGATGCGCTGAAGGGGACCGCCACCGTGCGCGAGGCCATCGCGATGACGCGCGATTTCGTCACCTCGCTCTATGGCGCCGCCGAAATCTCGGTTGCGAAGGGACGCACGCTGAAGGAAGCGATGGCGGCGACGCGCGAGGTGATGGATCCGAAATTTTCCAGCTTCGCCATCTACGAGCACTGCCTGCCGTTCAACGTCTCGCGCGCCTATGACGAAGCGTCGGGCATCGACGATCCCGTGATCTGGACCGACAAGCGCGACCAGGAAATGTGGGCCGCCCTGCAAGGAGGAGGATAGTCATGAACATCAATACCTCGCCTGATCAGATCGTCCGCAGCTCGGCGCAGGTGACGCCCGGCTACATGTCCGGCTTCGGCAACAGTTTTGAGACCGAGGCGCTGCCGGGCGCGTTGCCGATCGGGCGCAACTCGCCGCAGCGCTGCGCCTACGGGCTCTACGCCGAGCAGCTCTCGGGCTCACCCTTCACCGCGCCACGCGGCAGCAATGAGCGCTCCTGGCTCTATCGCATCCGCCCCTCGGTGAAGCATTCCGGCCGCTTCGAGAAGGTCGATGCGGGGCTGTGGCGCTCGGCGCCGTGCCATGAACACGATCTGCCGATCGCGCAATTGCGCTGGGACCCGACACCGCTTCCGAAGGAGGAGGTCACCTTCCTTCAGGGCGTGCAGACCATGACCACAGCCGGCGACGTCAATACGCAGGCCGGCATGGCCGCGCATGTCTATCTCATCACCAGGTCGATGGTGGACCAGCATTTCTACAATGCCGACGGCGAGCTGATGTTCGTGCTCCAGCAGGGAAACTTGCGCCTCGTCACCGAATTCGGACGCATCGATGCCGAGCCTGGCGAGATCGTGGTGATCCCCCGCGGCGTGAAATTCCGCGTCGAGATTCCGAACGGTCCGGCACGCGGCTATGTCTGCGAAAACTACGGCGGCGCGTTCACGCTGCCGGAGCGCGGGCCGATCGGCGCGAATTGCCTCGCCAATGCGCGCGACTTCCTCACGCCGGTCGCGAATTACGAGGACAAGGACACGCCGACCGAGCTTTACGTGAAATGGGGCGGCTCGCTGTTCAAGACACAGCTAGCCCATTCGCCGATCGACGTCGTCGCCTGGCACGGCAATTACGCGCCCTACAAATACGATCTGCGCGCCTTCTCGCCGGTCGGCGCGATCAGCTTCGATCATCCCGATCCCTCGATCTTCACGGTGCTGACCTCGCCGTCGGAGACCCCTGGCACCGCGAACATCGACTTCGTCATCTTCCCGGAGCGCTGGATGGTCGCCGACAACACCTTCCGCCCGCCCTGGTATCACATGAACATCATGAGCGAGTTCATGGGCCTGATCTACGGCGTCTACGACGCCAAACCGCAGGGCTTCGTGCCCGGCGGCATGAGCCTGCACAATTGCATGCTGCCGCACGGCCCCGATCGCGACGCCTTCGAGCACGCCAGCAATGGCGAATTGAAGCCGGTGAAGCTCACAGGCACCATGGCGTTCATGTTCGAGACCCGCTACCCGCAGCGCGTCACGGCCCATGCCGCGAAGTCGTCGACGTTGCAGGACGACTACGCCGATTGCTGGAAGGGCTTGGAAAAGCGGTTCGATCCAAACAGGCCGTAGAATTAATTTTTGTCGTCATTCCGGGGCGATGCGAAGCATCGAACCCGGAATCTCGAGATTCCGGGTCTGGTCCTTACGGACCATCCCGGAATGACGGTCTCAATTTTGGAGAGCCATGTGCCCCACCCCAACGACCCCAGCCACCGCTCCTTCATCGAAATCGATCCCGCCTCCGACTTCCCGATCCAGAACCTGCCCTATGGCGTGTTCTCGACCCCTGGCAATCCAACGCCGCGCGTTGGCGTCGCGATCGGCGATTACGTGCTCGACCTCTGGGAGCTCGAGCAGGATTCGCGGCTCGATGTCGGAGCGCTTGGCGTCTTCTCCGGACCCTCGCTCAATGCCTTTATGGCGCTGGGACCAAAGATCTGGACCAAGACTCGCGCGCGCATCAGCGAGCTGCTCCGTCACGATCATCCGGAGCTGCGCGACAACGAGGAGCTGCGCAGCCGAGCGCTGGTGCCGATGCGTGAGGCCAAGCTGCATCTGCCTTTCGCGGTCTCCGGCTACACCGATTTCTATTCCTCGAAGGAGCACGCCACCAATGTCGGCGTGATGTTCCGCGGCAAGGACAATGCACTGCAGCCGAACTGGCTGTACATGCCGATCGCTTATAATGGCCGCGCCTCCACCGTCGTGGTGTCAGGCACCAAGGTGAAGCGGCCGCGCGGGCAGTTGAAGCCGCCGAACGTGGAGGTGCCGAGCTTCGCACCCTGCAAGCGGCTCGATTTCGAGCTGGAAATGGGCGTCGTGGTCGGCCAGCCGTCGCCGATGGGCGGCATGCTGACCGAGAGCCAGGCCGAGGAGATGATCTTCGGCTTCGTGCTGCTCAACGACTGGAGCGCGCGCGATATCCAGCAATGGGAATACGTGCCGCTCGGGCCGTTCCTGGCGAAAGCGTTTGCGACCTCGATCAGCCCTTGGGTGGTGACGCGCGAGGCGCTGGAGCCGTTCCGGGTGAAGGGGCCGGAGCAGCAGCCGGCGCCGCTGGATTATCTGAAGCAGGTGAGGCCGCAGAACTACGATATCGCGCTCGACGTCTCCTTGCGCGCCGCAGGCGCCAATGCGCCGGCGAGCATCAGCCGCACCAGTTTCAAATACATGTACTGGTCCTCGGTGCAGCAGCTGATGCACCATGCTTCAAGCGGTTGTGCGATGAATGTCGGCGATCTCCTCGGCAGCGGCACCATCTCCGGCCCGGAGAAGAACCAGCGCGGCAGCTTACTGGAGATCAGCTGGAACGGCACCGAGCCGGTGGAATTGCCCGGCGGGGCCAGGCGCACGTTCCTCGAAGATGGCGACAGCCTCGTCATGCGCGGCTGGTGCCAGGGCAATGGCTACCGAATCGGCTTCGGTGAGGTCGAGGGCACGATTGTGCCGGCGGAGTAGCCTCGGTCGTCGCCCCTTGCTCAGTCATTGCGAGCGCAGCGAAGCAATCCAGAATCTCTCCGCGGCGGCAGTCTGGATTGCTTCGTCGCAAGAGCTCCTCGCAATGACGTGGAGAGAGCCTACCGTTTCTCCGGCGGCACCTCGCGCACCCGCGCGCAATGCGCGGCGACGTCGTCCAGGCTATATTTCAAATGCACCCGCTTGTCCGACGGCGCCTGCTTGCTGGTGCAGACGCCCGGCCGCCATTCCCGGGTGGGGCGGATCGGGCGCGGGGCGAAGCCGCCGCCGCAGTTCGGACAGACGTTGAACAGCTTTGTCTCGACGCAATCCGCGCAAAAGGTGCATTCATAGGAGCAGATCCGCGCGTCGGTGGCGGATGGCGGCAGGTCGCGGTCGCAATATTCGCAGTTCGGTCGCAGCTGAAGGGCCATGGCTAAAGTCTCCCGGATCGGTCTCGATCATCGCAGACCGCGCGTGTCGAGCGAATGGCGTAGTTCCCTCGATTTCAGCCAGCCTTCAAATCCTTCAGCGGAAGCTTAGAGCTCTCTTTCAGCCGGTCGAGCACGATCGACGAGCGCACATGCGCCACGCTCTGGTGCGGCATCAGGACGTCATTGACGAGATTGGAGAGACCCTTGAGGTCGCGCAGCACGGCTTTCAGCACGTAGTCGGCATCGCCCGTGAGCGAATAGGCCTCCTGGATCTCGTCGATCCGGTTCACCAGCGCCCGGAAGCGCTTGGAGTTATCAGGCGAGTGGGTCGCGAGCCCGACCTGGATGAAGGCGATCACGCCGAAGCCTAGCGCCTCGCTGGAGAGGTCGGCGTGATAGCCCGCGATCACCTTCTCCTGCTCCAGCCGCATCCGCCGCCGCGAGCATTGCGAGGCCGAGAGGCCGGCCAGCTCGGCGAGCTCCTGGTTGGTCAGGCGGCCGTCATCCTGGAGCGCACCGAGGATCTTGAGGTCGAAGGCATCCACCGGAATCATGCGTCATTTGTCCATTTCTTGCACGGATCGTGCATAGGATACCGAAAACGCGTGCCATTTGCACGCTCATTGCGTGCTCCATGAGGGATAGTTCTAGCAATTGGGAGAACCGCAATGGGTCCGTTTCCGCACGATGCACCGCCGGCCACGATCACGTCAGACAATCCGATGGGCACCGACGGGTTCGAGTTCGTCGAATATGCGCATCCCGATCCCGAGCAGCTGCACGATCTGTTCAAGCTGATGGGCTATGCGGCGGTCGCGCGCCACAGGACCAGGAAGATCACCGTCTATCGCCAGGGCGACATCAACTATCTCGTCAACGAGGAGCCCGGCACCCACGGTTATGAGTTCGTCGCCGCGCACGGCCCCTGCGCGCCGTCGATGGCGTTCCGCGTGGTCGATGCCAAGGCCGCCTATGACCGCGCGATTGCGCTCGGCGCCGAGCTGGCCGGCGTGACATCGGCGCAGAAGACGCTGGATGTGCCCGCGATCAAGGGCATTGGCGGCAGCCTGCTTTATTTCGTCGATCGCTATGGCGCCAAGGGCTCGGCCTATGATGCCGAGTTCGATTGGCTCGGTGCGCGCGATCCGCGGCCCCATGGTGCCGGCCTGTTCTATCTCGATCACCTCACCCACAACGTCCATCGCGGCCGCATGGATGTCTGGGCCGGCTTCTACGAAAAACTGTTCAACTTCCGGCAGATCCGTTTCTTCGACATCGAGGGCCGCGCCTCCGGCCTGTTCTCGCGTGCGCTGACCAGCCCGGACGGCAAGATCCGGATTCCGATCAACGAGGACGCCGGCGATTCCGGTCAGATCGAGGAATATCTGAAGACCTATCGTGGCGAAGGCATCCAGCACATCGCCTGCGGTTGCCGCGACATCTACAAAACCATCGAAGGCCTGCGCGAAGCCGGCCTCCCCTTCATGCCGTCGCCGCCCGCGACCTATTTCGAGAAGATCGATGCCCGCCTGCCCAAGCACGGTGAGGACGTCGCACGTCTGCAGAAGAACGGCATCCTGATCGACGGCGAAGGCGTGGTCGACGGCGGCCAGACCAAGGTGCTGCTGCAGATCTTCTCGGCCAACGCGATCGGCCCGATCTTCTTCGAGTTCATCCAGCGCAAGGGCGACGACGGCTTTGGCGAAGGCAATTTCAAGGCCCTGTTCGAGTCGATCGAGGAAGATCAGATCCGCCGCGGCGTGTTGAAGGTGGATACGGCGGCCTGACCGTCATTCCGGGGCGCGCGCCAGCGCGAACCCGCAATCTCGATGTGACAATCTCCAGATTCCGGGTTCGCTCGCGACGCGAGCGCCCCGGAATGACGTCAGCCTTTCCACGCCCTCGTCACCGCCCCGATCTCCGCCAGCTCCGGCTCGCGCACCGCCGACGGCGTCCGCGAGAAGCGCGGCGCCGGTGCCGGCTGTTTCACGCCATGGCGCTCGATGAAGACGTTGCGGGCGACCATGTGCGGATGCGCGGTCGCTTCCGACATGGTCAGCACAGGCGCGAAGCAGATGTCGGTGCCTTCCATGATCTTGCACCAATCCTCGCGCGTCTTGCGCTTGAACACCGCTTTCAGCTTCTCCTTCAGCGCGGGCCAGGCCTTGGGGTCCATCTGTGCATCGAAGTCCGCATCGTTGAGGCCCGCATGCTGGCGCAGCAGCGCGTAGAATTGCGGCTCGATC
>NZ_LJYG01000030.1:14297-23316 GCF_001440035.1 Bradyrhizobium manausense | reverse complement strand
GAGCCGATCGAGACGAAATGGCCGCAGGCGCATTCATAGACGCCGTAGAAGTGCGCGCCGCCATCGAGGAAATTGCGGTTGCGGCCTTCGGTCCAGCGTCCCAGTGTCTTCATGTCGAAGAAGAACGACATCAGCGAGGCTGCGCCATCGCACATCGCGGCGTCGACCACCTGGCCTTTGCCGGACCTTGATGCTTCCAGCAGCGCGGCGAGCACGCCGACCACGAGATAGAGCGCGCCGCCGCCGAAATCGCCGACCAGGTTGAGCGGCGGCACCGGCGCCTCGTCAGTGCCGATCGCGGCGAGCGCGCCGGTGATCGAGATGTAGTTGATGTCGTGGCCGGCCGCGTTCGCCAGCGGGCCTTCCTGGCCCCAGCCGGTCATGCGGCCGTAGACCAGCCTTGGATTGCGCGCGAGCACGATGTCAGGACCGAGCCCGAGCCGCTCCATCACGCCGGGACGAAACCCTTCGACCAGCGCGTCGGCGCTGGCAAGCAGGTCGAGCACCTCAGCAATCGCCGCCTTGTCCTTGAGGTCGAGCTCGATCAGCTTGCGGCCACGCCCCGCCACCGACTTCATGCTCTTCTTGGCGCCGACACGGTCGAGCGTGACGATTTCGGCGCCCATGTCGGCCAGCATCATGCAGGCGAACGGGCCGGGTCCGATGCCGGCGAATTCGACGATGCGGAAGCCCGCGAGCGGGCCGGTTGCGCGGACGGATGAGGTGGGAGCTGGTTTGTCGAGCACGTTGTTGTTTCCTCGGGTCGCGGGCGAATGCCGGTGATCCGGCAAACGCCTCTGACGTTGCTCTTGGTGGCGAGTTAATCGGCTGATTAACTTTTCTCGCCTTCCCGCCAGCGAGGCAAGCGGTTTCATTCCGCATGGGCAAAATAAAACGGCGCGCACCGAAGTGCGCGCCGCGGAAAATTTGTGTCGAGGCGCTGGCGCGGGATTGTCAGCCCGCGGCAGTCACCGCGCGCTGCGCCATCACCTTGACGAGGTTGGCGCGGTACTCCGCTGTGCCGTGGATGTCGGCCAGCAGCCCGCTCGCGGGAATGCTGACGCTGTCGATCGCCGACGGCGACCAATTCGCCTTCAGCGCGGACTCGATCGCGCCAACCCGCATCACGCCGCTTTGCGAGGCGCCGGTCGCGGCAACGCGGATCTCGCCGGCTTTCGTCTGTGCGACGAAGACGGCGGTCAGCGCGAAGCGCGAGGCGGGATGCCGCATCTTGGCATAGCCTGCTTTGGTCGGAACCGGGAACGACACGGCGGTGATGATCTCGCCGTCTTCAAGCGCGGTCGTGAACAGGCCCTTGAAGAAGTCCTCCGCCGCGATCGACCGCTTGTTGGTCTTCACGGTGGCGCCGAGCGCGAGCAGGGCGGCCGGGTAATCCGCGGCCGGATCGTTGTTGGCTATCGAGCCGCCGATCGTGCCGCGATAGCGCACCGCAGGGTCGCCGATCTGCGAAGCCAGATAGGCGAGCGCGGGGATCGCCTTCTTGGCGGCATCGCTGGTCGCAACGTCGTAATGCGGCGTGGCCGCCTTGATGGTCAACGTGTCGCCCGAGGCCTCGACGCCGATCAATTCCTTGATCTTGGCGACGTCAATGACATCGGAGGGCCCCGCGAGCCGCTGCTTCATCACCGGCAGCAGCGTCTGGCCGCCGGCAAGGAATTTCGCCTCGCTGCTCTTGCCGAACAGGCTGGCGGCCTCATCCACCGAGGAAGCGCGATGATAGGTTGTCTGATACATCTTGGTTGCTCCTGAAATCTTTTCTCTGTCATTCCGGGATGCGCCGAAGGCGCAGACCCGGAATCTCGAGGTTGAATCCGTAGCTCCAGATTCCGGGTTCGATGCTTCGCATCGCCCCGGAATGACGATGATGAGGTGTCAAGCCGCGTGGATCGTGCGCCACACCCGATCAGGGGTTGCGGGCATTTCCAAATTGTTCTTGCCGATCGCATCCGTGATCGCATTGATCACGGCCGCGGAGGCGCCGATCGCTCCGGCCTCACCGCAACCCTTGATGCCCAGCGGATTGCCCGGGCACAGCGTCGTGGTGTGAGAGAGGTTGAAGGAGGGCACATCGTCGGCACGCGGCATGGCGTAGTCCATGAACGAGGCCGTGACCGGCTGGCCGTTGGCATCGTACATGGCGTGCTCGAGCAAGGCCTGCCCGATGCCTTGAACCAGGCCGCCATGGACCTGGCCCTCGACGATCATCGGGTTGATCAGCCGGCCGAAATCGTCGGCCGCGACGAAGTTGACGAAGCTCGTCTTGCCCGTACCGGGATCGACCTCGAGCTCGCAGATATAGGTGCCGGCCGGGAAGGTGAAGTTGGAGGGGTCGTAGAAGGCGCTTTCCTTCAGGCCCGGCTCCATCCCGTCAGGCAGATTGTGCGCGGTGTAGGCCGCGAGCGCGACCATCGGCAGCGCGATCGCCTTGTCGGTGCCCGTCACCTTGAACTCGCCGTTCTCGATGACGATGTCGGCCTCCGAAGCCTCCAGCGCATGCGCGGCGATCTTCTTGGCCTTCGTCTCGACCTTCTCCACCGCCTTGAGGATGGCGGTGAGGCCGACGGCCGCCGAGCGCGAGCCATAGGTGCCCATGCCGAACTGCACCTTGTCCGTATCGCCATGGACAATCGAGACCTGGCTGATCGGAATGCCGAGCCGATCCGAAATGAGCTGAGCGAACACCGTTTCATGGCCCTGGCCGTGGCTGTGCGAGCCGGTCAATACCTCGATGGTGCCGACCGGATTGACCCGCACTTCGGCCGATTCCCACAGGCCGACGCCGGCACCTAAGCTACCGACCGCCTTGGACGGCGCGATGCCGCAGGCCTCGATGTAGCAGGACAGGCCGATGCCGCGCAGCTTGCCGTCGGCTTTCGCCTTGGCCTTGCGCGCGGGGAAGCCGGCATAGTCGATCGCCTTCATCGCGGCGTCGAGCGAGGCGTTGAAGTCGCCGGTGTCATAGGCCATGATCACGGGCGTCTGGTGCGGGAATTGGGTGATGAAGTTGTTCTTGCGCAACGCCGCCGGATCGACGTTCAGCTGCCGCGCCGCCGTCTCCATCATCCGCTCGACCAGATAGCTCGCCTCGGGACGGCCCGCGCCCCGATAGGCGTCGACCGGCGTGGTGTTGGTGTAGACGCCGATCACCTCGGCATGGATCTGCGGGATGTTGTACTGGCCCGACAGCAGCGTCGCGTAGAGATAGGTCGGCACGGCCGACGAGAACAGCGACATGTAGGCGCCGAAATTGGCGTAGGTCTTCACCTTCAAGCCGGTGATCTTGTTGTTGGCGTCGAACGCCATCTCGGCATGGGTGACGTGGTCGCGGCCATGCGCGTCGGTGAGGAAGGCCTCGGTGCGGTCGCTGGTCCACTTCACGGGGCGGCCGGTCTTCTTGGAGGCCCAGAGCGCCACCATCTCTTCCGGATAGATGTAGATCTTGGAGCCGAAGCCGCCGCCGACGTCAGGCGCGATCACGCGCAGCTTGTGCTCGGGCGCGATGTTGTAGAACGCGGACAGCACGAGCCGGGCGACATGCGGGTTCTGCGATGTCGTATAGAGCGTGAAATGCTCCTCCGCCGTGTCGTAGCTGGCGACCGCCGAGCGCGGCTCCATCGGGTTCGGTGCCAGGCGATTGTTGGTGAGGTCCATCTTCACCACATTGGCGGCCTTGGCGAAGGCCGCATCCGTCGCGGCCTCGTCGCCGATCACCCAATCATAGACCTGATTGCCGGGGGCCTCGGGGTGGAGCTGCGGCGCGCCGGCCTTGATGGCGGCACGGACGTCGGCGACGACAGGGAGTTCCTCGTAATCGACGACGACGGCTTCCGCCGCGTCGCGCGCGAGGTTCTTGCTGTCGGCGATCACGACCGCGACGGCCTGACCGACGAAGCGCACCGTCTCCGGCGCCATCGCCGGCCATGCGCCCATCTTCATCGGGCTGCCGTCCTTGGAGGTGATGGCCCAGCCGCAGATCAGGTTGCCGACCTTGTCGTCGACGAGCTCTTGCCCGGTGAGAACGGCAACCACGCCCGGCAGCTTCAGCGCGGCGGACGCGTCGATCTTCTTCACCTTGGCATGCGCGTGCGGGCTGCGGATGAAATGGGCATAGGTCATGCCCAGCAATTTGATGTCGTCGACGTACCGGCCCTTGCCGGTGATGAAACGCTTGTCTTCCTTGCGCACGACGCGCGCGCCGATGCCTTCAACACCCATGTCTGGTCCTCCCGACCGGAATTGCTGTGCCTGCGCTTTCCACCGAAAGCTGCAGTGGTGATTGTTCGTTCGAGGCGGGCCCTTACTCGGCCGCCTGCGAGACCTTCATGCGTCCGGCCGCGTCCAGCACGGCCTTGACGATGTTGTGGTAGCCGGTGCAGCGGCAGATATTGCCTTCGAGCTCCTGGCGGACCGTGCTCTCGTCGAGCTCGCCACCATGGCGTTGCACGATGTCGATCGCCGACATGATCATGCCCGGCGTGCAATAGCCGCATTGCAGGCCGTGATTGTCGCGGAAGGCGGCCTGCATCGGGTGCAGCTCGTCGCCCTTGGCGATGCCTTCGATGGTGGTGACGTTGGCGCCGTCGGCCTGGCCGGCGAGCATGGTGCAGGACTTCACCGCACGGCCGTCCATGTGGACGACGCAGGCGCCGCATTGGCTGGTGTCGCAGCCGACATGGGTGCCGGTGAGGTTGAGATGGTCACGCAAGAGATGGACCAGCAGCGTGCGGTCCTCGACGTCGACAGAGACGGCCCTGCCGTTCACCGTCAGTTTGACTGTAGACACGTGATACCTCCCGAATGTTTGTCGTTATTCCAATTAGAGACAGCGCGAACGGAACTTTGCAACTGGGATTTTGCTCACCACGCGTCATGGAAAGGTCATTGTGACGGCTGCCGCAGCGCGCGATACGGTCACGATGTTCCGTGCCGCCGCCATCCGTGGCGCGGCCGTGCAAGAAGCTGTCGAACGATGTTCGCTTCGTCGGCGGCCTGTGCGCGGGCCGCACCTGCTTCGAAACGCCGGCCTTTGGCGTCGACCCCTCGCGCCTCGTTTCTCCCTTTGCTGCCTTGTTCGTTGCGCGAATAGGAGCACGCGCCCATGCCGTTGTAACCGCGATCTTGGTAGTACGTGGCGGCGATCTAAGTCATTGATTCTGTTCGCTGCGATGCAGCGAACGGCCGCCTGCCGGGACGCCGAGTGTTGCGGCGTATTCCGTCATTCCGGGGCCCGAGCGAAGCGAGGGAGCCCGGAATCCATTACGCGTGCGGGCAAATGGATGCCGGGCTCGCGACTTCGTCGCGCCCCGGAATGACGTTGAGTGAATGAGACATCAGAACACGCAGCCCTAGTACTTCCTGGCGATTGATTGCGCACGCGCGCGCCCCTAGTCGAGCTGTACAGCAACAGCAAAGGGGTGGAAGCGATGCAGATGAACGACAGTCAGCGTATCCCGGCGTCGAAGGCCAATGTGTGGGCTGCGCTCAACGATCCCGACATTCTCAGGCGCTGCATTCCAGGTTGCCAATCGCTCGAGATGGCGTCGCCGACGGAGATGGTCGCGACCGTAGTGCTGAAGGTCGGCCCGGTGAAGGCGACGTTCAGCGGCAAGGTGACGCTGACCGATATCGATGCGCCCAATGGCTACCGCATTATCGGCGAAGGCGCCGGCGGCGTCGCCGGCTTTGCCAAGGGCGGCGCGAAGGTCAGGCTGGAAGAGGAAGCTCCCGGCATCACCATCCTGCACTACGAGGCCGAGGCGCAGATCGGCGGCAAGCTCGCGCAGCTCGGTTCGCGGCTGATCGATTCGACGTCGCGCAAGCTCGCCGCGAATTTCTTCGAAAGTTTTGCATCTGTGGTAGCGCCATCATCGTGATCGATGCGCGATGCTACCCCAATTCGGCGGTGCCGTAGGGTGGGCAAAGCGAAGCGTGCCCACGATCTCTTCATGATGGAGAAAGGTCGTGGGCACGGCGCGCGAGAAGCGCGCCTTTGCCCACCCTACCGCAGTGAACGCTACGGCTTCCGCTTGCGGCGCGATGCTGCCTGAGTTCGATGACGCATTTCGAGCTGCAAAATAAGGGCGAGACGCAAGCGTCGACAAAGAGATGAGCGACGAACGCGCCGATGATTTCGCACTACTACCTTCCGCCCATACTCAGCGCGGTCTGGCGATGTTGTAATTCCCCTCGATGGCGCCGCAGACAAACTGCGCATCACGAGCGCCCAACGCGGCGCACACAACAACATCGGAGGGAATACATGACCTTTGCAACAAAGGGCTTCTTGGCCGGCATTTCGATGATTGCGATGCTGGCCGCCGCGACGCCAGGCGCTCGCGCCAACGACTCCCTGATCAAGGCGCAGTCCGATTCCAACCAGTGGGCCGTTGCCGGTCACGATTACGGAAACACGCGCTTCAGCCCACTCAGGCAGATCAACACCGAGAACGCAGGCAAGCTGACGCTCGCCTATTCGTTCTCGCTGGCCTCGCTACGCTCGAACGAATCCTCACCGATCGTGATCGGCAACACGCTCTACGTCTCGAGCTCGTGGGGTCCGAAATACGTCTACGCGCTCGATGCGGCGACCGGGCAGCGCAAATGGACCTACGAGCCCGACATTCCCGATGATGTGCTGCAATATGCCTGCTGCGACGTGAACAGCCGCGGCGTCTCCTATGCCGACGGCAAGATCTTCGTCGGCCGCCTCGACGGCAAGCTGACGGCGCTCGATGCGGCGACCGGCAAAACGCTCTGGACCTCGAAAGTGGTCGATTACAAGCAGGGCTCGGTCATTACGTCGCCGCCGCTCGTCGTGCGCGACAAGGTGATCACGGGGTTCGGCGGCGGCGAATATGGCGTTCGCGGGTCGCTGCAGGCCTTCGACATCAACACCGGCAAGCAGGTGTGGCAGACCTACACCGTGCCGAACCCGGATGAGCCCGGCGGCGACAGCTGGAAGGGCGATTCCGCCCAGCATGGTGGCGGCGCCGCCTGGCTGGTCGGCTCCTACGATGCCAAGACCGACACGGTCTATTGGGGCACCAGCAATCCCGGTCCATGGAACACCGGGGTGCGCTCCACCGGCGACGGCAATTTCGGCAAGCTGACCAACCTCTACACCGCCTCGACGCTGGCGCTCGATCCCAACACCGGCAAGATCAAGTGGCACATCCAGACCACCCCGGCGGATGCCTGGGACTATGACGGCGTCAACGAAGCCGTGCTCGCGGATCTGAAGATCGGCGGCAGCACCGTTCCGGCGCTGATGAAGGCGGATCGCAACGGCTTCTTCTTCGTCGCCAACCGCGAGACCGGCAAGGTGCTGTCGGCGGAGAAATACGTCTTCACCAGCTGGGCGCAGAAATGGGATACCTCCACGCTGCGCGCGGTCGAGGATCCCGACAAGCGTCCGGGCCCGGGCCATCCCGCCAAAGACATCTGTCCGAATCTCGTCGGCGGCAAGAACTGGCAGCCGATGTCGTTCAACCCCGAGACCGGCCTCGTCTACATCCCGTCCAACAATGTCTGCATGGACTGGTCGGTCGGCGATGTCGCCTACAAGCGCGGCGTGTTCTATCTCGGCGCCGAATTCCCGACCAAGGAAGGCCCCGGCGGCTTCCTCGGCGAGCTCATGGCCTGGGATCCGGTGGCGCAGAAGAAGGTCTGGTCGATCAAGGAAGACCTGCCGTTCAATGGCGGCACCCTGACCACCGGCGGCGGCCTCGTGTTCGCCGGCAACATCCACGGCGATTTCCGTGCCATCGACGCGAAATCCGGCAAGGTGCTGTGGAGCAAGAATCTCGGCTCCGGCATCGGCGCCGGCCCGGTGACCTACCAGGTCGACGGCAAGCAATACGTCGCCATCGTCGTCGGCCGCACCGCTGCGCTGCCTGCGTTCCTGGGCGAGGTGGGCAAGAAGATGACGGCCGCAGCTCCCGAGGGCGGTTCGCTCTTCGTGTTCTCCGTCCAGTGACCACTCGCGCGCGTATCTCTAGGAGGTGACGGGATACGCGCGCGCTTTTTCCAGGCGATCGTTGCGGCATCGGCTGATGGCGCGTGCCGCAGCGCCTGGAGCATGATCCGGAAAAGTGCGCAGCGGTTTTCCCAAAAGATCATGCTCAAAACAATAACTGAAAGCGCGATGACATCGCGCTTGACCCAACAAATCTCAACTGCGGGAGATGAGCATGCGTCCGAATCATCTTGGAAGTGGCAAGAAGCCAAACCGTAGCGTTGCAAACCGTAGCATTGCAGGGCTCGTCGCGTGGGCGGCCGCGTCCGCAATGATCGCCCCCATCGCAACGGCTCACGCCGATGAAGCACAGCCGTTCCGTCTCTGCGCTGATCCGACCAATCTTCCCTTCTCCAGCGATAGTCCGTCGCAGCCGGGCTTTTATGTCGAGATCGGGCAGGCCCTGGCGCAGGCGCTCGGCCGGCCGATCGCCTATGACTGGTACAAATCCTATTTCGGCAAGCGCACCGTGCGCGTTACGCTGCTCGGCAGGCAATGCGACGCCATGATCGGGCTGCCGCGGTCCGAGGACTTCATGGGACCGGCCGTGATCTTCTCGAGTCCGTTCGCGAAGGAAGGCTATGCCCTCGTGGCCGCCAAGGAATCGGCCAAGGGGAAGGCCATCGGCGGCATCGCCGGCCTCAGGGGCAAGCGGGTCGCCGTGCAGTTCGCCACCACGCCGCAAAACCTGCTCGCGAGCCGTGACGACGTTGAGATGGTGACCGTGCTGTCCCCGGAGGAGGGCATGCAGGCACTGGACCAGGGCAAGGCCGACATCGCCTTCATCTGGGGGCCGGTTGCCGGCTGGCTGAACAAGACCAGCTACCATGATCGCTACCAGATCGAGCTCATCGCGGGCGAAGGCCTGTCATGGGATGCGGCCATCGGCTTCGCCAAGACGTCCACCGAGCTTCGTGATCGCGTCGATGCCGTCCTGCCACAGCTGCAACGGACGATCGGCGAGCTCGCGGTGAAATATGGCTT
>NZ_LJYG01000030.1:3466-14223 GCF_001440035.1 Bradyrhizobium manausense | reverse complement strand
CAGGCGGAGCCCGGACCTCAGTTCAAGTGACCGAGATTGCCAAGGTCGCCGCGACCGAGGTCAAGGGCGATGCGGCTGCGCCCGCCGCCGAGGCCGTCGGTGCGGGCAAGGAAATCTTCAATGGAACTTGCGCGCATTGTCACGGTCCCGATGCGATCCAGAGCGAGCGAAAGATCGACCTGCGGCTGCTCCGTCACCGCTACGGCGACGACATGCGCGAAACATACTGGACGACCGTGCATGAGGGACGCCCGAGCAAGGGCATGCCGGCCTGGAAGGAGGTCTTCACCGATGACCAGTTCGACAACATTTATTCCTTCCTGCTCACGGTCCAGTCCGAATCCGACGACTGAACGCTCTTGACCAGACGCGATCGGGAGGATGTGCTAGCTTCCGTCCGGCATCATCCAGGCGCCGGACGGGTGCCGCATCAATGTGTCGCTTCCACTCTCGCGGTGGATGCCTGTGCGGCGCGATCTCATGCGGGCGAGTCTTGGGAAGGCGCCATGACCAGCTTCCTGATCATCGACGATCATCCGCTGTTTCGCGAAGCGCTCGGCAATGCGGTGCGGCTGGCGTTGCCGGAGGCGCGGATCTTCGAGGCGATGTCGATCGAGGATGCGCTGCATATCCTGCTCGCCGAGCGGGGCATCGACCTCGCTCTGCTCGATCTGTCGCTGCCGGATGCGACGGGCTTTTCCGGCTTTCTGCGTTTGCGCGAGGCCTATCCGCGCCTGCCCGTCGCCATCGTGTCGAGCGAGGAGGATCAGCACATCGTTCGCGAGGCGTTGGCGCTGGGAGCGGCCGGCTATCTGCCGAAATCGACCTCGAAGCGAGAGCTCGCGCAATCGATCGAGGGCGTGCTCAGCGGGTCGGTGTCGGTGCCGAAGGATTTCGTGGCGGCGCCGCGGCTGCGTCGGGCCGATGCCAGCAAGGCGCTCGAGGTCAAGTTGCGCGAGCTCACGCCGCAGCAGCTTCGCGTGCTTGATCTCCTGCGTCACGGCCTCCCGAACCGGCAGATCGCGCAGGAGCTTGCGCTCGCCGAATCGACGGTGAAGGCGCATATCACCGAGATCCTGCGCAAGCTCGGCCTGTTCAGCCGCAACAAGGCGGTCATCGAGATCGGCAAGATGGAGCTGCCCGATCCCAAGGGACGTCCTCATGCGCGCGTCGATCGCGGGAAGCCGCAATGACCTGCGGTGTCGTTCTTGACCTGGATCAATTCGCCCCGCCCCGTCTGAGTCATTCTCGACCCATTGAATTCAACGTCGGCCCCGGCGACGTCCCGGGCCGGATCTTCAGCAAGATTTTCAGAGTGGCTCAGGCGTGATGCGATTTCTGATTGTCGAAGACCATCCGTTGTTTTGCGAAGCGCTCGAAGGTGCGCTTCAGATGGTCGTGCCTGCGGCCGAGATCTTTCAGGCGACATCGATCGACGGTGCACTCGAGCTGTTGGCCTCGACGCCGGAGCTCGACCTCATCCTGCTCGATCTGTCGATACCGGGCACAACAGGCCTTTCGGGCATCATCCGCATCCGCAAGGCGTTTCCAAAAATTCCCGTCGTGATCGTGTCCGGGCACCAGGATCCCCAGATCATGTCCGGCGCCTTGTCGCTTGGCGTGTCCGGCTACATCCTCAAATCATCGTCCAAGCAGGATCTGTCGCAGTCGATCGGCGAGGTGCTGCGCGGCTCGGTCTGTGTGCCCGCTGCCTACCGCGCGCTGGTCCGCCCGCAGCGCGCCTCCGGTCCCGCGCAGGATCTGATCAAGCGCCTGCACGAGCTGACGCCGCAGCAATTGCGCGTGCTCGAAATGCTCAAGCGCGGCCTGCAGAACAAGCAGATCGCCTTTGAGCTGAAGATCTCGGAGACCACGGTGAAAGTCCATGTCTCCGACATCCTGCGCAAGCTCAACGTGCTCAGTCGCACCAAGGCCATCGTCGAAATGTCGAGGATCGATTTCGCGACCCTGGCAGCCGAGGGGACCGCGACGACGCGCGAGCGGGTCCGGCCGGATCAGCCGTGACGGGATTGTCTGCCGCCCTGTCGCGCCGGGGTGGTCTCCTAGCGCAAGGCAACCGCGCGCGACGAGAGGAGCAACCGGTCACCGCACATTCGCGTGGCGGTGCATGCGCTCGAGAGCTTCGCTTGATCCTTGCAGCAATCCAGGAACCAGTGTCGTCCCGCCAGAGGTCTGCGGTGATCCGAGACGCCGCATCGGCCAGCCGGCCCGGTTGAGACCGTGTTCCGTTCTGAGATCGGTCATCAACACGATCGATTGTGCATTCAGGTTCCACATCGTCTCAATCATTGCTGCGAACAGGACGTATGCTACGCGACTGAGTCCATTGTGATCGAAGTCTGAAGCACATTTGCTGGCTATGCAAAAGCGCGAGCTCTCCAGGATGGTGGGGCCGCTCGGGATCTGATTGGGCCCAAGACGTGTCGCGAACGTATCGCGCAGCATGGTCGGGCCGGTGGTTGGCAACAGTCGTACGCAGCCGACGAGGTCTTCTTCCGACATGGCGAGCAAGTAGGTCGGCTTGAGCATATCGTAGATGTCGAATTCGACATCGCCGCTGACTTGTGTGTCGTAATGGCGATTGGCGAGAACCCGACGCCGCAACTCGAACATCTTGGTCAGCAGATCAAGATGGTGCACAGCCAGCGTGTGATCGATAGCGACAGCGTACATAGACAATGATTCTCAACTATCCGCTCGGAAGAACAGAAAACGGAAGCGAGGCCTCCTGATGGCTGATGAGAGCGGGGCGCGGCGCTGAGCAACGTCGCTTTCGGGAGCAATCCCGGTCGAAGCGAGAGTTCAGAGGGCCTCCTCGTTCCATGACAACAGGTCGTCTGGAAAGATCTTCAGCCTGCCTCACCAGGTCGCCTGCTTGGAGAAGCGGACTTCAGCAGCGCTTGCGCCGTCTCCAGCGCCTCTGCCTCCGAAGCGGCGAGCAGCATCGGGTATCCCCAGAACTTCTCTGACACGATCTGGAAGGCTCTCATGCCGAGCCGCTTCGTCTTTGAGGGCTCAACATAGATCAGGGCTTTCACAAATTCGCGCAATCGCGGTTTGTGCTTCTTTGACCAGAGCGCAAGCCTTCTCTGCTCACCCGGATCGTGCTCGTGTTCGTCGATGTCGGCGTTCGCCCCTTGCCCTATGATGACAAAGGGCTGGCCGCGATCGAGCAGTGCTTCGAAGGCGGCGAAGGCCTCGTCAGCCGTTCCGGCCGAGCCCTGATCGTAAGACAGCCTTACAATCGGAAAAGTCGCGGTATTCAACAGCATCTTCACCCCTATCGATCAGGTTTGCGCAGCGTGGTTCAATTCGCGTGCGCATGACCAGATAGTTTGGATGATGCCTCAACTCATTCATCCAAGGCGCCAAAGCGTTACCCAAAACAGACAATCACTGCCACCGGCAACCAGGTCCTGCGTTGCCAGGTCTTGGTTACCGAGTCTTGGTTACCAGGTCTTGGTTACCAAGTCTTGGCGGCATTTTGGACGAATTCATTTTTGGACGAATTCTTGGCCGTTGGCCGAATTGAGCAATGGTCTGGCCGGATTGCACGATGCAGCGCCGCACCGGGCTGCTGTAGCCATTCCGTTAAACCACGGCCTGCGCGAAGCGAAGCACGATGCCAATCCACCCACAGCCCAGGGCTGTTCCCGAGCGCCTGTCCAAGAGGCCTCCAAATCCCTACGCCTCAGCGACCCTGCCCCAACCGCTCCTGCAAATTCGCGCGCAGCGTTTGACCAAGGCGCAGCTGCGCGACTTGCTCGTCAGCAATCCCCACGATGCGACGCAGTGGATCAAGGCAGCAGCCGAGGCCGATATCATTCCCGCGCAGATCGTGTGGGGCCAGTTGCTGCTCGATGGGACGCGGGTAGCGCGCGATCCGGCGGCTGCCTTCGTCTGGTTCGAGCGTGCCGCCCAATCCGGGGACCTCGACGGACAAAACATGGTTGGCCGGTGCTACGAACAAGGCTGGGGCGTCGAGCCAGATCCGAAGCTCGCGACGAAATTTTTCGAGCTCGCCGCAGCAGCCGGCCACGTCTGGGGGCAAGTCAATCTGGCGCAGATGCTGATGCGCGGCGGAAATCCGGCGGATCGGCCGCGGAGTTTCGAGCTCTTTCGGGCAGCAGCGGAAGGTGGCACCTCCAAGGCAAACCTGAAGGCAATGAATTCTCTCGCTCGATTCCTTGAAGAAGGCTGGGCCGTGCCGGCCAATCCGAGAGGCGCCCTGTATTGGTATAGCCGCGCAGCGGCGCTTGGCGATCACTGGGCTCAGTACAATCTGGCCACGATCCTGCATGCTGGCGGAGACCTCGCCGCTGCCGATGTTTGGCTGGAACGGGCGGTCTCCGGTAGCGATGACGGCTTTCGCCGGCGCATTGCGCCGCAGCTGCTGGCGCGCGGCGAACCTGCGTTACGCCGGCATGGCCTGGAGGCACTTAGGCGCATAGCAGCTTCCGGCAGTTCCGCTGACGTGCAGGCGTATGCCTCCGCGGCCAGCGAAGCTGCAGCCGCACCTTCTGACCTTGAAGGCGCCAGGAGGCTGTCTGAGCTGCCGGCAACCGATGGACGTCCGGATTGGCGGATTTGTCCCCAGGCGTCGATCGGCCGACGCCTTGCTGGCTATCTCGGCGACCGTATCGCAGCGATGTCACGCCGCATCGCAAGATTATCCAACTCAACATCATCCTGCTCGAAGGGGGCTCTGTGACCATCATCGAAACCTTGCGACCGGCACTTTCCGGAATTGGGGCAGCCGCGAGCCTTGCAAACGGCTTTCTATTCGTGACCGCCGCCAACGCGGAAGGCCAGAACAATCAACCGACGTCGGCGCCCGCGGACAAGGCGACTGCGCTCCCGCCGGTCGAGGTGGACGCTCCTGTCACCAAGCGGCGACGAGCGTCGAGCGCCGGCGCCAAGCCGGCCTCGAGACCTGTCTCGGCCAGCCATCCGAGCAAGCCGGCCGAACCGCGTCCGCAGGCTGCGTCCTCGGCTGTTTCGCCTGGGAATTCGCTGCAGCGGAGCACTGGTCTCAGCCGTCTTTCCGATTCTCTCCAAAGCACGCCGCAAACCGTCACGGTCATACCGCGCCTGGTAATCGAGCAGCAGCAGGCAGCCACCATCAATCAGGTGCTCCAATATGTGCCGGGAATCACCGTCGCCACCGGAGAAGGCGGCGGTGGCATCAACGGAGATCAGTTCCGCATCCGGGGTTTTGACGCCTCGGGCGACGTGTATGTCGACGGCTTACGCGATTTTGGTTCCTACGTGCGCGATAGTTTTGCAACCGAAAACGTATTGGTGCTGAAGGGGCCCTCGTCACAGAGCTTCGGCAATGGCACGACGGGCGGCGTCATCGAGATCGAGAGCAAGAAGGCCCATCTCGGCGACCAATCAACGTTCGAGGCCTCTGCCGGGATGGGCCCTTACGGACGTGGCATTCTGGACATCAACAAGCAGGTCAACGACACGACGGCGCTCAGATTCGTCGGCATGGGCAACGGCCAGGATATTGTCGATCGCGACCATGTCTATTCCAACCGTGGCGGTTTCCTCGGCTCGCTAGGACTTGGCCTCGGCACCGACCAATCCCTGATCTTCAACTATCTGCACCAGGACAGCGTTCAACGCCCCGATTTCGGTGTTCCGGTCGTCAGCGCGCCGGGCGTCGTCGGCAAGCCCGTGACGGAGTACGGAGTTCCCCGCTCGAACTATTTCGGCCGGGAAAGTGATCGCGACCACGCGACGGCCGACGTGGCAACCGCCCTCTACAAGGGCGAATTCGGCGATTGGCTCACGTTAACGAACGACACGCGTGTCGGTTACTACACTCGTGATCTGAAGTTTACGCCCGCGCTCTGCGCCTCTCCCGGCTTCCCTTTTCCAAGCAGCTGCGCAACGGACGTTCTCGCCGGAAACCTGGCGACACCTTACACAATCTGGTCCGTCGGCGGGACGAAGCAGGTCAGTCACGGCGGGGAAAACGTAACGACTGCCACGATGCGTTTCGACACCGGACCGTTCAGGCACAAGCTCGTCGCCGGCTTTGATGTCTATTCCCAACACGCGACGACGGGTTTTTACCTTCCTTCAGGCCCCGAGCCGGCAGGGACTCTTCTCGATCCCGTGTTTGCGAACTCGCCCGGCTTTGCACTGACGGTGTCGCCGGGCAATCAATTGTCGGCCACGAGCTGGGATATCGGCCCCTTTGTAAGCGACCGCATATGGCTGACGCCCATGCTTTCGATCCTTGCGGGTGTTCGATGGGATCACTATCGGGTCGAGGGCCAGGCAGGCGCGTCTCCGCTTGCGACGACGACCGAGTTCGCGAGCCCCAAAGCATCCCTGATCTTCGAGCCCACCTCGCATCAAAGTTACTACTTCAGCTATGCACGTTCATTCACGCCGCCGGGCAACAACATCACTTCGCTGAGTTCATCGCTCGGTCTGTCCCAGGCGCCAAACGCCGCAAACCTTCAGCCGGAAGCGGATACGACCTTCGAGGTCGGTGCGAAGTGGGGCCTGTTCGAGGATCGGCTCGGCGTGACGGCAGCATTGTTCCGCGTCGAGAAGAACAACGCTTCCTATACCGACCAGGCATCGGGGATACAGACGACCACCGACGACAAGGTGCAAGTCCAGGGAGTTGAGCTCGGATTGACCGGCAAGCTCACGGAGAACTGGGACATTCAGGCCTCCTATTCCTACATGGACAGCAAGATCATCGCCTCGTCGATCAGCCCGTTCACGCCCGTCTCGGCCGCAGGCAACCGGGTCCCGTTCGTGTCTCAGCATGGCCTGGCGATCTGGACCACCTACGACATCGCTCCCCTGCTGCCAAACGTGCCGGGTCACATGCTCGTCGGGGGCGGGCTCAATTATCGTTCGGACTATTACCTCAACAACCTCAATTCAATGGTGATCCCGGCAGCGACCACGATCGATGGGATGCTCTCCTACGATCCCAACGAGCGACACCATGTTGCGCTCAAGGTTACGAATCTCACGAACAAGCTGACCTACAGCTCGGCTTTCGGAAGCGGTTACGCGACTCCCGTTGCGGGCCGCAGCGTCACCCTCACCGCAGCAATCAGGTTCTGAAGAAAATGCTCATCGAAATCCCCCAACTGCTATCCGCCGAAGAGGTAACCTCGGTGCGCGACATCATCGAGGGAGCGGATTGGATCGACGGACGGGCAACGGCAGGTGAGCTGGCATCGCGCGCAAAGCGCAATGCTCAGGTCCCCGAGGACTCGCCTCAGGCTCGCCAAGCAGGCGACATTATCCTGAGAGCTCTCGGCCGGAATGCGCTGTTCAACAGTGCCGCTTTGCCCCTGCGCGTCCTGCCGCCCCTTTTCAATCGATACGACACCGGGATGTTCTTCGATGCCCATGTCGATGGCGCAGTGCGATCCTCGCCTGGACTCGGCACTCGCATGCGCGCCGACCTGTCTTCAACCCTCTTCCTCACGGCACCCGATGAATACGACGGTGGCGAGCTGATCATTGAAGACAGTTACGGCGTTCACGCCGTCAAGTTGGCGGCTGGGAGCATGGTCCTGTATCCGGCGGGGAGCCTGCATCGCGTGCGCGAGATCACCCGAGGTGCGCGCTTGTCATCATTCTTCTGGACCCAATCGATGATCAAGGACGAGGGGCTTCGCACGACGCTCTATGATCTCGACCGTGGCATTGTTGACTTGCGCAAATCCGTGTCCAGCGATGCACAAGGCATCCTCATGCTTACCGGTGTCTATCACAATCTTCTGAGACGATGGGCGGAGCTGTGATGTCGGCCGACCCTCTGCACGAACCCGGGATGCAAATCAAAATGTCGACTTCGAGGATTACGGCGATGACTGATCTGACGAATGAACTCGCCGCTCGATTTGCCCGTCAAAAGGTGGCGTTGCTGTGGTCGGTCTGTGGCCTCGGAAACACGATCTACGCGGTCATCCAAATCCTTACATGGGTCGACCATCAGATCGACAGCTCCGGCACGGCGCCGACGGCATTCGATGCGACGGCTCTCTGGTACTTTGGCGTCGCATGTTCGATATGGATCATTCCTGCTCTGCTTCCTCTCGTCACTGCGCGACGCGCCGCGATTCTTGGTTCGTTGCTGCTAGGTAGCTTTCTGATGGTCGCCAGCGTCGCAGGCGGCGTCTTCGATGGCATGCGTGACGGGCTTCATATAGCAGCGACAGCAATCATCGCTGTGGCTCTGCCCGGAGTTTATGCAGCTCATGCCTCCTGGCGGCTGCTGCGAGTTACGGAGGTGCCTGCAACTCTTGCCAAGGAATCCGATATCTGAACCAGCGCTTGGGCTGCCCCGCCAAAGCCGGTTTAGATTAGCTCAAAAAAGCCGCGTTTAGGATGGCCGCTCTCCTGTCGATTTGCGATGGTCGGCTTCGAACATCTCGGCAGGCAAGTCGCCGACACAAGATTTTGGAAGGCGGCGAGATGCTTCATCGCTTTGTTGACACCGACATCGACCGCGTAACCCGCGCCGTTGCACTCCGAAGCGGAATCCTGTCGAATGATTGGACCTATGATCGGCACCAGCATCGCAAATCTCAATTACTTTATTCCCAGCGCGGCATTCTTTGCTGCGAGACGGCCAATACCGTTTGGCTAGTACCGCCCGGATGCGCGTTATGGATCCCCGGTCAACTGGCGCACTCGGCCCGTGGCGCTGGTCTCGTCGAATGCCACTGCCTGTATATTGAACCGAGTGCCGCCAAGAGCCTGCCCAAGACGTGCTGCACGATCTCGATATCTCCCTTGATCCGGGAGCTGATCCTCAGAGTGGCCAAGCTTCCGGAGTGCTATCCGCTCGGAGGTCGCGAAGATCGACTGGTGATGACCTTGTTGGACGAGCTGTCCGATGCGCCGACCAGCAGCCTGAACCTGCCGATGCCAAGAGAGGCGCGCCTTCGGCGCCTCGCGGAGATGCTGATAGCCGATCCGAGCGCGAAGACCTCGTTCGCGAATTGGGCAAGTGCGCTTGGCATGAGCGAGCGCACCTTAAGCCGCCTGCTTCTCCAGGAAATCGGGATGAGTTTCGGACGCTGGCGACACCAGCTTCACGTCATCCTCGCAGTACAAAGAATCGCAAGCGGTGAAAGTGTAAAGACCGTCGCCCTGGAGCTCGGATACGAAAACGCCAGCAGTTTCGTCAATATGTTCAGGAAGACCCTGGGCAAACCTCCGGTTCGCTACCTGACCGAACATCGCGCAATTCTTGTCAGCGGCTGAACCGTGTAAATCCAAAAAGCCCTGGGCCCGTTCGGGGCAGTCATTTCGGCATTTTGTGCATCATGGCGCTGCTGGCGTGTAAAATATTACCGCTACTGTGCATGGGGTTGTTTTCGACATTTGCTTGGCCGGTGCGGCGCTAGCTCAGCAGGAACGACAGCAGCGCCCGCATCTCGGCGGGCTTGATCGGCTTCTTCAGCACTTCGAGGCCGTGCAGGCTCGCCTCCTTCGCGGCCTTTTCTGAGTAGTCGGCCGTGATGATCATCGCCGGCGTATCGAGCTTGAGATGCTCGCGGACGTCGGCGATGGCCGACAGGCCGCTCTCGCCGTGGTCGAGGTGGAGATCGGCGATCACAGCGTCCGGCGCACCGCCGAGTTCGCTGAGGCGCAGCAATGCGTCCGCGCCCGATCGTGTGGTGGCGACGTCACAGCCCCAGCCTTCGAGCAAGGCAGCCATCGCCTCCGAGCCCGACGGATCGTTTTCGATCAGAAGAATCTTGGCGCCTTCGAGCCCGCCATATTGCCGCTCCGCAAGCTTGGTTGCATGGGCCTCGTCGCCGACGTCAGTGCGTTCGGCCGGCTCCATCTCGACCGTGAAGGTCGAGCCCTGGCCGATCTGCGATGACAGGCGCACCTCGTGCCCGAGCACGGTCGCGAAACGGCGCACGATGGACAGGCCGAGTCCGAACCCGGCCTGATCGGTTGCGCTGGCATCGCCGCGCTGGAATTCGCGGAAGATCGCCTCCTGCTGGGCCTGCGGAATTCCAGGCCCGGTATCCGAGACCTCGACATAGACCCGATTTGCGCGATGCCCGCACTCCATGGTGACGCGGCCCACCCGCGTATAGCGGATCGCATTCGCGATCAGGTTCTGCAGGATCCGCCGCAGCATCATCGCATCCGAGGACACCGTGAGGTCCGTCGTGCCGATCTGCAAAGCCAGGCGCTGCCGCGCGGCGATCGGCTCGAATTCGTTGCGCAGCTGCTCGAACAGCGGTGCCAGCGCCAGCGGACGCACGTCGGGCTTGAGTGCGCCGGCATCGAGCTTGGCGATTTCGAGCAAAGAGCGGAGCAGGTCTTCCAGCGTCAGCAATGAGCGGTCGACCTGATCGATCAGCAGGCCGGCATCCTGCGATTCCACCATCTCCGTCAGCGCCGACAAGGTCAGCCGCGCCGCGTTCAACGGCTGCAGCAGATCGTGTGTGACTGAAATCAACACCGAGGATTTCAGCGAGCTCGCCGCCTCCGCCTGCTGCTTGGCGCGGAAGAGACCCTCATTGGCGCGCTCGACCGAATGCAGCGCCTCCCGTAACTGGTGCGTCCGGTCGCGAACCTTGTGGTCGAGCGCAATGGCGGTTTCGAACAGTGAAAAGGCGTTGAGCTGCTGGTCCATCGAGCGCTCGACACGCGACATCAGCGCGGCATTGATCTTCTTCAGCTTCGCGGTCTCGCGCCGCAGCTGCTCGACCGTCGCAGGG
>NZ_LJYG01000030.1:0-3438 GCF_001440035.1 Bradyrhizobium manausense | reverse complement strand
CCTGCCGATGGCGACACCCGTGAATGTCTGGTTCACGTGCATCGAGCCGAACTGTTCACCATAGGTGTGAAAACCGACCACCCGGTTCTGTCGATAGAGCTCGGACATGTCGCGGGCGAGCTGGTGCTGCTCGGCATCGAGCCGGCGCAACAGGCACTCGAAGCCGATATAGAGAGACACCTCGCCGATCTGATCCTGCATTTGCGCGAAGACGTCCTGCGTCGAGCCGACAAGGCTGCGCGAGGTGGCGGCCGTGAGCACCATGCCCTCGTCGATGGCGCAAAAGAAATGCAGTGAGCCGTCGGGCTCGACGCGCTGGATCGATCGCGCATAGTAGGAGCCGCCGACACGGACCAGCACGGGGTGGGACGCAAACGAGAAAGGGTCGAGCTTGGCCTCATCCATGATCCCGACCATCCGGGAATATTCCTCGGCCGCGGGCTCCGCGTTCAGCTCCTTCACCGTCCGGTTCTCGATGTCGGCCTCGGTGACCACCATCTTCTGTGGCATCGGCTCGAAATTGTCGCACTTGAAGACCCTGAAAGGCAGCGACGTATTCAAAAGGATCAGGAGGGCGGCATTCGTATAGGCGTTGCCTTCGAAGAACACCCAGGTCTTTTCAAAGCGCAACCCGTCGCCCGCGGAGCCTCCGACGATCGGGATGTCGTCGAGCGAGGCGTAGATGGCGGACATCACCGCCTCTTCCCGGCGGCAGAGGCCGTCGATCAGGACCAGGCCGAACGAATTGCCCCGGTCCACCTGTGGGGTCACGCGCAGGAGCTCGTGGCATAGCTCGCCGCCGATGCGCCGCCCGTCCTCGACCCGGAAGCCGTCGAGATTGAGGATCGGCCGGACCACTGCGGTGAAATCAGCACGGCTGAATGCCAGCGCCACCACGCTGTTCTCGTCCCAGCCGTCGGGTGCGAGTTCGCCGGCGGTGGTGCAGCCGCAGACCGGAGTGGTGTCGAACTGCCGGCTGATCTCGGCGATGAAATGGTGGGGATCGTAGTGAGGCGAGAGGAAGACCAGGATCAGGGCCAGGTCGTCCGGCGGCAGCTGCGCCGCAAGCTCGGCGACAGCTCCATCGACGGTCGCAGCCTTCGATTTCGCAACGGCAACGCCGGATGCGTCGCTAAACCGAAAGTCGGTTTGCCCCACTCCGCTTCTCCCTCGAGGCTCACCTCGGTCTCGCGCCGAGTGCAAGTGTCCAGACAGTAAGGTCTTTTCGGCACCGCCGCAACTCGGCGGCCGGGCTCGGCGGGGATCGGTCGGGCCCGCAGCGATTCGCCCCGGCGCCCTGACGAATTTACCGCCCTTTATCGTTTCTGCCTTAGTTTTGCGCATCCGGGTCTGGGGGCGGGGCGCCTCCGGGTCGCCGTTGAATAGGGGGTTGGAATGTCCGGGCGTACCGCGTCGCCGTCCAAGCGCAGCATATTTCCCACCGTCCGGTTCCGCGCCAAGATCATCCTCGGCTTTGCCGCGGTGCTGGTGATCTCGGCCGGCAGCATGGCGTTCGCTTATTTCGGCTTCGAGCGGGTTTCATCCGGCGTCGGCTCCTATCGCCGCAGCGTCTCGGAGGCCGATCTCGCCCGCAACATCGACCGCGAACTGCTCGCCTACCGCTCGGCCGTCAAATACTTCGTCGTCACCGGCAAGGAAGATGACGCCAAGGCGGCGTTGGAGGCCGAAGTCAATCTGAAGAACGCCATCGACCAGGGGGTCAAGAGCGCCAAGACGCCGGCGCGTCAGGACAGCCTCGACAAGCTCGCCAAGGAATTCGTGAATTTCTCCGCGACCTTCGCCAAGGTCCTGCAGGCCAAGCGCGACAGCGCGCTGTTGGTGCAGAACCAGCTCTCGCGCCAGGCCAACCTGCTGAAATACAAGCTCGATGATATCGGCAACAATGCCTCCGATTCCGAGGCGCAGGCGATCGAATTCGGCACCAAGCAGGTCAACGCCCAGTTCCAGACTGCGAGCGCCGCAGCGACCAATTTCGTGCTGACCTCCGACCAGTCGATCGGGACCAGCGCGCTGGCGCGACTGAAATTCGTCGAGAACTCGCTCAGCGCGGTCTATTCCATGGACGACAAGATCGTCGCTGGCCTGAAGGATGCCAAGACCATTCTTGTCGCCTATCGCGAGGCGCTGGAGAAGCTCATCGCGAACGCCAAGCTGGTCGATGATCTCGTGACCGAGATGAGCGGCTCGGCTGGTGCGATTCTGCGTGGCGCCTCAGCCATGAAGGCGGATCTGGTCGCCGAACAGCAGCGGCTGGATTCGGAATCGGAAGCGACCATCGGAAAGACCGAGCAATTGGTGCTGATGCTGGCCGTCGGCGGCACGCTGTTAGGTGCGGTCCTTGCCTTCCTGCTCGGGACCGGCATCTCGCGGCCGATGATCGCGATGTGCAAGGCGATGCGTGAGCTTGCCTCGGGCAATTTCGACGTGGTGCTGCCCGGGCTCGGGCGCAAGGACGAGATCGGCGAGATGGCCGGCGCGGTCGAGGAGTTCAAGCTCCAGGCCGTTGCCAAGGCCGAGCGCGATGCCGCCGCCAGCGAAGCCCAGAACAGGGAGCAGGCCGCAAGCCGCCGCGCCGAGCTGATCCGCTTTGCCGACGATTTTGAAAGCGCTGTTGGTGCGATCGTGTCCAACGTTTCGGCGTCCGCCGTGCAGCTTGAATCATCCGCATCCACGCTGACCCGCACCGCCGAGACGACACAGACCTTGTCGAGCCAGGTCGCCGGCGTCTCCGAGCAGGCCTCGAGCAACATGCAGTCGGTCGCGACCGCGACCGAAGAGCTGTCGGCTTCGGTCGAGGAGATCGGCCGCCAGGTCCGCGATTCCAGCCGCATTGCCGAGGCCGCCGTGGTGCAGGCCAAGGAAACCGATGGTCGGATCGGCAAGCTCTCGCACGCGGCCCAGCAGATCGGCGAGGTGGTCAAGCTGATCACCGCGATTGCCGAGCAGACCAATCTTCTGGCGCTGAACGCCACCATCGAGGCGGCGCGCGCCGGGGAAGCCGGCCGCGGCTTTGCGGTGGTCGCGAGCGAAGTGAAATCGCTGGCGAGCCAGACCGCGAAGGCCACCGACGAGATCTCCTCGCACATCGCGGGCATGCAGGGTGCGACGGCCGAGTCGGTCGCCGCGATCAAGGAGATCGGTGCGACCATCGGCAAGATCTCGTCGATCTCGACCTCGATTGCCAGTGCAGTGGAGGAGCAGGGCGCCGCGACCCAGGAGATCGCCCGCAGCGTCCAGAACGTCGCCCAGGGCACCCAGACCGCCGCGACCGATATCGGCCAGGTCAACCGCGGCGCGGCCGAAACCGGTTCAGCCTCGGAGGAGGTGCTGAACTCGGCCAAGACGCTGTCGAGCGAAAGCACCCGCCTGCGCGCCGAGCTCGATCGCTTCATGGCGAATATCCGGGCAGCGTAGGAC
>NZ_LJYG01000029.1:35152-66758 GCF_001440035.1 Bradyrhizobium manausense | reverse complement strand
TCGCCCTACTTCGTCACCAACGCCGACAAGATGCGCGTTGAGATGGACGACGCCTACATCCTCATCAACGAGAAGAAGCTCTCCTCGCTGAACGAATTGCTGCCGCTGCTCGAGGCCGTGGTGCAGTCCGGCAAGCCGCTGGTCATCGTCGCCGAAGACGTCGAAGGCGAAGCGCTCGCCACCCTCGTCGTGAACCGCCTCCGCGGCGGCCTGAAGGTCGCGGCCGTCAAGGCCCCGGGCTTCGGCGATCGCCGCAAGGCCATGCTGCAGGACATCGCGATCCTGACCGGCGGCCAGGCCATCTCGGAAGATCTCGGCATCAAGCTCGAAAACGTCACGCTCAACATGCTCGGTCGCGCCAAGAAAGTGATGATCGACAAGGAGAACACCACGATCGTCAACGGCGCCGGCAAGAAGACCGACATCGAGGCGCGCGTGGCGCAGATCAAGGCGCAGATCGAGGAGACCACCTCGGACTACGACCGCGAGAAGCTCCAGGAGCGTCTTGCCAAACTCGCGGGCGGCGTCGCGGTGATCCGCGTCGGCGGCGCGACCGAGGTCGAGGTGAAGGAGCGCAAGGATCGCGTTGATGACGCGATGCATGCGACCCGCGCGGCGGTGGAGGAAGGCATTCTGCCGGGCGGCGGCGTCGCCCTGCTCCGCGCCACCGAAGCGCTCAAGGGCCTGCGCACCAAGAACGACGACCAGAAGACCGGCGTCGAGATCGTGCGCAAGGCGCTGTCCTGGCCGGCTCGCCAGATCGCGATCAACGCCGGTGAAGACGGCTCGGTGATCGTCGGCAAGATCCTGGAGAAGGATCAGTACGCCTACGGCTTCGACTCGCAGACCGGCGAGTACGGCAACCTCGTCACCAAGGGCATCATCGACCCGACCAAGGTCGTGCGCACCGCGATCCAGAACGCCTCCTCCGTGGCGGCGCTGCTGATCACCACCGAGGCCATGGTCGCCGAGCTGCCGAAGAAGGCAGCTGCCGCCCCCGCGATGCCTCCTGGCGGCGGCATGGGTGGTATGGGTGGCATGGACTTCTAAAGCCGACGCTCCCAACGAAATGCGAAACCCCGGCAGCAATGCCGGGGTTTTGTTTGCTCGCCTCCTTCCTTTCCGGCGTTGCTTCTATCGTTTGAGCTGTTTTAACTAAGATCGTTTCCCGCGCCTCGCCGGCCTGCAAGAATAGTGACCTCCGATTCCGCGCAGCTATAACAACTTTCACTGCAAATCCATGAGGCCGGCGAACAACGATCCCATCGAAATGAAGGTTTACGCGCGAAGCCATTACTGAGGGGCATCATCTCTCGAGGGACTGCTGTATTTTCGACGCGCCTGCTCTATCGCACGACGGCCGGCCAGGAGATCCTTTGCAGGCAAGCGCGTGACCCCCCATATATTCCGGAGGTGCAAGCTGTGGCTCGTTTGCACTAGGCGCGGATCTGGAAGGCCGCTAGAGATCATCGTAAGCGAGGGGGCGATGAGCGACGTAGGATATCAGGTGTATTCGAAAAACGGCAACGGTGCCATCGTGGTTGTCGCCTCCTCCGCAAAGCAAGCTCTCGCCAAGGCCAATGAGCTCGCCGAATCTGGGAACGAGGTCTTGATCAAGGACCTTGCCGGCAAGGTCCTCGACACGGCTGTGATCGTTGAACTCGCTGCGCGCGAATAGATTTTCCCGGCGCCGGATGTTTTGGGGTCGGGTCTCTTTTTCCTTGCCCAGCTCGGTGGTGTAGGAACGACCAGACACCTACGGGGGACCTAACCTCACTATTGCAAATCAGCTGATGGTCATGAAGCTCTTAAAGGACCGCTCGTTAGCGGCTCGTCATCAGGCCGCTGTCCTTGCCCGCTGGTTGGATGTCGTCGGCAGCAAGCCCTTTCTGTTCAGGGCGCCGCTCAGGGCATAGGAGGCCGGTTGGCGGCCATGCTTCCATCCCAATTCGACGATATGTGTGAAGTCTTCCGCATGTGGGAAGTCCTCCGCCGTCAGGTTGACCTGTGGGGCGCAACTGCGCTGGCAGGTCCAACGGCTCGAAGCCGCGCTGGACCGGCTAGGCTTCGGTCGCTCAAGATGGCGGGCCAAGGATGGCTCGGCGCTCGCAGACTGCGATAGCGACATTTACTGCGCCCTCCCAAATTCCATCCCCCTCGATTTCTTGATTTGAAGGCGGAGGTCTCCGGGCAATCAACCTCGACAGACGGCGCTGGAACGCCGGATAAATTTCTGCGCAACAATCTTCGACAAGGTCAACTACCAACTATCGCAATTGATGTCGATAACAGAAACATGTCACCTTCCACTGATGAGCGTCGGCCGACCAACCGCAGCCGGCAAGGCATCGGTATGCAAAACCAATCACAGCAAACTGTTCCCGTTGGTGTCTCTGATTCGCGCGCTGACTCCTCACGAACTGAAATGCTGCGCGCTGAAATCTGCGCCAGCAGCGAACTCTCCTTCCTCATGGAGGCGCATGATGCGCTTTCCGCCGCGATTGCCGAGAGCGTAGGTTTCAAAGGTCTCTGGGCGTCAGGCCTGTCGATTGCCAGCTCTCTCGGCTACCGCGATGCCAACGAGGCGTCATGGAGCCAACTTGTTGACGTCGTTGAGCGGATCGTGGACTCGACCACACTGCCTGTTCTGGTTGACGGCGATGGCGGCTTCGGGAATTTCAACAACGCTCGTCTTCTGGCATGTAAACTTCGTCAACGCGGCGCTGCTGGAATTGCCTTGGAAGACAGCTGCTTTCCGAAAGCGAACTCTCTTATTGGTGAGCGGCATCCCCTCGTCGATATCGACGAATTCTCTGGCCGTCTGCGTGCAGTGAGGGATACGGTCGGGCAAGATCTGGTCCTCGTAGCCCGGATCGAGTCGCTGATCGCCGGCCACGGGATGGACGATGCAATTTCGCGCGCTCATTCTTACGCAAATGCCGGTGCCGATGCGATCCTCATTCACTCACGAAAGAGTACCGCGGACGAGATCTTTTCGTTCGCGAACGTATGGCAGAACAGGTTGCCAGTTGTGATCGTTCCAACGAAATACTATCAAACGCCGGCCTCGGCGTACCGAAGAGCCCACGTCTCTACGGTGATCTGGGCCAACCATGCCATGCGAGCTGCAATTGCGGCAATGCGGCGGGTCTGCCACCGCATCTTCACTGAGGAGAACACTGCCAGCATTGAGCCGAGTATTGCGTCGCTCGACGAGGTCTTCGAACTCTTGAGGTACGATGAACTCGCCCGTGCCGAAGCGCGCTATCTTCGCCTCTCCTGACTGAGTGTAATAACTTCTCACCCACGCCTCCATCGTACTCATTCTCGGAGGATCATCGCCATGCAACTGGTTGCCTTTCAACACACTCAATGCACTTGTCGAGGATACACAGGTTTCCACTCCATCGCGTTTGCGATCGACCACCGGGACAGCTCTTACCCGACCGATTTATCGATTGGCGCAATATCTCGATCCGATCTTCCCATCTCAACGACCATCCTGTGACTTACGAGGCCTTCAGGCTCATTCCTCTCTTGAAACGCCAACGCGGACGATGATCCGTGTTTCCTAAGATGTAGGGTCCGTGTTTCAAATGGCCCGTAGCCCCGCCGCCCAGACAACCAGGAGCGATATCATGGATCGGAGGAGAGCGCTTGTGCTGGCGCAACGGGTAGCTTTTATCAACTCGTCGCGCGCCGTCATGACGGGGGCAGTGTTGCCAGCCTAGTTGGCGCCACTGGCAAGGAAATCATCGATCTGGCTTCGCGAGAGATTAGGAGCGAGCTTGTGCCATGGCGCGCGGGCTTTCGGTCCTTTCAGAGCTAAGCGATTTGCAACAGTCCGCCAACGGAGACTACCGATGATCCGGCGCCGGCGATGTATGCCAATGTCGCAATAATTTCGGGCACAGTCTTCGCGCCCCCTCGGAGTCCACTCTCCTACGGCGACGATCTCGAATTATTTACCCGAGCTCAGCGGCGGACTGACAGCAACTCTGTACAGGTGGAACTGAATTCCTAGGCCGGTATGTGCCGGCTTTTTCTAAAGACCAACGACTTGGGAGTGAGGACTCGATGTTGAGCAAAGACTATGGAGCTAATATGACCGCCAATTCGCCCAAGAACGCCGTTATCCTGGCTGCCGGTTTTGGCTCCCGCTTGCGACCGCTGACTGATCTGCGGCCCAAACCGCTTGTCGAGGTCATTGGAACGTCGATAATCCATGACGCTCTGCGAAATCTGGAAGCGGTCGGTGTGGAAAAGGTCACAGTTGTCGTCGGCTACCGCAAGGATGCTATTCAATATGCCTGCGGCATCCGCTTTGGCGAGCTCGCGTTCGCATCGAGCGTCACCGAATTGTCAATTTGTCACCCGCTTGTGCTGCCGCAATTGCTTGTCGATACTGTGCTTGTGTCTCACCATATCTTCTCCGGGATAAGAATTTGTCTTCGGCGCGTGGGATCGCCTCGAGACACCGGCAAGAGGTTGACGAGTATCTCAAGCCGCTAATGCGGGGCTTTAGCGGCGAGACGGTCTACAGCGATCGACGTTCCGCGGTTTTCTGCCTCAGCGCGTCGCGCAAAGCCTCTAGTCAGAATTCCGGCCGATCGCGCGATCGATGCGTTCACGCATAGCGGGATCGATATCTTTGGCGCCAAGCAATTGTGGCGACGGCGTCTCCTGCACTTGAAGAGCAGGTCTATCCCAGCTGGCGCAACCTCCAAGCCCCAGAATGGCGAGGAGAGCCGAGCACGAGAGCGGCCAAAATGAACGCAGGCGCGTTTGGGCGTTTTTCCGACGTGAATTCATACGACCCTTCTCAAATCGAGTGCTAAGCCGGTGAGTCGGCTGTCGTGAGCATGTTGCGAAGTTGCTCCGAGGGAGCCTTGTCCTTCGCAGCTGTCAATGTGATCGATCCAACGGGCTGGATTGTGAAGTCCGGGGCAAGGTCCTGATAGGATAGAACAGCAAGATCGATCCCATTGCGGGTGAGGAAACCGCGGACAAAACGTCGTACGTCCATCGAAGCAAGGATAACTGGTTGGGTCTGACCTGGAACTCTGTTCGAATTGATCTGACGCATCTTTGACAGCAGCGCTTCGCTTTGCCCCTCCGTCAAGACCAGGTAGGGCCCTTTGGCCGTTTCGCGCACCGCGCTGCGCACGATCTCCTCAGTTTGACGCTCGATGATAAACACGGGCACGACACGGTGCGCGTTGGCATAGCGGTGGCAGATCTGGCGTTTCAAACCGGAGCGAACATATTCCGTGAGCAAGACGGTGTTTTGTTCTCGTCCACTCCATTCGGCCAATGCTTCCAAAACCAGCCGGGTATTTCGGATCGGAATTCCCTCGTCCAAAAGGCGCCGCAGGACATCGGCGACCTTAGGAATCGGGGTCGTACGCAAAACCTCCTTCACCAGATCGGAATACTCCGCCTCCATTCGGGCCAGCAATTGGCGCGTCTCCTGGATACCCACCAAGCACTGTGCATAGCGGGTCAACGCCGAATGGACCCGCAAGGCCAGAATTTCAACGGGACGGCGGTGCCCGATGCCGGCTGCCTTGAGAGCCGGTGCATTGCTTTGTTCGATCCAGATTTTGTCCGTCTCCGGGTCATGCCGGAACGGGATGCCGCTGAGTTCAATGTTGGCCACATCATCGTTGAGCGCGAGCTGCGTCGGATCTATTAAATCCTGGTCGACCGGCACGCCCTCGACATCCACCCTGAACTGTGAGTTTGGCAAGCGCTCGTCGACCTCGACGGGGATGCGCGGTATCGTGATGCCCAGATCAGCTGAGACCAATCCCGAAACGCGCGCAATGTGCTGTTGCAATTCGTCTTTGTCGATCGACTGTATCAGACTTGGTGTGAGGTACAACGCGATTGGAAGAGCCTCCGCAGGCACGGTTTGCTTGGGAGGCTGAGCGGTGGCCGGGCTGGAGACATCAGCGCCTTTCTTAGCGCTGTGAATCACACCGTCGGCAAAGCTCGCTGCCACAAAGACCGCGGCTAAAACGAAGAAGACGGGGAGCGGGAAACCCGGAATCGCCCCCATTACAACCAGGACGCAGGCAGCCAGTCGCAATGCGTGAGGATTGGCCGTGAGCTGGTTGACGATATCGGTACCAAGATTGAGCTTGGCAACGCCATTGACGCGAGTAATGATCGTTCCGGCTGTAATCGAGAGCAGGAGCGAGGGAATCTGCGAAATGAGCGCATCACCTATCGTCAGCAGGGTATATTGTTGGAGCGCCTCGGCGAAAGTCATGCCCTTGGAGAGCAGGCCAATGGTGACCCCACCCAGCATATTGATGCAGATAACCACCAACCCTGCGATGGCATCGCCCTTCACGAATTTCATGGCGCCGTCCATGGCCCCATAAAGCTGGCTTTCTTTCTCCAATGTCGCGCGCCGGCTGCGGGCCTCGTCCTGATCGATATGGCCATTGCGCAGCTCCGCATCGATTCCCATTTGCTTGCCGGGCAGAGCATCGAGCGTGAAGCGCGCCGCCACCTCCGCCACCCGTTCAGCGCCCTTGGCGACGACGATGAATTGCACCATGGTCACGACCAAGAATATGACGATGCCGACGACGATATTTCCCGATATGACGAAGTCACCGAACGTGTGAATGATGCTGCCAGCATCCCCCTCGGCCAAGATTAGTCGCGTCGTCGAGATGGTGAGCGCCAGACGGAATACTGTCGAGATCAGAATGACGCTCGGCAAGGACGAGAACTCAAGCGGCGTGCTGATATAGAGCGCAACCATCAACAGCAGTATGGCGAAGCCCAGATTGAAGCCAATGAGCGTATCGATCGCTACTATCGGGATCGGCATGATCATCATGCTGATCGTTAGAAGCAGCATCAACGCGACCATCAAATCGGAGTTGGCCGACGCGCGCACAATGATGTCACGCAGGACGTTGGTCATGGAGCCCTTCTGATCGTTGGTCGTTAAGAACCGTGCCGGCACGCAGCGAAACATAGTTTTGGAAAGCCGCGCGCGCCTCGTCCATGCGGCCGGCCCGCCGCAAGGCATGGCTACGTAAAAGCATCAACGGGATGCGCGAGGACGGATCGTCATCGAGTGTGTCAAGTCTATCCAAGATCGGCAGCGCTTCGTCGCCGAGACCCTCCGAGATGAGAGCGTAGGCGAGAATCCGTAGCAAATCGACGTCTTGGGAGTCGTTGCCGACGATGAGCCGCAACAGAGCTACGCATTGTGCGCCCTGCCCGCATGCAAGATGAAGATAGGAAAGGGCGCAGAGCAAATCGCGCGCCTGCCCGGAGCTCAGCGAGACGTTACCGGATTTCGAAACCTCTGTTGTCGGATGCGCTCCATCGGAGATGACCATGCTTAGGCTTCGATCAAGCTGTTCCTATTCTGCCGGAGCAGGATTAGCCACTGCAGTGTCTGCTGCAGGACGACGAGACCGTCGCGGGCCATCGTATCCGCGGGCGCGGCCAAGAGCTTAGAGGCGAGACGTTCCAGGAGAATACCGTACGGCTCTGCCCGCAGCATGTCCGGATTGCGCAGCCGTGGCGTGACGAAGGCGAAGAGATCATACGCAATATCGCGCCCATGAAGCGACGCCAGACCTGCGCGTGAGTCGACCTCATTAATGCGGGTGCGCATCTTGTTGAGACCGACACGCCCGACTGCATCAATATCTTTGGCCTCCAATACGGCTTCGATCGCCGTATCCAGCGGCAAATATGACGCGTTCAGTTCCCGCCGAGCCGACGCGTGATCCTTCTCGCCGTTTGCAGGAGGACCGTCGATCTCAGCCTTGTTAAGTTGGCGAATGGTTGGCTCGATGCCCGGCGCATGATGGTGCTCATCGAATCTCTGCGAAGCAGTGCCAGGCCTGACATGGTGGCGGGACAGCTTTGACATGACGCTCTCCTAGTTTCTTTCTGAAGCTTTCGAACGTCTAGTAGGCGAGTGCAGCAAAGCGGCCATTCCGACTTAGCAGCACGCGCCCCTCCTCAATTCGATCAACCAACCATCCGTCAGCCAACAGAGCACCGACGAAATATTTCTGTCCACCGATAAGCAAATAGGGCTGCTCTCCACGCCAAACAGCCTCGAGAGCGATTGCGGATGGCTGCTTATCCTCCTTGACCAGCACGCCGTTTACTAATGTTAGCGCGCCATTTGTCTGGCCATCGAACCGTTGCTGGAGCTCCTGCCACTTCGCAAGAGTTGCAGGTGTGACAGTTCCCTCTGCACTGACAAAACCTGGCCCAGAACCGACCCTAATGTCGATCAGGCCCGCCTTAACAACTTCCTGTTTCAACAGCTCGGCTGCGTCTTGGGCATGCCGATCATTGGGCCGAACAGTACGCAGCTTGGGTGTAGGCTCGGCGGCAGGCGGCGCATTGGCGCTCTGTGCACCTGCGCTGACCTTGAAGAAAACGCTCGAGAAAGCGCCGATGGCGATAACCCCGAGCAACACGATGGCCAGCGCCGAGATCGGAGCGCGCGATCGGTCGATCGAACTGTCTACGACCGCATCCTGCATCGACCAGCGAATAGACATCGCGCCCGCGTGAACAACGACGGGAAGGGAATGAACAACGCGTTCGCCTGCGGCAATCTCCCCCTCACCCGCAGTAGTGCTTATGGCTGCAAGGGCCTCGATCTCGATCGAGTTGCCAACGAAGGTGACACGAAGGTGATGCGGCTCAAGCTCTTGTTCGACGAAGATCATATCTGCGTCGAAGCCACTGCCGATAAGACTGGTTCCGCCAGCTGCTTTTCCGCTTAGACCAGCATAAAGTCCCGATAGCACCTCGAAATGAAAGGAGGCGGCCTCATTCACGGACAATCCCCATGAACCCAAGAGGAGCAAGGGCAGGCGATTGCGGCACGACTCTACTTCCAAGCCGCACTAGTGACATCGCCGCCACGACGAAAAAAGCGGAGCAAGGACTGCCCCGCTTTTCCAGCGCTAGCCGTTGACACGCTCGCTCGCCGCCTTCCTCTCGCTCGAGAGCTCGGTCGACAATGAACGCAGCCGTATGTCTTGCATCATGGCTTGCTGGTTAACAGCCTTCAGCTCTGCGATGAGCGCCTCGAAGGTGGCGGCACCACCGACCTTCTCGACCACAGTCGCACCGCCCTGCCCCCCCGTAGCCGCTTTGCTACCATTATTCGACTTATCGGCTGCGTCCTTAGTCTTGTCGCCCGCCGACTTATTCTCAGTCTTGTTTTCATCGAGGCCTTTATCACCACCATGAGAGCCAGAACCAACTTTGTTGACCATATCGTTTCACCTTCCGCTTGTATCTGCCGCCACCCATGGCGACTTTCCTCCTGACGTCGAACTATTCGGCGTCAGGCATCCTCTTCTGTTTCAGTCACGGCTTCGTGAAGATTCGCCATGTTTCGCTCCATCATTTGGATCGTAATCAACCCAACAACCGAACCAAACGCTGATTCGAATTCTTGACGCTGATCTGCAGATTGAGGACCGTCACTCGCCAAATTGGTGCGAGACACGCTTTCGATTGCGCCGGACATCTGGTGCTTCCCACTTCAGTTCCGAAAAAGGTGGCATCGCCGACGAGCGATCCACATCGCTTAGGCTAGTGGCATTAGCTGTCGAGAAGCTGACGAGTCCGAGACGGTACCCGGCGACAAATATCGGCGCTGAAATGAGAGCCGAAGAGCGCCGCGCCGGATCTGCCAGCCGCGCGAGTTTTAATGGCGCTAGATTTGAGCTTCACAACATCCCCGGTGCCCCAACTGATCCTGGCGCTTGATCCATCATACGTTAGCGCACTCGTGATCCGACGTTCGATCGTGGCGACGGGCACAGACCCCGTCACTAGCTTTTCAGAAATTCGCCGAGAGAGTCGGTAGTGATAATTGTTGCGCAACTCACGACGAGGCTTTCCGCGATGGTTGATGGGAAGGTCCCATACTTTCAACAGATCGCGTCGAAACAGCGTCATGTTCGCGCTTGCGCGGAATCAGATGACATTGCGCACCACGGACGTACCTCTCGAGGAAATCAAGGAGGACTCTGCTCGCTCAACGAGAACCTTCTGAAACTCGTCAGCTTCTCGAAAGCTCGCTGCTCTATGAGAGCGTTGATCTCAAGACGCCGATGCCGTCTCTGTCTGCCCTGGGAATGACCTCCAATGCAACTCAACAACTTCTCGCAACCCGCCACTTCGAATCACACTCAGTTTCTTGTTCCGGGAGTTTCGTCGCGCCAAAGCGATGCTTCGCTCTTCGAGGCAACGGTGTCCCTTTATTCGCCGCAAGACAAATCCGAAGATCCCTCCACGCCAGCGGATCTGCAGCAGTCAAAATTGCAGATGGCGCAGGACTCGACGGACGAACTGCCGGAGCATCTGAAGGCGACAATTAAGGCATTGGACAAGGCGTTTGAGCAGGAAAAGGCATCCGACGAGGAAAAGGCATCCGCGCAGGACGAGTCCTCCAACTCGCCCGTCGAGGAAACAGCGCCGCCTCCTCCGCCACCTGCGGCCGAGCCGGTGGCAAGCTCGAGGATCACGTGGAACGGCGGCACGCTTACCGATGAGGAGCTGCAAATCGTGGCCGTGCTGAACCGGCACAAGGATCAATGCCCGCTCAGTTGGGATTCGCTTGCAGATAAGGCCAACGATCCTTCGACGCCACCGGATCTGAAGGAGGCGATCAACAAATTGCGACAGGACCCGGAGCTCTTCTATGCGATCGGCTCGCAAGGCGACGGCCGCTGCGGGGGCAAGATCAAGGAGAAGGATCTAACCGAGTTCTCCGCCAGTCACTCACAGGTGGCTAATTTCCAGGAGCAGCAGGCGCACAGCTACGAGCAGAACTACATTCCATCCGATGGTACCGGAGATGGGCAACCGTCGGTCATGACCTTGAATGATGCATTGCGCGAGCTTTACCGGTATTCCGACTACCTGCCCAAGTCTCTGAGTCTGGACGATTTCAAGCAGATCGTCGACGGTATGGCCAAAACGGGCAAGTGTCCGCCCCAAGTGATCGCGGCGGCACAATACTTCCTCGACCACGCGGACGCCTGGAAGGGGTTGTACGGCGGCGCGATCGATAAAGTCCACAAAGAGGACTTTCTGCAAATCGCTTCATCGTCCATGAATCTCACGCAGAGCGAGCTCGACACGCTCGGAACGATCAACAAGAATCAGTCCGCGTTTTTCGGGGACGGTGACCTGACACGAGACAAGCTGGCGCGCATGGCCGACGACAAGAGTCTCGATCCAAGCGTACGCCAAGCAGCGTCACAGCTGCTCTCGGACCCGCTGTTGTTTGGTTTGCTGAACAATTCGATTACGGGCTATAAGACCCATCATAAGTTCTTCGACTTCGGCGGCGGGCATACGGTCGATTCCGGTAATATCAGCAACAAGGACTTCACGCACTTCTACAGCAACATGTCAGGCGCGAATCGCACCGTTCAGCAGGTAAAGACCCATGCCCCCACGACCGCCGCCGACCAGGACGCTGTCGCGGACATGATGACAGGGATTGCCGACCAACCCGATGTCAAGTCTGCGAAGAAGAATGGCGGAGCCCTCATGCATGTGGTCGATGACGTGCTCAAGGTAGGCACGAAGGTGCTTGACGTGGCGGCCACGGCAGTCGGTTTACTCGGCTTCATTCCGGTCCTGGGCGAAGTGGCCGATGCCATATCGATGGGGCTCGAGCTCGAGTCGCAAGCAGCGAACCTTCTGCACACGGCCATTACCGGAGGCAATATGAAGAAGGCGCTGGCAGAAGCCGGCATCAATCTCGCGGCGCAGGCCCTTGGTTGTATCTCTGGGCCCGAGGTCAAATTGGCGATACGCGAGGGTCTCGCAAAGACGGTGCTGGAAGAGGCTGCGACGAGGGGGATCGATATGACGATCTCGGAGGCGCAATCCTATGCGGACAACTATTTGAACGACCTGAAGGAAAAGCTTGAGACCGAGCCCACGCGAGATGCAGATGTTCCGAGCAAGGACGCCACCAGGGAGTCATCTCAGAATGTGGCATGAGGCGAGTTGTGCGGGGCGGTCTCCGACTTGGAGTCTGTTCTTGAAATGACGCCGTCGCGCAAACTTTGCTGCCTCATTCAGGCTCGCAACGGCGAGGACCTCGCGGATTAGACGCCGCCTCTCCACCGCGAAGCCGTCCCTTGATAAGCGACGTAGAAGAGTGCGCGCCGTAACGCGCACTCATAAGCCAAGCGACTGAACTCCTGACGCTGACGCAATCTGCATGCAGCCTCCGATCGCTTTGCCTTTGCGCCAGCCGAGACTGCGAGCAGGCGTTGTGGTGCTAGGCCGTTGCAGGTTGGCTGCGGATCGTTGCGTGACTCCGCTTGCGCGATCGAGCGCATGGGTCGGCTCATTGCGTTAGGTGACAGCAAAATCGCATGCGTGAAAAGATCGGTGCAAGGCTAGATCCCTGATGCAGCCTATGGACGAAGATAGATTGAGCGCGCGATGCGAGCTCGGTTGCAGATGTCAGCAATTGTGCCACCGAAAGTGGGACCACGCAAAGACCGGGACGGACTGCAGTTCGAGGTGCGCGGAAGCGGTGTCTGTGACGACCGAGAATAACAGCAAGATTGCAGGACTAGGCTGGGACTTGCTTAATCTTTCCAGACAAACAACGCTTACCACACTCTGCGCCCGCCCTGGCCAGCGCCAGTTGGTGCTTGGACAGACATTACGCTTGTGCTTTCAGCGTCTCCGGTCCGCTCAGCCTTTATCCGAGCGCCGCCCCTGTTCGCTCCGAACCGTTTCGGCCACGACGGGTACAGCGCCCTTCCAGAAGGCAGACGCGAGCGGCTCGTTCGCGATTTGCGCAAGGCCCTGCTTTCTCGACGTCGCGGCCGCCCTCGTCATGACCGATGGAACCTGCCAGCAACTCCAAATGGTTCACTGACGCTAGACGAGAAGCTTCGTGGCCGAGCGAGGTCCTGATCCGAGGACCAAATTTGTCCGCCCGTGATGATCTGTCCAAGCGCTGCATAGACGCTCATGCGTTTTGAAAAAGCAGGTCAGGGATTCGGCCACCATAGCGATCACATTGTTGCCTGCATCGGAGATGGACTTTTATGAACATTAGCGGACGTGGGCGGTCGGAGGCTTCTGGATCGGGAACTGATGGTAGCGAGGGCACGGGAGGAGTTCGCACTGGACCAGCTGGTGCCCCGGGAGAAGGAGGCCAATCGTTTAGCTCTATCGTGCAGCGGGTCCGCTTTGATCCTCAAGAGTCCGGCGCACCACATCGGGAAGCAAGCTCCTCGCGTTCCGGCGATGATCGTTGGCGGGGCGATCGAGCGGCTGGGACCTCACAGGCGGGCGCGTTCTTGCGAGGTAAACCTAGTAAACGGTTTCAGCAAGTGGGCGGACAATCCGACCTGTAGCCGAGCCACAATCGCGCTGGCCAATGAAATCCTTGACCGCGATCGACGCGTCGAACGGCTCTCAATCTTTAATAACCAGGAGTTGGCGAACCTAGTGAACGGGTTTAGCAAGTGGCCGGGCACGACACACTGTGGCCAAGCCACCGCCGCCATTGCCGGTGAGATCCTTCGCCGCCGCGCCAATTCCAATGGCCGAATCTATGGTTTTACGCCGCAGGAGTTGGCGAACCTGGCGAACGGCCTCAGTAAGTGGCCGGACGATCCGACCTGTGGCCAAGCCACAGTCGCGATCGCCGATGAGGTCGACCGGAGCGATCGGCTTACTCAGTTTACTCCGCAGCAGTTGGCGAACCTGGTCAACGCTTTCAGCAAATGGCCGGGCGCGACTTGTGGCCAAGCCACCGCCGCCATTGCCAATGAAATCCATCGCCGCCGCGTCGATCCCAACGACCGATTGTCGAATTTTGAGCCGCAGGAGCTGGCGAGCCTAGTAAACGGCTTTAGCAAGTGGCCGGACAATTCGGCCTGTGGCCAAGCCATAGTCGCGATCGCCGGTGAAGTCTGCGGGAATGGTAGGCTCTCTGAGTTTGCTCCGCAGCACCTGTCGAATCTTGGGAACGGCTTCAGCAAGTGGTCGGATGATCCGACCTGTGGTCAAGCCACGGTTGCGATCGCCAATGAGATCCTTGGTCCCGATCGACGTGCCGACCGACTCTCGAACTTCGAAAACCAGGACTTGGCACGACTAGTGATCGCCTTCAGCAAGTGGCCCGACGATCCGACGTGTGGCCAAGCCACAGTCTCGATCGCCGATAAGGTTTGCGACAACAACCAGCTCTCCAGCTTTAATGAGCAGGACTTGGCGAACCTGGTGAACGCTTTCAGCAAGTGGCCGGAAGAGACGACCTGTGGCCAAGCCACGGTCGCAATAGTCAAAGAGGTTCTCGCCTCCGACCGGCTCTCAAGCTTTAATAACCAGGAATTGGCGAACCTGGTGAACGGTTTCAGCAAGTGGCCCAAGTGGACTGCGGGAAAGTTACGGTCGCGATAGCCACTTCGATCCTTGGCCCCGCTCACCGGGCCGACCGGCTCTCAAGCTTTGATGGCCAGGAACTGGCGAACCTGCTGAACGGCTTCAGCAAGTGGCCGGATGAGCCGTGCTCCGAGGCCCTGGTGTACATCGCGCGCGGTCTTGGTCGGGGAAATCGACAATTTGGCGGGTTCTCGATGCCTGAACTCAGCATGATCGCCAATGCTCTGGGGCGGGGTATCATGAAGGCAGAAGACAGCGGGGAGATTGCCAAAGCTGCTCTGCTGCAGGATCGGCTGCATCAGCTCGCCCGTTACCTTCACTATGCTAATGAACGGCTGGAGGAGACGAACGTTCTGAACATCACCGCGATTTTGAAGGTGCTGACCAAGGCCGAGCTGTTCGATGACCTCGGTTTGCTTGCACCGTCAGGGCTAAATCGGCTCACCGAGTTGCAACGCCTCCCTGGTTTTGCGCCCGAGAACAATCTCGAAACCATGGGCAATCTCTGCGCCGCTCTGCTGCCTCTTGCGCGCAGCCCAAGAAACCAGCTGCGCCGGCACCGCAGGCAAGCCCTGAACTTTCTGAACGTCGTCCAACCAGTTATCGAGCACAAGATCGAGACACATCTCATAGCAAGCAACGTTGGGCGGGCTCGCGGACCATTCGCGAGCCGCTGCCCAGCCTTGTCAGTCTATCAAGTACTCAAGGCGCGTGGGATCCTGGAGAACTTTTACCGGCGACCATATGTCGAGGGCAAGAAGCGCGATTTGGAGGCGAGGCAGCAAGAGCTGCAGCGCGGGACCAAGGAGATTCTGGCCAAGACGCGCACCCTCATTACAAACGACCTTTCCAATATGAGCTGGAATCTGATCGCGCAGATCGAGGCGGACAGTCCGGTTGATGCGCTGGACGCGTTCATGGCGCAGGATGAGGCGACGATCCGGTCTCAACGTCCTGCCTCCGTCTTCGACGCCCATCAGGTGTTGCAATCCATGGATCACGAGCCCAGACGACCGCAGGGTGAAGCGGGATTGATGCAGTTGTTCGTGGACATGCAGGGGCGGCGAGTGGCCACGGAGCCCGAGACGCGATATTCGATTTTTCATCGCCTGACCTCGGGAGCTGTGCCAGTGATCGCGGTGCAGCTGCCGGGAAAACCGAGCGCCTTCATGTTGGCGCGTACGCTCACCTTCGATGGTGTGCCATACCGCATGGATCTGTTCGGCGGAAGCAAGTTAAAAGCGCCGAGACCGACGGTTGCGGAGATCGCCGCCCGTGGTCCCGGCGACCAGCCAACGACTTCCGGGGGCAAGCTATTGGCCATTCCGTATGCCGATACTGCGCCGGGTACTCCCTTTGAGCAGCTTTCGCGGGCCTGGGCCCCCTTCAAAGAAGCCTACTACTACACCCAGCGCAGGGGCTTTGCGGCGCCTCCGTCGATCAAAGGTCTGGGTCCTCACGACTATGCCCTGGAGGGCGCCTTCAGATTGTTGCTCGCGCCGGACCGGTCTGGCGACGACGAGCATCCCTTCAAACTGACGGGGCCGGAAGGCCAGATTGGCTTGCGACCGCATGATGGCTGCGGCTTCATCAAGGCCTCGTTGGCCAAGCATATGCCAGCTGTTCTCCGGGCTGGCCACCAAGGGGGTCCAGATCGGGTGCTCGCCTTCGCTGAGGGAAGGAGATCGTCCCTGCCGGCCACGGCGTTGCAACACTATCCGCGCAGCGAGCAGGTGGCGAATGAGGCGCGAGAGAAGGCCAAGGCCTGGCTTGAGAGCAGGCAAGAGAAAAAGCTGACGTCCGAAGAGTTGTTTCGCACCGTGACGGCCGGACACATTGACGGTCCCGGCGCCGTCGCCGTCCCGTCCGGTGATGGATCCCTCCACGTGCCGACGCTCAAGAGCGACATGTTGTCTGGTGGCGTGCTGGTCGGACGAGCCCCCTATGATAAGCCGAACCTGCGCCCGTTTGCCCCCGAGCAAGTCAAATTAGCACGCGATGGCGATCCGACCGCTATGTTTCTCGATAAGTGCGTGGCCATCCAATATAGCTTTAATGTCGCACAAAAGTCGGGAGAGAAACTGGCGGCCAAGGATCATAGCCTCTTTGCCAAAGGTATTCTGATTGTGGTGCCGGATGAGATGTGGCCGGCCAACTACGCCGACCGTGGACTGGTGCTGTCTGCCGAGGACGTCAAGTGCCATTCGAGCTGGACCAACGGCAAGGACCGCGTAAAGGTGGACACGCCGGTCGACTGCGTCGGCATTCTGCAGGCAACCGAGGTTTTCGCTCCAGGGTCGTTGGTCGCCGTTCCGCCTACCGAACAAAAAAAGCTCGACGGCGATTTCGATGGAGATACCGTCGTTATTGTCGGCGACCGGCCGCAGCTTTATCAGCATGTACGCCAGTTTGATCAAAAGGAGCAAGCTCTCGGACTTCGCTCACTCAAACCGCCAAAGTCGCATACCCCGGCGATCGAGGAGGAGCGTTACCAATTCAGTCGTGCCCGCCAGATCCTCGCTGCCACGTTAGGTGTCCTGGGAACTTATGGCTCCCTGCAGCGAGACTTTCTGGCGCAATCCGAGCCAGCGCGGCGCTGGTTTGCGGAGCGGGCTATCTTTGGCATCTACGAGGGCGTTCACCATGAGCTCAGACGAGATATCCGTGACCTATTGAACCAGGAACAGGTGAGCGGTCAGGATATTCAAGGCCTGCTCGAGAGGGCGAGCGGTGATATAAAGGCCGCGGACCATCCGCTCGCCCGTGAAGTTGCCGAATTGCTCGTTGCTGACCTTGAGGCCTGGGCAGCGATGGCGGATGCGCAGGTTCTGCCCGAAACACTCGAAAGCGGGAGCGATGTAAATCCGCTCTTGAGCGGGCAGCTGTGGGAGTTTTTCCCGGATCTGGCTCAACACTATTCGGCCTCTCCCCAACCACGCGACCGCGTCGAGGCCTTGCTCGACCATTATCCTGCGCGCATCGATCCCCGACCAGATGGATACAATCCGGACGATTTGATCCAGAGCGCGAATAACCTCCTGAGCCTTGGCGTCAAGGTTGGAACCGATGCCTATAAGTCCGACACCGGTGCTCGCCTCTTTATGAAGAAAAGCGGTGAGCTTCAGCGCCTCCTGCAACGGGTGCCGGGCCTTTCGTCCGTCCCCTACCTCAAGAGTATCGCCGCGCCGCTCAATCAAGGGAGGCTCGATGTCGATGCGACCCTGGAGGACTTGAAAGACAATCCGACGCTGGCGGCTTCAATCATGGAAACCTCGATCAAGCTTGCCGTGGAGAACCGTATTCTGCCCGAACCTCATCGGCGGCAGCCTACAGCTGGGGATTCCCTCATGAGGGTCCCGCTAACCCGTGAGGACGCTGCGGAGCGCGCCAAGATCGAAAAGTCTCGCGCTAAAGCCGAAGAGCAGGAAATCACCACAACGACACTGTGCGTTGCCGAAGCTCTCAAGCAAGCGAATATCCAGATAAATATGCCTCATTTCAATCGCCGCTTGAGATCGCAAGAATCGATGACAGACCAGCTCACCGGGATGACCGCAGGTGGCAACTCGCAGCTGATCAACAATGCCGTTCGTCACGTCTTCGAAGTCCCCGACCAGGATTTTGCGCGCGCCTTCAAGAAGGCCATTCTGGCTTTCTATGAGCAAGGTTACGCCGAGGTCAGCACAACCAACTGGTTCAGGATGCGCAATCCGACCTTTGTCGGCATCAAGACTGTGCTCACCACTCAACGCGACTACCGCTTCGAGCTCGAATTCCATACTCCGGACAGCTACAAGGCCAAGCTTGCCAATCACGACACCTACAAGAGCATGCTGCGGCTTGGCAGGATCAATGCACTAGATGAAAACCTGCAGCGCCTGCGTGAGGTTTGCAAAGAGGTCGCAATCCCCAATGGCGTGCAAAACATCCACCATTGGGGAACCGAAGCGGGTATCAGAGGCGGCGCCATGGGGGCATGGGCTTGACCGCCCGGGCGCCGCAGGCTTCTTTTTTAAAAGGATCGAACATCGCACGCGCCACGCTTTCGATGCCGCTTGCCGGCATATCAAGGTGCCTTAATTGAAGGGAGTATTAATGAGAAAATTGCACGACTAACGACGCGGCATCTGCCAAACGACGCGCTTGGACGTTATTCGGCGCTAGGGGCTGCCAGAAGCGTGGTCAAATGAGAGAACACGTCGCCTTGTGACCATCATGGCATCGGCGTGGTGACGGTGTTGACTTTCCGCCATACGATCGATCACTCGTCCCGCTTCCGATCGGCATCGACTGTAGGTCGCCTATCTTGATCTTAATATCTGGTGCACCCATCCGGCGAAACCGACATCAATGCCAGGGTATTGCTAGGGCAATAGGCTTCCGAACGTACCTGTTCGAGCCAACGGCTGGCTATCGAACAAAGAAACTCTTCTCTTAAGGCCTGGGGAATGAAGCTTCCCAAGCGGATTGGCGGGGAAGGCAAAGGTGGCTATTGCGCGTAAGTTCGCCAGAGTTCTTTTAGTGCATCTGGGTCCAAGGTACACCGTTCGATTGAGGGCAGCCGAACGAGGCCTGATCTTTGCCGATTTTCTGGCCCGGTGCTCAACCGGCCGACGAAGTCCCGCGGGACGGCAGTTGTGGTAACCTCGGTAATTCGGCTGGTGGCGGCTCGTCCGCACTCCGCACAGCTCGCACCATGAAGCTAGATGGCTCCGAGCATCGCAACTCGGTAGACGCACAGGACATCACCGCCCGGTTGTCGGCGTTAGCATTCCTTGCGGCTAGGACGCGATGCCGTCATCAATGCCGAGCCAACTATCTGGCTGGGGTCGTCAGCTTCTTAAGATCTAGCGCCCTAGTATGAGATCTCTGGACAATCGAATAGCGCTAGGCCTTCGAAGCGGCTGTCGGCTCGGCCACAATGCAAATTACAAGGGCTATGTGCCAGACTTCGACGGGCCCATTGTTTTGGAACTCGACGATCAGCTTTTCTAGCTTGACCACCCTTTGCGGCCAACAGGCCACCTCCGAGCTCATCACGGAGGTGGCCTAACCTCTATTTTCTCAATCGATTTAGCTGACCTCGCGCTCTGTGCTGCACGCGGGGGATGGATGACCTTCATAGAAGGCCAGTCGTCCGCCGAGTGCAGGCCCGGCTCAGTATATTTTTTGTGTGGTGATTGTCATCAAAGTCTGCCCGTTGGGGTTCCTGTAACGATTGGCGAGGCTTTGCAACAATCCTTCCATCTCCCCTGGATGAGCAGTGAGTTCTCCATAGTTAGGATCGAAAAGTGTAGTTCTTCCATTCAACGCCGATGTTGCAACTACGTGTGAGCCACCTTCGGCGAAATACAAGCTGAGCAAATATTTCGATCCGTCATCGGTGATTTTCCCCACCATGCGCGAGAGGCTCGAAGAGTCGCCGAATTCGTATACCTTCTCTTTTCCGGATGGCGCCAGGTTTGCTTCCCGCAACACCCTGTTTTGTGCCTCAAGGTCTGCCTGAGAAGCTCCTGTTCCACCCCTTCGCAAGTAATCCTTGTGATCCTGATACTGCTCCTGCCGCATAGCCGCTGAGGCGTGCCTTTGTGATCCGGGTGTTAGCGCACTCATTCGCTCCGACGGGCTGCTACTCAGAATGCAGAACCACTCCGCCGTCAACCCGACGCAGATGCCGTCTACATTTGCGTCATTCAATTCGGCTGTCCTGTAATCGAACAGGGAGGTGCTCGACCTCGCCGGAGAGGATGTACCGGGAATGTGAGGATCGGTGGTCTGTGGCGTGCTGACGCAGCACCCCATTTTGTCGGGCAACTCCCCAGGTGGCAGTCTCCTTCGCGACGTCAGATTTTGCCTATTTCTGCCAAGTGAAAGCCTTTCAAATTCAATGCTAGGAGGCTGGGAAACGAGCGAGTTCGCCCCTGTTAGCGCCGAAGGCGAACTCGCATGGTGATCTGGCACCGATCGGGACGACATGCCTGCAAGTATTTGCCGAAAGCTGTCGCTGTCCACCGACTGGCTCGGCTCGTGAGCTTGGTTAGGACGTGTGGATTCAATTCGATTATACACGGCGATTCTCGCTTCTCTTCAACGGGTGTCTCTTCGCAGTGCGTTCGGCCTGCCTGGGCCCTGCTGTGAATGATATTGGGACGAGCTGATGAGAAGCTGACGGGCAAGCGTTGCCGAGCTTAGGGACGAAGATGGGAACGGTAACTTTTCCGGCCGTGAGCACGACCGCGGTGATGGCCGCGCGTGCAGGCGTCCCTCAATAGGTGCTTGCAAGGACAGGCGATGCGGGCTCCGCAAAACAGGTTTGCGATGGATCATCGATAAAAGGAAAAACGAAAGAAAAAAGAAAGCGCGTGTGTCGTGCCGATTTGGATATTCGCCGTTTCCTCAGCGAGGAAGTTGGTGGGAGCTGAAAGATAGGACGAAGCGCCCAGTGACGCGAGCGAGCTGCGCAATTCAGACAGGCTGATAAAGCCTTTGCATGAACTCTTCATACGCTAGGGATCGTCTCGTTCTGCACCGGGGCTTGAGTCAGTCCAGAACATGTGATCAGGCGCACGCCTTGATCGGTAGAGCGCCACTTGGCGGCGAAGCAGTTCGCGTGAGTTGACAACGCGCTTTTTCCGTTCCGCTCGTTTTCGAGAGGGCTTGAATCGTACGTAGCGTCATATTGTACTGTCTTGGTCGCATCAAACGGCCCGACGCCGGATGGGTCCTCGGAACCTGATTGACCCCATCGATGCACCGCCGCCAATGAATGGCCAATGTCTATTGCAAGAGGCGAGAGAACAATGACCAATGCCCTGGCGATCGGACTTGCGCCGCGGTTACCGAACTCGCCTATACCCGACAATGAGTTTGCCTCCGGGGTCGGCGCACTTACTTCGGCATCGCACTCCTGCCGGGAATTCAGCTCGTTGCAACGGGAGAAGCCCTACAACGCGGGATAACCTCGATCCAACTGCGTTTCAGCCCTAGCTATGTCATCTTTATCGCCCAGTCATCCGAGCTCATGCTGAGCAAGCCCTCATGAAGGCCGCCAGTCGGCTGCGTGGGGACGCTCTTTGTGCTGGACATTCGGGAGAACCCTGCAAATGGTTGATTCACACTCGACGAATTTACAGGACTTGGGCGGCGCGGTCCCTCCCGGCGAACGGGTTTTGGAGATAACTACGACAACGGGCTGCGTCGTCGGATGTTCTTATTGTCCGCAGGACAAATTTGCCGAGAGGCAAAGGGTCGTGTCTCATGCAAAGCATCTTCGTCTCGAAGATTTCAAGAAATGTTTGGCGCGCGTACCAAAGGCTGTCGATATCAGCTTTTCCGGGTACTCAGAGGCCTGGCTCAATCCGGCCTGCACCGAAATGGTTGAGCATGCTTACGAAGCCGGCTATAGCATTCGGATTTCCACGACACTCGTAGGAATGAAAGAGCGGAATCTACGACGCTTGCAAGCGCTGAAATTCCGGCTTTTCCTGGTGCACGTTTTTGATGACGGCACTTACATGAACAGTCGCCTAGTCAGGCGCAACTATGTCGATTTGCTACGTCAATTGGTCGACGCAGGCATTTCATCAATGCTATTCGTCGTCATGGGTGAAGTCCATCCCGAGCTTGTCGATATAATCCCCGAGGAAGCGCTGGTTCGCTCACGTCCGCTGAGCAGCAGGGGTGGAAGCGTCGATCCAAAGACCGTTCAGGCACGACAGCCGATCGTCGGAGTATTAACGTGTCCTGACGAACGAGAACATCGTAATGTTCTTCTCCCAAACGGTGACGTCACGCTGTGCTGCATGGATTTTGAGCGACGTCACATCTTGGGCAATCTTCTTCGCGATGAATATCAAGATCTCTTCAAAGGACCGACGTTTTGCGAAATTGTCGATCGAATGAATGGAAGGGACGGCTATCTGCTTTGCCGGACCTGTGAATTCGCCCAACCAGTAGCGTCGGCACGCTGATTTTTGAGATGTTGACGCCCTCCTCCTCATCAGCACGAATCCTGCGAACTCGGGATGACCGTTCCTGAGCTCACGATCGATCAAGGCGACGCGTGAGTCCTTTGTTCATAATCGAAACATCGAACCGTGGCCGCACCACAGGGAGACAGTCATGGATCGTCGGCAAGCTCTAGGGTTTTTCGCTGGTTTCGCGCTATGTCCCCTGTGCGCGTCCGCGGCGAAGCATCGTTGGAGTTACGAGGGAGAGACCGGGCCCGACAAATGGGGCGGTCTGGATGCCGCTGACGCCGCGTGCGCGATCGGCGGCCAGCAGTCACCCATCGATATAACCGGCACCATTACTGCCCCGCAGCCGCCGCTTAGGATGAGTTGGGCCAAGCGGCCGGATAAGATCGTCAACAATGGCCATACCATTCAGCTTGATCTTGCCGAAGGCGACACGCTCCATTTGGGCGACCGCCCCTATGCGCTGAAGCAGCTCCACTTCCATCATCCGAGCGAGCACCTTGTCGAGGGTAAGCGCTTCGCCATGGAGGCACATTTCGTTCACGCCGATGCCGAGGGGCTGGCTGTCCTTGGCGTGCTTATGGTCGCTGGAAACCCGAACGCAGTCTTCAAAAAAATTGTCGCGGCTATGCCGTCAGACGAGGGGCGAGCCGTTCCAGCTGATCCAGCAATCGACCCCAGCCAACTGTTGCCGGCGCAACGAGCATATTACCACTATGCCGGATCACTGACGACGCCGCCGTGTAGTGAGACAGTCGATTGGATCGTCCTGGCCAATCCAATTGAGGTGGATGAGACCGATATTGCAGGCTTCGGCAAGCTCTTCCCCATGAATGCCCGTCCCGTCCAGAAGCGGGACCGGCGCTTCATTTTAAGTTCCGGGTAAGGTTGAAGGATTTGGCTCTTCAGAGAGACCTGCGCTTGCGCTGGCCTATGTCGCGCGCAATGCTCGCTCCAAGATCACGGCATGTTTGACGTGACAAGGAATGGAGGCTGACTTCGGCTATTTGGCCTATTCTGTTGAAAAAGGACGGCGGTTGCGACGCCGCGGTCTAATTAGCAGGGCTGAGGTCATGATGGGGCATCGGCAAGTCGAACAGGCTGCGTTGTTCTATGAATTCTCGCCCGTTAGGCACATCCCCGCCGACCACCTACTCCGGCCGATCGACAGGCTTGCTGCCGCACGGACTTGGTCGCTATAGGGTAAAGCGGAGGCGTTAGTCGCATCGCACCGCCGGGTTTACGGGTACACGGCTTACTGAAAGGGCCCCTAGTTGATCATCCGGGGCCGCCTCCCGTCTGGTCTGCACGCACTACGAAGGGAAGATCCAGCGCGGATCCTGTACCTGCTTCACCGCGACGTTCAACTCCTCCTGGGTCGCATAGGTGGGCATTTGCGCCTCGTTGATCCAACCGAAGCCGAGATATTGGAACTGATCCGCCGGCATGGCCACCCGACTGTGGCCGAGCTCGCGAAGGAAGTCCTTCGACCAGTCGTGGATCGTATACGCCTCAAGTTTGTTCATCATCGCTCGCCAGCGTTCGATGCGCTCCTCTTGCGGCATGTCTGTTGCAGTTGAAATCGCGGTCGCGATGTCACGCGGCGAGGCCGGATCCACGTGCAGCGCCTCATTTTCGTTGAGTTCTTCTGCCGCCCCCGCGAACTTCGATAAAACCAGCACGCCTGGGTCGTTCGAATCTTGCGCAGCAACATATTCTTTCGCCACCAGGTTCATGCCGTCACGCAACGGCGTCACCAGACCAACATCCGCTGTGCGGTAGAGGCCCGCGAGTTGCATCTGCGAGAAATGACCCTTCTCATAAAGAATCGGCTTCGAGCCATCGTCCGTTCCATGCCTACGATTGACGTCGCTGACAAGGCTGTCGATATCGCGCTGATATTCACCGTATGCTGGAATGTCGGCGCGCGAAGACGTCCCAATCTGCAACAGCGAGGTGCTGTGCGGCTTGTCTGCCAAGATCTGATCGAGAGCTTTGATCCGATTGTCGATACCCTTGGTATAGTCGAGGCGATCCACACCGATGGCTAGCTTCGTGCCATCGAGTTTGTTCTGCATCGACGAGATCTCATTTCGATGCGTCGCGAGCGATTCCACGGCATATTCTTCGAACTGCTTGGGATCGATACCGATCGGAAACGTTTGGCACCGCGTAAGGCCGCGATCCGAGATCACAAAATCGCTCTTGCTCTCCAGTCCTAGATGCGTTCGCAGGCAGGAGAGGAAATTATCAAGATCCCAGCGGGTCTGAAAACCGACTAGATCGTACGCCAGCATCGATTCCATTAGTTCGCGTTGATGAGGTACCTGCTCCATCACATCAGGCTTCGGCCATGGCGTATGCAGGAAAAAGCCGATCGGTTGCTGAATCGAGAGCTCGCGCAGCTCATTGCCGAGAGGAAGAAAATGATAATCATGCACCCAAATCGCGCGTCGGTTCTTAAGCCGTGACAGCGCGCGCGCCATGGCGCGGTTGATCTCGCAATAGCTTTTGTAATGCTCCTCCGAAGCAGGAGACATCCGCTCGGTCAGCGAGTGAAATGCCGGCCACAGAGTGGAATTTGCAAATCCATAATAGAAGTCATCATAGTGAGCGGCCGGTAGATCTACTTTTACAACTTCACCCCTGCCGTGCGGCTCAGGAGCATTTAGCCGCTCACTGCCCTCGATTAGCGTCCCCGAGGACCCCATCCAAACGGCGCCAGATCGTTCAACGACGGGCTCAAGGGCCGCTGCAAGACCACCCGTCTTGGGTTTGTTGGGATCGATGGTTGAAACACGATTCGAAACGAAAACAAGTTTCTCATCTGGCTGCTGAGACACCATGCCGAGGCCCGCCTCGTGCTGAGCAAAGGCAGCATGACGGAAAAGTTCTGCATCGGCTTTACTTGACCGCTCCTGTGCTGCTTGGCTCAGATGATGCTCAAAAACGACTTGGCTCATCTTCAGCTGTTCCGGCCTTGCGCGCGATGTGCCACGAGAACTTGTACAGACAGCCTTCACGACATTGAACGGATCCATTCTACACCTCCGATTGAGCAATCAGAGCGACGAGCTCGGGACTTCCTTGCTTTTCATGTTAGGAGCTCGACCTTTCGAAAAGCTGACGAAAAACCAGAGTCGGCCTCTCTAAAGTGGTAGCCTGAGCTTTCGGGAAAGAACCGCCCTACTCCTCGACAAGTCGCACGTTGGGCTACTGCACCACCACACCTATCGCCAGATGCTTTGAGGATACCGGTCTTATCCTTCATGTCTCGCTGCTTCAGTGGATCTTGAAACGTATTCATGCGACAGCCCGCTCAAAGGGCTTGAATCTTACGGTGCGTCATATTGTACGAGTTTCAAAGTAGCTCGTGACGGTTTCACTAGGCGTACGTTCAACACTGGCACTGACAGTTCTCATTAGCCGTCTTGACCTGGCCGTTTAAGAGCGCGTCGCCATGGGGCATGGCCGACGTCCCTTGCCACAGGTGGGACAATGACGTCCGACGCCGTTGACGTATGTGGTCGGGAGCGGTGCCAGTGGCACGATCGTTGCCCACGGGATCGCTCGGCAAATTCACGCCATTCGGACGGCCGTAGACTGTGTCGGCGCTCAGCGGTGGAATGACATTGTACGTTGGGATCGCCTTCCAATATCGCACCGTTGACTTCAACGCGCGAGCGCATGTAGCCCCTGACCCCATCGACCCGGCCTGGCCCATCGATTACGCGGGCCTACGCCCCTACTACGAGGAGTTCCAACGTCGGATGGGGTGGCGCGGCTCGCCGGCGCAGATTCACTCGAGCCGCCAAGTGATTTTGCCGCCTGCAGGGCCGATTGACCGCCGATGCGTGCGGATGCCTGGGCCGGCTGCCGTTCCCTGCCTCGCTGGCAATCAACTCGGTCCGCTTCCGCAGCTGGCCGGCCGCTGGGCCGCCACGGGTGCTGGGCCGCGTCAATGCGAGCATCCGACTCTTGGCGTGGGGGCGTGCGCCACTAGGCGCGCTGCTTGGCGATGTGCTCGATGCTGGACCTGGCCTGCGGCCTGCGCGACTGGCCAGCAGCGCAGTGGGCGCGACCTCCGTGCTGCGAATTCGCGATCGCCTCTGCGCCGCACCCACAGCTTGCATCTCTGAGACCACGGACTGGCTGGCAGGTCGCGCGTATGGAGATGAATGTGCTCGGGGACCTCGAGCTGTGGCCGGGCCGACTGACCTTGTGGCGCATCAGCGTGCCCGGCATTGACAGCTGGCGCCCTGATCCGCGTCGGCCGTCCCATGTTCAGGAGGATCACCTTTGCCGTTTCGACAATAGCCAGCCCGCTTGGCTGGGCGTCGCGTTTGAATGGTCGGGCAAGGTCAATACGACCGCTCTGAGCAAGGCGATCCTTGGCTGGGTCGACCGGCACGAGGCACTACGCTGCCGCTTCGCCAAGGATGGCTCGGTAATCCATCTCGCGACGGTTGGCCCGGGCGGCGGAAACACTCGACCTAGTCGAACTCGGTGACTACGCCGATCCAGGCGAACTAGCCTGGATGCTAGAAAAAGTGTTCGACGCCAACACAAAGCCGCTGAACTGGCCGCCGTATGTCTTCGTCACAATCAGCCGGCCCGGATGCACCACTCTCATCGTCGCCTCCGACCACTCAGTCACGGACGCGTACTCAATGGCCTCGGTACCCTACGAGATCTGGGAACTCTACTGCGCAGCGATTCGAGGAGTGGCCCCCCGAGTGGCGCCGGCACACGGCTATCTGGATTATGCTGCCTCCGAGCGCGCCCGTGTGAGCGATCTGACCGACCGGCATTCGGCAATCGAACACTGGCGCGAGCTGATTGCGGCCACTGGCGGTCAACTGCCGGGTTTTCCGGTGCCACTAGGTGCACTGGGCGACGCCGTGCAGCAAACCAGACGGATCTGGCTCTTTGACGCGGACAGCGCGCTGAGGTTCGATCGGGCGTGCCGCGTCCAGGGCGGACACACAGCGGCAGGCATATTTGCATGCTTGGCTCTGGCAGGGAGAGCGTTGGGCAACCAAAAGAAATTTTACTCCGTCGTTCCCTTTCACACGCGAAATGCCTCGCAGTGGAAGCACTCGGTTGGCTGGTATGTCGGGATGAGCCCGGTCAGCTTCAAAGTGACCGACGCGTTCCCAGATCTGCTACGCTCCGTCAGGCTCGAACTGAAGCGGGCCAGAAGAACCGCGCAGGTGCCATTTTCCAAAGCAATGGAAGTGCTAGGCAGGACACTGCGCGATCGCTTTGTGGTCTCCTATATGGACGATCGGGTGGTGCCCGGGTCGGATTGCTGGGCGCGCTGGCGAACGAGATTTCTGATAAGCCGCTGCAGCGACCCGCAGTAGGTATATTTGTGGGTCAGCCGATCGCACGAGGGAATCTACCTGTATTTCCGTCACCCCGGCACGGCGAGCGCCCGCAGCGCGGTGGACCGCTATTTCGCCGAAGTCGCCACGCTGGCCAACGGGATCAGCGGCGCATTGCCGCGGCCAGTCATGGTGGACGACTGATATCGCTAGCGGCGTGCTCGCGTTTTGCCGATCGAAACGCGTGTTGTAGCGAACCCAACCGTAGCTGCATCGTGGAGAATCGAGCGGTGTGCGCGCTCGAGGCGAAGGGACCGTCCAGCCCGATTGCTCGGCTCGAGTCATGAAGGCGTTGTGAGCGGCGAGTGTCACGGTGCAGCTCCCATGACAGTGGCCGGTGGCCGGTCCGCGTTTTCCCCTCCGTCGCAAAGGTGGGCATGCAATGCGGCCACACATTGATCCGCGTTCTTGTTGTCACGTTTTTGGCCGGGGACAATCGTGAGATCGGCAAGCTGATGGAATGGCGCGCGCGCGCGGACCAGCTGCGCGATCTTGTCCTCCCGGTTCGCGGTCTGTAACAGCGGCCGGGTGGTGTCACGACTAAGGCGTTTCCTGATCTCGCCTATGTCGGTATTGAGCCAGATCGAGACCGCCTTCTCAGCGACGTGGCGCCGCGTCTCCTCACGCATGAACGCGCCGCCACCGGTTGCCAGCACCACCGGCCCGTTCTCGAGAAAGCGCGCGATCGACCTCGCCTCGAGGTCCCTGAAATGCTGCTCTCCTTTGGTCTCAAAAAGGTCCGTTATCGACATGCGAGCCGCCGCCTCGATTTTTTTTGTCGGAATCGATAACGCATCCGCTCCACAACAGAATTGAACGATCGGCCCTCTTCACCCGGACCAGAAGCCCGCCCAGTGCTAGACCCATCAGCGCCTCGACCTTCGTTGGCACCAAATTCTGAAATGGGCGATTTGCCGCGCTCGTCAATGGGCCTCATAGTCCATCTCCAATGTAGCGGAAACAGTGCAGGCTGCCCTCATGGGCGCGATAGCACGCGCCGGATCGGCCGCTTGTCCTCGTCTTATCTCGCAGAGCTGATTGAATGGACCGCCGGATCCACAACTGGCGAGCACGCAGAGTCTTCAATTGCATGCCCTTACGAACGAGCGATCGAGAGAGCATCAATCACCGAGCCAAAAGCGCTTTCGAGAAACACACTCAAGAATCCCAAGAAGCGGCGCTTGGCGATGCCGTCTGGTTTGATGTCTTTTGGCTTTTTCTAGGATGCGAGAGCCCTTTCACGGGGTCATCAAAACTTGCCCAGATTCCTAAGCCGACCACAGCAACAAATACAGATGTTCGAGCCACGATATCAGATTGACCATGCGGCTTGACCGATTCCAGAGAGACAATCGGCCACGCAAATGAGGTGAAGGGGACCGCGGCCCCAGTCACTTTGGTTGAGCAGCTTCAGGCCAATCAGAGAACTCCATCTCGAATCGACGAGAGCCGACGGCGGGTTTGGTCGTGAATTTGACGGTTTTTCCGGAGAGAGCCGCCAACGAGCCGGATGCGAATTTGAACACCGTCTTACCGGAAGCTGCGATACCGGCAGTCCTATTCTCCTCCATGACCGAGGAGCCGTCCCCCTCCAAGAGCTGACCGACCGCATATCCTTCGAGCGCGCGATGAACGTCGAGAGAAGCCAAGTACCTCCCTTTCTCATTGTCCCATTCGCTGACCGATATCGCCGTGATTCCTGCGTCCTTCAACAGCCCATCCGCAATGCGGCAGGTATATTGAAGGCTGACAATGATGTGCCCATTTCGATCACCTACCGGTTCTCGATCGGTTCCGTCTATGGTGCATTCGTAGCGTCGGATTGAGTCCGCGAGCACCCCCCCAGTCAGCCCGAGCAACCCGAAAGCAGAACATAGTACAGTAGTGAGAAACGGTTGCTTCATTGCCGATGCTTTCGCGGGACATGTCTTCGCAAGAATGTACAACTTGACGCAAGGTCCGATTCAAGCTCCCTCGATGTGCTGTTGTATGGTCTCATGCTGACCTCGGCCGTTGTCGGTACAGAACGGGGCCGAGAGACGCGCGCCAGGTTGAGCTGTAACGAAAGCTTGATGGCGCTCGGACGCCACCGCAAATCCTCCTACGAAATATCTACGCAGCTAGAATTTACGCAGCTAGAAAAGAGGGACCCGCACGCTTACACGGGATCGGACTTCTCCGGCCCTTGACTACGTGGCTCTACGTCCGAGCTAACTTCCTTCGCCAGGCTGTGTCCCTTTGCCAGGCGTCGGCCCAATGCTTCGACAAATGAATCATAGCGCTCGCGTCCTTTCGCTTGGGCTGCTGGTTGTGCCGTGTCCGGTAAAGGCGGAGTCGCTGTCAGCCAAAACCGGACGAACAGGGCTAACGCTTCGTTCGAAATTGTGACGTGGCGTTCAAGCCGCTCGAGCTGGCGGGACAGCCGGTCCAATCGCCGGCTGAGCGCCGCCTCCATTCGCTCCGAACTATCGGGCGACAAGAACGTGGATAGCGCCGTCTCCACAATCAGCGCCTGAGCCACCCGCTTGCGGCTGGCATAGTCGGCGAGCTGAATCGCGAGATCCGGCGGCAGGCGAAAGGTATGCTTGGTCCGCATGTCCTCAGCTCAGAGATCTAGACCGTCGGCCGGATCCATTGCAGCCTGACGCACAAGACTTGACGCCTGTTTGCGAAGAACGCCGGCGCGCTGAACCTCATCGTCAGCTTCCTCATCGGCAAACTCGAACTCTGCCCTTTCCGGGCTGCGGTCGAACTCCACCTCCTCATGCTCGCCGAGCTCGGGTTCACGCCGAATGCCACCATTGGCGGGATCGCTGCTGGAAATACTGTGTTGCTTCTCTGTAGACCGCTCCTGTTTGGTTCCTAAGGCGCTAGGCAAAGGCAGCCTGCTCCAGTCGTCGTGCGACGATTGGATGGCATCTTCACGGGGCCGAGCTGGAGGGAGTACGCGTTCACGCAGTCGTGGATCTTCGTAGTAGCGGGCCTTCTTGGCTCGGATCGGCGGGCAGCCCGAGACCAATATTAATTCATCGTCCGATGGCAACTGCATGACCTCACCGGGTGTCAGCAGGGGGCGTGCCGTTTCCTGCCTGGATACCATCAGGTGCCCCAGCCAGGGGCTCAACCTGTGACCAGCATAATTTTTCATGGCGCGCAGTTCGGTTGCCATTCCGAGAGCCTCCGAGACCCGTCTTGCAGTTCGCTCGTCATTCGTCGCAAACGCGACGCGGACATGACAGTTATCGAGAATGGAATTGTTCGGACCGTAGGCCTTTTCGACCTGGTTTAGGGATTGGGCAATCAAGAAGCTCTTGAGGCCATAGCCGGCCATGAACGCCAACGCCGATTCGAAAAAGTCGAGCCGCCCCAAAGCGGGGAACTCGTCGAGCATCAACAGAACGCGATGCCGGCGTGCCTCGCCGTGGAGATCTTCTGTGAGGCGGCGTCCGATCTGGTTGAGGATCAACCGCACCAGCGGCTTGGTTCGGCTGATATCTGAGGGCGGCACAACGAGATAGAGCGTCGTCGGTCGCCTCGCCTCCACGAGGTCGCGAATACGCCAATCGCTGCACCGCGTGACCCGCGCCACCACCGGATCGCGGTACAGCCCGAGGAAGGACATCGCGGTCGACAGTACTCCGGAGCGCTCGTTTTCGCTCTTATTGAGGAGCTCGCGCGCTGCGGACGCGATGACGGGATGCGGACCGACATCGCCGAGGTGCGGCGTCGTCATCATCGCGCGCAGCGTCGCCTCGATGGGACGCTTGGGATCGGAAAGGAAGTTGGCGACGCCCGCCA
>NZ_LJYG01000029.1:0-35110 GCF_001440035.1 Bradyrhizobium manausense | reverse complement strand
GCCGACCAGAAGCGAGTGGCTTGTCTTTTCCCAGTGACTGCGTCGTTCTAGTGCTCCTTCGGGGTCCACCAGGACGTCGGCGATGTTCTGGACATCCCGAACCTCCCATTCTCCCCGACGGACCTCGAGCAATGGATTGTAAGCCGCAGAGTTTCGGTTGGTCGGATCGAATAGCAGCACCCTTCCATGCGAAGAGCGAAAACCAGAAGTCAGAGTCCAATTCTCGCCCTTGATGTCATGGACGATGCAGCTACCCGCCCAGGTCAGAAGGGTAGGAACGACAAGGCCGACGCCCTTGCCTGATCGCGTCGGCGCAAAGCAGAGTACGTGCTCGGGCCCGTTGTGTCGAAGATAGTTGCGGTCAAACCGCCCGAGGATGACACCATCCGGTCCGGTAAGCTGCGCTGATCGAAGTTCGAAAGGAAGCGCCCAACGCGCAGAGCCGTAGGTTGCGGCCGTCTTCGCCTCTTGGGCTCTCCAGATCGACATGGCAAATGCAACTATGATCGAGATGATGCCACCCGATGCTGCAATGCAAGCCCCCTCAGTGAATATCATTGGGGCGTAGGCGTCGTAGGCATACCACCACCAGAAAAACGCGGGCGGCAGGTACACGGGCTTGCCATATCCGAGCTCAAACCAAGGCTGCCCGAGTTGCGGCTGGAATCCGAGTTTCCAGGCGACCCACTGGGTCGCCGCCCAGGTCATCATGAGCACGATGGCAAGGACAAGAATGATTTGGCCCCAAAGGACCTTCGTCGTAGACATGGCAAGCGTTCATCAAACCCTGCCAGCCTTGATCCACAACGTTAAATTTGCGCGAGCGTAGAAATGGCGGCGTTTGCGGAGCAGAATGATCTTGGACTTGGGGCTCCGCGGCGATCTGCCGACCATTCCCATCGTTCTCCGATGCAGTTTTTCCTCGCTATTGTGGGCAGGACTGCCGGAGATGGCGGCCGCCTCGGCTGCTGATTCTCCAAGCTGTCCCCGAGCAATACTTGCCGGTTGATCCGATGGGTCACGCCACATCACCCTAAAGCCCCAACCCTCGCTTGCGGCCGAGCTTCCATTCGACTCTGCCACCACGCGTCATAACGCCGGATAGCTCCTTTCCGAGATGCTGTTCCAGAGCTGGCCGCCAAGGCACCAACTCAAAGCCGAGTCCATCGTCGATCATGGCGAAACGCCCCGAGGCAAGCGTCACGCGCTGACGGTAGATTCCGGTCACATCATCACCCTCAGTTGAGGGCCGATAGGCAAGTCCTGTGACGGCAGAAAGCTTGGCGGACGCTGCGTGCAGCTCGCGCTGCTGCAAAGTTGCGAGCAAGTCGCGTGCAAACACGATGCGCTGTCCGTTGCGGTGAACAAGGCCTTGGCCAACGAGGTGGTCAAGGCGCGCATCCATTGCGGACCGGACCTCGGCGCCGAACCCGCCACCGCTGAGCGGCGGATTTTTGGCGAGAAGTTGGCGGTCGAGCCAGGTAGCGCCCTTCGCGATCACCTGCTCCTCAATCGACAGGTCCGAGCGAACGGCGAGCGATATGCGACGTTGTCCGTTTCCATCGGTGTAGGCGCGCAGCTCGACGATAGCGCCGGCTGGCGCATCGCCGGTCAATTCAAGATCGTCGAACCGTAGATGATGGGCTCGGCCATCGACGCCTGCGACGATCGCATAAGCGGTACCCTTCAACTCATCGTCCAGACCACGTTCAACCAGACAGCCAAGGACCGGATCTGTGGGTTCTGCTGCGTGCAGGGCGAAAGTGGCGATGTCCACCTCCCGGCCCTCGGCATTCATCGCCCGATGCATGGCTTTGATGATGTCGCCGCGCGTGCCGAGCTGGCGAAGGGCCTGCTCGAGCCCCGGTTTCAGATTCCAGCAGGCGGGCCCGGTAGGTTCGGCGAGGCCAAGCCGTTCGAGCTTGGCAGCCCTGCCGAGCAGCAGCCGGCGTAGCTCTGGATCCTCACCCTGGCGACCGGGCCTGAGGTCCGCCACGCCGGCGCAGTCATCGCAGATGTTGCGCAGCGCGCGGTCAAGGCTGGTCCAGCGCTCAGCCTCGACCTCCCGTTCAAGGCCGGTGCGAATCTCGTGTTCGCTGCGGGGCCCAAGCTCAAGGGTAACGCGGTCGGCGGCGCGATCGCGAAAACCGCGGCTGATGTACTCGCGGCTAATCACGAGGTCTTGTCCGTCATCGGCACGGCCACGTATCAGGAGATGGACATGCGGGTTGTCCGTATTCCAGTGATCGACTGCAATCCAATCGAGCTTGGTCGCGAGATCTTTTTCGACATCGCGCAGAAGCTCGCGCGTAAATGCCTTTAGGTCACCTAGCGCCGCGCCGTCCTCAGGCGAGATAATGAACCGGAAATGGTGACGGTCGCTCTCGCAGCGCTCGGCGAAACCCCGTTCGTCGGCTGCATCAGAGCGCGCGTCAAACATCGAGGCATCCCGGCCATCCCGTGTGACGCCCTCGCGTTTAAGATAGGCGACATGCTTGGCCAGTGGCGCCGAGCGGAATCGCGTTCCCCGATGGCGGACGACGCGCGCTTTCGTGACTACGCGCCGGGCGTTCGAGCGCAAGCGGATCGAGATTGCTGCGCGCCGGCCGCGGCCAAAGTTCGAGCGGCCGCGGTCCGAACCTGATTGAAAGTTGTTGCCAACGTGTCCGGCCCTCTTAGCGGCACGCATGACCTGTCCGACGAAGGTTTGCGGCCGCCTCGCACCGCGGTTGCCGTGGTCAATGCGCCCAGGCCGGACGCGCAGGTCATCGTCGCGCATTGTCATGGCGTAAAAAAGACTCCGTACCGTTGAGACGGCGCAGTAACGATTGATTTCGTTGGAGTAATTTCTAGAATGGCTGGCAGGAGCAGTTGCGCCGCTGCTAAATTGTCCAATCCCACCAACCACAACGGCCGGACCGACGGCCGGCCTTTTCCCTTGCCATCCGCGGTCGGTTGGTCCCTGCACCTTCCCCAGCACTCTCCAACTCGCGACAACGCGCGACGAACTGCGATTGGGATCATCGGAGTTCCGCTTCGGTTGATTGCTGCACAAACAGCTGGCTCACGCCAGGTACGAGCGCGAGCCCGTTCATGTTTGGAAAGCCTTTTGGGCTATTCATGAAACCCAGAGCGGATGTCGATCTGGCATTAACCCAGGCGCCATCGGAGCGGTCAAAGAATAATGCTCCCTGCTGCTTTGGAACTGTTTGTCGGATGGCCAAAGCGGCATACTCGTGCTGTTTGATGCCGATTAAGCGCACGAGCCTGGCAACATAAATGGTTGTTTCCAGAGGGAGTGGTCGCCCGGTTGAAAGATATGTCTCGTAGCGCTTTGGACCCACGTTGTAAGCTGCGAGAAATCCCTCAGGTCCAAACCGGTCGAGCATCTCGCGAAGGTAGGCCGCGCCTGCGAGAATGTTGTCGTGGGGGTCAAAGGGATTGGCACCGAGATCGTAGCGAGTACTTAGCTCGACCCAGGTCTGTGGCATGATTTGCATGAGGCCCAACGCGCCCCGGGAGGAAACGGCGCCCGCATTGCCGTTGCTCTCGACTTGCAGAACGGCCCGAACCCAGTGCTCCGGAAGTGCAAATCGCCGAGAAGCTTCAATCAAGAAGGCGGTGTATAAATCGGTATGCGGAGAGCTCAGCGAGTGCACACCGAGCGCTGGTATTGGCGTCTCCGCCAAAGCGCCGGACGACAATTGAAGAACCAGCGCAGTTCCCACCAGCCGGACTGCCATCGCATGAACTAACGCGCAGGTTCTTGCGCTCGAGCACGCTGTGGGTAGCGGCTCCGGCCGCTGGGCGTGAAGCCATCGGCGACAGGCACGGCGCACAATGGTTTTCATAGATCTGGCCGGAACGGGGCAGGAGCGCTGAGATCGATCGACCAGCGAAACTGCGTATCCATGGAGTGGGGGGAGCAAGATCAGTCTCCCTCTGTCCACACCGGCAGGGCCTGTCCGATGACCGCGGATACTGGAATTGGCCCGAAGTAACGCCCATCGAACGAGTCGGCCGACTGCCAGTTCATGAGAAAGACTTCATCTGACGCTAGGAGGCGGCATCCGAGCCATGCCGGCAGCGGCCGGCCACGTGCATCGCGCTCTCGCGCCAGTCCCATTTCGATGCTATCGACGGAGATGGTGAGGCCATTTCTGCAAACGGTTTGTCCCGGCAACGCCAGGACGCGCTTGAGCATCGGAACACCGGTCGGCAGATACCCATTCAAGTCCAAGAAGCTGGCAAGCGGCTCGGGCGGCCGAACTGCCACAAGCTCAGTGAGAGCCAATCGCCCGGCTGGCTCTAGACGATAAAGACCGATCGGGACGCTCTCAGAAGCGTTCCAGATGTATGACGGCGTCGCCTCTCCGCCAGACCAGATCACGAGAGCTACAGATCCGCAGATTGCTAAAACAATCGTCAGCTGTCTCATCAGAGCTCTCGCTTTCGACGGCGCAGCCAGGCCTGATGGCGCGCCTGAGTGTAGGTTCGCGGGGTTTCGCTGACAGAAAGTCGGTTATGAACATGATGCCAGTAATCCGGCGCAGCATCGGCGGGATTGATCCCAAGTGCCTCCACTGCATCAATCAATTGCAGTGCGCGCTCGACTTTTGCCCATCCTGACAATCGCAGCAGGCTCTCTCCGCCGGGAATGACCCAGGGAATAGTTGAGTATCGCTGCCGTGACGAGGCGGCACGTAAAATGTCGATGCGGGACAGAACGGTTCCAAAATCATTGGATGTCCACCGCACGAAAGCGAAAATGCTTCCGGTCGCAAATGAAAGAACGCGCCGGTGGCGGTCAATGACCTTTTCCGATACGGGTCGACCGAAGCGAATGCGGTTCTCGATCCGCCCTTTAAGCCACAAGAGTTCAACAGTTGTGAGATCGCTCATCCGACGGCTCCTTTGTTTGGAGACGTCTTTAGGCCGCGCGTAGCTGCGGTTATCCTTCGGAACAGGCCGACAACGAGAATGGCAGCGGCGAAACGGTTCTGGTGGAGCGTCGTAAGGCGCCGCTCGGAAAGCCTTGCGACTGTCGCCTCCTCGCTAGTTGCAGGCACATAGCTCTGAATTGTTAGCAAGAATCCGAAGGATTCCTGGTTAGCAGAGTTGCGGGCGCGAAAAGCGACTGCACAGCAGAAGGTTAGCAGTAATTTCCGTCCCCAATAGCACGAAGGTCCGGTCCCCGATGGCACGAAAGTTCTGGTCCCTGATAGCACGATGCAATTCACAGGTTTTCCCCCGACTGAGAGATGCGCCCGCGCCTTTGCAGCCGTTCAGCATTGGGGCGGACCTGAAATGGCGCGAAGCTCAACCGCTCCACACCGTCATTGTCACGCGTGATGACAAGCCGATATCCGGGCAGAGTCTGACGATGGACAATCTGGCGCAGGTCGTAGGCAAAGTGTTTGAGCGGGGATAGGCTGCCCGACTTGGCATGAAGGTGGACGAAATCAAAGCTCCAACCGCCCGCTTGACGGCCGCCATGTTTGCGCACGAGGCGATAGAGCCAGCGCTCAAATCCGCCTGTCAGATCGAAATACGCGCGGTCGATCGGCAACACCAACGCTTCATCCAGAACTGCCGTGTAGAACCAATCCGGCAAGATCAGCTCGATTCCGCAGGCGCGGCCGTGCAAGTCGGCCGCCTCGCGCCATTCATTAATCCAGGAGAAGCGATGCCGCCGGCGCTCGGGCGGCTGGCGAATCGAGGTCAGGACCGTTGTTGATTGTAAGCAGTCGAGTGCAGCCTTGAGGCGCTCATAATCGCGCACGCTGGTGCCGCGGCCCGCAAAGCTCAGGATCTCGTAGGGGGTGGCCGCCATCAACCTGGACGTTTTCAGGCCGGCATCGCGAGCCTCAACGATCTGTGAAGCGGCCCAGATCAAGGCGTCCGCATCCCAAATCGTCGCCATTCCATGTCCCGGCACAGCCTCCACACGAATCGTGATTGTCCCAGCGCGGAAGTCGATCGGCACAATTCGTTTCGATTTTGCTAGCGAGAAGAACGGATAGGCCATCAAGCCTTGCGCATCGCACGGGGCCAGATCGCGACGCAATGAGCGAAACAGATCGAGTTGACCGCGCTCCGCATGAGGTCGCCCATGGGCAGAGGATTTGCTGTCCGACATGGGTCAGCGCCGCTCTTTGCCCGCATACGGAATTGGTGTGTGGCGCTTTGCGGGCAGGACCGTACCTATGCCTGGATCGCTGGTCGATTTCCTGGCCCCGCGATCCACCCACGCTTTTAGGTCTTCGAGCGCATAAACAACGCGACCGCCGAGCTTGCGATAGGTCGGCCCCGTGCCATAGGTGCGATGCTTTTCCAGAGTTCGGCCGGACAGGCCGAGAAATCGCGCCGCTTCGGGGGTACGCAAGTAACGCGGTGGCAGGCCGGCGGTCGGATCGGACATACGAGAAGCTCCGTGCTCGTCTGGAGGGCGAGCGAGTTTGATTGCGCGCCGACGAACATCATGGCGGAGTAGAAGTACTTAGGGGGATGCCGAAGTTACAGGTGTCTTTTGCGGCACCCCTGCTCGATTCCTTCCGATGTGACAGCAGAGCAGCATTGGGCGGTCCCACATCAGCCGAAACCGGTTGCGCAAAGCGATAGTCCTATGCCTTTTGTGGGTTTAGATGGCGCTGGAATTGTTCCGGCCCGAATCACAGCCGGAGGAGTGGCGCGCAACTCGTCGATCTGACCATCGAAGGCGCGCGACCGACGTCAATCCTTGCGACGTCGGGAAAATCAAAGTAGGTTTTGGTTGACGGCCATGATTGCGCGCCGCAGACGGTAAGAGGCCCCTGCGCCGATCTCGAAATCTGCAACGAGCGGCAGTTTGACCAAATAGTGGCACGGAATTGCCGTGCTGTTTCAGAGACAGATAACGTCAAGCCGAGTTGACATCTATCCACTCGATGAATGCGGGTCATCAAAACTATTGATTTTCCCTGATTCTAGGAATGAGGGATAATCAATCTCGGCTTGGAGTACTTGAGGTTTATCGGGACGGGCTGTCATCTTCCCTTGGATCTTCAGCGAGCATCAGCCGAGGCGCAAGCCCTTTGCAATTGCCTCGCAGAACGTTCCCCTGATCGTGCCATCCGGCTCATTCCTCTTGGTCGCGGCTATTTCCGATAAACACAAGTAGAGGTTTGCCTTACCTCTTCGTCTCGATAATGCTCAGCTGCTTGCAGCTTGGAGACCGGTTGGCTCCTCGGGCTCCGCGAGGACGTGATCGCTGCCGATTGCCGCTCCAGTAGTGCGGTCCTGGCAAATGGATGGAATTCGTGCCAGCTGAATCGTTTCGGAACATGCACAGGCTATCTAACGACGGGACACAAACGGATGCCACACGCCATGCAAATCTGCCCTTTGCAACACTGAACGATCGTACGTATCGCCTTGCGCGGTGTGCACGTGGGCCGGGCCGAACTCAGGCAGGGCTGACGGAGTAGTAGACTCAAAGCCTGATCGCGTCTACTTCATCGGACTTTGTCGCCGGATGAACTCACCTTCCTCGATGGATGGACACAGCTGAGACGCATCTCGTGCGTATTGCTGCTGCTTCTTTCGATCGGATGAAGGGTTCAGGACGGCCGCTTTGTCTGCCCAAGATAGAAATGGGGAATGATGAGCCAGGACGTAAACCATTCGCCTGCTGTGTGCTTCCTTCTGGGTCTCCCCCGATCGGGGACGACACTGCTGGCGCATTTGCTTCAGCAGCACCCTGCTATTGTGGCCCCGCCTGAGCCCTGGCTGATGTTGGCACTTGAGGCGTTCGGTCGGGTCGACCACTGTCATCCGGCCGGGGCGTCACTGGTTCAGGCCGCAACCTCGCAGTTCCTAGACCGAATTGATCGAACGCGCGTCACTCGTGCTTTTGCCGATGCAGCTTATGGTCAGTATTTGGCAGCAGCCGGCAAGCGCACGCTGGTAGACAAAACTCCGCGCTATTGGATGGTGCTCGATTTTTTGGATTCCCTCTATCCGGAGGCTCCGCGAATTGTTCTGATGCGCAACCCCTATGCCATCGCCGCTTCACTGAAATCGACGTGGGGCGTCCCGCTTCTGTCGGCAGGTTCCCCGCCCGCGGTCGCAGCCTGTCTCGCCGATATCGTGCTGGGACGGCCTACGCCCGCGATCGCGTCTTCTCTTGCCGATCTCGTCCTGGGTCTGCCTGCGCTTGCGGCTTACTGCAGTCGACCTCGGACACAAGTGGTGCGGTATGAAGTCCTTGTGGCGCGTCCTAGCGAGGAAATCCGGCGCGTGCTTGGCGGCCTTGGTTACGCTCCGGCCAAGATGTCATCGACACCGTTGGAGCAAATGGACTATCTCCGCTCCAGCACTTTCGGTGATCGAAAGATCTTAGAAAAAAAACCATCGACGATCGCTCAGTCCAGGCTTGGCGAACCGAACTGGGCGTCGAAGAGATGCAGGTAGTGACGGATCTAGTCGGGGTCCAGCTGTTGATCGAGCTCGGCTATGAGCAGGACCTTCGGTTCGCAGAACAAGCTGGCGTTGTAGATAAGGGCCCGGAAGTCACCGAAAGCAATCGCCAGCTGTTTCAAAGCTGCTGGGATTTCCTCAAGAGCAACACAGGAGAGTCATTTGACAGTGCAGCTTGCGGCGCCGAGCTAAACGGTATTGGCCGGCGAGCTGGAGAGAACTTCCCCTCGCCTTTTGGGCCCTCGATATTTGTGCAAGCGCAACGTCTGGCCGAATCCAAGAGAGAGGATAATTTGCGGGATGCAAATTCAATCGCCGCGCAGTTGACCGACGCGCTCACCGCTTCGAAGGCCGCTCTGCCAGGAGGCCATCCGTGACGGCGTGAAGTTGAGAGGCAAGTTAGCGTATAGCGCGCTTGGGCAGACCTCTTGATTGTAGAGGCAACTCGAGGCGCAGCTTCAACCCTCATGCGCTAGCAACATGAAAGCGGAGAACGACAAATTGCGGCATTTGACGCATAGATGGCCGAGATATCCGGCACAGATCAGAACAATTGCTAACTTGCTCTCGTCCGGATTTGAGGATCTCCGGGTGCCCACGCCGTGCATTAGCCGCCCTTCCATACTTGAACTCGCGAAATGCACGGAAAGGCAGCAGCGGCAGCGCCATCGAGCATCGGAACACTTGACTTCGGCTGCCTTACACGACGTCGAACTGCCGTGGCGCCAGACTAAACGTTCGCATACTGAAGCTAGAGGAACCCGGTGTGGCGATAGGCAGCCGGCGTCTCTGCAGGGCTCCCCAAGACTTATGTCATAGTCTGGCCACGACGGCGCGAGGGATTACTTTCAAAGGCGCGAGCAATCTTCAACACCACTTTTCTATTCCTTGCGAGATAAGGACGGAGCAATGCGCGGAAGCCGTCGCGCATCAATGCCAAACCGGCCTTAACCAGGCGGATAACTCGGCTTCGCAGATCGTGGGTTTTCCAGGCCCGCCCAGCGATGCGTCGTTGGCCAAATAGCACCACGGCGATGGCACGATAGGAGGCGCCGTGCAGGTGCCCATCAAGGGCGCGCAGGCTCAAGGCCAATTGCTTACGCTGTTGTGCCGGCATTTGGTGAAGCAGAGGTCCTGGCGGACGACCCTTGATTGCACGCCACAATCGACATGAGGCGTGCGCGCGAATCTCAAAGTCGGCGTCCTCCAACGGCAGTTCGATGGCATAAGCGGCGCCGAGCCGCGGCGCCTGCTTTAGCCACAGGTGATGTTGGGTTCCGTCAATGCGCAATACAGCGTGCCAACCATCATCTGCCTGTCTGATGCTGTCCGATGCAAGATCGGCAAGGTCAAGCTCAGCGGCAACGCCGTCCGAAGCGGACGCACTTTCAACGATCGGCAGCACTGAAGGCATAGCCTCCGGCGCCCAGAAGATGGTCTGCTCGTGAAAAGACCTCTGCGGGTCATGGGCGAAAGCAGATGCCCCATTTCCTCCGAAACTCGGAAGTCACTTGCCCGTGTTTCGAGAGCGTGTCTCGGTAGTCAGCTTGATATTCGGGATTGCGACGGAGGCTTTCCCAAGCGAAATCCGACATCTCGGCGGCTGTGACGCTCTGATACGACTCAGGTGAGCGCCAATCGAATTTAGACACTGCTATGATCTCCCACCAAAGCAAAATTGCGGCGCAGTGTCTATAAAGCCCTGGGTTGTTCCGGAAGTCTCGAATTGTGCATCACACGTGATGCATGTAAGCGATCACGCCATCAGTGAGAGAAATTCTTTCTCCGGCGGCGCTGCAGACGACTATTTTTTGCTATTTTTGGCCGCCAACGCGAAGTAAGTGGCGGTAGCCGTGGTCAGCCATCCATTTCGCGCGTGCCAAATGGCTGTCGAATGTATTGCGAGCCCGGGCGGGTTCGCGGTCGGGATCAAGATGCAACACGATCCTTGAAACTTCTTTCCAGTCGGCGCCATTGGCCTCGGCATCGAGGAGTCGCCAATACGTCACCAGATGCTGCTCGTCATAGGACGTCAACGCCGCATCTGTGGGCGCCAAATCTGCGACATCGGGGACAAGCGGTGTTTGCATGAGAATCCCGCAAAGAATGTGAACAAACGTGCGCGCGGCGACTCAACGCTGGGGCTTGCTCGTTGCAAGTCGCACTTTAGGCCTATTCCCTGGTTCCGTCCCAACCTGAGAATACATATTATAGGAGATAAACCTCAGAATATGTAAAGACGCAACTTGCGCAGATGGACATGCGCAAGTTGGTTGGCCGGAATTTCTTAAAGCTGCGGAAGCGGAAAGGCTTCACGCAGGAGAAATTCGCCGAGGCTTCCGGCTTTACTCAACAATACATCAGCGGGTTGGAGACCGGTCAGCGCAATCCGACTGTGGTGACACTGTTCGAGCTCGCAAACATACTCGGCGTCAGCCACGTCGATCTTGTTTTGCCTGATGAAGAATTTTGCAAAGCGCGCCGGAAATCAGCGAAGCGAAATTCATAGCGCTTCTTTCGGATCGATCCGGCCGTTTTAGCGACGCTTTTTGGACGATTCAAAAAGCGCCCCGCCCGATGAGATCGGGCGGGGCGTTGGCGAAGCGAGGGTTACTCGCCGGACTTGCGCGGCCGTGACCACAGGAGGGTGTAGCCTTCGCCGGCTTCATCGTCGAATAGGTTGGCGTAGATGGGCGCGTTGAACGAAGGGTCATCGAGCTTGAGCGAGAGGTACTCGCGGCCTTCCTCGGACCGCTTGGACCAGGCTGCCCCGATTTCCGCCCGGCCCACATAGACGCGGTGGCTGGGAGCGTTCTCGTTTGAGCGGTTGGCCTCGGGGACGATGCGCACGCCCCTGGCCTGCAGACTCAGCGTGACGATCTCACCCTGGAAATCGTTTCCGACCTTTTTGAACGTACCGATGCTAGCCATGTCACTTCTCCTTGAGGTTGTTTCGAGCCCCGCGACCACCGCGGCCTCGATGGCGATCTGAGGGCCGAAGACGATCGGCGACGCACCCGCTTTTCTCGCGGGCCGGAGCGTTAAGCGGAGGACGCCGACGGGGAGACTTTCTTGTCTCGCGAGGAATGGGCGTTAGCCCAGGGGAAGAAAGTCTCAACCGGCGGCGTTGCGGCACAGACGATCGAGGCGCAGCCGGTCTTCGGCCAGATCAAGCCAACGAGGCGAGGTGCGTCCGAGCGCTGAACACAGACTTAAGCGAAAGACCTGGCAGAGCTCGACTTGCAACACAAGAAGGCCCTCGGTTTCGAGGTAGAGAAAGAAAGAGCGTGCGGGAAACGGCGATATTGGCGCTGAGAAAAAGCCCCGACCGCGCCTCTCCCATTGACCCCTGACGGGGCCGAATGAGGCCGGAACAGCCGTGGTCTAGCGGAACGAAGACCGCCGCCCTGTTCAGAAGCTTTTCAATGAGAGCCCCGGGGCCACCCGGAAGGAAAGCGATCCCAGACTTAGCGGCCAAGCACTATTCCTTCGCAGTCCATCAGGGATGGTTAAGGCCGACTTTGCTCGCCACTACGCATTTGGCGATTGCGGCGAGACGAGACTCCGCTCGACGTAATCGGGCTGGTACTTATCCGTTATCCGAATGAGCCCCGCCACGGGCCACTCGCACATGTCCGGCATGAACCGCTATCGCGAGGGAACCGGTTGCACGCAGCTCATCTTCCTGACGCTGCTCGGCGATATTCGCAAGATGCGGCCCGCCCGAGTAGATCGGACGGGGCGCTGACGAGCGAGGCTTACTCGCCCGTCATATGTGGCCCCGAACCCGGCCTACGAGACCTTGGAGGAATGACGCTGGTCTGGCGTTCGATCAGGCGTATCGATCGTTACACAACCGCTCGCCGCGCGCGACACGCAGGTGCAGACTTTGCTGTTCATCGCTCGCTCTTCACCGCTGAAGAACACATCACGATGATCGACCTCAGCCGACGCCTCCAGGATCGGCAGCACGCAAAGACCGCATTCCCCGCGTCGACAGCCGAAGATCATGTCGACACCGGCATCTTCAAGCGCCTCCAGCATGGAGCGATGAGCAGGGACGTCGATTTCCAGGCTTAATCGGGGAATCCTGATCTTGAATGGGGCGTCCGCGAAGCCACCGGTATTGCCAAACGTCTCGTAGCGGAGGTGCGCCGTGGGCCTGCCCGCCTGGCTCCAAAGCTGTTTGGCCGTCTCCAGCATGCCGAACGGGCCACACACGTAGAGCTCACCACGCGTGTCAAGTTGGGCGATCTCGCTGCCGATGTCGATCCGCTGTCCCTCCTCCCCGACGAAAAGCTGAAGCCGTTCGCCGACGTAAGTGGTCAGCTCGTCGGCAAGCGCGAGGTCGCGACGGCTATGTGCGGCGTAGAGCAAGCGAAAATTGGCGTTAGCTTGATTTAGTGCCAGCGCCATCGCGTAGATCGGCGTGATGCCGATGCCGCCGGCCAGCAGCAAATAGTCCGGCCGGCCGTAGCTTAGTTCGAAACTGTTTCTCGGCTCGAAAATCGTCAGTCGTTCGCCCACCTTAAGGCGCCACATGCCCGCAGATCCGCCCCGGCTCGATGCGAGCCGCTTGACGGCGATGCGATACAGTCCGTCGGTATAAGGTCCCAGCAATGAATAGCTGCGAAGCTGCGGCCGCCCATCGGTCGGCACGAGGACGTCAATGTGACTGCCAGGCGTTACGTTAACCAATGGACGGTCCGGCTCGATCTCGAAGAGACGGACGTCAGGAGTGAGATCGCGAGTGGCGCGAAGGCGTGCACTAATCCGTTCCATCGGCTTAGCCATGACTTTTCACTCACTCGGCCGCAACGTTCGCGCTTACGGGGGCCTGCTCATCGGCCAGCATTCGGTCGATCAGCCGCCTTGCCCAGAGCGCGCCCGCGTCGATATTGAGATCGTAAAAGGGCGAACGCGGGTTGTTGGCGATGGCGGCCTGCTGCGCCTCCAACACTCGGTGATCCTGATCATAGACGCCTGCCCCACCATAGACATGGGCGCGCTGGAGCTCGCTCGTCAGCTGTGCGTCATCCTTCCGATAATTTCGGACAAAATTCCAGAAATAGTGGCAGGTCGTCTCAGTTTCCGGGGAGATCGCCGCCAAGAATGCGCCGCTGACGCCTTGCGAGCGGTCGCCCTGGGGCGCGCCTGTATGTGTCAATGCCACGCCTACGTCACCGACGACCACCGATGGCGCCTGGAACGTCACGATCTGCCAGCGATCGACCCGGCCAGGCCGTGCGAGCTGGCGGCCCCAGAACGGGGGTGGCTCGATATCGATCATCCAACGTGTCATCGTCGCCGTATTGCCTGTGTGGGTCACCTCGAAGGGCGCAGCCGTGATCGCCTCATCGCCAATGCTGCCGGCGTGCACATAGGTTTCGTGCGTAAGGTCCATCAGGTTATCGATCACCAGGCGATAGTCGCATTTCAGCTGATAGAACGTGCCGCCCTCGCCGACCCATTGCTTACCGTCGTTCCAGTGAAAATCCGGAATTTTGGCAGGGTCGGCCAGCGCCGGATCGCCGGGCCATAGCCAGACCAGACGATGCCGCTCCGCCACCGGATAGGCGCGCACGCAGGCAGACGGATTGATGGTTTTCTGCGCGGGCATGTAAGAGCAGCGGCCGGCCGAATTGAAGACCAACCCGTGATATCCACACCTGACGTCGTCGCCCTTAAGGTGCCCGAGCGATAAGGGCAGCAGTCGGTGCCAACAGGCGTCCTCAAGCGCCGCGACGGCGCCATCAAGACGGCGGTAGAGCACGACGTTCTTACCGCAAATGGTGCGGGCGGACAGCTCGCGGGCGATCTCGTGGGACCAGGCCGTCGCATACCAGGCATTGAGCGGAAAGGGTTTGGGTGCGTTCATGGGCGCAGCTATCTCCATGTTTTGGTCGATGGTCGCGGGCTTGCCGTCTTAACTCCCATTTTCGAGCAGATTGCGTTGGCAATGATTATGAGACAATCGGACAGAGTTGATATCCCTTATCTACTCTTTCGATATGGTGGTTTGGTTTCCGCACGGAGGATCTTAAGAAAGATGGCAAAGGATCGGGATCCGCTCGCGATTGATTTTGCCGCGATCCGTACCTTGCGGCTGGTGTCGGAACTCGGCTCGTTTTCGAAGGCCGCCGAAGCACTCGGTACGAACCAATCGACAATCAGCTATACCATGGACCGGCTGCGCGCGGCGTTCCACGACCAGCTGTTCGTGCGCCAGCACGGCGGCATCGCGCCAACGCCTCGCTGCATCGAGATTGTTGAGTGTGCAAGCCGCCTGCTTGAGGGCTTCGAGGGCCTGATGCAGCCGGCGGACTTCGATCCTGCAAGCGCGTCCGGGCGGGTCACGATCGCCTGCAATTATTACGAACGCTCGATCATTCTGCCGCGCACCATCGCCGAAATCAGACGCCAAGCGCCGCGCCTGCTGCTGGAGGTCAAGACAGCGCGCGCTAAAGGCACTGCGTTTCTCAAACGCGGCGAAGCCGATCTTCTCATTGGCCCCTACGAGGTGCAGGAGGAGAGCTTCTACCATCGCCATCTGCTGGATGACCACTATGTGTGCGTTATGCACCGCAATCATCTGCTCGCGAGCAGGAAGTTGCGCGTCGACGACTATGTCAAGGCGAACCACGCCGTCGTCAGCTATGGAGGTACGTGGCGCTCAGGCTATCTTAGAGGGCTCGATGAACGCGGCCTGTCGCTCAACCAAGTGGTCACGGTACCGAGCATCTCTGATCTCGCCCACATTCTGCCCGGCACGGATCTGGTCTCGACGGTGCCAAGCCGCATCGCTTCGAACATTGCCAAATCCGTCGTAGCAACGTCGTGTCCGTTCCCCGAACCGTTTCAAGTCGGCATGACCTGGACGGCCCGGACGCATCATTCCGCTGCCCACCGGTGGCTGAGGCAACTCATGGCCCGAATTGCCGGCACTTTGCCCTACAAGGCGGTTCTCGCCGCGACCGCCGGGCGCAGTCGCGGCGGCATCAATGCCGGAGCTTGACTCTCCGGGCCTATCGGCATGCGACTGTCTCCTTCTCCCGGATTCGTACCGATTTCCTCACTTTTACTGCAGCACAAGTCTCCTCGTTCCGTTGTTTCGCCTATCGGCTCAGAAAAAGCGTCCCGCCCGATGAGATCGGGCGGGACGCTGGCGGAGCGAGGGTTACTCGCCGGTCTTACGCGGCCGTGACCAGAGGAGGGTGTAGCCTTCGCCGGCTTCATCGTCGAACAGGTTGGCGTAGATGGGCGCGTTGAACGAAGGGTCATCGAGCTTGAGCGAGAGGTAGTCGCGGCCTTCCTCGGACCGCTTGGACCAGGCTGCCCCGATTTCCGCCCGGCCCACATAGACGCGGTGGCTGGGAGCGCTCTCGTTTGAGCGGTTGGCCTCGGGGACGATGCGCACGCCCCTGGCCTGCAGACTCAGCGTGACGATCTCACCCTGGAAATCGTTTCCGACCTTTTTGAACGTACCGATGCTAGCCATGTCACTTCTCCTTGAGGTTGTTTCGAGCCCCGCGACCACCGCGGCCTCGATGGCGATCTGAGGGCCGAAGACGATCGGCGACGCACCCGCTTTTCTCGCGGGCCGGAGCGTTAAGCGGAGGACGCCGACGGGGAGACTTTCTTGTCTCGCGAGGAATGGGCGTTAGCCCAGGGGAAGAAAGTCTCAACCGGCGGCGTTGCGGCTCAGACGATCGAGGCGCAGCCGGTCTTCGGCCAGATCAAGCCAAGAGGCGAGGTGCGTCCGAGCGCTGAACACAGACTTAAGCGAAAGACCTGGCAGAGCTCGACTTGCAACACAAGAAGGCGACCAGAGTGTACTCGTCGATCTCCCAATGTAAGATCGAAGGCGGCCCCTCCTTGTCATAATGAGGATTGCCGACGCTGAGCACAGCGGACTAAGATCGCCTGCTAGGTCCAATTGTCGTTCGGCCATCTCAGCGCATCGGCAGTGCCTGCCAAGACTTCGTCGACCTTCTCGTACTCCGCGAGAGCGGCGAAGATGGGATGGGGTTCGATAATCGCGCCAGCTCCGCCAGCGCATCTGCGCACTCTAGAGTGACGAGCCCGCCGCGAATCATCCCCACGAATGCGGGTCTGCGGACGTTTCGTCGGAAGACGTCCAGGAAACACGCCGCTCTGCGCTCACCCACTTTTCAGCCGTCACGGACGTGCTTTGCGCGGAGAACTTCCACGAATTGCTCGGCCCAAGCCCGGTATGGGTCTAAGGCCGGTGACCACGCCGAAGGAAAGCAATCGCCAGAGGCTATTCCTCAGGCGCTGCGTCGGTCAGAGACGGTTGAGGCAGAATTTGTCGTGGCTGGCTCTCCACCTGGCCCGATAACTAAAGTGATCTGCATCCAAGCCTTCCCCGCGATGAATGTCGCGCCGACGTACGCGAAGGCCTCGCACCAGAACGGCGACGACACGCTGATCCGCGATAACGCGAGCATCAAATGGAAACCAGCAATTCCCGCCGGAAAAGCAAAGACCGCCCCAATCACGCCGCGCACGGTGATCAGCCGTGTCATGGAATGGGCGAATTGAGCAATGGCAAGCGTCAAGGCAGCACTGACGATGGCGACAGTGAGCGCAGCAATGATCCCGCTGCCGTGATCCAATGCCATTGCAGCGGCGCTGACGGCAACAAAAAATGGGAGGGCGTATACTGCCAGAGCAACGGTCAGCCAGAATAGCAGACCGAGCCCAACGAGATTAAGGGCAAGTCCAAGGGCAAGCACGGTGGTGGTCCCGCTTAAAAGCGTTGCGACTGCGCCTTCCACCACCACCACGGCGCACTTTGGTGTATACAACCAAAAAATGATGAAATCGAGACGCAACTCTGCCTTATATGGAAAATGCGACTCCCTGCCAGCCGGCGACAGGCTGTTCGTCGACTATGCCGGCGATGGCGTGCCGGTGGTGGTCGACCGCCTCACCGGTGAGCGCAGAACGGCGCAGATCTTCGTCGCCGGGCTCGGCGCATCGAGCTTCACCTACGCGCATTCAACGTGGACGCAGGGGCTCGCCGACTGGATCAGTGCCCATGTTGGCGCCTTCGCGGCGATCGACGGCGTGCCAGCGCTGCTGGTGCCCGACAACACCAAGGTCGCGGTCATCAAGGCGAGCCTCTACGACCCGTAGATTCAATCGTACCTATGCGGAGATGGTGGCGCATTACGGCACCGCCATCTCCCGGCGCGGCCGCGCAAGCCGCGCGACAAGGCAAGGTCGAGCAGGCCGTCGTCATGGTCGAGCGCTGGCTGCTTGGCCACCTGCATCATCGGTACTTCGGCAGGGCTGAGGCGATCCTCGCGTAACGAAAAGCATCAAGCGCGACACCATCGCAAACCGCCGCTTGTAGGATCAACTGCAGGCTGCTTAAACTCTAACCCAGATGAGCCAGAGCCTCTCTTCGCGAAAAGCCTAATCAGTCTCAAATTATCCGACGTCGGACAGGCCGCCAACTGCGTTGTTCAACAAGGACTTACAGAATGCAGGCGTGAGCTTGCCGCGGTGGATCACGACGTTTTCGTGCCCCATCGCGGCTCGCGCGCTCTGCCAGTGCCGATTGTAGCCGCGCTGTTCATTGGATTTCACATGGCAAGCGGCGAAGTCGGCGTCAGCCGCTGTCGCCAGCTGCCACGCATGTACCGGCCGCTTCGTATGGATATGCACCCACATCGGATTTGCCGCCGCACCGTTGCGCAGTGCCTTGGGCCGCAGCTTAGTCTCGAACAGCGTCCCCGGATCGCCGCTCAACGCGCGCGGTGGATCCGGAGGCTCCAACTCCCCGGCCGCCCGCAACCGTTCAAGGTATTTCTGCGAGGGAAAGCCGTAGCTCTTCATGCAATCGATCATGATCGCGGCTCTTTGCCTCTTCAATGAGTTGGCCTGTCCCTGCACCTCAGAATACATCGCCTTGAGCCGGACTATCTTGTCGTGCACTTCGGGTACTTGCGCGGGCGTGAGCAAGCCACTTCGACGAGGCTCCTCCAGCGCGGCTACACAGGCCTCGATCTCGGCGGCCTGTCTTTGGAGGCGCTCGACGACGATATTTAGGACGTGGTCGGCGTCCTCGGGTTTCATCTGACGCGCTTGCGAGACGGCGCTTTGCTGAGCGGGCAGATCGAACTGCAAAAGTTCGACCAATCGCTTGAGCAGCCCGGTCAGCGCTTCTCTGGAGGGCGGAGCCTGCCAAATCGTCAGGTTTCCGCTCGCCGACGATGACGCCCTCGCGCGAGCCTCCTCCGCGCTCGTGAGTGTCTTTGTACCCAGATCCGAGAGGACGATAACCTTGCGTGTTGGGCCCGTGCCGGCGTCGGACCCGGCGAGCTGCGACTCAGCGCTCCCAGCTGTCGAACTCCCCTCGCCTGCGGCCGCTTCGCGCCTGCCTTTGCCCTTCCTGCGCGCTGCAGTGCCTTCGCCCATCCCGGCAGTATGTTCCGGCAGCGCAGCCCAAGCCGTCGGTTCAATCGTGGCCGGCGTCTTTGGCTGAATTGCCAGAAGCCGCGTGACTTCGTCCGCTGTAAGCCACGCACCTTCCACGATCTTGTCCAGCAATTTCAACGGAAGATCGGCTCCCGCTCCGGCGTCCGTTAAGCTGGCAACCATGCCCCTCACTTCCGACGCAAATTCCGAAAGCCGCTCCATGACGCCTTCCAGAACCTCGCGGTGCTCAGCGTCAAGCGCCGCTCCGTTGCTGTTCATCACGGCCTCGGCCGTCGAGTCGAATGCCGGAACAACATCCTCGATGAAGGTCCCGAGGAGACGCACCCGCCCGTTTCCATCGATAAGGGCGTCTCGCACGGCTGGTCCCAACCTGCTAGCTAGGGAGAGCTGCGCGAGAGTGATCTGCGATTCCAGATACTTGCACTTCGTATTGAGTGCCCGGCCGGTATGCAGTCGTAGTGCGGCCTCTTCGGACTTCCGCATCTCGGGCGTGCTGCTTGGCAGGTCGGCAGTAGCCGCGCAGACGGACTGCATCCGCTCCGAGCGCAATGCCCTCTTTCCCCACCACTCCATGCAGTGCTCATAGTAGGGCTCCACACCTGAAAGCACGCGGTTCAGCTGGTCAGGCGAAGCGGTGCGGCTGATCCTGCCGACCAGGGCTGCTGCTTTCTGTCTGCTCTTGTCCAGGCCATCGAAAATCGTAGCAGCCACGGCGTTACATTCGTCGGCCGCGCCCAGCGTCTCATCGCGGAGCTGACGAGCCCGATCGTCGGGCAGAATGCGCCGCGCCAAACCTGGGGGCAGAGCAGCGTAGTAGTCCAGAACTGCTAAGCCTGCCTTGACGACCTGATCGATCAGCTCTTGCCTTTCGGACAAGGTCCGGCCGCGCGTGGCTGCCCTACGACAAGTGACAAGGTCATCAAGCAAGCTGCCCAACGTTCGCTTCGCTGCCTTAATGTCATCTTGTGTTGGCGCCGCCACATCCGAAGTTGGTTGCCGGTTCACGAGCCGCGCGGTTCTATCTTGAGGCCCTGAGCGCATTCGCTCCACGACGGCGTCGAAAGATTGACTGCGTTCCCCAGGGACGAGGCCGAACTCCAGGCTCGAACTGCTCGATACCCCAGTGCTGTCGGCTCCTCCAGCCCCAACGTGCGATTTGCCAGGTCGGCCGATGCCCGTCATATTTTATCTCCGATAGAAGAGTCGAGAATGCGCAGCCTTCCTGGCTAGACCGCTTCGCTGACGAGTAGCTGACCAAGAGCGTTTTTCCCGATGCACAAGCCCATGTCGCCTCGGGTCCACTTCCTTCGATAGCTGCTGTGCTGCTGAAGACAGCGATGCCGGGATGACCGCCTCAGCTGCCGGATCATCACCTGCAGTACATGACCGCCGCCTGAAGCGCGAAATTTTCGCGAGCGCGCTGGGGACAGCACCCCGCCACTCGATCGCCTTGCATTGGGGGTTCATTTTCCTCCGGAAATTGCCCGCGGTCGGCGACAACAATGGGCGCGTGGACGTTTCGGGCGAAAATCCGTATGCGGGACATCGCGCGCAATCTAGTGTCCTAACCCAGAAGTTCATGGCGTTTTAGGGCCTTGGCTGACACATTGTAAGCCCATAAGCGTTCGATGGAGCTGAGAATGGCGTCGGCTGATTTGGTCCATCGAGAATGGGCTGGGGTCGGCGTTGTGCTGTTCGAAGAAGGACGTGATCTCAGTACGTCGTTCCGCCACGCTGCGGTAGATGCCGCGCCTGATTTTGCGCTCGGTGATGACGGCAGCGAAACGTTCGACCTGATTGAGCCAGGATGAGCTGGTTGGCGGCAGATGGACGTGCCAAGCGGTCTCTTGGCCAGCCAGTTACGGATCAGCGGCATCTTATGGGTCGCATAATAGTCCATGACGAGATGAACGTCCAGATCGTCCGGCACGGCGACTTCGATCTCATCAAGAACTCTGATCCAGCGCCTGCATCTGCGACGTTTCGTCGACACACAGCACGATGGCTCGCTCGGGCGGGCCCATGTAGAGGCCGACGACGTCGCGAACCTTGGCGACGAAGCCAGGATCTGTCCCGCTTCCTTTTCGTCACAAGAGTAGAGGAACCTCATTCGCCAACTCAGTGTGGCTGCACCTCACCTCGGCCGATGAAGTCCAACACCGACTCCGCCCGACTGATCTCACGTGAGATACGCTCCAATATCCGGATCGTAGATGCATGCGTCCGGATGAGACCCGCTCTCTCGCACGCAATATCCAAGTGATGCATCACCTGTTCGTGGGTGGGAGCGGCCCGATTCTGCAGCGCGCTGATTGTCAATGATGCGAGCATATTGTCGACGACAGTTTCTTCGGTCGGAATCAAATTTGATTGCCTCTCCTGATCGTAGGCCCGACTCTGAAATCAATTATCGACGAAAGTGTGGGCACTCGGCGAGTGGACACGTACGTTGCGGATCTGGAGTGCGCAGAGCGGCGGATTACAATGTGTTCCGGCGTCCGCGAGCCGAAAAGGCGACGACATCCCAATGAATTGGGGACGCTCGAGAGTTCATCGGAAAGCGAAGTATGATCAGAAAGCGTGACACAAAGCTCAATCGTCATCGTTTCTGAGCGCGCGGCACTGTTCTGCGTGCCGGGCTAACTTCTCGTATTCCTCGGCCACTTTCAGAAGCCTGTCTCTGGGTCTGCCTGGTACGAGCGCATCCGCCTTGGTCCGCGTTGCTTGCGCACGATCTCGCCAGAGCTGTGGATCGTAAATTGGTCTGTATGGCGTCATGTGGAGAGGATGCAATTCGTAGATCAAGATAGTGCGACGGCCGACCTCCGTATCATTACGTAGCCATTCATCAGCAAGCGCCTCACAGCGAAGACCGGCGCAGATGCAGCGGCGCTTCGCATCGCAGGACGGGCATGAGCCTCTATTTAGATTGCGCGGCATAGAGTGAGCGACAACAACCAATCCGCTCGTGAGGCACGCCGCGCGCCTCGTCGCAAGATCTTCCGGAATAGACGGTGCAGAAAATATTACGAATCGTCATCTCACTCTGCAAACCTGACGTACGAGGTTGTGAGGTTAGCTTTACCCTCGCTAGAACTTGCATGCTGTTGCAGCACGTGTTGTTGTCGCGAACGCGACCTTCGCCTGACGTCTGAAATCCGCCAAGGTGTTCCGAATACGACATCGGGCAGATTGCTGTTCGTCTGCGAATCTTTTGGAGGAGAAGAGCATATGAAGTTCAGTGGCAGACGCCTGTCGATCTTGTTATCCTTGCTTTTGGCTGCAAGCGTGAGCACGATCGTCAAGGCCGATGGGCCGTCGCCGAAATATACGGAGGTGCTCAATGCCCTGCAGGCCGGCAAGGATGTGAAGGTCATACTAGATCTCAATCGCTGTGCCAGCGCCGATGGGAACAAGACCGGGCCAGCCGTGCAGGGCGGACTGACTATCAACGCCTTCAGGGTGAGCGCTCCGAATGGCATCAGCTTCGCCAATGCACATCAAACCTTGGACAGCTCAGGACACCCGGTTACGGAATACATCCGCCACAGCCTCAGCCGTGAAGGCAAGCTCACGGTGAGGGCCTCCAAGCTGGCCGCCGGATCGGCGGAAGTCGTGAATCAAGGAGAATTCGTGTGCGAGCTGCCCGACGGAGCGAAGTTCGTCTGGTAATTGGAAGTAGCACCGCGAGTGGCCGGGCTCCCGGCCGCCGGGTTCAGTGAGCAAACGACTGCCTGAAAAGATCGCGATTGGGACCTCATTGTTGACGGCCCCGCACGGATCTTGAGTAAGACCAATTGGCGCTCGGCTGCTAATTCATGTTTAACAAAAATGCGCGTTTTTGGCCAGCTACGAGACTCGAGCGTCAAACGCCGATAGCGTGGCCCTTGACAGCGGGCATCAGAACACCGCTTTCGGGCCAGGGCTAATAGCATCCAACCACGGCCTTTCGGTTCGCCAGCCTGGTCGCGCTTATACCGTCTCCGCCAGCGCGATAGGCGCATTTGAGGCTGGGTGAACGAGGCGCCACCCAGTTGGAGTGTCTTACATTGTTGGCGAGGAGAAAAACCTGCTGATAGGCCCATAGATCGCGGCAGGAAGAGGTGGGTTGATCGAACATTTTGCATCAGAAGCGCGCCGCAAGTGGGTGAGCCAACGATCCCACCTTCTTCTGAGCTGGGGCGGGCTTCACATCGGGCAGATGACAATCGTTATCGCTGCTTCTTTCCTGACAGACACCAACGCATGCCGACAGCATCTGTCAGCTCAGTCGTGACAGATTGATATCGCCGGAAGACATGAAGGGTGATCTATGTTCCTCATCAGTGCGACATCAGAGAAAATGGCCATTGCGAATGATGGTGTTGCGCAATTCAACTTGCCGCGTCGGGACTCGCCTGCCGCTACTCGGCGAAATCTGGCGACGCGAGGAGCCGCCATCGTTCGCGCACTGAAAAAACCTAACGTTGTGTTAGATTTGCCTTTCACGTTGAGGCTGTTAGATTGAACGGGCTGGGGTCAACCTAAGGAAGTGACGTGCGGAATGAAAAAATTATTGCTCATATCGGCGGGCGCGCTCGCGTTCGCTGCGGCGGTGTCCAGTGTCGTCTACGTCGCTAGGAACGCTGCGCAATATTTCGACATCAATACATTCGCAGCCGAACCACCCGTTCTCTGCACCGGTGACCCGGAGTGTGTAGATCCTAGCCCGGATCCCACTGGTATCTGCACACGTTACCCGGAGGCGTGCCGACGCTAAGGACCTAGTTTACAGATTGCTTGCGAAAATAGCGGTTGCAGTGCCCCGTTTTCGCAAGAGGGTCCTAATACCTGATCAAGCAAGGATGTCATCTTAGGTGTTCTCCAGGACGACGATATCGACCGAGAAGTTCTAGCCGCGCGCACGATATGGGTGAGGGACGTCTGTCTGCGAGCACGGCTTGCCGAAGCCCTCCCTCACCCGCTCCAAGTGGCGAAAAGAATGGAGATTGATCATTCATGGTCAGGGCCAGCCAGTACGTTCTCGGCTGGTTTGATCGCAACAGCACTGACTACACGAATGTAGGTAAAGCGCACGGCAGCCGCCTTGGCGCCGCGCGGGTGTGCAGCGCCTTCTTGTGGGGGCCGACTTTTGGGCGAGCGAGACGGAGCGTTCGCGAGAACAATCTGATTGCAGGGCTTGCAGCGGGCCCGGACCGCTCGGCACCCGGATGCAGCAACGAAATGCTTGGACATCTGTCTTCTTTAAGGTGCTGAGGCGTCGCTTTCAGCGTCAATTAAGACGGCGCTCACGCGCCGTCTTCGCTAAACTTCCAAACCGGGATGCCGAGCTTCTTGGCCTTATCGACGAGGTTGTCCTGGATGCCTGTGCCCGGGAAGTGCATGACTCCGATCGGCATAACCTCCAGCATCGCGTCGTTGCGCTTGAATGGTGCGGCCTTTGCATGTTTCGTCCAATCCGGCCTGAAGGCGAGCTGCGGAACATTGCGATTTCTGGCCCATTTTGAACCGATCAACTCAGCCCCTTTTGGCGAGCCGCCGTGCACTAGAACCATCTCAGGGTGTTTTGCGTGGACCTTGTCGAGCCGATCCCAGATGAGCTTGACGTTGTTGAATTCCAGCCCTCCGGTGAGCGCAATCTTGGGCCCACGAGGGAGCATCACTTCGGTTTCGGCCCTGCGCCTGGCAGCGAGAAAGTCTCGGCTGTCGATCATCGCGGCGGTGAGGGTGCGATGATTAACGACTGAACCAGAGCGCGCCCGCCACGGCGAGCCGGTGTGAACTTCGAAGCTTTCGGCAGCCTGGTCGCGAAAGAACTCCATGGCGTTGCGACGTTCGATCAGCGTGATGCCTTCGGCGGTAAGACGTTCGAGCTCGACGGATGCCACTTCCGATCCGTTCTGCTCGCGTTGGCTTCTCTGCTGCGCTTGCTCATTGGTGTCAAGTTCTCGTTCGATGCGTTCTGCCGCGCGATGGAAGAGATTGACGGCTGACCAGAGCAAGTCCTCGAGGTCAGGCTCAAGGCGCGTATCGTTCAGGGTCGAGACTAGCGCATCGAAGATGTCGGCGATGGCGCCGGTGATTGCATTGGTTTCGGGAAGGGGCCGTGGATCGGGTTCATCTTGCAAAGGACGAAAGCCAAACAATTGAAGTTCGGTAAGAGTGTGATCGGTCGGGGATGAAGCGTGGTGCGGTTCGAATTGCGGATCGTCGTTTTCGGTCGCCATGGGTGAGGTCCTTTTTCGGATCGGCCGCGCCCACCGCGGCCTTCGTGGCGATCATCCGACGGCGAGCGGCACGGACCAGAACCCAAGCGAAGCGCAGGGCCGAAGCGAAGCGGAGGATGGCAGAGGTGCGGCTATTTTGTTTCGCGATGCAAAGGCGCGGAACGCGCCGGCGGAAAATAGCCGTGACCTCTGCCATTGCAGGGCCGTCCCGCTTGCCGTCCGATCGCCTCTAGAAGGCCGGGGGGCGGCTCTATCCGCAAATGTCGACCTCACAGGGCCGGTCATTAGGCTGACGGCTGTGTTCAACCGGCCTCGATCGCGACCGGGAAGCATTGAGCCGCGCCATCAGGTAGCCGGGATCCTCCATGATAAAGCGGTCGGCGTCGTCAAGCAGGAGCCGCGCGCAGATGTCGAGCCCCTGCTGAGATCCGTTCACGACGACAATCTGATCGACGTCGCATCGCACGCTTCGCGACCGCCAAAGATATGCTTGGAGCGCCGTTCGGAGCCGCAGCGCGCCGCAGGGATCGTCGTAGGCCAGACGCTCCGGCTTGCGGGTCATTGCCGCGACCATGGCTTTTTTCCATGCCAGCACCGGGAAGTCCGACGGCGAAAGATCGCCATACCGGAAATTCGCGACGAGGTCGCGCGGCGGTTCGATCCAACGAGGGAGGTCCTGTCGCAACCGCTCGCCGAACTTCGAGAGCCGAGCCTTGCGCGTCGCTGCCCGGGACGAAGCTCGCTCACGTCCTTGATCGACGATAGCGCGAGCGACACGTGGCCGGGCGCCATGGCGTATCTCGATGAAGCCCTCCGCGGCGAGTTGTTCATAAGCGACCGTCACGGTAGAGCGCGAGACGCCCAGCTCGCCGGCAAGTGCGCGGGACGAGGGCAAAAGACCGTCGGTGCCGTAGACGCTTTCGAGAATCTGATCTCGAAGTGTTTCGTAGATCTGGCGTGAACCGATCCGCCCGTGGTGCTGTGAAGCCAATTCTTCAGCCTCTATATCTTGTTATATTTTGTTCTCCCAAACGCCAACCTTTTCAAAGAAATACGTCCATCAAGATTGATGGCCAAGTTGAAGTTGGCGAGCACTCTTCAATTCAACGCTGCAGGCGAGTTCTACTCAGGGTCAAGAGCTACCTTCCGAAATGCGCTAGCGCCACGGTGGCTGTATCTCAGATAGCTGCCGGCTTACTGCACCGCAAGTCGGCAGAGGCGGACAAGGCCGCCTGGCCGCTCGAGCGTCCAATATCGACTGCAGTCCGCTCATAACCGACAACAGGACGTAATCGCCCAAGGCGGCGCCGCAGGCTGATCGGTCAAACCGCCCCGGCCTCAGCGAAGAGCATGAACCGCGCGCGGTCCTGGGGTGCGAGCTGGCCCCGCAAGGCTGCCCGAAGTGAATCGACGCCGAGGGCGCGTAGATCCTCGTTGAAATCGCCACGCCTTGGTGACCAGATGATCGCCTCGATACCGTCCGCGTGGGCGCGCTCGGTCAGAGTCATCGCAGCTGCGTCGCCAGCCGCATCGTTGTCGCGCGCGATGTAGAGCCGGCGCAGCGTCGGCGGGAGCAGAAGGGCGGCAAGGTGGTTGGCCGAGAGCGCAGCGGCCATCGCCATGGCAGGCAGCGCATAGCGCAGCGACAGCATCGTCTCGATGCCTTCGCCGGCAGCGAGGACGTCGTCGGCCGCGCCAAAGCGGACGGCGTTGCCGCGGAGACCGCCCATGGCCCGTCGCGGCGTGTCGACCGGTGCCTTGCCGAAGCCGTCCGGCGCAAGCCAGGTGCGATGCGCACCGGTGACGCAATCGGCAAGATCGGTGACGGCCGCGATCATCGCCGGCCAGGTCTCAGTCGGCGAAGTGTCGTCCGGGCGATAGTGGCAGCGGGGATGAAACCGCAGCGCGCCCACGTCGTGGACAGCTTTGATGCCGCGATTGCACAGGTAGGTCTCGACGAGCGTCCTGCGGATCGGCTGCGACACGGCGAAGAGCCGTTGCGCTGCTTCCGGCGATCCCGCGGGGACGGGTGTGCGAATGATGGTCTTTGGGGTGCGGCGCGGCTCGGTGCGCTGCAGCCTCAGAAAGCGTCGTGCCTCCTCGGCGACGTCGCGAAAATCTGTAAAACTACAGCTCTCGCGGATCACATCGAGGAGATCGCCATGTTCGGCCGAGGCAGCATCGGTCCAATGCCCGGCGGCGCCGGAACCGGAGTCTGGTCCGCTGAGCCGGACGTACATTGACCGGCCAGGCGTATTGCGAACGTCGCCCACTATCCAGTAGCGCCCCTGGCGCCGCCCGTTGGACAGGTAGTAGCGGCAGACCGCCTCGGCATCACGGGCGAGACGGCGCGCCAGTTCGGAAGCGCCACCGGGCATCACCTAACCTCCCGAGCGTTGACATTGTGTTGCGTAGAAGCTGCCAAGCGTCCGTGAGACAGCACCCAAGCCCAGATGCGCAACATGACTCGCGGTGCAACCCGTTTGCCGGCCGGCCCCTCGGGCGAGGCTGTCAGTCGCACGAACATCGACCGCCCTGGTGTGTTGCGGGCATCTGCTGTCATTGCCGGAAGATTGGGAGAGGCCTTCCGTATTGCGTAGGGTTCGTCGAAACCAATCACTCCGTCGAAGCCAGAGCCTGACCATTCCATAATGAGCCTGACGCACGACAGCTTCTTGCCTCGTCGATCGGCGCGTAGCGTGGCGTAGGTCGTAAAAAGGACGCCATAAGCGAGCCGTATCCGGATCGGCGAGCTCGGGCAAAACCGTCGGAGGCGCGTGATAAGCAGCCGCTCCACATCGAGCACGGACCACTCAGGCCGCGCATCCTCCGTCAATTTGTCCGACTTGTTAATCCAGACGCCGCGTAGCTGTCTCATCGTCCAATCGTCGATCGAGATGCCGCCGACCTGGCGCCGCATCAACAACGGCTCAAGGGCCTGACTATCTTTCCGGCGCCGTGCTCGGGCCGTGCGAAACCCCGTGATTTTCGAAAGCAGCATGGAAATGGGCGATCCTGGCTTGGCACGGATAACCGATCCATATTTGCGAACGGACAGGGCGGTTGCCGCCTCGCAGACGTCAGAGGCGTTCTTCCAATCCCAGGAGCCGGTCGCGTCGATGAGACCGAACCCAACTTCCATGGCGCGACCCAAGATCACTTCGATGCACAGGCGGCGCTCACGGCTTGGGAGTAGACGGCGTGTGATACGAAGAAAAGATGTTGCCGCGGGCGAGGCTGCGGCAGCCGCGGCCGTAGTATCTGATGGCTTGAACATATGGAAAACCTGAGGAGAGCGGTTGCGCATCGAGCCGCCGGCGCTCTCTCGTGATCCGACGGGCTCAAACCTGCCCGTCGCCCCTCTTCCTCTTCATCACTGGGAGCCGCACAAACGCCCTCGCCTGGACCATAGGCGTGCAGCCGAATTGGCAAAAGCCTGGAAGAAGTGATTCGCCGATCTCGGCCTGCCGAACGCCGAGGAGCACCAACTCAAGGCTGCTGTAGTTGTTCAGCTAAGACGGTTGAGGGCGGAGCGGGAGATCACCCAGACGGAAGGCGCCAAGCTTGTCAACTTGAAGAAGCCTGACCTGTCCAAGGTGCTTCGAGACATTTCAAGCTGGTTCAGTGGCAGAGCTGATGCGTATGCTTCCGGCGTTCGACCAAGACGTTGAATAACCGTAAAGCCACATCGGAAGCTTGAAATCCGATCGACGTTGCAACCGAAGCAATAGCTCGAAGGTAGACGAGCATGCTTGCGCCGTCTCAGAGACCGCCTGAAACCGAAGGCAACGGGGATGGGGTAAGTCGGCTTCGGTGAACGTGTGAGAAAAGCCGAGGCGGTGGTGTGGCGGCAAGATGCCGATCGGGGCGAGCCTGAAGCCATCGCACGAACTCCTCGGCGGCATCGCGGCTGCCCTATCGGCGATGCTGCTCTATGGCGGCGAGGGCTCATGCAGCGGCCCGTGTGGTGCGATGGTACTCCGCCTTGCACAGTTCCAGGCGAGCAGCTCGTGCAACTGATGGCTCTTGCTTCGCCCGGAAGCGATGCAATCGAACACATCGGTCGCTAGGACTTGAAAAGTTTCTGTGCTCACGAGCGACAGGACCGTCCGCTCTCGACACCCGCCTTCGCTGTCGTTGAAAAACGGCAGCAGATACCAGGCGAACTTCGGACCACCAGGTGGCTCAGGAGTGCCATCGATGCCAAACGATTCTCGATCACGGGCGGCCGCACCTTCACCTAGACTACGCCATCGGTGCAGCCGTGTTTGGAACGGACCGTTCGCAGCCCCGCCGCGTCGCTAGTATCAGCTCGAGCACCTCCCTCACGCCCTCGCCAATCTGTAAAGCTGACCTTCCTGCTCTCAACGCGGCAGCTGCTTGAAGCAACGCATCAATGTTGTCGGACCGCCCCGACGCATGTGCATCGTCGTTGGGTGGCGCGTCCCGCGAGGCGTCAGCCTGAAGATCGCCCCGCTTAAGCGCCAGCTTCTTGACGACGAGCATCACAAGCCGCTCCCAGCGCTTCTCCAAGATCAAGTCCTTGAACGCATGCATCTGCAGGCGCAGCTCCTCCTTCTCAGCGTCAAGCGCGAGCACCATCCGCGAGGCGGAGCGATCGCGGCAAGGTTGCGATTGACCGCACGGCCGGGCAAGTTCATGCTGGGCCGCTACGTCGCGTTGGAGATAAGAAAGCCCCACCGAGTCCATTCTCGTATCCAGCGTGCGACACAGGGGACTTTCTCGCCATGGGTGCAACTGGCATCGCCCAAGCTCTATCCGACGGATCAACCGCGATTGGATTTGACCCTCCTGCTGTGCTCAGAGCGTATCCGGCGACAGCACGGGCCCTTTATCATCGAGAATAAAGGCGAACCGCGTGACACCAAAGGCATGATTGCCCTATGTGACCGTTCGATTTAATATAGCTAGAACTGAACGAAGGCTTTTAACTATACGAAGGTTTGTAGTGCGCCTTCTTCGGCTGTCTGATCAGTAGCGATCTCAAAATCACTCGGGGCGCCTGTCGGTGTCGGATTAAATTGAAGTATTTAATCTCTCTGCCAGAAGGGCCGGACTGCTATAAGCATGTTTAACCAGCTCACCACCACTTTGGGACGTTCAGCGACGCAGCTCGTTTTTGGTAGCATTGCGCTAGCGGCGGTGACGCTAACCTCCTTGTATATTCATAGCCCTTTCGCAGCGACGGCGTTCGCCTATCTGGTGGTGATAATGCTGTTCTCGCTGATGGGCAGCTTCATCGCATCGTCGGTGCTTTCCATTGTTGCCGTCGCTGCGTCAGCCTACCTGTTTACGCCGTCCACGTTCAGTCTCCGGATCGATGACCCAACGAACCTTTTGGTGGTTGTCGCCTTCCTAACCGCTTCAATTGTCGGAACGCACCTGATCGGAAGAGTCCGCCGCGAAAGGGATGCTGCGCGTGAGGTCGCGGCCAAGCTACGGCACAGCGCGGCCGAACAGCATGACCGCGAAAAACGGTGGCGCGCGATCTTTGAGCACAATCCGGCCATGTACTTCATGCTCGATGAAGCGGGAACGGTCCTCAACGTCAATACTTTCGGCGCCTCTCAACTCGGCTACGCGCCTGCGGAACTGGTCGGCCTATCTGTGCTGAAGGTCTTTCAGGAAGAAGATCGCAAAGTCGTTCGCAAGTGCATCGAGGAGTGTCTCACAAACATCGGTCAGTCGCACACCTGGGACATCCAGAAGGTCAGGAAGGACGGGTCGGTGCTGTGGGTGCGCGAAAACGCCAAAGCAATGCCCTGGGCCGAGGACAAGCCCATCGTCCTCATTGCCTGCGAAGATATTACTGAGCGAAAGCGGACGGAAATTGCCCTGCAACGGAGCGAAGCGCATTTGGAGCAGGCGCAGGAATTGAGCCATACTGGCAGTTTTGGCTGGAACACGGCCACCGGCGAGGTCTTCTGGTCCAAGGAAAATTTTCGGATTTTCGAGTATGACCCCGAGAAAACGATACCGACACCGCAACACGTCCTCGACCGCACCCACCCAGAAGATAGGGCTTCCGTCCAGGCGATTCTGGATCGAGCGTCTCAAGGCCAGGATTTCGATCATGAATACCGACTGCTGATGCCCGATGGGTCAGTAAAGTACATTTATGCGGCAGCACGGGCCACGAGAACCGCCTCTGGCGATATCGAGTTTGTCGGGGCGGCGACGGACATCACGGCAGCAAAGCAGACGGAACAACAGCTGCGCCGTAGTGAAGCCTATCTGTCCGACGCGCAGCAGCTCAGTCACATGGGCACTTGGTCCTGGGATTGCCACCGTCGCTGTTTTGTCTATCGCTCCGCCGAAGTGAGCCGTCTGTTTGGCTTGGATCCGGACGAGCCTGTATCGCTTGAGACCATCAGGTCGCGTATCCATCCAGATGACTTGGCGCTGCTGCAGGAAGTGCAACGTCAGGCTGGCGAACAGAAAGCAGGTAACTTCAAATATGATTTTCGAATCCGACTTCCCGATGGTGCGATAAGGCACATCCACTCAGTTGCTCACGCTGTGCTGGGAAGCGATGGCGCCACCGTCGAACTCGTCGGAACGCATATGGATGTCACCGAGCAACATGTGGCCAGGGAGCGGCTGGAAAACACCCTTGCTGCGCTGCGCGAAAGTGAGCAGCGCTTTCGGGACTATGCCGAAACCGCTTCCGACTGGCTCTGGGAGACCGGGCCAGACCACCTGGTCACTCATTTGTCGGAGCACGCCAGCGCCGTGGGCATCTTGACCTCAGGGCTCGTCGGTCTGCCTCCTTGGGAAATTGCGTGCGATGTTGAAGAAGAACCCGAGAAGTGGCGGCAGCATCGGGCGATGCTAGACGCGCATCTCCCATTTCGCGATCTGATCTATCGCGCAGTCAATAAGACCGGCTCTGCGTTCTACGTCCGGACCAGCGGCAAGCCTTTTTTTGATCTAGCCGGCAACTTTCTCGGCTACCGTGGCGTCAGCACAGACATCACCGCGAGGATTCGCGCAGACCAGGCCGAACAAGAGCTGCGGAAGGCACAGGCGGACCTTGCGCATGTGACACGCGTGACGACGCTGGGGGAACTAACGGCCTCCATCGCCCACGAAGTAAACCAGCCGCTCGCCGCCATCATCAGCAACGCCGACGCGTGCCTCGGCTGGATGGGTCGCGAAACTCCCGACCTTTCCGCGGCGCGCAGATCGGTGGACTGGATCATCGAAGACGCGATCCGGGCAAGCGAGGTGGTCCGCAGGGTCCGCGCACTTGCGAAGAAAGGTGAGATCGAGATGGTACCGCTCGATATCAATGACGTCGTCAAGGAGGCCATCACGCTGGTGACACGTGAGCTGGTTAATCAGCAAGTGACCTTGCGAACTAAGTTTGCGCCAACACTTCCCACGGTCCTCGGTGACAGGGTTCAGCTGCAACAGGTGATCATCAATCTCGTGATGAACGGGATCGAGGCCATGCAAACGATTGGCGACCGGAAGCGCGAATTGACGATCCAGTCATCCATGGATGATAAGGGGCGTGTGCAGCTCTCCGTGACCGATTGCGGCGCCGGGATCGCTGACGAGGACATTGATCGCATCTTAGACCCGTTTTTTACTACTAAATCGAGCGGCCTTGGAATGGGTCTATCGATCTGTCGTTCGATCGTGCAAGCTCACGGAGGGCGCCTGTCCATCGTCCGCAAGCGGGAGCCGGGCGCGACCTTTCAATTTGTCCTGCCAGTCGTGTCTTAACGTCTTCCCCTCCCTGAATGGAGGAATTTTCCGAGGAGCCTTAATTTAAGCGGCTCTACGGGATTTGCGGCGGCAGGAGACATCCACCGAGGGCCGCGTTCCGGCTCTGAGAATGTTGCGGGCTGCGTTCACGCCGGCGTGCGCCTCGTGTCCGCAAATCGTCGCAGGCGAAACGTGCTTGGCTTTCGCGATGGGTGCGTCGTCGCCAGCCATCAGACAAAAGATGAATCCGTCCGCTATGACGGCGCCGAAGTGAGCTCCACCAACACGGTCGCGGGCTACTACAGCATCTTCAAGCGCGGCATGAAGGGCGTGTAACAGCGCTGCGCTGAGAAGCACCTACACCGCTATCTTTCAGAATTCGATTTCCGTTACAGCAACCGCGTTGCGCTTGGCGTTGGCGACGGGGAACGCGCGGACGTTGCCATCAAAGGCGCGGCTGGCAAGCGTCTGACGTACCGTCAATCTAACTAAGCGAGGACCTGTCCCGGCTGGCCCGGCGCTTCGTACGCTGGCGGGCCAAGAAGTCTCGGACCCGTTAATCCACCACCTAGACTCGCAGCAGCGAATCGGTTCCACTTTCCCATTGAGTCGAAAAGCCCGCCCTTCGCGGGGGCGGGTTTCCGATACCGCAATCAACTTATGGGGTCGATCGGGGTCGGTTAGGGAATTCATGAGTCGTCCGTGAAGAACGAGGCTCAAGCGATTTTTTGAGCGGGGTCGGTCTCGATGAAGGCTCGGATGAAGATACGCAAGAGTTGTGCGAGCCATCGCAGGAGCAGGCCGAAGTTGTAACCTGCAGCGGCGAGAACAGCGTTGATGCGGTCGCCGAGGCGTCCCTTGAGATAATTCCGGTCCATGCGGTGCTCGGCCTTGACGTGGCCGATGACCGGCTCGACTGCCGCGCGACGCTTCATCTCGCGACGGATGGAAGCCGTGACGCGGCGGACCTGCCCCGAGATCCAGACCCTGAACCGATGCGGGTGGTTGTGGCCGCGATACCCTTTGTCGACGTGGATGCGGCGCGTCTCCACGCCGGTGAGCTTCTCCATGTCGGTGATCACAGGGCCGAGCGTGTGCCCGTCGAAGGGATTGCCGTGCAGGGCCTTGGCGTGGAGCACGAACTGTCCGCCCTTTGGAGACGTCGCGGGGGTGGCGATACTGACTTTGCAGCCGAACTCGTAAGGCGCGCGGGCTTTACCCTTGCCGATGCACTCGACCTCCGGGGCGTGTAACGCATAGACCTTTGGACCACGCTGATGCTGATCCTGGCTGCGTATCTGCTGCGCTAAACCGAGCAGCGGGCCGAAGCGAGCTTCCAGCACCGTGTGGCCATCAATCTTGCGGCGGATGTCGCGGATGATCCGGCCAAGCCGTGTCCGCAGGAACTTGAGCTGGCGCCTGGCGCGTTTGAACTGGTGCGCGTGGGTATAGCGGCCGACCATGATGGCGGCACGCTTAGCCAGGCGCAGATAGCTCTGGCGCAGCGGCAAACGGTTGCGCTTGGCGAGCCCGACGAGCTTGATGATTGCTCGATGGATCAGCCGCGCATCGGTCGGATGCGCAACCGCCTTGGGCTGAACCGTCGTATCGACGACCACCCGCTCTAGGTCTTTGGGGCCAATGGCGCCAGTCTTGTGCGCCACCGACAGACTTTCCTGGATCAGCGCGACGAGCTGTTCCTCTCCGAGCCGCTGCCGCCAGCGCGTCATCGACGATCGATCGAACGGCAGACGGTGGCGGAAGCTCAATTCGCCGCAGAAGTATTGGTAATAAGGGTTCTCGATCCAGCGGGCGCACAACACCTCATCCGACAGGTTGTGCATGTGCTTCAAGATGAACAGGCCGGCGACAAGCCGCGTCGGAAGGCCAGGCTGTCCCGACCCCGCTTGGCACACTGAACTGAAGCGATCGTTCAGCATATTCCAGTCGATCAGCGCTGCCAACCGCACCAGCGGATGGCTCATGTCGATGATCTTATCGAGCGCCGGAAGCAGCAGGTCCTTCTGGCGATCGTCCCGCGGTTTGCTCATCGCATTCCCCAATGTCGACGACACCCTCAGGGAATCACGAATCACTCAAAAGCAAAATCCCAAAACGCAAGAAAGCGAGGTCCAACTACCAGCTTTCCTGCAAAATCGAATACTACATCAAGACCAGTTTCGCTTGTTTCCTAGCCCCGATCTGCATTCTTCACGGACGACTCA
>NZ_LJYG01000028.1:22971-26378 GCF_001440035.1 Bradyrhizobium manausense | reverse complement strand
ATCCTAATGATAGCCGCTCATGCGGCCCTCGCTAGCTTGACGAGGTTGTGTGCGGTGCAGATCAGGGCCCATTCGGCCTTCACTTCGTCGAGGCCGCGTAGCAGGAATTGGCTGAACCCTCTTGCCTGTTTGATCTGTCCGAATACGGATTCGACGATCTGCTTACGCAAGCGGTAGCGACTTCGGTACCCGGCGCGCTTGAGCTTGGTGCTCATCCTGGCGATCAGCGATCCTGCTCTTGAAGCCTTTTTCGCGGTGGCGGACGTGGTGCCGTGCTTCTGCGTCCCGGTGGCGATGTAGCCCTCGATGCGCCGCCGCTTCATCGTGCGAAGATTGGGGGCGGAGCAGTAGCCGGCATCGGCCGACACTTCGTCGGGATTGGTCCCCAAATTGGCCTTGATCCCGTCGAGCAACGGCGCCAGTTGCGCCTGATCGCTGCAGGAACTGGTCAGCGTCTGCGCCACGATGATCTGATGGGCACCATCGACCGCGGCCTGGGCGTTGTAGCCCTGGATGTAACCGTCCTTGGTCTTCAGGATGCGGCTCTCCGGGTCGGTGAAATTGCGTTGCGCCGTGCCGTCGGGCTCGGTTTTCGTCGGCGTCTTGCCGCTCTTCTTGCGGCCTTCGGCGACGCGACGCTCCTCGGCCTCGGCCCGCGCCTTGCTCTCCGCCTCGGCTGCAGCCTTGGCTTCACTACGACCGCGAGTCGAGCGTTGGATTAGCGACACATGTCTGGCCAACGACACCCACCATCGAAAAGAGATCGGTCAAAATTGAGCTGTCTCTACCGGCATGATTCTTGATGTGGACGATGTTTCCTATCTTTGGGTTAGAGAGTCGGAACAATGGTAGATAGAAGCATCGTCGCTGGTTGCGCCGTTTGGATTCCATGTGACTTACAATCCTCCGTGTGCGGCCACTTGTATCGAAACGCATCCGCACGATTTCGTTGTGTGATTCGAAACAGAAGTATCCATTTCGTATCGCCTCTATCAGGCGATTCCGGTTATCGATTGTTTCGCTTTATAGGGCGGCTTACCGTCGTTCCGCTGTACATGAGTAGCTCGTACCTTGCTGCTTGATAATATCAGGCGCTGATCGAGCCTGCGCGGCATAATTCTCAGACCAACTCAGAATCTTGATGCAATGATGGGTTCGCGGACGTATGGATGGCCATGAAGGCAGCGGCCAACGCTGCAGGTGGTCAACTCAAATCGGGATTACACCGGGAGCGTGACTACGATGCGCAGAATAGCCGAAACACCGCCAGCATCTTCTTCGCGAGAAAAGCCAACGAAATCGGCTAGTGGCTGTCAATTTGCTGTTGAGCTCAGCGAAACAGCGAAGCTAGCGCTGCCAATGGTATTGACGCAACTTGGGCAGATCGTAATGATGACGACCGATCTTGTCTTCATAGGCCGGATTGGGTCAGAGACGGTCGCGGCGGCAGCACTAGCAAGCAGGGTTTATCTTGTTAGCTTCACCTTTGGAGCGGGTCTACTATCGGCAATTGTACCGCTGGTGGCGCAAGCGTTCGGGACAAACGATCTCGCCATGGCACGGTGTGCGCTGCGCATGGGGCTTTGGACGTCATTGTTGCTATCCTTGCCCATCATGGCGTTCGCACTCGGCGGAGAGCATGTACTGCTCGCTTTCGGCCAGGCACCTAAATTGGCTTTCCTTGCGCAGCAGTATCTGATCGGAGTGGCCTGGGGTGTGGGGCCTGCGCTATCATTCTTGGCCATTCGCAGTTTCATGAGCGCGGTCAATCGGCCGGAGCCAGTCTTGTGGATCACGCTCGGAGCAATTCCCACGAACGCCCTGCTCGTCTATCTGCTTGTATTTGGAAAGCTTGGTCTACCTAGCTTAGAGTTGTTCGGCGCAGGCCTGGCCACCACCATAGTAAACTGCGGGACTTGTTTGGCTAGTTTGTGGTTCGCAGCAACGCGTCACCCTTTCCGTGACTACCGCATCCTTGCACAGATTTGGCGTTTCGACTGGAGGGTGATGCGGCAGCTGATCGCGATTGGCACACCGAGTTCGTTATCCTCCTTGACAGGGTACGGCATAATATCGGTTGCAGCGCTGCTGGCTGGTGCAATCAGCACCAACGCACTTGCTGCTCATCAGATTGCGGTTCAGGTCTCCGCGATACTGCTCATGATTCCATTTAGCATTAGCATGGCAGCAACAGTGCGGGTTGGCCATGCGGTCGGCCGTGGTGATGGCACTGGCGTCAAATGGGCAGGTGTGGTCGCATTGGTGCTCGGAGTCCTAGTAGCTGTAACTCTAACGGTTTTTGTAATTGTCGCACGTTTTGAAATAGCTGAGTTGTTTCTTGGTAAATCGGACGATGCCGAGGCAACGATGCGACTGACTGCAAGGCTCCTTTTGATGGGAGGGGTCTTCTTTATCACCGATGCTGTCGCGACCATTGCGGCCGGAAGCTTGCGAGGGCTGGGGGACACCCGGGTCCCTTTTGTTCTTTCTACCGTCGCTTATTGGCTGGTTGGTTTCTCCCTTAGCTACGTTCTTAGTCTGAAGATCGGCCTTGCCCTGATCGGTATTTGGATAGGCTTATCAATTGGCTCGACGGTCGACGCGGGCCTCCTCGTCTTGCGTTTTCAGCTGCTGGCGAGCAGGCGTGTCCTTCAGGGCAGGTGCTGAGATCGTGGTGCGGGCAACTTGGTGTTGAGAAGGACAAGTTCCCGAGCTGACTACGTGAGGGTTTTAGATAGCGGACTGAATCTATGTTCTTCATAGCCGACGAACTAGGCGGGCGCTTGCCTAGTTCGGCTCGCCTACTAGCCACATATCCGCGACCTCCGCTACGGGATTCGTGATAGATTGCTATACTATGCTGAAAGTGGAGTTGCCCCCGTTAGACAGGACACTCGGTGCTGGTTTGAGTGATACAATGTACTCCCGCGGCGAGCGGTAGCTCAGTCGGGAATGCGGGTGTTCTGAGTTGTAATCCTCCATCCAGTTGTCGATCCGCAGCAGCGCGGTGCGCGCGTCGGCGATCGGGTTCACACGAACATAGTCGCGCTTGAAGGTCTTCACGAACGCCTCGGCCATGCCGTTGCTCTCGGGGCTTTCGACCGGCGTGAAGCAAGGCTCGAGGTTCAGGGCCGCCGCAATCTCAAGGGTGCGATAGGCAGCGAAGATGGAGCCATTGTCGGTCAGCCATTGCACCTTGCGTGGCGCGCGCATGTCGCCAAACCGCTGCTCGATACAGTGGACCATCATGTCCCGGATCATCTCGCCGGAGATCCCGGCCGTTGTGGCCACCCAGCTGATGACCTCGCGGTCATGGCTGCCCGGGGCAAAGGCAACCCGCACGATCTCGCCATTCCAGCAGGTGAACTCCAGCGCGTCCGAAACACCAACGCTCGTTGGAGCGGCTC
>NZ_LJYG01000028.1:0-22849 GCF_001440035.1 Bradyrhizobium manausense | reverse complement strand
CCCGCCGGTATCCATAGCTCGGCCAGCTATCCACCAGGCGCCGGATATCAGACGTAAGCTCCACATCCCTGGCGCGGATCTGGGGACCGATTCAAGGATTCATTGGCCGCAGTCCTGTCAAGCAGCTACGGTGCTATGTGTACCCATCGTACGGCGTGAGGCCCTCCGGTGTCGGTACAAGCCGCGGACCTCCGTCCGGTGATATCAACGAATTTCCTCTTACCTTCCTATCAATTTACGTAACTCAAGTAGGGCTGATACAATGGAAACGTAATGGCTTCAGGTATTTTAGCGATCACCGCGAGCGCCGCGACCGCATTGTAATGAACGACTTCTGTTGGCATACCGTTGGATGATTGGGCCAGGGCGTCCAGTACACTCCTTTCAGTGTGCCAATCAATATTGAAGGAGATCGATGTCGACAAGCTACGGACATGGTGAAGAGTTCCTGGAGGCATATAGAGGACATCGCCCGCACTGACGTTCACGACGACAGGAGTCACTTGCCGGTACTGCGGAAAACTAACGTAGTCAGGCTGTTCGGGATCCACATCAAACCACCTCCAACCACGACGTGCGCAAAATACGACTTGGCTTGGTGGTATGATTGTGAACCTTTTCGCACCGTAGATCTGAAAGAAGAGGTTATGACTAAGTAGGCTGTCGAAGTGGAGCGGAGTCACTGTGCCTACTGGGCCCATAAAGAACTGCGAGTATCGCCACCAATGTTGACGATACGATGGGCTGAGAAACGCTGCAGGAAACGGCTGGCAATCTTCGGCCAAGCTTTGCACCATGCCCAATAGGGGAATATCATGGCAGTATGGAAGTTCGGCGCCCGATGGCGGTCCCGCGCCGGGAGCCTGCTCGATGAGGAATCGAGCATAATCAGCCAGACGCCAAGTAGACACCTCGATCCGGCCACTTTCGAGCGTCTTCACTTTCACGGCAAGATATCCGGCGACCTGATCAAAATAGTCTGGTGACCAGCGTTTGCAGGCAGCCCAATCCGAGCAGCCACCGCCCAGTAGAACAGGGCGCGTCGGGTCGACGTAATTCTCGGCAAAATCCCGTTCAGAAATATGTTTCACTGTAGGGACGGATTGCCAATCAGCATATTGCAAATTTGACAAGAACCGATCGGCTTGGGCAGACGATGATGTTGCATTCACGGTTTCAATCTTTGGCCTTTTTTTGAAGCGGCTAGATGTGAACTCGACAGATCCTCAGAGAAACTCTGTGATTGACGTTGCGTTGGTGACGCGACGATATTCTTGAAGATCTCACTCGCCCACTCTCAACTCTGATAGGCCGACCTCACGATTGAGTGCGGGCTACCAAAAGAGCGGCGAGCTTCAACGTTGGTGGCGTCAGCACTTCTACTTTAGCACAGCGCTACCTTTCGTCATCAACCTTAGGTTTATACCGCCCATCTGACCTGGCGCAAGGGCGGTGTCGTGAAATGGACCCCGGTTTTGGGAACAAGGGCTAAGTTGGAAATCGGCCGCTCCGTTTGATAGACGGAGGGCATGATGACGAAGAAGACACGACGGATCGACGCGGCATTGAAGGCAAAGATCGCGCTGGAAGCCGTGCGGGAGCAGGCGACGGTAGCCGATCTGGCCCAGCGCTATGAGGTTCACCCGAACCAGATCTATGCCTGGAAGAAGCAACTGCTGGACCAGGCGGCCCGGGCCTTTGAGGCGGGTGTCGGGCGCGAGAGCGAGGACGCGCGCGAACACGAGATCGAGAAGCTGCACGCCAAGATTGGACAACTGATAGTCGAGCGCGATTTTTTAGCACGGAGGTCCGGAAGATGAGCACGCCGGACCGTCGAGGAATGCTCGATCGCGCCGACATGGCGCTGTCGATCCGCCGGCAATGCATGTTGCTGGGCATCGCGCGCTCTGGGGTCTACCGGCCGCCACGGCCGGCCAACGACAACGACCTTGCCCTGAAGCGGCGGATCGACGAGCTGTTCACCGCCTAGCCGTTCCTGGGCTCGCGGCGGATGACCGCGATGCTGAAGGCTGAGGGGCTTGAGGTCAATCGCAAGCGCGTGCAGCGCTTGATGCGCAAGATGGGCATCGTGGCGCTGGGACTCGGTGCGTCCGACGGTGACGGCAGCAAGGCGCTTGGCGACCTCCGCAAGAAGCGCATTTGTAAGGGTGGTTTTCCCGGTGGAGGTACCGCCCGCGACCAGGATGTTATGGCGAGCAGCGACGGCTGTTCGAAGAGCGCCGGCCTGCTCCATGGTCATGGTCCCGGCGGCGGCGGGCACGGGTCTTGCCGTTGCAACTGATCGTCCCGGCCTCGGCAAGAGCATGGTCATCGAGGCCGCTCTTGAACGCTTTGACGGCCCAGGCATGAGTAAGAAACGCGTCGAGCGCGTCGAAGCCGGGACGCAACATGCCTTCGACGTGGCCCACGGTATGGAAGAGCTTCGAATAGGTCTCGATCTGCCGCCGTGCCAGCACCTTGATGGTGCCGGACACGCAGACCCGTGCCTTGTCGTTGCGATCGACGTCGATGCACATGTTGAGCTCGAACTCATCCTTCTCCGAGTTCAGGAGCTGGCGGATCTGCTCGGCATCGCCGATCGCGTCGGTGCCGCGCGCGATCGTGCCCGAGATCGGGCGGGTCTCGACGCGGCGGCCGTCGGAGCGCACGAACATTTCGGGCGAAGCCGACACCAGAAATTCACCCTCGCCGAGGTTCATCAGCGCGCCGTAGGGCGACGGGTTGATGACGCAAAGACGCTGGAACACTTCTGCCGGCGAACGCTCGCAGGGCTCGGCGAAGAGCTGTCCCGGCACGGCTTCGAAGAGATCGCCGCGGGCAAAGGCCGCGCGCGCGGTCTCGACCGTGGCCTGATATTCGCCGGGCGCGTGATCGGCGAAGCCCTGCCGTGGCGTCTTGAGATACGGGCTGTCCGCGGTCTCGCGCGGCAGGCCTCGGTCGACCGGCCCTTCCAGGCGAAGTCGTAGCTCAGCACCACGCCGCGGCCAGTGGCGCGGTCATAGGCGAGCAGGCGATCGGGGACATAGAGCACGATATCACGCTGGTCCTTTTCGCGCGCGCGCTTCTGCACGAGGTCTTCGATCTGGAAGACGAGATCGTAGGCGAAGGCCCCGAACAGGCCGAGCAGCCCGTCGTCATTGGCGGAAAAGGTGGCGACGAGATCGCGCACCAGCGACATCACGCTGGCGCGCCGGGTGCGCTGGTCCTCCTCGACCGGCGCATCGCCGCGGATAATGTGGCCGGCAAGACGCGAGGCCGTCTTCTCGGAGATCACCACGGAAGGCTCGCGCAGGACCTCAGTGAGGAAGGTGATCAGCACCTGCCCGCGCTGGTTCAGCGCTTCCAGCTTGAAATTGATGCCGACGGTTTCGAGCTTGAGCGGCGGATCGGAGAAGCCGAGGTCGAAGCTCTCGTACCGGCCGGGCACGGTCGTGCCCGACGAGAGCACCACGCCGCGGCGGCGGTCGAGCAGATTGACGAGATCGTCGAGCCTGTTGGCACCGCCGCTAAACTGCTCGGCCACGCGCGTGATCGCGAGACCCGCACGGGTCACATAGTCGCTTCTGGCCGGGAGGGCAAAGACTGTCCTGTTCATGTGATCCTCTTGGGCTCCTCTTACGTACTTGGCCAAGAGAACTCCGCACATAGAACGACGCCTGGGCGCAAAACACGATCTTCGGACCAAAGCACGATGCATCGTCGCATGAACTGACAGTGCCAGCGACAGCCACTCCTGCGATCTTAGGGATCGGTCGATCCGTATCGTTTCCACTCGACCGGATCACCTAGATTCGATGCTCCGATGCTAGGAGAGTTAGCTGTTGAGAAGCTGACGAGTCCCAAAACATTACAACGGGTCAACAGCAACCGCGCTGCTTTCTCGGGGAAGTCCGCCAACACACCGCGAAGCCCATCCAGACCCTTACGATAGCGCCAGACCCGATCATCAGTGGAACATCTGTACGGTTGTGGGTTGACAGCCTGGGCTTGCGACCGCCCTTGGGTCGCGACCGCGGCCGTTGGATCCGTTGTCATCGTGACCGGGCTCTCGCCCGCTTTCGGGCGACATGATGATCGCGATGACATTGGCGATGTGCCTTCGACCCATTCCAGAATCTGATTGGGCGGGCTGCTCCATGTCATGTTCTAGCCCGCAGCCCCGGCCGGACGATACTGAGCCAAAAGATCGCAATTGCCGTAGCCGAAATGATGCCGTGGCCGAAAGATGAACGCGTGCGCATCACTGATCTCAAATTTCAGGAAGGTTGTAATCGCCTGATGCCCTCATCCGGGGAAGCAGGCGAGCTCGGTTAAAGCGGCGCTCGGCGCCGCGTCCGGTAAGCACCGCAATCACGTCGATGGCTTCGGCAACCGGCGCGGGACCGTGATGACAGCCTCCTGAACGAGCTGTTCGAGCCGGAGTAAGGCGCCAAGCACGGTGCCAGGATCGTGCCGATATCGCCCGGATGTCCTGCGCTGCAGGTTTTGAGCAAACATCGACCGCCTGCGCGAACCTCGCGAATGGGAATTCGACCGTTGCACCAACGACGCGCGGACCAGATCGGAGAGCGAGACCACGCATCCTTCATCGGCGCGCGACGAGGTTCTGCGCCATGCAACTGAGGCTCTCGCGCATCTTCGAGAGCGCACGCAATCGGCGACCGCTGCGAAAAGGGAGTTGGTCGCGCGCGAGGTGATCTCCGGCTCCGGGGGACGATGCCATCATCGGGAGGTGGTGAACCAAAATTTCGAAAAGCTCGATGAGACCATGCTCTCGCGAACTAGCAGCAATAGCTCAACCTAATGGACGCAACTATTCTACGCGACCGATTGACATGATAATGCTGACTTCCCCGGCACAGTTGTGGCGCAACAAACGAGCTCGGCAGATTTGACAGCAAGAGGCCGACGCGTCAATTTCGGTAAATGACCCAGCCCGATTGACCTTGCACAAATAAGCCCCAGCACGCCAGCATGGATCCTTCCACCACTCATCTGGTCAGGAACGTTCCGATTCGTTTGGTCCCGCAAAGACGATATTATCGCGCATGACCATGCATCGCATATATCAAAGATACATTGATCTTCTTTTCAGCGCCGAACACGCGGATGCCTTTGCAGAGGCGATGGCGATCACCGCGAGCGAGCTTGATCTGTCTTGCTTTGCATATCTTGCGGTGCCGCAGCGGGCCGGCAAAAAGCCGGTGGTAATATCAACGTATCCGAACAACTGGGTCGAGCATTATGTGCGCAGCCACTACGAACGCCTGGATCCCATTATCAAACGTTCGTTAGAGACCACTGACCCGTTTCAATGGGGTTTAGACGTACCGTCGAGACCAATCTCTGCGGCGCAACAACGATTTCTCGAGGAAGCTAGCGAATTCGGAATTCGGCTAGGTTTTACCCTCCCAATTCACGATACAGACGGATCGGTTGCTGCTCTGACCTTTGCCGCGGACCAAAGGCGTCCACAATTCGACAGGTGCATCGATCTGAATGCCTCTGCTCTTCAACTGATAGCGAGATGCTTCCATTCACATGTCCGCCGCAAGCTTTTGCATGAGTTCACGATCGACGGAATCCATCTGTCTCCTCGCGAAGTTGAATGTTTGGAATGGGCCGCAAAGGGCAAAAGCTTTTGGGAAATTGGACAGATTCTCGGCATATCCCACAACACCGTGGCTCATTACTTAAGGAGTGCGAGAGACAAGCTGGGAGTTCGTAAAGTCGTTCAGGCCGTCGCCCGATTGGCCGCTGCCAAACGAGATGGGCAAGATTGAGACTCTGAACCCGCATAGTTATAGGGGATGATGTTGACCCGCAGCTCCTCCAGAATCTCGTCTCCTTGGGAGGGGACCATGATTCAGCTGATTACGGAGTCATCGTACAGCGCGTTTTCCTGCACGTTAGCATCCATGTATAAGTTACGCTACCGCGTTTTTAAGCAACGTTTGGAGTGGAGCGTTCAGACCTGCGGCGACATGGAAATGGACGATTTCGATGCGCTGCATCCGGCCTATCTCGTCCAAGCCTCTCTTGAGGGTCATGTGGAAGGTTCGGTTCGTCTTTTGCCGACCATGGGACCGACAATGGTGCGCGATACGTTTCCAATGGTTCTTGGGGGGCTTCCTGCTCCGGCGGACCCCTTGGTCTGGGAGAGTAGCCGGTTCGCAGTTGATGCTTCTCCCCATGCTCCGAAGGGCGAACACGGGCTGGCCAAGTCGACTTACGAGCTTTTCGCGGGGATGGTCGAATTCGGACTGTCGAGACGCCTCAAGAGCATCGTCACGGTCACCGACGCCCGGATGGAGAGAATCCTGAAACGCGCCGGCTGGCCGCTCTGTCGTATCGCCGAGCCCTGCAATATTGGAAACACCCTCGCTGTGGCAGGGCATCTGGAGATTTCGGCGGGAGCTCTTCAAAGGGTCCGTTCTGCCGGCGGTCTCGACGGGCCGGTTCTCTGGACACCAGTCTTGTTGGAGGCGGCTTGAGTACCCCACTTCCCCCGCCTGACTGAACTCGCCGAGTCGTATCTCCCGCGCCCAACTTGAACGAGAGCGGAGTCGTCGCGGCTCACGCGCGCGTCCGATTTGCGCTCCCAGGAAATCGTGAACCACGCAGTGCATCCGGGGAAGACGGAGAAGCACGGGTCCACATGATCAGCAGTAAGCCACAATCGCAAGCAGAAACAGGACGATGTTTACGCAACCTGCCGCCCACGCGCACCAAGACATACCATTAAACCATCCTCCTGGCCACGACTAACCGGCCGGCGACGTTTTCATTTTCTGAGCAACTCCAGTTGTTCGATTTCTAATTTCCACGGTGCTGCAATGGTGCGACACACAAGCTTCGCCGATCTAAGGGCTGGAATTCGGCGCCTCAATTTGGACCTCGGTCAGCTTCAGCTGGCACTTGCCGCAGCGGAATATGGGAGCTTTCGCCGAGCTGCCGAGAGGTTTTCCATTACGCAATCAACGCTTAGTCGCTCCATTCAGTTACTCGAACATTCACTCGGAATAATCATTTTCGAGCGATCGCACGCCGGGGTTACAGCCACACCCGCTGGACTTGATTTTCTTAGAATAGCGCGGTCAATTCTCGAGCAGATGGATACGCTCGTCGCGAGGACAAAGCCTGCCGATCGTGGCGTATGCGGCCGCTTCGTCATCGGATTCTCCACGTCACTTACCGCTGGTCATTTACGTGCGACGCTGCTCGAATACAGTGCGCAATTTCCGCAAGTTAATCTTGGAATCGTCGAACGATCTCGGCCCCGATTAGCAACCGCGCTCCGCAACGGCATGGTTGACCTCTATGTTGCAGCAGGAGATTCATTCGATATCAGCAGCAAAAGTACTCCCCTCTGGAGCGAGCGGGTCTTTGCTGCGCTTCCTCACGATCATCCCCTGGCTCTGCAGGATGGTATCTCATGGGCCGATTTGCGAAACCAAATCGTCTTGATGAGCCAATACGACTCCGGGCGCGGCCTCGACGCGTTGCTCAACGCAAAACTCATTGTCTCGACGGAGGGCCCGCGGATTGAGCATCGCGATGTCAGCCGCGCAGAAATCCAGAATCTCGTCAGTATGGGCCTCGGCATTGCCCTCGTGCTGGAATCCGACGTTGGCGCTAATTCTTCTGGCTTGGTCTATCGGGAATTGCGCGACAGCATGGGACCAAGCCGCATCGGCTTTTCCGCGGTCTGGCGTGATGACAACGAAAATCCAGCTCTGGCCAATTTCCTCAAGTTATTGGCCGAGCGCTACCCTTCGTCATCTTTGGCGTGAAGCCGTTTTCGCGCTTTGGCAAAGGCTCGGTCAGTCGCCATGAAGCGCGCCACCATCGGCCCTATCAGTTTATTGGGGTCGCTGACCTTCTGGCCAGTTTCGCGGGAGAGGATTTCCGCGTACGAAATCAGATCGCGATGAACAGCAGCAGGCAAGTCGATGGCGATCCGAACAGGCTTGTCATCTGCAATCGTTCCAATCTTCAGTTTGGTCATGTCATCCTCTGTATGGTTGGAGCACGAGATCGCGGTTGACAATGACCCGCACCGGAAATCCCGGCCGGATGGTCAATGTCGGCTGAATGTTGAGGTTGCGCCGAACCACCTGTTGTCCGGCCTGATTGAGGGAATCCCCGGCTCCACGTCGCAGCGCCGCAATGATGTCACTGTTGGAGCTATTGGCGTCTGCCCCGGAGTTAACCTCCGTCCCAACGGCGAGCAAAGTCGATAGTGCCGCGGCTCCCAACAATTCCTTCCAATGATTGTCGACCTCATCCTCAAGGCCGGCGTAGCCAGCTACGTCCGCGCCAGGCTGACGTTCGAGCACGATTGAACGTCCATTGGGCATGATCAGACGCGTCCAGACGAGGAGCACGCGTGACTGTCCGAATGCGACCTGGCTATCGTAGATCCCGATCAGTCGCGCGCCTTGGGGGATCAGCCGAGCCCGGCCGGTCGGAGTATCATAGACGCTTTCGGTTACTTGCGCCGTGATCTGGCCGGGCAGATCAGAGCGGATTCCGGTGATGAGAGCAGCCGGAATGACGGTTCCCGCCTGGACCACGAAGGGCGATGCTGGCTTGACCAGACGATCGGGGCTTGTGGTGCGCCGATCCACAGTCGCGTTGACGAACGCAAGCTTGCGATCCTGCCCATTCTGCCCAAATGCTTCATCGGAGGACGTCGTCGGGTTCGCCGGCGTCTCGCTGGACGGTGTTGTTGCCGCCAGTGCGCGGATGTTGGTCGTGGCGAACACCTTGCTGGTGCGCGCCGCCTCAGTTTCCTGATTGATGCGCTGCTGTTCAGCGTCGGCAGCTAACGAGCCGGATTGCGTTTGGGCTTGGGCTGCGAGGATCGGTCGCCCCAGATCGCCGGGCAAGGGTGGTCCGAGCCGAGGCACATCATGGGGTATTCCTGCATAATCCTTGGGCAGGGTCGAAAGTTGATCCGCAATGGTGTGGTGGTCAGTCGAATAGAGCTGCTCAGAGGTCGCGGGGCGCTTTTCAGGTCTTTGCAAAGCCCATAAGACTGCAATGGAGACAACGGCCAGACCTAGACCAGTGCCAGCAAGTAGCGCCTTCCGGGAGAGGCGTATCACGCGCGGCCGTTCGGGGCGCAGCCGCAAGGACTGGGCAATGTCCGCGGGGGCACTTGCTTGGGCCGGATCGCGCCCCGCGGGATCTCCGCTGGTATTGCTCACAGCGACCTCCCGTCGGTTCTTGCGATACGCACTTTCTGCTGGCCCTCACCGCCGAGCCGCAATTCGGCGGCCGCAAACAGCCGATCGACGATGAGGACATTGCCGTAGACACGGTAGTTGACGATCTCGGTCTTGCCGTCCGGTTCAATGACAAACAACGGCGGCATCTCGCCCTGAGTGATGCCTGCCGAGAATTCGATGTAGACCTTGCGTCCGTCGTCATAGGCGCTAACCGGACGCCAGGGCGGGCTGTCTCCTCCAATCGAATAACGATAGCGGCGCTCGGCCGGATCCGGAATGTATGGCGTTGCAGGCACCGTTTGACCGGGAGCGGTTCGAGGTTGGGGATAAAACCAGGCAACCGAAGGCATGTAGGGCTTTTCTCGGGAGCGAAGCTCAATGAGATAAGTCCGGCGGTCGGTGTTGACGACGAGATTGGTCGTGATCGCAGCGCGCGTTGGCTTGACCATGATGTGGACGCGGCGTGCATCACTGCTGCCGCTCTCGGTATCGCCCACCACCCATCGTACGGTGTCGCCGGCGGCGACCGGACCTGAGCCGATCAGTTGCTCGCCCGGCTCAAGGGCGATATCGGTGATCTGTCCGGGTGCCGCGTAGATCTGGTAAAGCGCGCCGGGGCTATAGGGAAACACCTGCACCGCATTGAAATACCCCGCCTTACGAGGCTCAACGCGGGCGGCGTCGTTGGCGCTCTCGATCCGATCGACGGGCTCTTTAGCTTCGGTTTTCTTGCCACCGCGCCCCGGCGTCCAGGCGGGTGGAACGTGAAGCGGTTTTGGACGGTCATCCGCCAATGCCGGAAGATCGGGAGAAGGCGGGATTTCCTCATCATAGCTGATCTGCGGCGGCTTGAATGTGGTGCAGCCACCAAGCATACATAGACTGATCAGGAGCGCGGACACGCCGCTTTGCCGGAATCGCCGGAGGTTCGGCACGAGAATCTGAGGCATCAGGATCCGAACTCCTTCGACCAGTTGATCGCGTTGACGTAAATGCCGAGCGGGTTCTTGCGGAGCCGCTCGACGTCGCGGGGCGGTTCAACGATGATGGTGAGGATCGCGCTCCACCGCTCGGTGGCAGCTAACTGCCCGTTCTCGTAATGCCGCTCGGTCCAGGTTAAGCGGAAGCTGTCCAAGGACGCCCGAATGACGCTCGAGACTTCGACGGCGACTTGGGTTTGCCCGACCTTGGCGAAGGGATCGTTGTTGCGGGCATAGTCATTCAGCGCGCCAGCGCCACGATCGGTGGTGAAGTCATACGCACGCAGCCAATCCTGGCGCAGCACGATGGCGTCCAAGGGAAGGCCACGCACATGCTCGATAAAGCGCGCAAGATGGAAGGCGATCTGCGGATCGCTCGCCTCGTAAGAAGCATTTGCCGGAGCGATGGTTTTTGCCTCGCCCAGATGATCAACTTCGACGACCCAGGGCGTGACCGTTCCCTGCGCCGACTGCCAAACGAGGGCACCCGCAAATACCGCGCACAAGAACAGACAGCCGAACGCCATCAAGCGCCAATTTTTGGCCTGCACACGCGCCGAGCCGATCCGGTCGTCCCAGACCTGGGCTGCCCTCTGATAGGGGGTGACCGGTTCGGGCGTCCGGCCATAATGGATAGCCGATCGTTTGAACATGAAAGTGATCTCCTTGAAACTACACGTGCCGCCTTGAGTGCCGCCGGTCTGAAAAAGATGAAGACGCCTCCAGTGGCATCGTTATTCTTGCTCCTTGAGATCAACCGAAGCGCCACCGCTTGCGTGATCGGCGGCACGAACCGCATTTGTCGCGGCTGTCGCGCCCTGGTGGATCGCTTGGGCGCGCTTTGCTCGGCGCGCCCAGCTAGGCACCTCCTGAGAGGTGGCAGCTGATGAATCTAACGTACTCGCATCACGAGCCGCCGCGCTCCCGCCGAGCCGAGCCGCGAGCATGCGCAAAGGACTTACCGCGGCAGAGGCGCCCGCATCCGTGACACCAGAGAGGCCGCCTGCCCGGAATGCGCTTGAGGTTCCGCTCACGATTGCTGAGCTAGCCCTTGCCGCAGTTCCGATCGCGCCGCTGGCAAGTCCAACTCCGCCTGCAGCAAGTGCGGCGCCAGCTGCAACTATTCCTCCTGCGGCAAGGCCTGTGCCCGCAGCAGCCCCAGCACCAAGCTGCGGTCCGCCGGAAACGATCCCGTTGGCAATGCCGGGTCCGAAAATCCCGAGGCCAAGCAGCGACAATGCGGCAAGGACTAGGGCCATGGCGTCCTCCACTGTTGGCTGGTTACCTCCAAAGCCGGCCGTGAACTGTCCAAACAGGGTCGATCCGATGCCGACGATGACCGCGAGCACCAGGACCTTGACTCCGGAAGAGATGACGTTGCCAAGCACCCGCTCGGCCGCAAAGGCCGTCTTTCCAAATAGGCCAAATGGGATCAGCACAAAGCCGGCAAGCGTCGCCAGCTTGAACTCGATCAGCGTGACGAACAGCTGGATCGCCAGGATGAAGAAGGCGAGCAGCACCACGATCCAGGCGAACAGCAGGACCGTGATCTGAACGAAGTTTTCGAAGAAGCTGACATAGCCCATCAGGCCCGAGATCGATTCAAGGATCGGCCGCCCAGCATCGAGACCAACCTGAGCGATCTTTCCTGGCCGGAAAAAGTCCGCCAAGGAAAGCCCGGTGCCGGATGCTTTCAGTCCGAGGCTAGCGAAGCTCTCGAACACGATCCGAGCCAAGCTATTCCAATTGCCGATGAGGTAGGCGAAGACACCGACGAACATCGTTTTCTTGACAAGCCGGGCGATGATCTCCTCGTCAGCGCCCCAGGACCAGAACAGGCCGGCGAGCGTGACGTCGATCGCAGCTAACGTGGTCGCCACATATCCGACTTCGCCTCCAACCAGGCCGAAGCCGGAGTCGATATAACGGGTAAAGGTCTCCAAGAATTGGTCGATGACGCCAGTACCGCCCATCGTTCACTCCTCATTGTCGGGAAGGGAGGGATAGCCGGACGGCAGACGGCTCTCATCCTTGCCGCGCACAGGGGATGATGCGTCTGGATTAGTTTCGCTAATAGGAGACCGTGAGGATCCGCGCCCAGACCCGAAGAACTCACGGCGCTTCTCGGCCCAGAGCTTTCGGCACGCGAGCAGAGCATCTGTCTGCTCGTATTCGACCGTGCGGCATTGCTCGAGCTTTGAGGCGGTCGCCTCAGAGGATCCTTGCGTGGTCGACGCTTCGGGCTGGGCCTGATCTTGATCGCCGCGCAGCCGGATCGCGCAAGCCACACCAACCAGGATGGCAAGCGCCACCGCCAATAGCATCGGAATTCGTTCAAATCTGTTTGTCGACATTAGTGGAACATCTGCACTGTTGTGGATTGGTAGCCTTGCCCCGGGTTGAGGAATCGCCTGAGCTGCTCCCTGCCCTGGTCCTGGGCGGCCGCCCGCTCCGCCTGCTCCAAAGTCTGAGCACGCCCCTGCGCGGCAATTGCCGAAATGAGATCGGCAAGCTGCTGGTTTTGAAGCGCAAGCAGCTGATTACCGGCTTGGCTCGCCTGCAGCGCACCACTGGCGCCCTGGCTCGCAACTACGAGGGCCGACATCTGGGTTCGGTTGGTATCGAGATTGCCGACCACGGTCGCCTGCACGCGCATTGCGTCCTGCAAGCCGGCAACAGCGTTCTGCCAGCGGGTTTGCGCATTCGCGATCAGCGCCTGGGCGGGCTGGCTCGAAGAAGCCGGTGCGTAGGTCGATGAGAATGCGCGATCGATCTGCTCCACATCATAGGCGATGCGTTGCGCCTGACTGAGCAACTGCTGGGTACGCTGGATCGACTGCTCAAGCTGCTGCAGCGAAGAATACGGTAGGCTCGCCAGATTTTTGGCCTGGTTGACCAGCATCAGCGCCTGGTTTTGCAGCGATGTGATCTGGTTATTGATCTGCTGCAATTCGCGGGCAGCAGTCAGCACATTTTGCGCGTAGTTGTTGGGATCGAACACGATCCACTGTGCGCTGGCCTCTCGTGGCACCAGGAGAATGGCAGCGGCAATCAAGCCTGCCGCTACGAGCTGAGTTAGACGTTTCATCAGTGGTTCCCTGCCTTTGCAAGTTGCGGAATGAGGTCGCAGGCCCAGGCGAGCTCTCGCGCCTTGAGCCAGTCCGTCACGAAATTTTCCCGGCCGTGCTCGGATAGGACACGGTCGATCAGGGCCTGGTCGGCCTTCGAGGAGCTGGCTGTGAAAGCGAGCGCAACCTCGCCAAGGCCTAGCTCGAACAGACGATTGCCGCGGCGGGTTTGGCAGTAGTAGTCGCGTTTCGGTGTTGCACGTGCCAGGATCTCGATCTGACGGTCATTGAGCCCAAAGCGGCGATAAATCGCCGTGATCTGCGGCTCGATGGCGCGGTCGTTTGGCAGCAGGATTCGGGTCGGACAGCTTTCGATGATCGCGGGCGCAATGGGCGAGCCGTCGATGTCCGCAAGCGACTGGGTCGCAAAGACAACCGAGGCGTTCTTCTTGCGAAGCGTCTTCAGCCATTCGCGGAGCTGTCCGGCAAAATGGGCGTCATCGAGGGCGAGCCAACCCTCATCAATAATGAGAAGAGTCGGACGGCCATCAAAGCGGTCCTCGATCCGATGAAATAGATAGGAAAGGACGGCGGGAGCGACCGCGGTCCCGATCAGCCCATCGGTCTCGAATACCTGGACGGAGGAGCCGCCGAGGTGCTCGCTTTCCGCATCGAGCAAGCGATCATATGGACCCCCCAGACAATAGGGCTGCAGCGCGCGCTTCACCATATTGGACTGAAGAAGCACCGAGAGCCCCGTGAGGGTGCGCTCAAGAGCAGGCGCCGAAGCGAGCGACGTAAGCGCAGACCAAATGTGCTCTCTGACCTCAGGCGTGACCTCGACCCGCTCGCGGGACAAAATCGAGGCAATCCAGTCGGCTGCCCAACCGCGTTCGGAGACATCGTCGATCTTTGCGAGCGGTTGCAGCGCAACAAAATCAGTCGATTCTCCGGCGACCGCACCACCAAGGTCATGCCAGTCGCCGCCCATTGCGATGGCCGCGGCCCGGATCGAGGCGCCAAAGTCGAAGGCAAAGATCTGTGCCTCCGGGTAGCGGCGGAACTGCAAGGCCATCATCGCCAGGAGAACGGACTTGCCGGCGCCGGTTGGCCCTACAATAAGAGTGTGCCCGACGTCGCCGACATGTAGGGAAAACCGAAACGGCGTCGATCCCTCGGTCTTGCCAAAGAAAAGGGGCGGCGCCTTGAAGTGATGGTCCCTCACCTCCCCTGCCCATACGGCCGACAGCGGAACCATATGTGCCAGATTAAGGGTCGAAATCGGCGGTTGGCGAACATTGGCGTAGACGTGCCCGGGCAGGCTGCCGAGCCAAGCCTCGACTGCATTGACGGTTTCGATCATGCAGGTGAAATCGCGGCCCTGGATCACCTTTTCGACCAGACGCAGCTTTTCGTCGGCGACGCGCGGATTGGTATCCCAGATGGCGACGATTGCAGTGACGAAGGCTTCGCCGATCTGATCCGCGCCTAATTCCTGCAGGGCCGCATCGGCATCGATGGCCTTATTGTTCGCATCAGTATCAAGAAGAGCTGACGCCTCGTTGGTCATCACCTCTTTCAGGATCGCCGCGATCGACTTGCGCTTCGCAAACCACTGACGCCGGATTTTTGTAAGTAACCTTGTCGCGTCGCCCTTGTCGAGCATGATGGCCCGGGTCGACCAGCGATATGGAAATGCCAAGCGGTTCAGATCGTCCAGAATCCCAGGCGTCGTAGCGCTTGGAAATCCGACCACCGTCAGAACGCGGATGTGGGCTTGACCCAGCATCGGCCCGAGCCCGCCGGTTAGCGGTTGATCGGCGAGCAAGGCGTCGAGATACATGGGAATCTCGGGCACTCGGACCCGATGCCGCTTCGTCGAGATGGTGGAATGCAGGTATGTTAGGGTGGCCTCGTCATCGAGCCAGCCGCATTCCGGCATGAATCCTTCAACGAGCTGGAGAACGCGATTGGTGCGATCAAGAAAGCCGCTCAGTATTTCCCGCGAATCTTCGCCAACCGTCCGCTGGCCGCCCTCATAGAGCAGCCGTTCTGCGAACGCGGCGCTCTCAGCTGGCGGCAGATAGAGGAAAGTCAGATAGTAGCTCGACTCGTAGTGAGCGCCCTCCTCTTCGAATTGGGCCTTTCGCTCGGCATCGACCAGAGCCGAAGCCACGTCGGGAAAGGTGTTCGGAGGGTAGGCGCCTGCGGCATGGCGCTGCGCCTCCACAAACACCGCCCAGCCGGATCCGAGACGGCGCAGCGCATTGTTCAACCTGCCGGCGACCGCGACAAGTTCGGCCGGCACGGCACTTTCGAGATCTGGTCCCCGGAATCTCGCCGTCCGCTGAAAAGAGCCGTCCTTATTGAGGACCACGCCCTCATCGACGAGGGCCGCCCAGGGCAGAAAGTCGGCAAGGCGGGTGTTTGAACGCTGGTATTCAGCAAGATTCATCATAGGACAATTCACGTGTTGAGGTGACCGGGAACGCGGACGTGACGGCGCACAACTTCGACGAAATCCGGATCGCGCTTAGCGGCCCAGACAGCGGCCATATGGCCGATGAACCAGAGCAAGAGGCCTGCGATCCACAGCCGCAAACCCAATGCAAGTGCTGCCGCCAAGGTGCCGTTGAGGATCGCAACTGAACGCGGCGCACCGCCCATCAGGATCGGTTCCGTCAAGGCGCGATGGACTGGTGCGACAAAACCGGGGACTTCATCCATCAGATCACCACTCCGCCGCCAAAGGAGAAGAACGAGAGAAAGAAACTCGAGGCGGCAAAGGCGATCGACAGACCGAACACGATCTGCACCAGCCGGCGAAATCCGCCCGAGGTATCTCCAAATGCCAGCGATAGCCCGGTCACGATGATGATGATGACCGCAAGGATTTTGGCGACGGGCCCCTCAACCGATTGCAGGATCTGGTTGAGCGGCTGCTCCCATGGCATGTTCGAGCCAGCGGCCCATGCGGGGAACGCGCCTGTGAACGGGAGGGCCAGTGCCGCGATCGTGATGAGAGCCTTGTTGCGAAGCGATCTCAAGCTCATGGTTGATCTCCCATTGGTAGAAGGCTGTAGTCACCGGACGGTCCGAGTGCTGATACGCGAGCAAGCTCGGCGAGCCGCCGATCGGCACCGCGGCCAACAAGAACGGCAATCACGTTGATCGTTTCAGCAATAAGCGCGCGCGGGACGGTGACCACGGCCTCCTGGATGAGCTGCTCGAGGCGACGCAATGCCCCGAGCGCAGTCCCGGCGTGTATGGTTCCGATCCCGCCGGGATGGCCTGTCCCCCAGGCCTTGAGGAGGTCAAGAGCTTCGGCTCCGCGTACCTCACCAATCGGAATACGATCGGGCCTAAGGCGCAGCGAGGCGCGAACAAGATCTGATAGAGAGACGACACCATCCCGGGTGCGCAGCGCAACGAGATTTGGCGCTTTGCATTGAAGCTCTCTTGTATCTTCAATGAGGACCACGCGGTCTGCCGTCTTGGCGACCTCCGCAAGAAGCGCATTTGTCAGGGTGGTTTTGCCGGTGGAGGTACCACCCGCGACCAGGATGTTATGGCGAGCAGCGACAGCCGTTCGAAGAGCGCCGGCCTGCTCCATGGTCATAGTCCCGGCGGTGACATAGTCCTCGAGAGAGAATACTGCCACGGCTGGCTTGCGGATCGCAAATACCGGGGCGGCAACGACGGGGGGCAATAGACCTTCAAATCGCTCCCCGGTCTCGGGTAGCTCGGCCGAAACACGTGGCGAACCCGCATGGACCTCGGCCCCGACGTGGTGAGCGACCAACCGGATGATCCGTTCTCCGTCGGGAGCGGACAGGCTTTTGCCGGTCTCGGTCAGGCCACTCGACAGCCTATCGATCCATAGCCGGCCGTCTGGGTTGAGCATTACCTCGACAATCTCGGGATCTTCCAGAAAGCACGTAATGGCGGGGCCAAGCGCAGTACGCAGCATGCGTGTTCCGCGCGAGATCACCTCCGGCTGAAAGCGTTGGATTGTCATTGAGGCCCCTAGAGCTGAGGCACCCCAAGCGGCCTCAGATGGGTATGATTAGAAAAGCAGGTCCTTCATTGGCGCAACGCGTGGCATGCGGCGATCGTAGGTTGGCGTAGGAAAAGAAAGATCGACTCAGAAGGCGAGGCGCGCGCAGTTGTTGATGCTCTCACGGATTAGGCGCCGAAGTGGAGTTAGCCGACACGCTCGCATTACCATTCCTCGTCTTCAGGCTCGAGCATGCCAGCTTCTGCTGATGTAACGGATACATCAACCGGGTCTGTATTTGTTGCGGGATCACGGAGGAAGAACTTGGCAACTCGTCTGCCCAAAAGGCCAAGCCATGGGATCACAAACCAGCCTAGCGCCAGAATCTGCACCACAACGGCGCATGCGAACGCAACCTGGTAAGCAATAATCGGATAGTGGCCGTCCTGAGCGGACCATTGGTCAAGGATGAGTCCAGTCCCGTATTGGACGATGAAACACCAGCCGAAGTGAAGAACGTTCAAGCCCGCATTTGCTCTGCCGGTGAGCTCTCGTGGGAAATATTCCGCCAAGATCGCATAGCTGAGGACCGTCGCTGCACCGACAATGGAGATCACGAGCCATGGCAATAGCGATGGCAACGGAAGGCGCAGGATCAATGCAAGCTCAGCCATGACAAACAACACCGTCACCGCCGCGAACAGAACTTCTGACCCTATGCCGCGTCGGCGTAGCCGATCAGCCAACGTGCCAAGTAGCAATGCCCCGGCGCTAATTCCAAGTGCCATGATGAAGAGCTGTGTGATCGAGGATTCGCGATCGAGTCCTTCGACGTTCGTCAGCCAAGATGCTGCCCACAAGGCCTGCAATGACCAGGCTGAGCCAATACAGCTTGCCGACAGCGGTGCTATCCGCCAGAAGCCCCGATCTCTGTAGATCGCACTCAGTTTTACGCCGGCAGGCAGCGTCGCCTGTGGTCGCGCGGCCTCGGGCACAGCCCAGAAGATCAGGAGGGCCGCAGCGAAAGTTGCAAAGGCCAAGAGTTCAAATAGCCCACGCCACCCTGTGTATGCCAACAGCCACTGAGTTGGCGTTGTTGCGGTCACCGCACCTAGTGCACCGAGCATGATCATGTAGCCGTTTGCCAAGGCGACGCGTTCCCTCGGGAACCAGGTGACAATGGCCTTCAGACCTGCCATTGCTGCAGCCGAGACACCGATGCCGATCATCGCACGCGCAACCAGAAGCGCCTTGAAGTCGCTAGCCGCTCCAAATAGAGCCGCCCCGCCGCCAGCAAGGAGGAGGAGCGCGCTCTGGACCCGACGCGGGCCAAATCGATCTAGCAGCGTCCCGATCGGAATCTGGGCGCCGGCGAACACTAGAAAATAAACCGACGTCAACAGGCCAAGATTGGCAGCATCGAGACCTAGGTCAGCTGAAAGCTGTCCCGAGATCAGCGTGTTGATGGTCCGGAACAGATAGGAAAGGTAGTAGCCGGCGACGAAAGGGAGGAAAACACAGCCGATCAAGCGCCAAGTCGGAAGCCCGCGCCCCTCTGAGGATGCGCAAGGATTGAGATTGGATGGGCGTCTTTTTATTTCTTGCGTGCGGATCCGGCCGTCAACAGCCGGTTTAGCAGAACGCGTTTGGTAGAATTTGAAAGTTGCGATTGCTGCCGCCCCCCTCGGCGGCAGCGCTCGTATCAGCGGTTGCGTCTAGAATGATGGCCGCAGCACCTTCCCGGGTAGATTCTGCAGAAACTTGTGAATCATCGTCGACCGCATGACCAGAACCCCGCGAGGCATCTATTTGGTCGATCGTCTCCCTCAGCAAGGGTCGGTTCGAGCGCACGCGCCGGTCAACCTGTTTGGCCAAGGCCTTGAATCGCTCTTGTCCGAGCGCACACGCTTCAGGCTGCTGTGATTGCGGCATCTGAGGTGTGACGGTGAGATGATAGCGGGCGTGCAGCGCAACCGTCTCGGCGATCGTGCGGACGTCGCTGTCAAGACGTTCAAGTTGCCTGTTTATCCGATCGAGCGCCTCATGAATGAGACCTTCGATCGGCGGCGCTGGGTCTAGGAAGCGTTCAAGAGCGGCCTCCACGACCATGCTCTTGCCGAGGCCGGGACGGTCAGTTGCAACGTCGAGACGGCGGACAATCTTTTCGGAAAGCTGAACCGTGATCTTTCTCGTTGCTGCAGTATTTTGCTGCCCTGTTCGCTCGGCTGCATTGACTTTATCCAACTTTTGTCCGTTCGCCTCGTCAATCGATGTGTCAACGGCCATGCTCGGCTCTCCCCGGATACAGAAAAGGTCCATCACGCCCATGACTGAGCGCTGCCTGAAATCGGCTACAAATGGCAGTGATTGCCTCACCAACGATGGGACGACACAAAGGGCAGGAGGGCTGCTGCTTTCAACGCGGGAAACTCGGAAGCGTAGTCTGGCGTAGCGAAAGAAAGGAACGGCGAGTTTGTTGGGTCGAGTTTCCCGTGCCCTTCCCCGCCTGCATGTCCCGGCTAACGTCCTTCACACAGTCAGCACCTACGCTTGGCGCCGATGCATCCTAGGCGCTCGCGTGCTTTCGCTTGCGCCGCCGGTTGCGCCACGTCGGGCAAAGGGGGACCTCGCCGTGGGCAGAACTGGCCGAAGAGGTTCAGCGACTCGTTGGAAAATCGTGACGCGACATTCCACCCGCAATTTTGCACCAGTCCAGCCCCGACGCGACCTTCCTTCGAGTACATCGACAAGCACGTGGATAGCACCCTATCCATCACGAGCAACGCCAGCGGCGTCACCCTTGTATCAGCATGGCAACCCTATAGTTGATTACCTGGCCCAGAGATCGGCGCGCTCGCGCAAGAAGTTGCTGCGGTCGACGAAGAGGTCTCCTTTTAGTGATTCTACTAGTCTAGGCGAGTGCGCTCAGCTGTTGCGCAAGCCATAATCATCACGATCGACGAACGCGATCGCAAGGCACGGATGGTTGACAGCGCCGGCAGTCAACTTCGGCCCGGCTTAGCGAGCCAGCGCACGCGGATCGGGACATAGGCGGCGAGTACCCCCGTTGTAGTGTGGACGGCTGTTCGAGGGGGCCGATTTTTGCGACGCGTTTTTCGACGCGACGTTCTACACGCTGCAGAATGCGCTGGAGCTGCTCGCCAGCGAAGCCGTTCGGCCGCATCAACACCGGCACCGGTACGTTGCGGCAATCTGGCGGAATCGGCCAGAGGCAGACCCTAACCCACTTACATTTTGCACAATCCTATTGGTTCGACACGTCCACGTGGGGATCATCAGCCCGCACGGAAGTCTGCAACTGGGCGGGATCAATTTTCTTACGCTGTGCCCATTCGATAAGGTTGGCCGGCCGATACGTTGGATCAGCACGCCACCGCTTGAACACGCTGGCGTCGATCGTCTCGTTGACGTTGATGTGGCTTCCGTCTTCCCGGACATCCGGCTCTCGGCCGATGGTCCGAAACAGAGGGGGAGAAATCTTAGCGTACAATCCTGAGCCAAACGACTTATAGGAGTCGGCAATCGGAGCCGTCAAAGCATCTCCATCCAGATCGACCTCCGATCGGAACGAAAGTCCCTGAGATTCCGCTTTCTTCATCATCCAGCGCAGCGGAGCTTGAGCAAGAAGATCGGTCTGATAACCCCCTCCAACATTCGCGTGAGCTCCTACAAACCAGCGCTGCTCAACGCCGGAGAGCGGACGCGGTTTCGCGATGATCGCGTTCGGATCCTTCGGGTGGTGAACGTCCCAAAGTGTGGGAGCGAAGTCATTGCGGTGCTCGTCGATGGCCAGGGCCTCGTAGCCGTTCAGGATGTGGATCCGTAATCCGGTCTGCAGATAATCAAATTGAGACCGGCTAATTCCCGGAATGTTACCGGCCGCTACGCCGACGGATCCAACGGTATCCCACACGCCGACGACTTTCACTTTCGCCGGCTGGGAATATTTGAGCAGCCACTTTTCCTGCTCTGTCAACTTGGTGGTGTCTCCGGAGACTTCCTGCTCCTTCAACGTCCAGATGCTTTCCTCGTTTCCCTTCCTATAGCGATCAAATAGTTCGCTCACGCCGATAGGTGAACCTGCCTGTAGGATGCCTTCTATGGCGACCAACCCAGCCAGGCTTCTGGCTGTAAACGCGCCACGGCTGAAGCCGAAAATGAAGATTTCATCGCCATCGTTGTAATTTTCTATGAGCCACTCGTAAGCTAGGCGGATGTTCTCATCGAGCCCTTGGCCGAAAACGCCGCCTAGAAACCCGTTCACGCCGACCTCGTAGTAGACGAGCTGAGGCTTACCATCCTTGCCTTTCGGTGCGCAAAGCGCGCGCATACGCCAGACGTTCGTATTGCTGTTGATGCTATTCCATGTGCCATCGAGAAAAATCGCGAGGCGCTTCTGTTGCTGCTCTGCGCCCACGAAGTTCGGCTGATTTCCGCTCTTTTCCGAGGGACGACCAATAATCACGCCGATCCAGACTATGGCCACGATCGCAAGCAAGAGGCCGATCGAGTGTGCAATCCGTTCGACCCATCGTAGAACCTTCATGACGTAGCCCCTGTTCGACAATATTCCTGGACTGAAGAGAATCGGCGATTCTGCCGCAGAATAAGCCGTCTGATGATTGGCGTACGTCGCGCGCCTGCATGACGACGCATGATAACTGCGCGAAACGGGGCTTGCGAGCCGAATACACGCACACAGAGGGGAGCACTGACGATCGGTTGAGAGAATTTAGCCCGCCGCTTCGCTCACTGCGACACCAGCCGGCCCTCTAGACCCGCGCCCTTCCAGCTATACCTCGCAACTTCCCAATAACTTTTGGCAACAACTGCACAAATTCATTGGGCTCTCGCTAAAGCTGAAATGACATTCGAAGCGACGATCTTTTTAAGGAGCGAATCGCTCCTTGATCGCGCAAAAGACCAAAGGCAAATGTCCGATACTCCCATCGACGAAGACTTCACGTGGCTGCACGTGGGGATAAGATTGGCTCTGGCCTACTTTCAGATCCTCGTTTTACGAAAACCTTGTGGCACCGACGTCGTGGAGGTGCTGGAAAGGGCCTGCAAGGAAGTGGGATTCCCGGCAACGATCCGCGTCGATCAAGGCAGCGAGTTCGTGTCGCGTGACGTCGACCTCTGGGCCTACCAGCGCGGCGTCACGCTGGACTTCTCACGACCCGGCAAGCCGACCGACAACGCCTTCATCGAAGCCTTCAACGGCCGCTTCCGGGCCGAATGCCTCAACGCCCATTGGTTCCTGTCCCTTGCGGATGCCCGGCAAAAGGTGGAGACTTGGCGTAGATACTACAACCGCGCATCAGAACACCCATCTGTCTATGTTGTTGAAGAGAAGAAGCTTTGCTGATTGGGATGCGATCCCGTGGGGTATCTTGGGTTCTGTCGCGCTCGTTCGGCGATAGATCGAGCAGCAGTTGTTATCAGCGAACTGCGGGCGAAGATCCAAGGACCATCCGGCAGAGGATGGATGGATTCGATCTCGCCGGCTTCAGCGGCCAGCCGGAGCGT
>NZ_LJYG01000027.1 GCF_001440035.1 Bradyrhizobium manausense | reverse complement strand
AAGACGCTGGAGGACGAGAACACGCGGCTGAAACGGTTGCTGGCCGACTCCATGCTGGACAATGCGGCGTTGAAGGACCTCTTGGGAAAGAAATGGTGACGCCCGCGGCCAAGCGGAAAGCTGTCGCGCATCTCGTGGATGCCCACGGGATGAGCGAACGGCGGGCGTGTAAAGCCATCGGCTGCTGCCGCATGACCATGAGATACCAGACGACCCGGGCGGACGAAGCCGACCTTCGCCAGCGCATGAGGGCGATCGCCCAGGAGCGCCGTCGCTTCGGTTATCGACGCCTGCACGTGCTGCTCAAGCGGGAGGGCTATCTGGTCAACCACAAGAAGCTCTTCCGGCTCTACCGGGAAGAGAGGCTCGCGGTACGCCGCCGTGGTGGCCGCAAGCGGGCAATCGGGACCAGGGCACCGATGATGGCGCCGATGGCCCTCAACGATCGTTGGTCGCTCGACTTCGTGTCGGATCAGCTCACCGACGGCCGTCGCTTCCGCATTCTGACCGTGGTCGACGATTGCACCCGCGAGTGCCTGGCGCTGGTGGCCGACACCTCGCTCTCGGGCACCCGCGTTGCGCGGGAGCTGGACCGGCTGATGATTGAGCGCGGCAAGCCGAAGATGGTGGTCAGCGACAACGGCACCGAACTCACCAGCAACGCCATTCTGACGTGGGCCGATCAGAGCCGCGTCGCTTGGCACTACATCGCGCCCGGCAAGCCCATGCAGAACGCCTTCATCGAGAGCTTCAACGGCCGGCTGCGAGATGAATTGTTGAACGAGACGTTGTTCACCTCGCTGGCCCAGGCCCGCGTCGCGCTCGGATGCTGGCGCGCGGATTACAACGACACACGACCACACTCACGGCTCGGATGGAGGACGCCATCCGAGTTCGCCACCACCTGCCATCCGCGGCGGGATCTGGCGCTGCGCTATGTTGAGGGCTCCACGCCAGCTCCCGCCGCTGCCACCGCCCAACCGGGCAAATCCAACAGCCGGGTCGAACTCAGGACTGGATAAAACTTGGGGGCAAGGTCAGGAGCTAAAGCGTCCAAACCAAGAAACGTGTTCGTTACTCTTCTGACTTCCTCCGTCGAAAGGGGTTTGGTGTTGCGTCCCGCTAGGAGTGACTCGCGATCTTGCGCCATAGTCACTCTATCCTTGTGCTAAGAAGGCAATGTCAGACGGCGGTTGAGATATCGAGACGAGTTGACGCAGAACGCGTCCGCACTCTCCTCGAGCTGATCCGGTGTTTAGAACGGTCAACTTCCGCTGATCCCGTCCTGGCTTTACGACACCAACCTCTCGCCATAACGGATTGGTTTTCTCAAACAGATCGCCCTTCCACTGCTTGAACTTGTACTGTCGCTCAGCGCTTAAAGCCTTCAGCTTCGTTGACCATTCCCGTCGCGCCTTGGTAGTACCGAGCTCGGCAAGGTCATTATTGAAATCCTTCATTAGAGCTGCAAAGCCGTGCATCATAACTGCCGAATCGACCACGAGCGTCTCTCGTGCCTTTCTCCTCTGTGCGGCGGGTTGTTGCCGGAGTTCCGGGCGTACGGCGGCGAGCATATCGTAGAACTGCGCTGCAACGGCAGCCAAACCATCCAACTCTGACGCGTCCAGTTCTTCGCTGGGCGCGAAAGTCTTCATCATCTCTCGTAACGTCGACAGTGTAATGACCTGCGGATTTCCCGCCGTTAACCTGTCGGTGACACGATTTACGTTGTTGGAAAGGTTCTTTGACTGCTCGATGACCATTTTTGCCAGTAATGATAGGTCGTCGAGAGTAGTGAGATCATACGCCTTGGACTTGGCAGTGGGTTTGGGGCGCTGATTTTTGTCAAAGAAATAGTTGCCCTCATCTTCTCGGGTAAGAAAGTAGAGCTCGACCTTGAACTGCCTATCTCCGGAAAACTTCGGAAAGTCCTTTTTCGCTGAGCGCCACGTGCGGACTGCTTTCAAGATCGCCTGATGCCGGTGATGGGAATCGGGCAGATAGATCCTACCTGAGTAAATGTATAACGACTTGGCCTCATCGTCCCAATACGCTTCGAATTCTCCAGGGCGTAAGTTCCATATCAGCGGGCTGAGAAACAACTTTTCACCATTAAGGAGTTTCTCGGCGATATCATCAGCGTTCTTCCCATCAAAAACATACGACTTGGAGTCGGGATACCCGTTCGTAAGGCACAGCTCACGCGGAGGCTGCGGATTCATGTGGGGCTGGATACCGCGCTGGACCGCTTGGTCGGTCCAAAGAAGTCCATTCTCAGCCGCGTCCGCCAATTCCTCAATGGTTATGGTGAATGTTCCTAACAAATCTGAAGACGATCCAGTCCACTGAACATCCTCACATGTGAATCGTCCTCGATAGACGGTATCGCGTGCGCCCATCCTGGGCTTCGGTAGAAACCCCGATACTGAAAATGTTGTTTTCATATTTCGCCCCAAAACAGCGCCATTCTATCACATGGCGCGACTTTCGCCCCTGCTACTCACCACCCCAGCTTCTGCGATACACTTGCCCTTTTTCGTGTCTCTCGCGCTTCCCTAGCGCGTTTGCGTTCTGCTCTCAGGGCTCCTTCGAGGCAGTCAAATTCTTTTCGCAGAGCCTTGAGATCATCGAGGTCAGGAAGGTCCTCTCGTCTTAGATCACTGCGATTATGAGCGAGAATAACCTCCGACAAACGACCATGTAATTCGACGATACTCCTTGGACCAGCCATAGTACATTGAGGCGGCAATGCCTCGCGCCGGCAGAGCTCGGAGATATTCTCCTCGCCCCGCAGCCCTTCCAGCACGATACGGATCTTCTCTTCCGCCGAATACTGCCGGCGGGTCTGGCGCCGAATGTCCTTTAGCACCTGTTCTGCCGGCGCTTTGCTCGGTCCGGATTTCTGCTTCATCTTCGCTCCTGGTGGCTACGATGAACCAGAAATCCTCCCTCCGCAAAATCCCTCAATTTGCCTGCCCTGACGGCGAACACTAGGCCACGAACGGTAGTTGTCCGGAATTCCCTCAACCTCAGGATGGCGCTAATATACTATCGTGGCGGTTGTTGCATTCAGGAAACCTGTGGGAAGCGCCAACAAGGAAGCGGAGGAGAGCGTGAGTCTGGAGCGCCAGTACCGAGAGCTAAAGAAGTTGCAAGAAAAGGTCCGTCAACGGGAAGGAAAGATTTGGTCCCGGCGGTCGATTGAAAGGCAGTCGCTGTGGCGAGATGTTTTTCTCTCAATGCCGGGACACATCACCTCCGAGCCCTGCCTGGTACGTGATCTCTCCAATAGAGGCGCTGGCATTCAGCTTAATGGACTCACGCTTCTGCCGACCGAGTTTTCGCTTTCCTTCGATGAGTTTCGCACCACCTACCCTTGTCGCCTCATCTGGCGACAAGGAGACTTCATCGGGGTGGCATTCCAAAACACGGGCCAGTATTCAACCCTCGTGGAGCCAAGATAGAAGGTGCCTTTTGCGCTAGAATCGCCCTGTTGGTGAGGTCGCTTCTGGCCTGTCGCGACATTTGCTACGGTTGCATAATGCTGTCGGAAGCTGCTCGTTTTCCGGTGGACAGCCGTTGGTTGCGATAGCAATTTGCTCGTTGTTTCAGACGTGAGATTTTCTTATGCGCGATTGGCACCTGCCGTTTTCTCGAGTGGGCTTGGAGTCTACCTCAAAGCGCGAACGAAGATCCTACCGCCGATTACTGTCATGCGCTGTGAACTTGACCGGTGGGTGATGCTGCTCTGCATCTGCACAACCGTCCTGATCGAGGCGTGGCTTGATCTCTGGCTCACGGCAATCCAGCGTCCCGCCTCGGCATGCTGTCCGTGCTGGGGGCTCTCTTTCGGGTGCGCGACTGGAGACTGTCAGGATTCGCGCTGATGCCAAAGGGAAATGGCCTGATCGTCCACGCAGCCGGAAGACGGCTCGATCTACTGCGCGGAGAAGCTTCCCGAATTGCAAAAGGGCATAAGGTCGATTGGTGGATCGATCGTGCAGACGTCGGCACGCGCTTTTGCTTTGAAGATGCAAAAGCAAAAAGAGGCCTTCGCGGGTACCTGCGATAACTTCAGCGTTCGATGCTGAGACGGCTAGCCCAAAACCCCGGCGCTCGCGCAAACTGGAAGCAGCGCGAGCGCGACTCGGCGTCGTTGCGACCCCTGTCCCTACCGCGCCCGCGCTGCCGGTGAGTTGGCGCGACGTGACTCGGCGCTTGGCTTGTCGCGAACAAACGCAGTCCCACGCCCCGCTAACTTTGGTGGCCAGCCTTGCCATCCCAAAACTGACCACCTCGCTTCCCTGGGTATTGTCAAGCTCCAGGCTCCAGGGACCGGCAAAATTGAAGCGCCAAAAGCGCTCGTAGGGTGCCTACCTGATTTGGGTGGTCGAGACAGAAATTCAGTGATGACAACGATACCACTCGCACCAGCGTTGCCCGCGCAGTTCTGCGAAGCAACCACACATATCAAGTTGCTTCTTTAGGTTGAGCGACTGTCTGGAGCCTTCAGCTGAGTAAGCTCTGAAGGACAAGCGTGCCGCGAATCGTGGTCGTAGATCCCTCAAACGGCAGGTAAGTCGACAGGCCGAGCCCTTCTTGCAACGCTAATGCCAGCAGCTTCCAACGCCCGCACAAACTCCTCATGAGTGTAGTGATAATGTTGGAACTGCTCAAAAAACTGTAGGCGCTTAAGCAGCACATTCCCATTGATCTTTTCGCCAGCAAGTTCACCGCAAACATTTTCGATCGTAGCTTGGCGCAATTGGGGCTTCACGTTCCGCAGTGCGTCAACCAAATATCCCCCCGGTCCTGTTTTCACTTCTGTGGACGTATATGCGCCTGCGGCCCTTACCGCCTCTAGGTGAGACTCCATCGAAACACGACAGGTAGGGAATACCCAGACATTCAGATCCGACAACGCCAAAAGGTAAAGTGAAGCTACGAATGAGAAGCATTCCTCGATGTCTAGGACTTGCTCGGGCCGATTGTCCGTCTCAGGTGTCGTTAACTTGTTCCAAGTAGGCATGCCTACTATGAGGGGCCGTACCGGAGCATACGTCCTGCAAAGATACCGGGCGTGATGCACGGTCGCCAATACGTCAAACGCAACGTCTTTGTGTAGACCAAGCATGGATCCTACCGAAACATTCAGGCCAGCTTTGGCGGCTCGGTCTTGGCTCTGCAACCTGAACAAAAAGCCGTTACCGTTTTTTACAATGCGGAAATCATCATCGATTCCGCGTGACTTTGGCCCACGCGAGATGTGTTTGTTATATAGAGTCTCGTCGTACGTCTCTTGCCACGAGATCATTCCGTCTGCACCACAGGTAGCCAGATTCCGATATTGTTGTTCCGTGAGCGCCATCGTGGAAAACAGCAGCTGGCGGCCGCTGCTTGCAGGAAAACGCGATTGTAACCGCCGCAGGAGAACTGGAAGAGCATCGCGAACAAATTGCATGTCATCGCCACCAACAAGTTCGATGTCGTCTATGCCCTTCTCGAGCAAATATTGAGTTTGTATATCGACCATCTCCTCATCGATTATTAGGCGCCCCATTTGCGCATTGTCGGCGCGCCAACCACAAAAATCGCAGTTAGATGCACATCGATTGCTAACCTCCACGGGAGAGACGGTGACAACTGAATGACCGTACTTCTTGGCCCTGACACCGGCGGAACAGTCAAGCACCATGGACTTAATAGTGCTAAAATCAGGCGTGTTGATCATGCCGATGAACCCGCGAATCTCCGAAGGAAGCAAAGGACGATGTTGCGCTTCGTCCAGTATGTAAGAGGCGTCCGTGAGGGCCATCCCAACAGCTGAATTGGATGCGGCGGCTAACTCATCTACGGGCACTTGGTACATTGCTTACCTCCAAACCGAATGGGCCTCCCGAACGGGAGGAGATCGCGTCACCAACCAGCTTAAGATTGCGATGTAAAATTGCGACCCACCCATGTTGAGAGGTGCGACGCTCGATCACTTAGAATAGGGCTGCACAGCTTCACTAGCCCGTGAGCCCGCCGCATACGCCGTCGTCAGCACGACGTTTGCGCACGCTGCAATCGCGTCCAGGAAATGCTCGTCGCCTTCTGCAAACTACCTCTAGCCACGTTAGTGAAGCCGAAGAACTGGCCATCGTCTCTGCCCATCTCGCACAGGTGGACATGAAGTCGCTCCCACTCGGCGAGGGCTGGCTCAACTTGATCAGCCCTCGTGACGGGCGGCAACTTTCTATAGATGCCGCCCTGAGCCCGTAGCTGATTGTAGGCCGCTCGCGTTGCCCGCCTGGCGGATCGCGCTAAAAGCGCGGTGCTGTGACGTGACTCCGTAGTAGTGCCCGTTATTCCTCCCGCCGTGAGCCTCGAACACCCGAACGACGGTCATCTCTTCGTTGTGGATACGTGACGCGAACATCTCGCACTCAGCGTCCGACAAACAAACGTCAGCTCGATTTCGATCGGTGCTGTAAGCTGCCTTGCGAAAAAGTCGTCGGCCTCAACCGTCATTGATTGGTTGTAGACGGGCCCCTGCAGTGCTGCCTTCGCCTCTGTCCAGCGGATGCTTGAGCCAGCTCAAGTATAGCCGAACCTGTGCAGCTGACAGGAGCGGTCCCGCTTTCCTTCGGGCATGCACTCGATCTGGTCGACGGGTCGAATCAGGGCGCCCTTGATCTCAATGTCGCCGGTTGTTGGAGACTGTCGCCACATGGGTCCCTTCTCACCATGTCCTTCATTCTGCTCCCAACGTAGCACCTTCAGCTGATCAACCTTGAACAGCCAATTGCCGGTGTCATCATGTTCCCGAGGCCACACCTTCGCTGAAATACTCTCCAGTGAAATCTTGATGTCCTCGGCGGCCATCGGCGCGCACCTTTCGGGCAGCATGGGCGGATGCCTCTCGGAAAACGACATCAATGTCCTCAACAGCCCACTGATGAGGAACTTGGTCGCGGCGAAGCCATAGTCCGGACTTTGCCAGTAACGACCGCGCATACCATCGGGCGCGTTGTAAAGGAGGTCGCAGGTTTCCAGCTCTACGCGAACGATAAAGATGATCTGTCGTCCGTCTTCCTCGCCGGGCGGAGCATCGTCATAGCGCCTGATCCGATTGCTGATGACGGTTGCGCTCTCAATGAACCGCGAAGCGATTTCCTCGAAAGACAGATGATCGTTATCAAGATAGGCCCGTCCCGTGGCCCAAAGCCTTGATGTGTCCCATTCCATTTTGCTGGGCGGTCTAATCATCCGCGCTGCCTTCATATTCCAGATCGGCGTTGCCGATCTCCCTTCGGGGTAGCGAGCGGTCGGCGGCATGGCACCCCCTTAGATGGCAGCGGAAGCCGTGCGCTATGCTCGATATGGTCGAAGGCGCGAGGGCTATCGTTGCGCAGCTGCCCGGCGAGTTCCGAAAGGGAGCTTTCTGCGCTTTCCACTGGTTCTGCCTGGCCGAGATTATCAATGCCGGTCCCCACCACCGAGACGCGCACCGTACCTTCCAACTGCTCATCAAAAGTGGCGCCGATGATAATATTGGCATCCTGGTCGGCCTCTTCGCGAATGCGGCTAGCGGCCTGGTCGATTTCGAACAGTGTCAGGTCCTTGCCGCCAGTGATAGAGATGATGAGGCCACTGGCTCGCTTGATCGAGGGGTCTTCGATCAGTGGATTGGAAATCGCCGCTACGGCGGCTTTGAGCACACGCGATGGGCCAGAAGCCTCGCCCCTGCCCATCATTGCCTTGCCCTTTTCGCGCATGATCGAGAGAACGTCGGCAAAATCGAGATTGATCAAGCCCTCCTTGACTATAAGGTCGCTGATGCAGGCCACACCCGAATGGAGCACTTGGTCAGCCAGGGCGAAAGCTTCGGCGAAGGTGGTCTTCTCGTTGGTCACCCGAAACAAGTTTTGGTTTGGAATGATCAGCAGAGTGTCCACCGCCTTCAGCAGATCCGCGATGCCGGCTTCGGCAAGGCGCATTCGGCGCTGGCCCTCGAATTGGAATGGCTTTGTGACAACACCAATAGTTAGAATGCCAAGCTCACGCGCGGTCTTGGCAATAACAGGCGCTGCCCCGGTGCCGGTGCCGCCGCCCATGCCGGCGGTAACGAACACCATGTGTGCGCTGGTCAAATGATCACGGATGGCATCGATTGCCTCTTCGGCCGCGGCGCGCCCGACGTCAGGCTGCGAGCCGGCCCCAAGTCCTTTAGTCACCTGGGTGCCCATCTGGATGAGGCGCTTGGCCTTCGACATCGTGAGCGCCTGTGCGTCTGTATTGGCGACGACGAAATCGACACCCTGCAAGCCGGTCGCGATCATGTTGTTGACGGCATTGCCCCCGGCACCGCCGACCCCGAACACGATAATGTGCGTTTTTAGCCCGCGAACATCGGTGATGTTGGTCATTTTCGGCCTCACGATTGCGTCGGTAAGCTGGGAAATGAGATGACTCGAAATGCTACCTCCAAGCATTGCGATCTGCTTTGACCAAGTCCGCGGCTAGATGGCCCAGTCTGGAACCGGCTCGTCCGCGGCCGTCGATCGAGCCACCAGCTTGGACGCCGGCCCGCAGAGAGCCTTCAAGCAGCGCCGTCATCTCCTTGGCCGCCGAAGCCTCAGCAGTCGCCCGTAGCACTTCAGCCATTAGGCGCTCGCGCTCGAGATCTGCCCGATGACCAGCTGCCGTCGCCTCGAGCCGCGCGATCTCTGCCTGCAACGCCAGGATACTTTCCGCTCGCAGGGCGTTGTTTGGCTCTCGACCACCGGTTCGCCGTGGCTTAGCCGCATTTCGGCGAGATCAACGCACACCAACGCGTTGCCATCGTCTGAAAGTGAGCGCGGCAACTGACGCCGCTTGGCAAGCGAACGAGCGCCCCCTGGCGAGATTTTCAGGCGGGCAGCAAGTGCGACATAGGTCAGCCTCTCAATTGGCATCGGCTGTCCTCCTGGGAGCGTACCGGGCAGTGTGCGCAGATCGGCAAAGGCTAGGCCGTCATGGTTAAGAGATTCTTAACGCGCAAGCAGACCGATCTTCCGGCGGCGCGCGAGTGGGAGCAAGTCTTCATTTCCCCGTACGCCTCTCCTTGCTAACAAGGGATGGGCGTGTATTATGTGAAGTCAACATGGGTTCTGATCATCCGCGTTCGCGCAAGAAAAAACCCTCGCATAAGCGAGGGTGATGGACAAAAAGATTGTCCAGGTAAGACCGCACTGGTTGGGCTCTACCGCATCAGGCGCGCTCAACCCGCTAGATGCGTTTTCCGCTGCGTCATGACGGGAGGCGGATGAGGCTAGTGTCTCGCGATAATGCTGCACGGCTCTGTTAACCTTCCAGACTAACCCAAGATCCTTTCGGTTGGTCGGGTGGGCATCAGTACTCTATGGCAAGCATGAGGGTGAGGACCCGCGTGGTCTTTTCAGGATCGGCCGGGTCCTCGGAGCCGAATTCGCACTCCTTGTCGTAGTAATCGATCTTCCAGAAGAACTTCCGACCTACCAGGTCGAAGCTTCCGAAGTCGTGCTCACCGTACGGATCGTTCTCCTCCGTAAATCCGGAGAAATCCGCTACCTGACGCAGCGCCTCGGCCTTTACGCACTCGGGTAGCTCTGCGACCCCGATCGTCATCATGACGTGGCCGCCGCAGAACGTGCGTCGGAAGGAATCGTTGAGAAGGGCGATACTATTCATCATCGCGCTCCTACGCATCCTCGCTTCGGTAGGGTGCCATGTAACGAGCGCCGCAGTACGGACAATCACAGTCACATTGTGCGGACCACACGCTGCTCCACTCACGGCTGCACTCCTCGCAGTGGTAGTAGTTTCGAACCAGCATCGTCGGCCTCCTAGATCAAGCCGGCGAGCACAAGCGCCGAAACCACGGTCTGACCGCCACACGCCTCGCAGAAGCCCTGGTCTTGATCGGGCTCCATATCGGCGGTGTGGTTGCACCCTTCCGTCATGCAGATCGCGGGGCTCGCACCATTGAGGAGAGCTGCGAGCAGAAGATCATCCAGATCTTGGAAGCCTCTCTGGTCGCACAGCGTCATCAGCTTTTGAGCTTTTTGGGAAAGAGCAATGTTGGACATCGTGTCCTCCTCGCTACGGGCATCCGAACCATTCGGGTGCTCGATCGCGAGGCGGACGCCGAGCGTCCATCACCAGGCAGGACTTAGAGTAAATGCCCAATCGACCGTATGGACGCTCGTCGCGATGCCTCCGCCTCGCCACCGAGACCCGGACATGCTTGGCAGGTCCCGGATCGCGGGGCGGAACGTTGAAAGATCAAGGTCTGAGCCAATACTCGCGGATATAGCTGGATGGGTGAAGGCGCGAGCTCGTGTCAAATCGGCACGTAATGTTCGAATCGAGAGTCTCGGCCATAGACCGAGACTCAGTCTGAAATCCTTTATTATCCGGCTTTTCTGTCTTTGGCCGCACCGTCCGCCGGAAACCCAACGATTGCTGATACCCGCTTTGGCCTAAACCGCTCTCGGTCCCTTTAACGACAAAAGCGCTTGGACTCTCGGGTCCGACGAGAGGCCGCAGCTAGTCAAGTGTCGAAAGCGTCCCAAAACAGCCACTCCGCTGATGACTTTGAGTTTTCTTGGGGATTGAGCTTACTTGCTGCGTGCATGTCGGGGTTTGGGTTCATAGTCTCGCCACCTAGGAAGCGGAGGGCGTTGGCGTGACCCAGCTAACCGTTGTCATCAGTAACTGTAACAGTGTGGACCGTGCTGAGATCAGCGTGCTGAAAGGCACGCTGAATATCAAATATGGGCCCAACGGACTTGGCAAAAGTACTTTGGCAAAAGCCATTGTCAGCCAGATTCGCGGAGATGGCACTCTCGGTGACCTCATGCCATTCAAAAGCCGAGGCAAGGGTGATACGCAGTCGCCGACTGTGCAGGGCATTGACGGTATGACTTCCGCCCTTGTCTTCGATGAAGATTACGTCCAGCAGTTCGTTTTCCAGAAAGACGAAGTCCTTAAGAACAGCTTCGATATATTTATTAAAACCCCGGACTATGTTGCGGCGATTGGGGCCATCGACATTCTGCTAGCCGGTGTGAAGCAGACACTCACCAACAATGCGGAAATCGAACAAACGATTTCCGACTTCAAGGAACTGCGAGATGCATTCGGCAAATCGAAGCCCGGTAACATTCCGAAGAACAGCAAGATACATAAGGCGTTCGGCACCGGCAATAAGACCGAGAATATTCCCGAGGCGCTGAAGCCCTTCGAGACTTTCATCAAGAGTCAAGAACCGTCCAAATGGATCGGTTGGCAGATCAAAGGCAACGAGTATCTGAAGCTGGGCGACAATTGCCCCTATTGCGCCACCCCGCTCGTTGGTGAGGGGCAGAAAGACACCGCCCTGGCAGTCGAGAAGGAATTCGACGCCACGGCGGTCGGTCACCTCAACACGCTCAAAGCGGTCATTGAAAGGCTTGGGAAGTATTTCAGCGAGAAGTGCCAGGAAAATCTGCAGAAGGTAATGAAAACTAAGATTGACTTGACCGCCGCCGAGGTAGGTTTCCTCACGGGCCTCAAGGCTGAGATCGACGGCATGATCACTCAGCTGGAGGGGCTCCGGGCTATCTCCTTTTTCTCTCTACGGGATGTGGATCTGATCAGCGAGAAGATCACCCCGCTGAAGATTGATCTTGCGCTGATGGACAAGCTCGATTCCCCAGCGACTCGGAGCATCACAGACCCTGTCAACGCGCAGCTCGAAGACCTGCTCACGAAGATTGGCGACCTAACGGGAAAGGTCAACAAGCACAAAGCCAAGATAAAAAAAGCAATAGAGGCCAACCAAGTTAGCATCAATACGTTCCTGAAGTCCGCCGGCTACAAGTACGTCGTCGAGATCGTTCCGGAGGAGCAATCCTACAAAATAAAGCTGGTGCATCAGGATCTGGCCGGTCACCTCGAAACTGCGTCCAAGCACTTGAGCTACGGCGAAAAGAATGCCTTCGCCCTGGTTCTTTTCATGCACCAGGTGCTGAGCGAAAACCCGGACTTGGTGGTGCTGGACGACCCCATTTCGTCGTTCGACAAGAACAAGAAGTTCGCAATCCTGCACGAGCTCTTCCAGGGCAAGGCGAGCCTGAGAGGTCGGACCACCCTTTTGCTGACCCATGACATCGAACCGGCCATCGATGTTATTAAAAGTACCAAGGACGTGTTTCAGGGGGCGAAACCATCGGCCTCTTTTCTTTCCTCGCGCGGAGGCATTGTGAAAGAAGTGCCGATCGCGAGGGAAGACATCCAAACCTTCGCCAGGGTCTGCAGGGCGAACATTGCGACACTGCAGGACCCAATCCTGCAGGCCATCTATCTGCGGCGCGATTATGAGCTACGTGACGAAGTCGGCGTGGAGTACAATCTGCTGGCAAGCCTGTTCAAAGGCCGCGCCGTTCCCACGCTGCAGACCACAACTGAAAACCGGAACATGACCCCGGCGGAAAAACAGGCAGCAGAGGACAGCATCCGAAAAGAGCACCTACCAGGGTTCAACTACGATGCGCTGGTTGCCGTGGTGAACGACGTAAACGCCATTCGCGCCAAATTCGCGGCCACCGACGTCGGCTACGAGAAAATCCAGCTGTTCCGGATTTTCAACATCGAACACGACGACGATGTGATCCGAAAATTTATCAACGAATCGTACCACATCGAGAATGAGTACGTGATGCAACTCAATCCGCATAAGTTCGAGAGCATCCCCGAATATGTCATTGATGAATGCGTTCGCATGCTGCCGCCTATCCAATAGACCTTGCCCAGTCCTGCACTGATGTGTGCTTTCCGGAGCTGACAATGCTCTTGGGATCATAGAAGCTCGCTAAAGAGTGGCTGAGGGTGAGGCGGATAGCATACCCGCGGATATAGCCGGATCGGTGGAGCGGGCGAAGTGGTGTCAGATCGGCACGATCTTGCTGATGGCTTCGGCGCTGAAGCGACATTCATCTGCTCGGACAGGCTGGTGTTCTACACGTAATCAATCTAACGTAGTTGGGCTCGTGGGAAGCATTCGCGGGCCAATTCGTGACTAATGCTAGCTGTCCTTTTGAAGCGATAGAGACACCGCACGACACCAGCCAACTATATTGGAAGCCTTGCAGCGAACGTAAAGCTGCTGTGGATGCGTCTTGGAGGCACGGTTGGCTCGAACTACTGAAAATAGCCGCGTCTTGGATTGTCTTCGTGATGCGGCGAGACTTTTCGTCTATGTTGACGAGTTCCAAAACTTCACGACGCTCGCAACAGGGAATATGTTCTCAGAGCTCCGCAAGTATCGAGTGGGTCTCACTGTCGCCCATCAGTATCTGCACCAGCTTGGAGCCGGTTAGTCGAGATTAGAAGAGTGCCTCTGACAAAAAACGGTCCACCGTTGTGGACCGTTGATACGTCGTTCGCTGTTGCTCTGCACTACGGGGGCCATCTCCGCTTGGGTAATTTGTTCCGACGATTTGGCGCGAGCCAATTTATTGCCAAGGCTAAGGCAAGTAGAACTGCCAACGGAAATGCGGCTCCTAGGACCCCGTTTAGAATCCCGAGTACAATGTCATTTAGCACAGGAAATCCTCTCCTTTTTGCTTTCGGTCACACTTGACCGAAAGCAGTCAGGAGACGATTTCATTCGTTGAATATACTACAACCTAGCGAATTGTGTAGCGATTAACGCCACGAGGGGTGGAAAATGAGAGCGTTAGTCCCCCTGTATATTCCTATGAAGGACGGCAAATTTCTCAGTAACTTAGAGATAAGACAGCTGTTCGAGCGAGCAGGCCTCGGGGCCGTCGATACGACGAAGTAGCTGACCTTGCCCCCAAGTTTTATCCAGTCCTGAGTTCGACCCGGCTGTTGGATTTGCCCGGTTGGGCGGTGGCAGCGGCGGGAGCTGGCGTGGAGCCCTCAACATAGCGCAGCGCCAGATCCCGCCGCGGATGGCAGGTGGTGGCGAACTCGGATGGCGTCCTCCATCCGAGCCGTGAGTGTGGTCGTGTGTCGTTGTAATCCGCGCGCCAGCATCCGAGCGCGACGCGGGCCTGGGCCAGCGAGGTGAACAACGTCTCGTTCAACAATTCATCTCGCAGCCGGCCGTTGAAGCTCTCGATGAAGGCGTTCTGCATGGGCTTGCCGGGCGCGATGTAGTGCCAAGCGACGCGGCTCTGATCGGCCCACGTCAGAATGGCGTTGCTGGTGAGTTCGGTGCCGTTGTCGCTGACCACCATCTTCGGCTTGCCGCGCTCAATCATCAGCCGGTCCAGCTCCCGCGCAACGCGGGTGCCCGAGAGCGAGGTGTCGGCCACCAGCGCCAGGCACTCGCGGGTGCAATCGTCGACCACGGTCAGAATGCGGAAGCGACGGCCGTCGGTGAGCTGATCCGACACGAAGTCGAGCGACCAACGATCGTTGAGGGCCATCGGCGCCATCATCGGTGCCCTGGTCCCGATTGCCCGCTTGCGGCCACCACGGCGGCGTACCGCGAGCCTCTCTTCCCGGTAGAGCCGGAAGAGCTTCTTGTGGTTGACCAGATAGCCCTCCCGCTTGAGCAGCACGTGCAGGCGTCGATAACCGAAGCGACGGCGCTCCTGGGCGATCGCCCTCATGCGCTGGCGAAGGTCGGCTTCGTCCGCCCGGGTCGTCTGGTATCTCATGGTCATGCGGCAGCAGCCGATGGCTTTACACGCCCGCCGTTCGCTCATCCCGTGGGCATCCACGAGATGCGCGACAGCTTTCCGCTTGGCCGCGGGCGTCACCATTTCTTTCCCAAGAGGTCCTTCAACGCCGCATTGTCCAGCATGGAGTCGGCCAGCAACCGTTTCAGCCGCGTGTTCTCGTCCTCCAGCGTCTT
>NZ_LJYG01000026.1:286081-292017 GCF_001440035.1 Bradyrhizobium manausense | reverse complement strand
CACCCTACGAGACTGTGAATCTTTTGTACCGCGTGTCGGGCGAATGTGATTCTCTAGGCAGACTGATCTGCTGGAGAGGATGATGGCTGACGAGGGACTTTTTGGCGAATTGCCGGATCAGTCGGCGCCACGAACCGAAGCGGTGCCGCGGGGTGCACCTCGGCTGCGCGAGCCCGTGCGCAATCAGGTCGAATTGCGGGCGGTCGATATCGACAGCCTGATCGGGCAGGATCATCTGGCCCGGGTGATCTGGGCTTATGTCGAGGGGCTCGACCTGAGCGAGCTGGAAGATCGGGTTAAGGCACGGGAAAACAGGCCGGGCCATCCGGCGCCATCACCCCGGCTGCTGCTGGCGCTTTGGCTGTACGCCACGAGCGATGGCGTTGGCAGCGCGCGGGCGTTGGATCGGCTCTGCGACAGTCACGACGTCTACCGCTGGCTCTGCGGCGGCGTGTCTTTGAACTATCACACACTGTCGGATTTCCGGGTCGGCTGCGCGGACCTGCTGGACCGTTTGCTGGTCGAACATCTGGTGGCTCTGAATGAGGCAGGGCTGATTGATCTGGAGAAGCTGACCCAGGACGGGGTGCGGATACGGGCGAATGCGGGGGCCGGCTCGTTCCGGCGGGAGGCAACGCTCGGCCGGCAGATGGCCCAAGCGAAGGCTGTGGTGGAAGAGCTCAAGCGCGAGGTCGATGCGGATCCGGAAGCCAGCAGCCGGCGTATCAGGGCGGCCAGAGAGCGCGCGGCACGCGAACGCAGTGAGCGGGTGCAGGCTGCGCAGAGGGCTTTGGACGAGATCAAGCGGAAGCGCAAGCAACTCGACGAAAAAGGCGGCAATGGCAAAAAGCCGAAGGAGCCCCGGGCCTCCACCACCGACCCGCAGGCAAGGGTGATGAAGATGGCAGATGCCGGCTTCCGCCCCGCCTACAATGTGCAGGTGGCCAGCGCGGCCGGCGAACTGATCGTGGTCACGGTCGACATCGACAACAACGGATCAGATCGCGGCTTGATGCGGCCGATGCTGGAGCGAACGCGCACTCGGCTGAAGCGCTTGCCGCGTCGCTACCTCGCCGATGGCGGGTTCTGCAGCGGCGAGGACATCGAATGGGCGCACGGTGAAGGCGTCGAGGTCTACTGTCCTCCGCCCAACTCCAGGAGCGGTGTCGATCCCTTTTTACCTCGGAGCAGCGACGGTCCTGGCGTCGCGGCCTGGCGGGCCCGCATGGCCAGCGAAGCCGGCAAGGCACAGTACAAAGCCCGCACGATCTGCGAATGCATCCATGCCCGGTGGCGGAACTGGGACCTCAGGCAATTGACCGTGCGCGGCATCGAGAAGGTCCGTGCCGTCGTGCTCTGGTACGCCCTCACCAACAACATCCTGCAAGGACACCAACTGGCAAAAGCATAGACAGCACAGCCATCCCCCGGCGGTTCGACATCGACGGCCCCCGACATCAGCGCGGGCGCTACCCACTCTTTAATATCGAATGCGGAAATGACTCACAGGCTCTACGCTGCTGTTCCCACCGCCGTCTCCGGAATCCGCGCGGCTTCCATCGGGGCCTTGCCGCGGATCAAATCGGAGGCGCGGTCGGCGATCATCATCGTCGATGCGTTGAGGTTCGCCGAGATCATGCGGGGCATCACCGAGGCGTCGATGACGCGGAGGCCTTCGAGGCCGTGGACGCGGAGCTGGTCGTCGACGACGGCCCAGGTCGAGTCCGCCGGGCCCATGCGGCAGGTGCAGCCTGGGTGGAAAGTCGTGGTGCCCCGCTCTGTTGCCGCGTGCAAAAACTCGTCGTCGGTGACGACGTTGGGACCGGGGAAATCCTCATAGGCGTAATAGGGCGACAGCGGAGCACTCTTCAGCAAACGCCGCGCGAGCTTCATGCCGCCGACGATGACGCGGCGGTCGAGCTCGGCATCGAGATAGTTGGTCTGGATGATCGGCGGCGCGAAAGGATCATTGGAGCGGATGCGGACATAGCCGCGGCTCTCCGGGCGCTGCTGCCAGGACGCCACCGTCATGCCGGGCTCGTCCTCGAGCTGGCCCTGCACGCCTTCCTTGTAGCTTGCCGGCGTGAAGGTGAGCTGGAGGTCGGACGACTCCGCGCTCTCGCCGGAGTGCCAGAAGCAATAGACCATGGTCGGGGACAGCGAGAGCAGGCCGCGGCGTGCGGTGGCCCATTTCATCGCCTCGACCCAGAGACGCCAGCCGCGGCGGAGCTCGTTGATGGTCTTGATGTCCTTGACCCGCGCCACCGTGCGCGGGGCGTAGTGGTCCTGCAGGCCTTCGCCGACCGGCAGGGCATGGCGCACGGCGATGCCGTGCTGCTGCAACAGATCGGGCGAGCCGATGCCGGAGAGCTGCAACAGCTGCGGCGAATTATAGGTGCCGCCGGAGAGGATCACCTCCTTGTTGGCGCGCACCTCCACCGGCGTGCCGCCGCGGCCGCCCTTGCTGTAGCGTACGCCGACGGCGCGCTTGCCCTCGAAGATGATCTCGGTCGCATGCGCATGCGTGTGCACATGCACGTTGGGCCGCTTCATCGCCGGCTTCAGGAAAACAGTCGCGCCCGAGACACGCAGGCCGTTGTTGATGGTGCGCTGGCAGTAGGAGACGCCTTCCTGGGTCCTGCCGTTGTAGTCAGGGTTGCGCGGAATGCCGAGCGAGACCGCGCCTTCCATGAAGGCCTCGCAGAGCGGATCGCGCCAGTCCATCGTGGTGACGATGAGGTTGCCGTCGCGGCCGCGATAGATGTCCTCGCCTTCGCCGATCCGCTTCTCCAGCCGTCGGAAGTAGGGCAGCACGTCGGCATAGCCCCAGCCGCGATTGCCCATCTGCGCCCAGGTGTCGAAATCCATGCGCTGGCCGCGGTTGTAGATGTGGCCGTTGATCGAGGACGAGCCGCCGAGCGTCTTGCCGCGCGGCGCGTAGATGCTGCGCCCATTGGTGTAGGGCCCGGGCTCCTGCTGATAGGCCCAGTTGATGCTCTTCATGTGGAAGGTCTTGATGAAACCCGCCGGCAGATGGATGTAGGGGTGCCAGTCGTTCGGCCCCGCTTCGAGCACGCAGACGCTGGTGTTGGGATCTTCGCTGAGCCTGGAGGTGAGGACGCAACCGGCCGAACCCGCGCCGATGATCACATAGTCAAATCTATCCATGGTGCCTCGGCCGCCCCCTAGCGCGGCTTGTCGTTGAGTTGATATTCCAGATGCGCCTTCACCGTCGGCCATTCGGCGGCGGTGATGCTGTACACGACGGTGTCGCGCAGCGTGCCGTTGGGCGCGACCTGGTGGCTGCGCAAAATGCCGTCCTGCCTGGCGCCGAGACGCTCGATGGCGCGGCGGCTCTGGTGGTTGAAGAAATGGGTGCGGAATTCCACCGCGATGCAGTTCAGCGCCTCGAAGGCGTGAGTGAGCAGCAGCAGCTTGCACTGCGTGTTGAGCGGGCCGCGCTGCACGCTCTTGCCATACCAGGTCGAGCCGATCTCGACGCGGCGGTTGTTGGCGTCGATGTTCATGTAGGTGGTCATGCCGACGATGTTGCCGCCGGCGTCGAACACCGTGAATGGCAGCATCGAGCCAGCGGCCTGAAGGCCGAGGCGGCGGTCGATCTCCTTGCCCATGTTCTCGGGCAGCGGGATCGCGGTGTACCAGAGCTTTGACAGCTCGCCGTCCTTCACGGCCTCGGTCAGCCCCGCAAGGTGCTCTTTCGACAGCGGCTCGAGACGGGCGTGCTGTCCACGCAGGGTGATGGGATCAGGCCAGGGCATTCGATCGTCCTCATGGTTGTCATTCCGGGGCGGCTCGAAGAGCCGAGCCCGGAATCTCGAGATCCCGGGTTCGGCTCTCCGAGCCGCCCCGGGATGACGATGGCGTACTACGCCATCGTCACTTATTCAAAAAGTTCAACGGCAAACCGCTGCGCGGCCAGTCCATGGCGATCAGCTCGCCCTTGCCTGACAGCGTGATGTAGGCGGTCTTCAGCTCGGGGCCGCCGAAGGCGATGTTGGTGGTGACGCGGTCGCCGGTCGGGACCTGCTCGACCAGGGTGCCGTCGGGCGCGATCACCGAGATGCAGCCGGAGACGAGCGTGGCGACGCAGACATTGCCGTTCGCTTCCACCGCAAGCGAGTCGAACATCTGGTAGCCGCCAAGGCCGCAGATCGGCTTGCCCCGCTCGCCGCGATAGATCGCCTCGCGCGGCTTCAGCACGCCGGGCGCGGAGAGCTCATAGGCCCAGAGCCGGGCCGTCGGCGTCTCCGCGATGTAGACGGTGTTCTCGTCCGGCGACAGGCCAATGCCGTTGGCCGGCAGCACGCCGTGCACGATTTCGACGATCTCGGTCATGCCGGGCTTGAGATAGTACATGCCGCCGACATCCATCTCGCGGGGACGGCGCTTGCCGAGATCGGAGAACCAGAGGCCGCCATGCTTGTCGAAGACGAGATCGTTCGGCCCGCGCAGATCGTGCGCGCCGCATTTGGTCACGACGGTCTCGACCTTGCCCGTTTGCAGATCGACGCGCTGGATCGACCCGCCGAGATAATCCTCCGGCTGCGGGCCCGGCATGATCATCTTGCCGGTCGGAATCCAGGAGAAGCCGCCATTGTTGCAGATGTAGATTTTTCCGTCCGGGCCAAGTGCGGCGCCGTTCGGGCCACCAGGCACCTTCGCGACGATCTCCTTGCGGCCATCGGGATAAACCCGCGTCAGGCGCTGCCCGCGAATTTCCACCAGCACCACCGAACCGTCCGGCATCACCACGGGGCCTTCCGGAAATTCGAGGTCGGTGGCGAGAACGCGGATGTCAGACATGGCAGTGGACATTGGCGGGACCCTCCGGGCTGCTTGTTATGGCTTGCTCGGGATGTCCGGCACGGGCCCCGCTGGCAAGTTTTGCCAGCGGTTATGACAAAACAGGTCTCCCTTGCCAAGCAAGCGGGCGCAATGCTGCGTTGCAGCCTTATCCTTTGATGGGCACCCAGATCTCGAAGCCGCCATTGCCGCTGACCGGATCGAACTTCTCGTCGTAGCGCTCGAAATTGGGGGCGTCGGCGGCCTTGTAGCTGGAAGCCGGCAGCCATTGATTCCAGATCGCGTTGACGGTGCGGCGGATCGAGGCGACGTGGTCGCTGTGGGTGAACACCGCGTAGCGCTGCTCGGGGATACGGATGCGACTGAGCCCGCGTGGCAGGTCGGAGAAGTCGGCGACCTCGACACCGGCGATGTAATCGAAATTGCCGGAATCATCGCCGTTGCAGCAGACGCCGTAGGCCACATTGCCGATGCGCCCGGGAATGTCGGCGACCTGCTGGTGGAAGCGGGCCCACATCCCGGGGATGATGGCGCCGTTGTCACAGGTGATGCGCTCGGCGAGGCCGGCGACGAGGAAGGCCTTGGCGGTTTCGAAACGCGGGGCCTTGAGAGTGTCCGAGATCGTGGAGTCCATGAGGATCGGCTCCTGAAGCTTGAGCTGGCTTGTGCACGTCGCCGCTCTGACCGCTTCGGGCGTGGTGCCGAACTGGTCGCGGAACGCGCGGGTGAACGCTTCGTGCGAGCCGTAATCCGCCTCCAGGGCGACGCTGAGAATGTCCGGCGCGCCGTTGGCGAGACGACGCGCCGCCTCGCTCAGCCGCCGCGCCCGCACGTAGCGCATCACCGGGAAGCCGGTGGCTGCGGCAAACGCACGCACCATGTGGAACCGCGACACGTCTCCGATCGCAGCGATCTCATCGAGCGTCATCGGCTCGGCCAGATGGCTTTCGATGTACCAGAGCGCGCGCTGGGCTGGGTTCATGGCTCAAGGCTCTCGTTCGAAGCGGGGTGATGATGCGCCCTCACCGCGCGCCTCGCTTGATCGGGATTGCTGTCTTGCCGCTAGCGCGGAACTCGTAGGGTGGGCAAAGGCGCTCTTGCGCCGTGCCCAC
>NZ_LJYG01000026.1:285354-286058 GCF_001440035.1 Bradyrhizobium manausense | reverse complement strand
GTGGGCACGCTTCGCTTTGCCCACCCTACGGCACTACGGCACCTACTTCGCATCCTTCGGCGGCGGCGCATCCTGTTTCTTCTTCAGATCCTCCGCCTGCTTCGCCTGCGCGGCCTGGAGATCGCCGATGGTTTTCTGCAAACCGGCCAGCGTCACCTTCAGCGTATCGATCTGCCTCATGGCGGCATCCAGTTTCTGCTGGTGATCGAGATTGAGCTTGGTGATGGTCTTCTGGAGGAAATCGACATTGCTCTGCAGGCAGCTGGTACGCCGCTCCATGGTCTTCTCGACCGTGCATATCTCGATGCCGGGAACGTCCTGCGCCGCGACCTCTGTATGCGCGACGAGCGGTAACATGGCGAAACAAACAGCGGCGATCCGGCGCGGCATTCAGGTTCCTCATCATCGATCACGGCAATGTGCGCCGATTGCGCAGAGCCGCGTGAGGCTACCACACTGGCACCGCATTCTCGCGTTGAGCTTGGCACGTTCCCTCGGATGATCCTTTGGATGGGGAGCAGGAAACCGCGCGCGGAAGAGGTGGGCGCTCTTTCCGCGGCTTTGATTAGGGGAGATTTTTGGAATGGCAACGCGTGATAGACGTCTGGCGGAATTCGATGGCGCCGGCGAACCGCCACCCGGTCTGCCGGTCGAAGTGCTGTGTGAGGACCACAGTGGAACGTATCAACTGCCGTTCGCCTGCC
>NZ_LJYG01000026.1:270128-285280 GCF_001440035.1 Bradyrhizobium manausense | reverse complement strand
CGGCTGGCGCGTGCCGCGCGTGAAGCATTCCGGCGCGGCTTGACGGCGCGTCTGTCTCAAAATGCAACGGGGCCGCGCTCCACCTTAACGAACGGAACGCGGCCCGAACGAATCACGTCCGAATCAGTCTGATGGCTCCGTACGCGGCTGTTCACGGCTAGATGTCGACAAAGTACGGCCGGCACGCACAATATCTGCCCAGCGCGCGAGCTGGCCGCCGCCGCTGACCGTCCGCAAAAGTTAATCATCGCAAGGCCATAGAGGCAGGCGCGGGCGCTGGCCGCGTCCGCTCCGGAAACAGGCAAGGCGCTGCGCGGCCTGCCTAATATTCGACCTCGAGTTCCTCGATCTCGGCCGGCTCGTCCTTGGCCGCCGCGATCCACTCCCTCATCTCGGGCATGCCCATGATGGTGTCGGCATAGGTCTTCAGAAGCGGCTCGAGCTTGACGTCATAGGTGACGAAGCGCGTCACCACGGGCGCGTACATCGCATCCGCCATGGTGCGCTTCTCGCCGAACAGGAACGGGCCGCCTGATTTCGCCAGGCAGTCGCGCCAGATGAACCAGACGCGGTCGATGTCGGCCTGCGCGCGCGACCAGATCTTGAAGCCGGGGAAGTGCCCCTTCAGGTTCACCGGCAGCGAGGCGCGCAGCGTGGTGAAACCGGAATGGATTTCGCCGCAGATGGAGCGGCAATGCGCACGCTGAACGCGATCATCAGGCAGCAGCCCGGCTGACGGCATCACCTCGTTGAGATATTCGGCGATCGCGAGCGTATCCCAGACCGTCGCGCCCTCGTGCCGCAGGCAGGGCACCAGGATCGAGGACGACAGCAACAGGATTTCAGCACGCGCCGATGCGTCATCAGGCGCGGTGATGATCTCCTCGAAATCGAGCCCGGAAAATTTCGTCAGCAGCCAGCCACGCAGCGACCAGGATGAATAGTTCTTGCTGCTGATGGTCAGTGTCGCCTTCACCATAGGGCCCTTCCCTCACGTTTCCGACCCAACGCGCAGCAAGCGACGTGCCAATTCCAGGAGGGCGGCGACGTCTCGTCTGGCTTCGATATTGCATGGAAGCGGCGGATAAGTGGGCGCTTCAGTATGATGTCGATGTATTATCAGGCTTTTCAGAACCAGATGGATTTGACGGCACCGTTGCGGGCGGGAGCCTCCTCGGCGCTGAAATTCCTCAATCTGGTACCGCAGGGGATGTCGGACCAGGCCGTCGGCCGGCTCTCGGCGGCGCTGGAGCTGATCTCGCGCTCCACCCTCACCTATGACCGTCCGGCCTACGGCATCGACAGCGTGACGGTCGGCAATCGCGAGGTCGGCGTGACCGAGGAGATCGCTTACGCCACGCCATTCGGCTCGCTGCTGCATTTCAAAAAAGACGGCGCGAGCGAGCAGCCGCGTATGCTGCTGGTGGCGCCGATGTCCGGCCATTTCGCCACGCTGCTGCGCGGCACCGTGAAGACGCTGCTGCAGGACCACGATGTCTACATCACCGACTGGCACAATCCGCGCGACATTCCGCGCAGCGAGGGCCGCTTCGGGCTCGACGATTACACCGAGCACCTGATCGACTTCCTGGGACAGCTCGGCCCGCGCCCACATATGGTGGCGATCTGCCAGCCGTCAGTCTCGGCGCTCGCGGCCGCCGCCATCATGTGCGAGGGCAACCATCCCTCGCGCCCCGCAACGCTGACGCTGATGGCGGGCCCGATCGACACGCGGATCCAGCCGACCAAGGTCAACGAGTTCGCCAAGAGCAAGCCGATCGAATGGTTCGAGCGCAACCTGATCAACTTCGTGCCGGTGCAATGCCGCGGCGCATTCCGGAAAGTCTATCCGGGCTTCGTGCAGCTCACCGCCTTCGTGTCGATGAATCTCGAGCGGCACATCAAGCAGCACATGGATCTCGCCAACCACATCGCCAAGGGCGAGAAGGAGAAGGCGGCGACCATCAAGACCTTCTACGACGAATATTTCGCGGTGATGGATCTGCCGGCCGAGTTCTACATCGAGACCGTGCGCGACGTGTTTCAGGAACATCTCTTGCCGCTGGGCAAGCTGATGCATCGTGGCCGCCCCGTCGACACCAGGGCCGTCAGCCGCATGGGGCTGATGACGGTGGAAGGCGAGAAGGACGACATCTGCTCGATCGGCCAGACGCTCGCCGCCCAGGACCTCTGCACCGGCGTGCGCGCCTATCGCCGCGTCCACCACATGCAGGCCGGCGTCGGCCATTACGGCGTGTTCTCCGGCAAGCGCTGGAACAACGAGATCTATCCGCTGCTGCGGGACTTCGTGCACGTGAATTCGTGAGGCGCGCGGCGGCGCACTACAGTTGCTCTTCAAGCCCGTATCGAGCCGGGCCAAGCGATGACTTGTCCTGACATCACAAGGCGGTTGCGTCCGCTCTCTTTGGCGGCGTAGAGCGCCTTATCCGCAGCCGCTATCAACGACGTGCAATCCGCCTTGTCGTCGAACGACATATGTGTGGCGCCACCAATACTGAGGGTGACCTGCTTGGATGGCGCGTTGAGCGCGTGCAGGATGCCGAGGTCCTGAATCGCCTGCCGGATTCGCTCGCCGACCTGCTCGCACCCTCCCATGTCGGTATTTGGTAGCAGCAAGGCGAATTCCTCACCACCATACCGAGCGGCCAAGTCTGCCGGCCGCCTGGCCAGCTCCGCCAGGACCCCGGCGATCGAGCGAAGACATGCATCGCCCGCCTGATGCCCATACAGATCATTGAAACTCTTGAAATGATCGGCGTCGATCAGCAACAGTGACAGAGGCCTTCCTTCGCGCCTGGCCCGGTCCCATTCCGACTCTAGCCGCTCGTCGAAGTGTCTGCGGTTTGCCAAGGCCGTCAGGCCATCCGAGCTGGCGAGAGCCGCCAGCCTATCTTCCAGGTCTTTACGTTCGGTCATGTCGCGCGAGATCGCCACCACGCCGTTAATGTCCCCGCTCTGCGCATCCCTGGCGATGCGCAGCGCGGTTTCGATCCAGACCTCGCCTTTCTCGCGATGCCGAGTGCGATAAGTGATTCTAGCCTCCTCGGCTTCGCCGTTCATCAACGCGGAGATCGTCTCCCCAACCCGCGCCAGATCCGCCGGATTTATGCCGGCGAGGGCCGACGTATCCACCAATTCGTTCGGAGCCCAGCCGAGAACTCGCGCGCTGGACGGCGATGCGTAGAGGATCCGTCCATCAACCGCTATGCGCATGACCATGTCTCCCGACTGCTCCGCGAGCAGACGAAAATCCGCCTCCTTGGCGATCAGAGCAGCGGCCATCTTCTGCCGCAGGTGCAACTGGCGCACCAGCAAAAGGCCCGCAACAGCGAGCCCTCCTGTCAGTCCCAGCACCGCAGCCATGCGCGTCAGCGCCGCTCTGCGCCAGGGGGCCAAGACGTCGTCTTCCGATTCCGTCGCAACCACGAGAACAGGGTAGCGACTGCTGAGTTGATAAAAGCTTAGACGCCGAACGCCGTCGAGAGGCGATGTGAAGTAGTAGACGTCCGCAGCCGGCCGCTCGTGGATAATCTTGAGGAGCGGAGCACTCGACAGATCGCGGCCCGTATATCCGTTGTCCGGGCTACGCGCGAGGATAATGCCGTTTGCGGTCGCCAGTGCAATTGAACCGTTCTGGCCAACGTCGAATCCGCGATAGAATTGTAGGAAATAGTCGACATCGATCGTGGTCAGAGACACTCCGGCGAAACTGCCGTCAGGATGATTGAAGCGCCTTGACGCTGTGATGATCCATTGCCCGCCCGACCTGTTCCTCACCGGAGGCCCAATGAAGGTTCCCCGCTCAGCCACGGCGCGATGATGCTGGAAATACTCGCGGTCGCTGTCGTTGAGTCCGGCGAGATCCACGGGCTCGCTGGTTGCGAGCCTGCGCCCGGCCTCGTCATAGATGAACACAGCGCGGATCCGGTTCGCGGCTTTGCGCCGGGAAAGAAAAGTCTGAATCCTGGCGATCGCCGCCGGGCTGGTTCCCTCGAGTTCGAGTTGGCCGACCAACACATTGAGAACGGTGTCCGCAAGTTCGAACGTATCGTCCGCGTGTTGCGTCACCGACCGGGCAAGATTGGCCATGTCTGTTTCGGAGGCCTTCAGCAGCGTCTGTCGCGAGGACCACTCGCGCCAGCCGCTGAGCGCGACAATCGCCAGGCAAGCGGCCGCCACGAATGCGGAGGCCCAGAGCGTCGGACGCCCTTTACGAAGATCGCCGCGGTGATCGATCAAGAGAGGCTCCCTGCACCCTCAACCCCGTAAACGCCTTGGGCCAAGGGATGGTTGCTCGTTCCGGTTGAGATTTTTGGCAGAGCACCGGAAGGAGACTGACGCCATCGACGGGCGGCTTGACGGTCGATCGATGGCCCGTGGACTGGTCCGACAAGAAGGACAACACAGCAATCAGCTCGGCGCGACGGCCTCGATCACTGTGCCGGCCACTCGGCCAAAGCCAGGCTCGGTGAAACTCGTCGGGTGCAGGCTTCGAACTCCGGCAAGATGTGCAAAATCGTCTGTCCGCGGTTGAGGCCGAATGACCATACTCTCTGCCGGCAGACGCTCGGTCAGCGAGAGCGGCGCGGGCTTCGCGCCGCCTGCAACAATATGGGGCAACGGCGCGGCCATTGACCAGATGTTCTTGAGCATCGCCCTGTTCACCGAGCACGCGACGACATCGTTCCGCTTCAGACGCGCGACGGTAAAGAGCTTGCGGATCAGCAGGTCTCGTTCAAGCGACTGCGGCAGTTTGAACCGCACCCCGATGAGCCGGCTTCTTTGTTGCGCAATCACCGCATCGACCCAACCCACTTGCATGATGTGCACGCGCAGCGGTTCTCCGGCGCGAGGACAGTCGATGCCGGAGCCGAGCGTAACGCCGGCGCCGGAGAGGGAGATGTTGCTCACGCGCCCGGAGAGCTGCTCGCCGGTCCCGGTCTGGATCAGGACCGTTTCGTCGACGTCGAAACGCTCCTCGGTACGTCCCATCCGCGCCTGCAGCGAGGTCATGCAGACGAAGAAAAGCACGATGACGTTCACGACCGACCAGAAGGCGACCATCGGCAGAGCCGCCGGATGATCGATCACCCGCCATTCCGGGATCGTGTTCAGAACCACACCGACAACCGTCAACGCCATCAGGATCGCCGACGGCCAGAATATCTCCGCAGCATAACTTGCGCGCCGCGCCGCAGCGCCCTTGGGCGTCACCCTGAACGCATGTCCCGTCGGCTTGACGAGAGTCCCCAGCACCGTCGGCAGGAGCTTGAAGCTCTGGATCGTCGCCGACACCTGAGCGGCGAGCGGAAAATGCACGTGCGGCGCAAACCAGGAGATGCCGCCGTTGAGCGCCAGGATCGCGGGAAACAAGTAGTAGAACACCGATTCGGGGGTGACGTCGACGACAGGCGCCAGGCCGGTCCACATGAACACGATCGGAACCACCACAACCATGAGCGCCCGCAAGCCCAATGAGAGCCAATGCGTCGGAAAGAAGAGAAGCCGATGCATCAAGCCCAGTCCGGGGCCGAGCGGGCCGGCGGCGAGGTACAGCGTCTGGATCGCGCCACGCGCCCAGCGTTGCCGCTGCACGAAAAAGGCATCAAGGCTTTCCGGCGCCAGTCCAATCGCCAGCGGTTCGCAGAGATAGCGGGTGACGTATCCCTTGCGCAGCAGGACGAGCGTCAACAGGATGTCTTCCGTAATGGACTGTGTCGGCAAGGCATCGCCCACCGCGCGGAGTGCTGCGCGACGGGTGACGGAGTTGGAACCGCAACAGAAGGCACCATCCCAGCCGTCGCGCGCGGGCATGATGGAATCGAAGAAGAACCGTTGTTCGTCCGGCAGTCCCCTGTGCAGGCCGAGATTCGCCTGCATCGGGTCCTCATTGTAGAAGGCGTGCGGGATCTGAACGATTCCGACCTTTGAATCAGCGAAGAAGCCCATCGTGCGCATCAGGAAATTGCGCTGCGGCACGAAGTCCGCATCAAAGATCGCGAAGAACTCGCCGCTCGTCTTGGTCAGCGCATGATTGATATTGCCGGCCTTGGCATTCAAGTTGTCGGCGCGCGTGAGATAGCCGGCGCCCTTTTGCGTGCAGAGTGCCCTGAGCCAAGGCCTGCGACCATCATCCAAGACCCAGATCTGGATGTTTGGATAGTCCAGACACAGCGCGCCGGTGATCGTCTTTTCCAGCACCTCGAATGGCTCGTCATAGGTCGGAATAAAGACGTCCACCGAGGGCAGCGCGTCGTCCGGCAGGCTGCGAAGCCGACGCTCGTGCTGATCTGCTTCGCTTCGACGATCGGTCCTGCGAAGGAACGTCAGATAGAGAATGAACTGATCTGTGAAGGTCAGAAGCTCGACGAACAGGCAGAACCAGATCCAGCCGACCTGATACCAGGTCCCGCCTGCCGGCAGCACGGTGGTGAAAATACGCCACTCGAGATAGCGGGCGACCACAAGCCAAACCACGACGAAGACCGCGACACGCGCCCAAGGGCGCGCGACCGGGAAGGTCGGCGCCAACAGGTACATCACAGCAAAGATGGCCAGCATCGGCGCGAACAGCTGGGAGAAAGGCAGAGTGATGGCCTGCATGAAACAGCTCGCTCACAGGGACGATTGGTCGAGTTCCAGGCGAGCGGTCAGCCATTTCAACTTCGAGCTGACCAATCGTAGCAGGCCGTCGGCTCTGCGCTCGAAGCGCACCTCAGCCAGCCGTCCGATATCGCAGGAGCCGTTGCGGTCGGCCGACGTCCCATTGGGCGGAAGCGATATCTCAATGGTAATGTTGCCGGGATCAGGCCGCGGCACCCGAGCCGCAAGCAGCCGATCATCGCCGTACGCCGCCGATCCGCGGACCTGCCGGATCTGGCCGGCCTTCCATTCGCGGCTCCCAATCAGGCGGACGGTAGCCGCATCTCCGGCCTTGATCTTTTCGAAATCGCGCTCGGGTAGTTCAACAACGATAAACCGCCGTTCGCAATCTGCGAAGTCGAAGACCGACTGTCCTTCCGTGACCATCGAGCCCGGGCTGGCCGCGACCGACCAGACCACATGGGCCGCGGGCAAGGACAGATCGTAGTGATCGAGACGATCAAGTCGAGCGCGTTCCTCTGCGATTTCCGCGGCCAGCTGCGCGGCACGTGAGCTGTTCTGCAACAGGTCCGTCTCGAGCTCCTGTCGGCGGAGGACAAGCCGCTCGCGCTGCTGCTGAGAATAGGGCACGTCATTGGCATCGCCACGAAGATAAATGCCCTTCTCGGCCGCCCCCAGTTCCGTCCTGAGGCGCTGCAGGCGTTGATCGGCCATCTGGCACCGCGTTGCAGTTGCCTCCTGCGAGGCCTGGGCCTCACCGGAGCGGATCTGCGAACTGATGCCGAGCTTCACGAGCCTCTCCATCCGGCCCGCGACATCGTTCCGCTGCCGCGCCTCAGCGAGACAGCCGCCTTTTTCAACTTCCGTTTCACCGATCTCGTGGCTCAGGCGCGCCACCATCCCCGAACGATAGTCGTCGCTGCGTTCGCGGAGCTTGCGATCGAGCTCGGCGATTTCCTCGAGTTGCCGACGTGCGAGCTCGGCGCGTTTGGTGGACACGGCAAGCTGCTGGTCAAGGTCCATGAAGTGCCGGCGATCCGGCGAACGCGCCTCGACCAGCGGCACCATCCGGGTGTGCTCGAAATATTCACCCTTGCGTGGAAGATCTGACGAGAGCTGACCCGCCATCGGCGCAGTCACCCGCATGAGCTCGGCATTGACATAGGCGGAGGGAGCGATTCGGTAGGTCACATACGGCAACAGGGCCCATCCGCTGAGAGCGATAATCCCAAGCGCCAGGGATCGGCGAACGATTCGGCTGCGAATGAAACGTTCGATATGCAAGCGAACCACGACTGGATCTCCAATGAGCTTTGGTCGCTCCGACTGCCGCTGCGAAGGCGACAATCGCTGCATGGCCTGGGCGTTGGCATGAAGCCGGCGCCTTGAGGCAAGGAGCAATCCGACAACATTTGCCGCTGGCCGAAATCAGAATTCGCCGAAGCAGCAGACTCGCCCTCGCAACCACGAGAAGCATATCTAGGTTTCACCACAATAGGTTAATACGTGTCAAAACCGGAGAACTACGGCACCCGAAGCGAAGAACAAGATGCCGACCTATTCCGGCTTGAAGTCGGCGCGGCGCTTGTACCGACCGAATGGCGGCGGTGCGAGGGCGATCATCCCTCGCGCCCGGCGACGCACGACCACGGTCAACGACTTCGCCAAGAGCAAGCCGATCGAATGGTTCGAGCGTGCCGCTTGATATGGCACTCGAGATTCATCGAGATCCGCGCCGATGTTCGCATCACCACCGCACCCTCAGTAACCGCGACGACGATCGACCAAGCCCGGCAGGGCTTCGCCGCGACGGTGACGGGCGATGGTGTCGAGCACGTAGTCGACGGCCGTTTCCGGCTTCGTCGTGCTGGCGATGTGCGGCGTCAGCAGAATGCGCGGATGGCTCCAGAAGGGATGGCCCGCAGGCAGCGGCTCCGGCTCTGCGACATCGAGCACGGCGGCCGACAACGCCCCGCTGTCGAGCGCCGCGATGAGATCGGCCTCGACCAGATGGCCGCCCCGGCCGACATTGAGCAGGCGTGCACCACGCGGCAGACGCGCAAACAGATTTGCGTCGAGGATGCCGCGCGTCTCCGATGTCAGCGGCAGCAGGCAGACCAGAATGTCGGTCTGCCCGACGAAATCCGCCAAGGCGTCCGCGCCCGCATAACAGGTGACGCCGTCGATGCTGCGCGGTGAACGGTTCCAGCCGGCGAGCGGGAAGCCGAACGATTTGAGCCGGTCGAGCACGGCCTGACCAAGCAGACCGAGCCCCATCACACCGACACGCCGCTCGCTCGCGTAGATCGCGGGGAGCTCACGCCAGACCTGCTCGCGCTGCTGGCCGATAAACTGCACGAGGTCCCGGTGCAACGCGAGCACCGACATGCAGGCATATTCGACCATGCGGTCGGTGATGCCCGGCTCCATCATGCGAACCAGCGGCACATGCGGCGGCAGTTTTGTGAAGTCGAACTGGTCGACGCCGGCGCCAACCGAGAACACCAGCTCGAGATTCGGAAAGCTCCGTGCGATATCGTCCGGCGGCACCCAGGCCACGAGATAGCGCACATCGGCCGGATCGCCGATGTCGGGCCAGAGCCGGAACGGCACGTCGGGCGCGCGCTGCGCGAACAAGCGCGCCCACTCCGCGCCGCGCACCAGATTAGCCTTGTAGAGAACCGTCATGCCGCGCCTTTAGAACGGGCTGACCGGCGCGAGCCGCCGGCCGTCGATCATGCGCTTGTGGCTATAGGCGGCGGGATCGACCAGCGGCGTCGCACCTGTGACGAGGTCGGCGGCGAGCTTGCCGGCGGCGGGGCCGATGCCGAAGCCGTGGCCGGAGAAGCCGGTGGCGAGGAAGAAGCCCGGCAGCGCATCAACCGGCGAGATCACCGGGATCGTATCCGGCGTGCAGTCGATGGTGCCACCCCAGGCCTCCGCGATCTCGATGTCTTTCAGCTCGGGGTTCGCCTTGATCAGCGAGGCCAATGCCGCGCTAACCAGCGACATGTCAGGCGCGGGATCGCGCACGCGCTCGGTCTCGAACGGCGACGGCTTGTCAAACCTCCAGCTGGTGCCGCGCATGATCTGGTCGAAGAACGACTTGCCGAATGACAGCTTCAGTCCGCCCTTGCGATGCTGATAGGTCGGCCAGAAAGTGCGCGCGTAGCGGAATAAATCGGGCGACAGCTCGACCGTGCCGCGGTTGCGCAGCGCCAGCGTGAAGCCGCCGTCGAGGCGGCGGCGGATGCAGTAAAGATCGGTGCCGAGCGCGCCCGAGGTGATCTCCGGCGCCGGCGTGGTCCGGCACGCCGTGGCATTGACGAGACCGATCGGAAGCTTGATGCCATGGCGGCGGCAGAACAGCGACGACCATGCGCCGCCCGACAGCAGCGCGGCCTGGGTGCGAATGGTGCCCTTCTCGGTGACGACGGCGCTGACGCGCCCGCCTGTCGTCTCCAGCCCGCGCGCGGCACAGCCTTGATGGATGGTGACGCCGTGCTTGCGCGCAGCCGTCGCAAGCGCCGGCACCGCCATCGATGGCTCGGCGCGTCCGTCGCTCGGCGTGTGCAGGCCGCCGACCCATGTGTCGGTATTTCCCGGCATGCGCTCGGCAACCTCGGCCGGCGTCAGCACGGTCGAGTGCACCTGCATCTCGCGCGCGACGGCGGCCCAGCGCTCCCAGCCGGCGAGCTCGTCCTTGTTCTTGGTCAGGAACAGCACGCCGGTGCGGCGGAAGCCGGCATCGACGCCGGCATCGTTCTGCATGTCTTCCCACAGCCGCAAAGCTTCGCGCGCGAGCGGAATCTCCTCGCGCGCACGGCCCTGCTGACGGCNCACCAGCCCCAATTGCGGCTCGATTGCTCGCCGCCGACATGGCCCTTCTCGACGAGGGCAACGGAGAGCCCCTTCTTCGCCAGATGATAGGCCGCAGAGACGCCGATGACGCCGCCGCCGATGACGACGACGTCAGCCTGCGCCGGCAGACGCTCGTCGCTGTTTATTCGGTTGAGCGGGGGGGACATGATGCACTCCTGGAAGTCAGTTCGAACGATCACACCTCAATACAGCTGTCAATCGCATTGCTTGTATGCACGCCCTTCGCGCCGGAGCCATTCGCCCCGGGGGGTTGAACCCAAAGGAAAGGCAGGAGGACGACACTACCTCAAATTGCCCCTCGACGCCGCCGCGCGGAGTCTGTAGCTCACATCAGGCGACAGCCGGGACCGGGTGGCCAGTGCGGTTGTCGTCTTTGGTGTGGGAGCATGAAACTCAGGCGGCTTCTGACATTTGCGATGGCCGCGCAGTCCGTCGTGACCGCCGCGGCTCTCTTTGTCTCCTATGCCGTGGCCGGCAACGGTTTCGGCGCTGCCCAGGTCGTTGCCCTGCTCGCAAGCGGCGCAGTTGCGGTGCTGCTCGCCCGCATTTGCGCACGCAGCATTGCGACGTCACCGGACAAGGGCCTCGCCGCTCGACTGGCTGAGCAGGCGCGCACGGACAGCGCGCAGATGACGCAAGCGATCATCAGGACCGCGCTCGACGCCTTCATTCAGACCGACGACACCGGCATTGTCCTGGAGTGGAGCCTGCAGGCCGAGGCCCTGACCGGCTGGTCGCGGCTTGAAGCTCTGGGTGCCGACGTCGTCGACTTGCTCGTCGCCGAGCCGCTGCGCCCAGGTTTCAGGCAGCGCATGATGCGCATCCTGCCGGAACTCCGCGATACGCCGATCGGCATCCGCTTCGAGGCAAACATCCTGCACCGAACCGGCGACGACATCCTGATCGAGGCGTCGAGCACCGCGCTCCGCATCGGTGACCGCTCCGTCATCAACGTCTTCGTCAAGGACGTGACGCAAAAGCGCGCGGCGGAGGAGCAGCTGATCCAGTCCCAGAAGATGGAGGCGGTCGGCCAGCTCACCGGCGGCATCGCGCACGAGTTCAACAACATGCTCACGGTCATCACGGGCACGATCGAGATCCTGGCCGAGGCCGTGAAGGACAATCCGCCGCTCGCCTCCATCACCAAGCTGATCAGCGAGGCTGCCGACCGCGGCGCCGCGCTGACCTCGAGCCTGCTGTCGTTTGCGCGCAAGCAGGCGCTGCAGCCGGCCGAGATCGACGTCAACGATTTGCTCGAGGAGCTTTCAAAGCTGCTGCTGGCAACGTTCGACAAGAAGATCGAGATCGTGCGCAAGCTCGACGGCAATGTCTGGCTCGCCTACGCCGACCGCGGGCAGCTCAGCGCGGCGCTGCTCAATCTCGCCATCAACGCCCGGGACGCGATGCCGGAGGGCGGCCGCCTGACGCTGACGACGCGCAATGTGGTGTTCGGCGTGCGCGAGGCCGTTGCAGTCGGCGCCGGCTACGCCGGCGATTATGTCGAGATCGAGATCATCGATACCGGCACGGGCATTCCGCAAGCGCACGTCGAACGGATCTTCGATCCGTTCTTCTCGACCAAGGAGGTCGGCAAAGGCACCGGCCTCGGGCTCAGCATGGTGTTCGGCTTCGTCAAGCAGTCCGGCGGCGGCATCAAGGTCAAATCCGAAGAAGGCCGCGGCACGACCTTCACGGTCTATCTGCCAAAGGCAGCGACCAGCGCGTTGCGCCCCGCAAGCTATGATGCGCGCAAGATCGTGGGCGGCACCGAGACCATCCTCTGCGTCGAGGACGACCGCGACGTCCGCCGATACGTCACGGTCCAGCTCGAGAGCCTCGGCTACAAGGTCGTCCCCGCCGCCAACGCGACCGAAGCGCTTGCGATTGCGGCCAGCGGCACGCCGTTCGACCTGCTGTTCACCGACATCGTGATGGCCGGCGGCATCAATGGCCGCGAGCTTGCGGACCGGATGGTGGCCGCGCGTCCGTCGCTGCGGGTGCTGTTCACCTCGGGCTACGCTCACGATTCCCAGCACGCGCCGGGAAGCGCGACCACGGGCGCGCCGCTGCTGGCAAAACCCTACCGGAAGGCCGAACTCGCACGCATGCTGCGCCGCTCACTCGATACCGCCGTCGATGCCGCGGGCGATCCGATCCCGACGCCTTATTCGGTGCAGGCGGATGTCGAGGGGTTCTTACGCAAACAAGCGCGCGAGGATCGCGAGACGAGGTGATCGGCTTCAGCTCATGCGCCGTCGCAGCGTTGCCGACGGTGTCTCGCCGAATTTTTCGCGATAGGCTCCGGCCATGCGGCCGAGATGCGTGAAGCCGAGATCGAATGCGATGTCGGTGATCGAGACGTCGAGTGACGCCTTCGCGAGCCGGGCGTGGAGACTGGCAAGCCTGATATCGAGCAGCATCTCGGAGATCGACATCCCAAAGTGACGTCGGAAGCCGAGCTGAAGCGCACGGATGCCGATGCCGGACGCGCAGGCGAGCTGCGCGAGATCGAGCGGCTCATCGGCATTGTCAGCAAGATAGTCCCGCGCAGCGCGGAGCGCGCGCGGCAGGCGCTCGGCTTGACCCGAGAACGTCATGATCGCATCCGACAGGCCGTGCCGCTGGCCATTGAGCAGACGATCGAGCAGCACCTCGCGCCATCCGGCCATCGCCGTCGGTGAAAACCTGCCGCACGGTCCCAGCCGTTCGGCAAGCGTCATCAGCTCGGCAAGGCTGGCTTGCAGATGCCGGCTCGACGGCGCGCTCAGGTCGATCACGGGATCGAATTCGACCGCGCCCGCCGCCCTGCCCGACAGCGCCGCGGCACGCTGCTCCACCATGCAGCGATCGAGCAGCAAGATCGCTTGCGCACAGTCACGCCAAATCATCTGCGTTGCGATCGTCGGCGACAACAGCGAAGCAATTTTGCCAGGCGCGACGTCGAATCCGCTGGCACCTGCGTGAATATGGGCACTGCCTGTGAGCGGGACCTGGACCAGAAAGAAGCGTTCGAGGCAGCCCGGATCGATGCTGACGGTCCCGCCATAGCCGACATAGTTGATGGAAAAGCCGTCGAAGGCTGCGCAATTGTGCCGGGCCGAAAATCCGGACGCACGGGCCTGCGCCGGCTTGAGATCGTGCGGACAGAAAATATGACCGATCTGTTCGGCCGCTTCGTCGACATCATCGGTGGTGACACGAGCGAACGCCGCAAGCCGTTCGGCTGCGGGCGCCCTTGCGCTCATTTCCTGCACGGCTGCGGACATGATCGACCACGCTTCGCGTCGCGGAATTGCTTTAAGCCTATAATAGTTCCGGGGACGCGAAAAGGGCCGTGTCGCAAATTCGTCGTGCTGCAGGGCAATAGCTACGGCCGGATTCGTTTAGCGGATAGACAGCCGCTCGCATGTGGCTGAAGCTCCATCCTCGCCGGTATCCAACAGGAGGCGAGCCATGACTGCACTCGAAAAGGGCATTACTGCAAACGGCACGGGCTACGGCGGCAAGAGCTGGAACATCCTGGGGCAGGTCTACTTCCCCAAGGCCGTCACCGACTCCACCTTCGCGTTCGAGACCAACAGCGATCCCGGCCAGTTCGTGCCGGTGCATATCCATCCGACTCAGGACGAATTCATCCTGGTGCAGGAAGGCACGCTCGACCTCAAGCTCGACGGCGTCTGGGTCAAGGCCCATGCCGGCGACCTCGTGCGCATGCCCCGCGGCATTCCGCACGGCTATTTCAACAAGTCAGACAAGCCGTGCCGCGCGCTGTTCTGGGTCTCGCCGATGCAGAAGCTGGAAGCGCTCTTCAACCAGCTGCACAATCTGACCGACCCGGCCGAGGTCGTGCGCATCTCGGCGCTGCACGAGGTCGACTTTCTGCCGCCCGAGGCCAACGACTAGGCGCCCGCCTCCTCGTTCACATTCACCTGCCTGCAGCCCCGCCGGCCGCACCTTGCGGCCGAACGTGGCCGCTCGCGCGCAAAACACAACGATTGCGAGCCATCCCATGGTCAGCCCCAAGCATGTCTGCGTGATCGGCGCCGGCGTCTCCGGCCTCGCCACAGCGAAAGCCTTCTCCGCCCGCGGCCACCACGTCACCATCGTCGAACGCAGCGCCGATCTCGGCGGCGTCTGGGAGCCGGCGCGCTCCTACCCGGAGGTGCAGACCCAAAGCCCCAAGGATCTCTACCGCTACACCGATCGCGCCATGCCCGAGACCTATCCGGAATGGCCGACCGGGCCGCAGGTCCATGCTTATCTTGCCGACTACGCCAAAAGCTTCGGTCTCGACCGCAGGCTGCGCCTCAATACGACGGTTTCGGGCATGGCGCGGCGCACCGACGGCAGACCGGGCTGGACGCTCGCCCTGTCGGGCAAGGATGGCGCGACCAGCAACGAGGATTTCGATTTCGTCGCTGTTTGCACCGGGCAGTTCAACGAGCCGCGGGAGCTGCATTGCCCGGGCGAGGACGGCTTTCTGGCAGAGGGCGGCCAGATCCTGCATTCGTCGAAATACGGCGATGCCACGCTTGCGAAAGGCCGCCGCGTCGTCGTGCTCGGCGGATCGAAATCGGCGACCGACATTGCCGTCAACGCGGTGAAATCGGGAGCGCGCGAAGTCACCATCGTGATGCGCGAGCCGG
>NZ_LJYG01000026.1:245868-270098 GCF_001440035.1 Bradyrhizobium manausense | reverse complement strand
CGGCGGGCTCGTGAACTTCAAGCGCATCCTCTATATCCGCGCGCAGGAGGAGATGTTTCCGGGCTGGGGCCTCGGTGCGATGTCACGGCTCGCGTACCGTCTCGCTGCGCCCCTGATCTGGGCAAACTGGCGCGGCCTCGAGAGCCTGTTGAAAGCGCAGCTCAAGCTTGGCAAGTGCAAGATGGTGCCGAAAGAGCGGATCGAGGATGGCGTCAACTGCTCAGTGCCGATCGCGACGCCCGGCTTCTACCCGATGGTCGCCGACGGCCGCATCAAGGCGGTGTTCGGCACGTTCGATCATTATGAACGCGACAGCATCGTGATGAGCGGCGGCGAGCGCATCGGTGCAGACGTCGCGGTTCTCGCGATCGGTTACAAGCTCGGCGTGCCCTTCCTTCCCGAGGCCTATCAGCAAAGGCTGGTCGATGCGGACGGGCAGTACCGGCTCTACCGCCTGATCGCCAACCCCGACCTGCCCGACCTCGGCTTCGTCGGCTTCAACTCGTCCTTCTGCACCGTGCTCTGCGCCGATCTCGCCGCCAACTGGCTGGTGCGCTATGCCGATGGACAGCTCGCGAACCAGCCGACGGAGCGACAGATGCGCGACAACATCGAGATGATGCTGCACTTCAAGCGGGTGGAGCGACCGGCCGCCGGCGTCTATGGCGGCCTGTGTGTCGCACCTTATCACTACCGGCATTTCGACGAGCTGATGGCCGACATCGGCGCAAAGACCCACAAGCGCGGCGGGCTCAAAGGACATTTCCTGCCGCCCGACGCCGATGCCTATGCAAAATTCCTGACGTCAGCGCCAGCCTATCAGGCAGCGGATTAGTTGGTGATGCGGGCCTCCTGGACCGCATGATTGAACATCGCGTTCAGCGCCGCCGTGATGTCGGCAGGTGTGTTCGCGGTGTAGAAGAAGCCCGGAGAGGCACAGTTCTGCAGGCTGGCCGGAATGTTCGGGATGTTCCAGTTGGCGTAATCGTCCTCGTCGCCGGCGAAGGACGCGTTGACCGGATTGATCTTCTGATAGGGGATATACAGCACGGAGATGATGATGCCGCGGTTCTTCAGCGGCGTGCACGATGTGGCCGGGTTTATCGTGGTGGCATGGTTGCTGCCCGACCAGGACCCGTTGGGAACGCCCTTGACCTGCGGATCCTGCGCGCCATCGGTGACGAGGAAGACATAGGGCAGCGTGTTGTTCCACGCGCTGCCGTCGCCCACACTCGTGATCAGCGTGTTCACGCTCGACAATGCCGTGTCGATATGCGTGCCGCCCGAGCCGAGGCTCGCATTCATGTTGGTATCGAGCAGCGTCGCCAGATTGGCCGCCGCATAGTTGATCGTCGACGGATTGGTCGTCGAACCGTTGATGCTGCTGGTCAACGGGAAATACGAGTACAGATAGCGAATGAAAGGATAGAGGCCGATGCGGAACTGGTTCGTCACCCTCGCCGTATTGTTCGCCGTGACGAACAGCTGGTTCACCGCATAGCCGACGGCGTCAAGCCGCAGCTGGATGCAGGAATCGGTCCCGTCGGTCGGGCAGTTCGCCACCGTCGCGAGATTTGAGTAGAGCGAATTCGGCAGTCCGGAGACGATCGAGGAAGGCAGCTGAACGCCCATGGGATTGGTGGCCTTGGGGCTGAGCAGGCCCCTGTACCCGCTCTGGCTGACGCGCGAGATCGCGTAGCCGAGGCAATAATTGTTGGTGGGATAGCCTTGCGTGCCGGAATCCGTGCAGGCGCTGTTCTGCGGCGAGAAATGGCAGGCCAACGTGCAGCCCGTCGGATATTGCCGGTAGTTGTCGGGATTGATCGACTGCATGCGCTGGGCTTCCGCGGTGGTCGAGGGAAGGCCCATCGAGCCCGAGACGTCCAGCGTCAGATAGAAGTCGAGATACAGCGGCAGCGTAGTGGACGACGACGAACTGCCGGTCACGGTCAGCTTGTGGTAGCCGAGAAGCTGCATGAAGGTGACGGGGACGTCTGCGCTGAATTGCACGGACGCCGACAATCTCGATCCCGATTTGGTGACGGTGCTCGTCACACCCAGATTGGTGTAGCTGTTGGCGAACCCGGTAACGTTTCCGGTGAAGATGTTGTTCGCTTCCGTAACGCCGGCGGCAACCGATCCGTTCGACGTCATCGCCATCGCGGCGTTGTAGCCGGCCGAGTTGACCGAGATCGAGGCCACGCTCGCCGCATCCGCGGAACTTTGCAGCTTCGCCTTGATCCGCGTCGCCATGCTGTAGTCGATGGCACATCCGATCGACGCAATGAGCGGCACGAGCGCGATTGCAAAGATGGCGGCGACGTTCGCACGGGAGTCGCGCTGCCATCGCGACAGGAGCCGGCCAAGGCGCTGTACCATTCCAAAATCCGGCATTGCCAAGCCTTCTCGACGGTTCGCGGAAAAATGATTGACGAGAGTCAAAAGGGGCATGAGACGAAACACTCGCCGGGACCAGCGCTTGGTTAGCGAAGATGATAAACTTCGCGTAAAAGGCCTCGCCTAGCCCCCGGGACATTGCGGTACATTGTGCAGGTCGGGCGCTACCGAATCGTAAAGTTGTGCGGTGAAAAGTGGGCCCATCCCTCCTCCCGGCCACCCCTCGCCAACCCGCATCCTTGGGGCTTACGATCTCCACGGATGCCGAATCGGCAGGCCCGGGAACCTCGCGATGCCAATACGATGTTATGCCGCCGTTGCGGCGGTGGCCCTGTTCCTCATAACGCCCGCTTCGGGCCAAGGCGCACCGACGCCGGCGCAGTCGGAGGCATCAGCCGCTTACGAGCACGCGCTCGGTGAGTTCAAGTCGATCCTTGCCGAGCGGCGCCGCCAGATCGAGACCAAGCAGCCGCTGCCGAACCTGCCGGGCCAGGCGCTCTATCTCGCCCGCGTCGCTGTCATCAGCACCTACAAGGATCTGACCGATGCCATGCCGTCGCGGATCGGCCAGCCGAACAAGTTCGGGATCCCTCCGGCCTATTTCGACGCCGCGATCGAGCCGCTGGTCGACGAATATGCCGATATCTTCGAGATCATGGAGGCGCCGCCCGCGAGCGCTCAGAATTCGCCGACACCGTTCAAGGACGTCGTCGATCTTGGCACCGCGATCGCGCGCGCCAAAGGGCTTGCGCCTGCTGACGCCGAGGCCGCGGGCCGCATCAGCCTCGGTCTCTTCTACGCCGAGACGAACGGCAAGCAGAACGTCCGCAACGCACGCTCGAATACCTATATGGGCAGCCTGCAGACCGGCCCCTCCGAAGACCGCAACGGCCAGCGCAAATGGGAGGCGATCAAGGGCACGATCGCGGCCATCGATCCAGCGTTGAACGCGCGCGACGACAAGGAAGAGGCGCGGTCCCGCGGCACCGACCGCCGTTTCAATCACTGGACCAACGTCCGCGACGGCCTCATGAACGCGCATGCGGAGCTGTTTGCCGAAATCCCCGGGATCGTGAAGACGCTGCCCGATCCGATCGAGCAGATGAAGCTGTTCGAGCTGATCCAGATCATCCCGACGCCGACGCGAGCCGCGCTGAGGTCCGGCGATCTGCTGAACACCAGGGTGTCCAATCCCACCATCATGAAGCACTTGCGCAACAACAGCATCTTCGCCTTCGGCAAGCTCGACCGGGCGCGAAGCTCGGCGAGCTTCCGTGAGATTTTGGGCGCGATGTGGCTGTTCAAGCGGAAGTTCGACAAGACGATGGTGAAATATGCGGAGATCAGACCGCGCTAGATCGTCTGCGAGTCAGTTTATCCAGTCCAATCCAGGAATGTTCAACTATGCTCACCGTCTATGGCGAAGGCCGCGGCTTCCGTGTTGTCTGGCTGCTTGAGGAACTCGGATTGGCTTATCGGCTGCGCCCGGTCGATCTGCTCGCAGCCGGGAAAGATCGAGATTTCCTTGCGGTCAACCCCGCCGGCTTCATTCCGGTGCTGCAGGACGGCGACACGATCATGGTCGAGTCGATCGCGATTCTTGAGTACCTGCTCGCCCGCCACGGCCCGAATTCGCTTGCCGTCGCCCCCGATGATCCTGCCTTCGCTCCCTATCTGCAATTTCTCCACTTGGGCGAGGCCGGGCTCGCCGGGCCGATGAATACAGTCCTTGTCGGTCGCCAGCTGGCGCCGGAAGCCGAGCGAGGCGCGCGGGTGACCCGCTGGGCAGCCGAGACCTTCGAGAGCCGGCTTGGGCTGGTCATCCGTCGCCTCGCGGATTGTCCCTATCTCGTCGGCGACCGATTCACTGCCGCCGATATCTCGGTGAGCTACGCCCTCCTGCTCGGCCTGCGAACCGGCAACTACGTCCCCGGTCCGACCGAGCGGGACTATCTCGTGCGCACGACGGCACGCCCTGCCTACGCCCGAGCGATGGAAAGCTGCCAGGCCACCAAGGCTTGGGCGGCGAGATCACCGGGACTATAGGGCACTTCATCGGAGAGAGCGTTCGTTCTCCACCTTGTCGCCGTCGGTCAGCGTTTTCGATCGTTGTGGGTGCCGCCACAGCGGACTACACCATGGCTATGGTGTTCCACGAACGGAGATTTGTTGCTAGCCTGCCGCACCGACAGACGATCATCAGGGGCCACCGAATGACTTGCGCGAATCCCGCTCGACTCACCGGACCGTGGAGACATCTCTGTCTGACGCTGACCGCGACAATGGCCGTGGTTGCGCTCGCCGGCTGCGAGGACAAGAACGCCTACGTGGCGCCGCCGCCGGCGAAGGTCGATGTCGCCACACCCATACAGCGCCCGGTCACGCGCTATGTCGAGGCTACCGGCAACACCGCGCCGATCAAAAGCGTCGATCTCGTCGCGCGCGTGCAGGGTTTTCTGCAAACGATCGACTACACCGACGGCACCTTCGTCAAGCAGGGCACCCAGCTGTTCACGATCGAGCCCGAGACCTACAAGCTGAAGCTCGAGCAGGCGCAGGCCGCCGAGGCCGGCGCGCAGGCCTCGCTCAGGCAGGCGGAAGCTGATTTCAAACGACAGGCGGAGCTGGTGCAGCGGCAGGCGGTCTCGCAGTCGACGCTGGACACGTCGACATCGACCCGCGACAACGCCCAGGCCAATCTCCAGCAGGCCCAGGCCAACACCAGGATCGCGGAGCTCAACTACAGCTACACCAAAGTGAGCGCGCCGTTCGACGGCATCGTCAGCGCGCATTTGGTCTCGGTCGGCGAGCTGGTCGGCGCCTCCTCCCCGACGCAGCTTGCGACCATTGTTGCCATGGATCCGATCTGGGTCAACTTCACCGTCAACGAGCAGGACGTGCTGCGCATCCGGGCCGAGGCGCAACGCCGCGGACTGACGGTGGCCGAGCTCAGACAGTTGCCGGTCCAGGTGGGCCTCCAAACCGAGACCGGCTATCCGCATGAAGGCCACCTCGACTACGTCTCGCCGACCCTCAATACATCAACCGGCACGCTCGCCGTGCGCGGCGTCATCCCCAACGACAAGCGGGTGCTGCTCCCGGGCTATTTCGTCCGGGTCCGCGTGCCCTTCGACCAGGACAAGGACGCCCTGCTCGTTCCTGATACGGCGCTCGGCAGCGACCAGGGCGGGCGCTATCTGCTGGTGGCCAACAAGGACAACGTCGTCGAACAGCGCAAGGTGCAGATCGGCCCAACCGACAATGGCCTGCGCGTGATCGAGAGCGGCCTGCAGCCTGACGACCGCGTGGTCATTTCGGGCCTGCTGCGCGTGATCCCGGGCCAGAAGATCGATCCGCAGCTGACCAAGATCGAGCAGCCGCAGGCGTCTGCCAAGTGAGGGGCCGCCAGCCATGATCTCAAAGTTCTTCATCGAGCGGCCGGTCCTCTCGAACGTCATTGCGCTGCTGATGATCCTGATCGGCGGCGTGGCGCTGTTCAACCTCGCGATCGCGCAATATCCCGACGTGGTGCCGCCGACGGTGCAGGTGACGACGCGCTATCCCGGCGCCAGCGCCAAGACCGTGATCGACACCGTCGCGCTGCCGATCGAGCAGCAGGTCAATGGCGTCGAGGACATGCTCTACATGCAGTCCTACAGCGGCTCCGACGGCACCTACACCCTGACGGTGACCTTCAAGATCGGAACGGATCTGAATTTCGCGCAGGTGCTGGTGCAGAACCGCGTTTCCAGCGCGCTATCGCAGCTGCCGCAATCGGTGCAGAACCAGGGCGTTACCGTTCAGAAGAAATCGACCTCGATCCTCTTGTTCGTGACGCTGACCTCGCCGGACTCGCGGTTCGACAGTCTTTTCCTGAGCAACTACGCCACCATCAATATCCGCGACGAGCTGTCCCGCCTGCCCGGCGTCGGCAACGTCACGGTGTTCGGCGCCGGCCAGTATTCGATGCGCATCTGGCTCGATCCGAACAAGCTGCAGGCGCGTGGACTGGTGCCGCAGGACGTCATCCAGGCGATCCAGCAGCAGAGCCAGCAGGTCTCGGCCGGACAGGTCGGCGCGCCGCCGACGCCGCCGGGACAGGCGTTCCAGTACACGCTCAATGTCAACGGCCGGCTCGAAGACACCAGCCAGTTCGAGAACATCATCGTCAAGACCGGGACCAGCGGCGACGTCACGCGCGTGCGCGACGTCGGCTGGGTCGAGCTCGGCGCGCAGACCTACAGCCAGATCTTCTCCCTCAACAAGCAGCCCGCGACCGGCATCGGCGTGTTCCAGTCGCCCGGCGCCAACGCGCTTCAGGTCGAGCAGGCCGTCGAGAAGAAGATGGTCGAGCTCGCCAAGCGCTTTCCGGAAGGCATCAAGTACGACACGCCGTTCGACACCACGAAATTCGTCAACGCCTCGGTGCACGAGGTCTACATGACCCTGATCGAGGCCGGCCTGCTCGTGCTGGTCGTGATCCTGGTGTTCCTGCAGGACTGGCGCGCGATGCTGGTGCCGGCGACCACGGTGCCTGTCACCATCATCGGCGCCTTCGCCGCGATGGCGGCGCTCGGCTTCACCATCAACATGTCGACGCTGTTTGCGATCGTGCTCGCGATCGGCATCGTCGTCGACGACGCCATCGTCGTGGTGGAAGGCGCTGCGCACAATATCGAGCAGGGCATGAACGGGCACGACGCCGCGATCAGGGCGATGGACCAGCTGTTCGCGCCGATCGTCGGCATCACCCTGGTGCTGATCTCGGTGTTCCTGCCCGCCTCGTTCCTCGCCGGCCTCACCGGCCGCATCTATTCGCAATTCGCGCTGGTGATCGCGGCGACCGCGCTGCTGTCCGCCATCAACGCGGCAACCCTGAAGCCGACGCAATGCGCGCTGTGGCTGCGGCCGGCGGTGCCGCCGGAGCAGCGCAATTTCTTCTACCGCGGCTTCAACGCCGTCTATGACAGGGTCGAGCGGGGCTACACGCGGCTGATCACGTTTCTGGTGAAGCACGCGAGCGCCTCGGTCGCATGCGCGCTCCTCGTGATCGGGCTCAGCGGCTACGGCCTGTCACGGGTGCCGACCGGCTTCCTGCCGATCGAGGACCAGGGCTATTTGATCGCGGCCGTGCAGCTGCCCGACGGCGCCTCGCTGGAGCGAACCCAGAAGGTGCTCGACCGCGCCGCCGACATCATCAAGGACACGCCCGGCGTCCAGCAGGTCATCACCATCGCCGGCATCTCCGCGCTCGACAACAGCGCGAGCCTTGCCAATGCCGGCGTTGCCTACATCATCCTGAAGGACTGGTCCGCGCGCGGCAAAGGCGAGGATCTGCGCTCGCTGGTCTACGGCCTCAACGACCGGGTCTCGACCATCATGGAGGCGCGCACGCTGGTGCTGCCGCCGCCGCCGATCCAGGGCATCGGCAATGCGGCCGGCTTCTCGATGCAGGTCGAGCTGCGCGACGGCAACAGCGATTTCGCCAAGCTGCAGGCCATCACCGGCGCCATGGTCTCCAACGCCCAGAGCCAGAGCGCGCTGCAGCGCGTCTCGTCCTCGTTCCGCTCGGCGGTGCCGCAATTCAATGTCGAGATCGACCGCGTCAAGACCCAGACGCTGCACGTGACGACCGACGCCGTGTTCTCGGCGCTGTCGACCTATCTCGGCTCGTCCTATGTCAACCAGTTCAACAAGTTCGGCCGCGTGTTCCAGGTCTACACGCAGGCCGATCCCGCATTCCGCGTCACCGAGCGCGACATCGCCAACATGCAGGTGCGCAACCAGAACGGCGACATGATCCCGATCGGCACGATCGCCACCATCACGCCTGTGACCGGACCGTCGCTGATCAGCCTCTACAATCTCTACCCGTCCTCCACCATCGTCGGCCTGCCGGCGCAGGGCTATTCATCCGGCCAGGCGCTGCAGCTGATGGAGGAGATCGCCGACAAGACGCTGCCGCCGGGTACCGGTTTCGAATGGACCGCGATGTCCTACCAGGAGAAGGCGGTCTCCAACCAGATCTACTGGGTGTTCGGCCTCGCCATGCTGCTGGTCTATCTCGTGCTCGCCGGCCAGTATGAGAGCTGGTACGCGCCGATCTCGGTGATCCTCGCGGTGCCGCTGTCGCTGCTCGGGCCGATGCTGGTGCTGAGGGGGGTCGGCATCGACAACAACCTCTATTGCCAGATCGGCCTGATCCTCCTGATCGCGCTGTCGGCCAAGAACGCGATCCTGATCGTCGAGGTCGGGCTCGAGTTGCACGGGCGCGACGGCAAGCCGATCATCGAATCCGCGATCGAGGCGGCGCGCGCCCGCTTCCGCCCGATCCTGATGACCTCGTTCGCCTTCATCCTCGGCGTGGTACCGCTGGTGCTCGCGACCGGCGCCGGCGCCAGCGCGCGCAAGTCGATCGGCATCACCGTGTTCTCGGGCATGCTGGCCTCGACCTGCCTCGCGGTGCTGTTCGTGCCGGCCTTCTTCGTGGTGGTGCAACGGTTCGAGAACTGGCTGGAGCAGCGCAAGGCGCCGAAGGCAAAGCCGGTCGCGGAGGCGAAATCTTAAAACAACCCCATGCACAGTAGACATGGGGTTGAAAAGGCTCGAGTTATTCGATTTTACCGAAAATTGCTTGCGCCGTCGGGCAAAACACCGGCATAATGGCATCATCGGGATGTGCGCTCGCATCAGCGCAAAATTGCTACGCAATTTTGTCGCGAACTCCTCGCAGTGACGGAGAGTCCTTCTCGGTCACTTCCAATGCCGACCGGCTAACGAAGCCATAGGGCCAAGGCATTGGATCGGTCACCCCGTACCGATTATGCAGCCCTCACGCACGGCATTCGTTGTGTGAGGTATGCACATGCAGGCATCGCATTTTCGATGTTCTTGTTCCGGAGCGGAGGTTAAACTCCTGGGAACAGGGAGGGGGACCAATGGGGCGTTCGCCGATTCTGGGTATCCATAGAGCGCGGGCCGGGAGTGGGGTGACTGGTCGCCCTCAGTACCGCCGATTGATCTGGCTCGCCGCCTGGTTCGCCAGAGCCTACCCCAAATCAAAACGGCATGGTGTTGCGCCGGCGTCTTCGCCGCCCCTCGCAACACCCAGCTTTGCCGTCGCCAAAGGCGAGCGAGAACTGCGGCTCGACTTCTTCCGCGGCCTGGCCCTCTGGCTCATTTATATCGATCACGTTTCACCCGACGTCCTGACCTGGGTCACGATACGCAACTACGGGTTCAGCGACGCAGCCGAAGTGTTCATCTTCATTTCCGGCTTCACCGCAGCTCTGGTCTACGGTCGCGCAACCTTCGAGGCTGGCTTCGTGATCGGGACAGCGCGCGTGCTGCGGCGGGTCTGGCAAATCTATACCGCGCATCTTCTGCTCTTCCTGGTGCTGATGGCCGAAATCGCTTTGGTCACGACGGTTTCCGAGAAGCCGGCGTTCTACATCCAGGAGATGGAGGTCGGAGAATTCTTCAAGCAACCCGGTTCCGAAATGATCCAGGCGCTGCTGTTGCGATTCCGTCCCCTGAACATGGATGTCCTGCCGCTCTATGTCGTTCTGATGGCTTTTCTGCCGTTGGTGCTGCTGCTCGCCAAATTGCACAGGGATCTGCCGCTCGCCCTGTCCGCCGGACTCTATGTGCTCATGCTTCGATACGACCTGCATTTGTCGACCTATCCGGACGGCTTCTGGTCGTTCAATCCCTATGCATGGCAGCTGCTGTTCGTGTTCGGTGCCTGGTGCGCGCTTGGAGGAGGCAAGCGACTGTCGCCGATCCTCAATTCCCGATCCGTGTTGTGGCTGGCCGTTGCCTATCTCTGCGCGGCCTTCTTTGTGACCATGACCTGGTATTTTCCGTCACTGGAGCGGGCGATCCCCGGCTGGGTGGCGCGGCTGATCTATCCGATCAACAAGACCGATTTCGACATCCTGAGGTTTGCGCATTTCCTGGCGCTGGCTGCCGTCGCGCTCCGCTTCGTGCCGGGCGACTGGCCGGGGTTACGATCGGCCTGGGCGCGCCCGCTCATTCTTTGCGGACAATATTCTCTTCAGATTTTTGCGCTCGGCGTCGCCCTGTCATTCGCAGGCTACGCGCTGCTCACCGAGCTTGATGCGGGTGTCATGCTGCATGTGGTGGTCGGCGCCGGCGGCATCCTGATCCTGTACGGCATGGCAAGGGTATTCACCTGGTACAAATGGGCGATGTCCGGGCGCGAGCGCGCCAAGACGGATACTTCCAAGCTGATTACGCAAGAAGCTTGAAAACAATTCACTCTTATTCAAGGGACCGACGGACATGGGAACAGAGAGCAAGGATCGGTTTGTCGTAGAGCGGGATTTGAGGCTCGACCTTTTGCGCGGCCTGGGGCTCTGGATGATCTTTCTCGACCACATTCCGGATGACGTCGTGGCCTGGCTCACGCTGCGCAATTACGGCTTCAGCGACGCAGCCGAGTTCTTCGTTTTCATCTCCGGTTATCTCCTCGGATTCATCTACGTGCCCATCGTGGCTGCGGGCCAGTTCCTTCCGGCGTTGAAGCGATTGTGGCTGCGCGCCTGGCAGATGTACGTTGCCCACCTCCTGCTGTTCCTTGCCTTCACGGCACAGATCGCCCGCGCAGCGAGGAAGTGGGACAACCCCATGTACAAGGACGAGTTCAACGTCGCCAACTTCCTCGCGCATCCCGACGAGTTGATCGGCAAGGCGCTCACGCTGCAATACAAACCCGTCGATCTGGACGTCCTGCCGCTTTACATCTCCCTGGTGCTGGTTTCGCCGTTCGTGGTGTGGTGCCTGGTGCGACGCCCTAATCTGACCTTGGCAGGTTCGATCCTGCTGTACCTGCTCGCTCGCTATTTCGACTGGAACCTGCCGTCCTATCCGAAAGGCGCGACCTGGTACTTCAATCCGTTCGCCTGGCAATTGATGTTCTTTTTCGGTGCCTGGTGCGGATGCGGCGCGGTCGCCCAAATCAGCAAAATCATTCAGTCGCGCATCGTCTTCGCGGTCGCGATCGGCTGGATCGCCTTCGCGCTGGTGATCGTGATGTCCTGGCACAGCGCCTTTCTGGAGTCGTTGATCCCCAAATGGATGATCAAGCTGATCTATCCGATCGACAAGACCGACCTTGACATGCTCCGGTTCACGCACTTCCTCGCGCTGGCTGTCATCGTCTCGCGTTATCTCAACAAGGATTGGGAAGGACTGAAGTCGAAATGGCTGCGACCGCTGGTGTTGTGCGGCCGGCATTCGCTGCCGCTGTTCTGCCTCGGCGTCTTCCTGTCGTTCGGAGTGCATTGGATGCTGGTGCAGTGGAAGCACCAGGTGATCGAGCAAATTCTGCTCAGCATCGGTGGAATGGTCATCATGACCGCTGCCGCCTGGCTTCTGGATCGTGCACAGCGGGTGCCAAATCTCTTCGTGGACGCCGGCAGCGACGAGCGCCTGGACACGACAGTCCAAGCGGCGGCCACGCCCGTGGCTCGCACTCAGCCGAGCCCCGCGTGAGCTCTTTCGGGGAGGAGAGAGGCATGCATAGGGGCCATAAGCTCTAGGACCACCGGTCATGAGGGACGAAGCGGGAGAGAGCGCACCAATTGCCGGCTCCGAGAAGCGGCCTCGGCTCGCTTTGCAAGCGAGCGGGCCGAACGTGAGATCCGACAATGCACTTTGGAGAGTTGAAGAAAGGGCGGCGAGCCGGGTTTCCGTTCATCACGCAGCAAAGCATGATGTCGAGGGCGCTCCGCGCAGCATCATCCCTTCGAAGGCTTTCGATTTCCTGGCCTTGGCCTTTCTTGCAGTCCTGGCATTCCTCGTGTTCTCCACAGCGAAGGATTACGCGATCTCAAATGACGAGGGCGTCCAGCATCGCTACGGCGAATTGATCATTGCCTACTATCAGAGCGGACTGCGGGTCCGCGATCTCTTCAGCTTCGACAACCTGTATCTCTACGGCGGTCTGTTCGACGTCATAGCCATCGCGCTCGGCCGGGTTATCCCCATCGACATCTACGAATTGCGGCACATCCTCTGTGCCGTTACGGGCCTTGCCGGCATCGCTGCCAGTGGCGCCGCCGCGCGATTGATCGCCGGAGCGCGCGCGGGCCTGATTGCGATGGTCGCGCTTGCACTCTGCGGCGCCTGGTACGGCGCCATGTTCAACCATACCAAGGACATTCCATTTGCGGCGGCCATGGCCGGAGCGACGCTGTTCCTTCTCCGCCTGGCGCGCCAACTTCCGGCGCCCCGCGCCCTCGATGTCGTGGTCTTCGGCTGTCTTGCCGGGGCAGCGCTCGGGCAGCGCAGCTATGGTTTGCTGCTGTTCGTCTATCTCGGAGCTGCAATCCTGATCTATCTGCCCTGGCCGGAAAGCCGCGGGGCGCGCCTGGCCTTTGCGGCCAACTCCCTGTTGGCGACATGTCCCGCGGTCGCAGTCGCCTATCTGCTGATGATCCTGGCCTGGCCGTGGGCTGCCCTGTCGCCCCTCAATCCCATCCGTGGCCTGTTTGCCTTCTCGGAATTTCAGTATGCAATCCGCACCCTTTTTGACGGGCGCGTGTACGAGATGGCCAACGTACCGCGCGCCTATGTTCCCTTCTACCTCTTGATCCGCTTGCCGCTGATGACACAGGCGGGCGTCGCGCTGGCGATGGTTTCGCTGCTTTGGCCTCCCCTCAGGCGAGGCTTGGTCCGGTGCCGCGACCTCGCATTGCTCTCGACCATGGTTCTGCTTCCCCTGGGATGCCAAGCCCTCATTCATGGCCCTGCGTTCAGCGGCATGCGCCATTTTCTCTTTGTGCTTCCTCCTCTGGCCATGCTGGCCGGCGTGGGGTTGAACGACGTTCTCAATACGATGGCCGTGCGCAGCCGCCGCCTGGCCTCGGCGGCACTTGCGACAATGTGCGCGGCTTTCCTGTCCGAAGGGATCATGCTGGCAAGGCTTCATCCTTACGAGAATCTATCCTACAACGCCGTGGTCGGAGGACTTCCGGGAGCCTTCCGCCGCTATGACCTGGACTACTGGTTCAACAGCATGCCGGAAGCGATCCGCATCCTCGAGGCATTCGTCCGCGAAACGGCACCGCTCGACAATATCAAATCGCCGGCGGTCTATTCGGTCGCGGTATGTGGGCAACGTCCGGCGTTCGATCACACCGTCACGCTTCCGCAATTGCGTTGGGACTTCCGGTCCGAATGGGACGAATCGGAGTTCTTCATCGCTCCGACGCACATGAACTGCGATCGCGACCTTGATGGCGCCATCATCGGCCGCGTGGAAAGGTTGGGTGTTCCCATTGCCTATGTGAAAGACAGGCGGGCCATTGTGAAGCAACCGGCGACAAACGTCTCAATTGCTGCTCGCCCGTCGGATTCCCGCTGAGAACGAGATCGCGCCAGGATTTGGAAAGCCGTCGTCTTCTGATCAAGCGTTCAGCGCCCGCGTCCTCTCGGCCTCCATCTGATCGCGCAGCTGGACCAGGGACACGCCAACGAGCACCATCATCGCGAGCACGCTGCCGAGCGTGAGCATGCCCAATCGCCACGCGATCTTGATCTTCTTCATGCGAAATCCCTTGTCGTTGCAATCATGGCCGAACCTTGCGATCGAAAGCTTGACGAGGACTTTCACTGACGGCGCCGAACGCGGCGCCTTCTGCAAATGGTTATGCGAAATTTGCATCGGCCAGTCGTGTCTTGCATCGAAGCCCGGCAAACGCGTCCGGCAAAGACAAAGGCCCCGGCTACCGGCGGGGCCTTTGAATCAAGCGCAGCATGTTTTCGAATGGGCCGGACCGGCCTCCTATCCGCCCGCCGCACCAGCTACGGCAACCGCCGGCGTTGCGGTCTCGACGGATGGCTCTTCGATCAGACCACGCTCGTCTTCCCACGTCGCCACGGCCGCCGTCGCAATGCCGTTGCCGATGACATTGGTCATGGTCCGGCCCATGTCCAGGAACTGGTCGATGCCCATGACAAGAAGCATGCCGCCCACCGGCAGGTTGAACATCGGCAGCGTCGCGGCGACGACCACGAGCCCCGCGCGCGGCACGCCGGCGATGCCCTTGCTGGTGACCATCATCACCAAGAGCATGACGAGCTGTTGCGTGAAGCTGAGCTCGATGCCGTAGGCCTGGGCGATGAACAGGGCCGCAAAGGCCTGGTACATCATCGAGCCGTCGAGGTTGAACGAATAGCCCAGCGGCAGCACGAAGCCCGAGATGCGCTCGCTGACGCCGAACTTGGTCAATTGCTCGATCATCTTGGGGTACGCGGCCTCGCTGCTCGCGGTCGAGAAGGCCAGCAGCATCGGCTGACGCAACAGGCCGATGAGATGAAGCACCGGCCGGCCGAGCGCCAGGAGGCCAACGAGAACGAGGACGCTCCAGAGCACGGCAAGGCTGAAATAGAAGGTCGCGATGAATTTGCCGTAGGTCACGAGCACGCCAAGGCCCTGCGTGGTGATGACGGCTGCAATGGCCGCGAACACGCCAAGCGGGGCGAACTTCATCACGAAGTTCGTGATCTGCAGCATGACGTGGACCAGCTCGTCGATCGAGGCAGCGATAGTCCTGGCGTGGCTCGTCCTCAGCCTGCTGAGGGCGAGCCCGAAGAACACGGCGAAGACCAGGATCTGCAGGATTTCGTTGGTCGACATCGCCTGGGCGATGCTGGTCGGAAAGACGTGGGTGATGAAGTCCTTCAGATTGAATCCGGCCGTCTGCAAGGTGTTGGCGGCATCGGCATTGGGAAGCGGCAGCTGCAGACCGCGGCCCGGGGCGAACAGGTTCGCGAAGATCATGCCGAGGCCGAGCGAGACGAGCGAGGCCGAGACGAACCAGCCCATGGACCTGGCGGCAATGCGGCCGACCGCCCCGCCTTCGGAGCCGAGGCTGGTAATCCCTGACACGATGGTGGCGAAGACGAGCGGCGCGATGATCATCTTGATCATGCGCAGGAACACGTCAGTTGCGATCGAGAAATAGCCGGCGATGGTCTTCGCCATCTCCGGCGTCGGCGCCAGCTCATGACAGGCGTAGCCGGCCAGGATGCCGAGCAGCAGGCTGACCACGAGAGCATTGGTCAGGCGGTTGGATCGCGCGGGTGAATTGTCGGCATTCCCTGTCATCTGCCTGTGACCTCCCTTGAGCGCTTGGTCCGCATGTTCTTCGCGACAGTGAACCTCGCGCTGAGCTTCCCGCCACGGGGCGCATGCATGCGCCTGCGGACGGCGGGCCGTCCAATGTTATGCCGGCAAGCTCTATTCCGATTTTGCATAGATTTCCCGCCAGGATCAGGGCATCTTCGCAAGGCGAGCCTCGCCCGGAGCAGACCCGATGGAATTGAAATGGCTGGAGGATTTTCTCAGCCTGGCGCGAACGCGCAGCTTCTCGCGCGCGGCCGATGAGCGGCACGTGACGCAATCCGCGTTCAGCCGCAGGATCCAGGCGCTGGAGCTTTGGCTCGGCGTGTCCCTCGTCGACCGCAGCAGCTACCCGACGACGCTGACCGCCGAGGGGCGTGAGTTCCTGGAGACCGCGGAAGAAACCGTTCGCATGCTCCATGCGAGTCGTCTCGCGCTTCAGGCGAGCAAGCGGCCGAGCACGCAAGTGGTCTCCATCGCCGCTCTGCACACCCTGTCGCTGCACTTCTTTCCGCGCTGGTTCCGGACCATCGAGAAAGAGGTCGGGCCGTCCGGCAGCCGCTTGCTGCCCGATGATTTTCACAGCTGCCTGCAGGCGCTGGTCGAAGGCAGCTACGACTTCCTGCTCACCTTCCATCATGGCAATGTGCCGATCCTGCTGGAGCCGGAGCTCTACCCGCATATCGTCGTCGGCATGGACAGTTTCGTCGCCGTCCGCAGTACGGCGCTCGCTGGAGACGATACCGCTTCGCTACCCCTGCTCAGCTACGCCGCGAACTCGTTCCTGGGACGGGTCGCCACCTTCGCCCAGGCCCAGGCCGGCTCGCCGCCGGCGCATGTCAGTCACACCAACGAGAATGCCATGGCCGAGGGGCTGAAATTCATGGCGCTGGAGGGCTACGGCTTGGCGTGGCTGCCGCGCAGCTTGGTGACCCGGGAGATCGATGAGGGCACCCTCACCATCGTGGGACCGGAGATCCCGCTGGAGGTTCGGCTCTATCGCAGCGCACGCCGGACCCGGCCCATCGTGGAGAAGGTCTGGAACGCGGCGCAGGCGGCCGCCCCCAAAACTATGTAGAAGCCGCATATGCCGTTCTGAACACGCATTGGATTTGCCTGAAGCGGCCATGCATCGTGGCTCCAACAAGGAGAGTTCGATGCTTGGCATTCTGGGCGGCATGGGGCCGATGGCGACCGTGGATTTCATGGGCAAGATCGTCAGGAACACCCCCGCGTCCTGCGATCAGGACCACATCCAGATGGTGGTGTGTTCGGCGACCGACGTGCCCGACCGCACCGCCGCCATCCTCGGGCACGGCGCCGATCCCTTTCCCGCCATGCTGAATGCCTTGCGCCGGCTCGAGCTGTCAGGCGCGACCCGCATCGCCATCCCCTGCAATACGGCGCATCATTGGTACGGCGCGCTGCAGGCCGAGACGTCGGTGCCGATCATCCACATCGTCGATGCCGTCACTGAGGCGCTGGCGCAGCGGCGGACAAGCCCGACCCTCGGCGTGCTTGCGACCGACGGCACGGTGCACGCCGGGATCTACCAGCAGCGTCTTGCCGAACGCGGCTATGCCTGCGTGGTGCCCGCCGCGACGGCGCAAGCCGAGGTGATGCGCGCGATCCGTCTCGTCAAGGCAGGACTTAACGAGGAAGCGGCCGGCATCCTCGGCCGGGAAGCAGAGGCGCTCGCGGCCAGAGGCTGTTCGCACATCGCGATGGCCTGCACGGAGATTCCGCTGGCGCTGGCGGCTCTCGACAGCGATGTCGGCGCGGCGCTGCTCGATCCCACCGACCTGCTGGCGCAGGCCTGCGTCAGATCATTCCTGGCCGCGCCGCAGGAGATGGTGCGGGAAGTGGCGTAGCCTCACGTCGCCGCGGGCGTGCGGATCTCGCGCGGCAGGATGATCGCCGCGGCGATCGCGAGCAGGCAGAGGCCTGCAAACGCGTGCAGCATGGTGACGAAGCCGCCCTGCTCGTAGAGCCAGGCGACGAGGCCGACTGACGCGCCCGCCGCGGTGAAGCCGATGAAGTAGCGCACCGCATAGGCGCGCGAGCGCCATTCCTCGCTGGTGTATTTTCCGACCATGGCGTCGTTCACCGTGACCTGGCCGAAGGCCCCCATGACGATGCCGATCGAGACCACAATCAGCGGCAAATTGCTCAGGCTCGCGGCCAGATACAGGAACGGCGCCAGCATGAAGGACAGCGGCAAGGCCACCGTCTTGAGCGAATAGCGATCGAGCAACCGGCCGATCGTGTACTGCGTCATCGCGCCGAACACGTAGACGCAGGCGGCAATGATTCCGAGCAGCGCCGGACTTTTTGTCAGGTCCGCGAGCCGCTCCGCGAACAGCTTCGGCAGCGCGACGGTGACGGCATTGAAGGTGGTGGAGATCGCGATCACGACGATCAGCAGCGACAGCACCACGCGCCACATGTCCTGCTTGGCCACGCGCGCCTGGGCTGCGGCCTGCTTCGATCCCTTGCGATCCTCATGCACCACCAGCATCGCGAAGGCGATGCCGATCAGGATGGTGACGATACCGGGGATGATGAAGGCAGCACGCCAGCCGAGATATTGGCCGATCACGCCTGTTACCAGCGCGGAGGAGGCGACGCCGAGATTGCCCCAGACGCCGTTGATGCCCATCTCGCGACCGAGCCTGTCGGCATAGGACACGATCATCGCGGTGCCGACAGGATGATAGATCGAGGCGAAGATGCCGATCGCGAGCAGCGCGGCGCCGAGCTGCGCGGGCGTCTGCACCAAGCCGACCGAGATCATGGAGGCGCCGATGCCGACGAAGAAGATCAGCATCATGTGGCGGCGGCTCCAGCGGTCCCCGAGCCAGCCGGTCAAGAGCGAGCCGGCGCCGAAGGCGATGAAACCCGGCGTCGCGTAAGGCAGCAGTTCCGAATAGGCCATGCCGAGCGCCGGCCCCATGATGATCACCGCGGCGGCGAAAATCAGCATCGAATAATGATCGATGAAATGGCCGGCATTGACGAAACTGATGACCCTGACGGGGCTGTTCATGTCCCGAATCCTCTCCTGCTCCGAAATGAGTTATATGTCTTGACCATGACGGGGTGCTGCCAATGACTGTCTTGGAAAGGCCAAATTTTGGAAACGCCAATCTTGGAAACGCCAATCCTGCGGGAGGTCCGGAGCAACCATCGCTCGCCCGCGGGCGTGCACCTGGTTGCGCGCGACTATCCCAGGGGGATGCGGATCGATCTGCACATGCACCGCGAAGCGCAGCTGATCTACGCGGTGAAGGGCACGATGCAGGTGAATACGCCCGGCGGACGCTGGCTGGTGCCTCCGGACCGCGCGGTCTGGGTGCCGGCCGGGCTCGAGCACGCCATCGACCTGCTCGCCGACACCGAGATGCGCACGCTGTATTTCGACCTCGCCTGGCTCAAGCGCGAACAGCGCTATGAAGGATTGACGCGGGAATTCGTGGTGCGGGTGTCGCCGCTGCTCAACCAGGCGATCCTGGCGCTGTTCGACGTCCGCAACACCGAAGAGCGAACGGAGCTCCTGGTGCGCCTCGTGATGCTGGAATTGCACCAGGCCGAGGATTCCGCGACCTTCGTGCCGCTGCCACAGGAAGTGCGCTGCCGCCGCGCGGCGATGATCGTGCTCGACGATCCCACTGCCCTGCACGACATCGACACGCTGGCGCGCGAGGTCGGCACCTCCGCGCGCACGCTGTCGCGGCTGTTCTCGGCGGAGACGCAGCTCAGCTTCAAGAGCTGGTGCCAGCGCGCGAGGATCGCGGCGGCGATCCAGAGACTGTCGACGGATGCGAATGTGTCCATAAAGCAGCTCGCGACCCAGCTCGGCTACGCCAGCGTGCCGGCGTTCTCGGCGGCGTTCCGCCAGGTGACGGGACGGACGCCGACGGAGTTTGCGGGGAAGGTGTGAGCCTCGCTCCCCGTCATTGCGAGGAGCCCTTGCGACGAAGCAATCCAGGCTGCCGCCGAGGAAAGATTCCGGATTGCTTCGCTGCGCTCGCAATGACGGTGTTGAGGCAGTTGCCCCTCGCCCGGGATAGCGGCATTCTCGGAACGCACGGCCCGACTAAAGATGCCGCATTCCCCTGCTTGATTGTGATCGGCTTCCGCCTAAATCCCGTGTAAGCTTGCGCATCGCACAAACCCGGATTCGAAAGCCCTGATGGCCAATGCCTTCTTCTCCGACCTGCTCGCCACAATTTCCGAGCGCGGCCGAACGCTGCTGCGCCGGAGGGATTCCGCTGACACCAAGCAGGACGCCGACGGGCTGATCGCGCTTTGCAACGCGCTGCTGTCGGGCCGGGGCGAAGCCTCCGGCACCGCGATGGCGCGTGAGGTGCTCGACATCTACCAGGAGTTGGACGCGGCGGGACGACGCGCCTTCTTCGAGGGGTTGGTGCGCGATTTCGGACCGGACCGGGAGCGCCTGAGCAAGGCGATCGAAAAGTGGCGCACCCGACCTGATGACGAGGACGCCAGCGCGCTGCATTTCGCCTCGGAGCCGCGACGGCAGGAGCTGATCCGCCGGCTCAACCGCGCGCCCGGCGGCACCGGCGATCTCGTCGCCATGCGGGCCGACCTGCTCGGCATGATGAACGGACACACCGACCTCGCCGCGCTCGACCGCGACGTCTCGCATCTGCTCTCTTCTTGGTTCAACAGGGGGTTTCTCGTGCTGCGCCGGATTGACTGGTCGACCCCGGCCAACATCCTCGAAAAGATCATCCGCTATGAAGCCGTGCACGAGATCTCTGATTGGGACGATCTGCGCCGCCGCATCGATCCGGTCGACCGCCGCTGCTACGCCTTCTTTCATCCCGCGATGGTCGACGAGCCCCTGATCTTCGTCGAGGTGGCCCTGACCGAGACGATTCCCGGCGCGATCGCGCCGCTGCTGGCGGTCGATCGCCAGCATCTGGGAATCGAGAAGGCGCGCACGGCCGTGTTCTATTCGATCTCCAACACCCAGCGCGGGCTTGGCGGCATCTCCTTCGGCAGCTTCCTGATCAAGCAGGTGGTCGAGGAACTGCGCCGCGAGCTGCCAAAGCTCGACACTTTCGTGACGCTGTCGCCGGTGCCGGGCTTCATGTCATGGATCAAGCAGGACAAGTATCTGCCGCTGCCGGACGAGGACCGCGAGATCCTCAAGCGCCTCGACGATCCCAAATGGTATGAGAATCCGGAGACGACCACGCAGCTGCGCGCCGTGATCGAGCCGCTTGCCGCCTACTACTTCCTGAAGGCACGCACGCCGAAAGGCCGCCTGATCGATTCCGTCGCCCGCTTCCACCTTGGCAACGGCGCGCGGCTCGAGCGCATCAACTGGCTCGGGGACCTCTCGCCCAAGGGCCTGCGCGAATCCGCCGGCGTGATGGTCAACTATCTCTACCGTCTCGACGACATCGAGAAGAACCACGAAGCCTACGCCAATGACGGCGAGGTGGTGGCATCGAGCGCGGTGAAGAAGCTGCTGAAGGGCGAAGGGCGACGGCTGCTGGACATGCGGCTGTCGTAGGGGCGCGTTCTCTCCGCCGTCATTGCGAGCGTAGCGAAGCAATCCGGACCATCTCCGCGGAAAGACTCTGGATTGCTTCGCTCGCCATTGCGAGCGCAGCGAAGCAATCCAGAATCTTCCTCGAGACTCTGGATTGCTTCGTCGCAAGTGCTCCTCGCAATGACCTGTGGAGAGAGCTGCGCTCGCAATGACGGAGGGGTGTGGACGCAGACGGCCTACTCCGCCAGCGCCTTCATCTCCTTGTAGAGATCGGACTTGGCTTCGAAACCGATGCCCGGAAGGTCGGGCATGGTGATGTGGCCGTTCTCGACGCTGATACCATCCGGGAAGCCGCCATAGGGCTGGAACAGGTCGGGATAGCTTTCGTTGCCGCCGAGACCGAGGCCGGCGGCGATGTTGAGCGACATCTGGTGGCCGCCATGCGGGATGCAGCGGCTGGGTGACCAGCCGTGGGTCTTCAACACGTCCAGCGTGCGCTGGTATTCGCACAGGCCATAGGACAGCGCGCAGTCGAATTGCAGCCAGTCGCGGTCGGGGCGCATGCCGCCATAGCGGATGAGGTTGCGGGCGTCCTGGTGGCTGAAGAGATTCTCGCCTGTCGCCATCGCACCCGGGTAGAATTCGGCGAGCGCGGCCTGCAGCGCATAATCGAGGGGATCGCCTGCTTCCTCGTACCAGAACAACGGATAGTCCCGCAGCATCTTGGCGTAGGCGATGCCGGTCTCGAGATTGAAGCGGCCGTTAGCGTCGACGGCGAGCTGGGCGTCCTTGCCGATCTCCTTCAGCACCGCCTCGATGCGGGTGCGGTCTTCCTCAATCGGCGCACCGCCGATCTTCATCTTCACGACGTTGTAGCCGCGGTCGAGATAGCCGCGCATCTCACCGCGCAGCATCGAGAGATCCTTGCCGGGATAGTAATAGCCGCCGGCGGCGTAAACGAACACGCGCGGATCGGCGGTGACGCCGTGACGTTCGGCGAGCAGGCGGAACAGCGGCTTGCACGCGATCTTCGCCACCGCGTCCCACACCGCCATGTCGATGGTGCCGACCGCGACCGAGCGCTCGCCATGGCCGCCTGGTTTCTCATTGGTCATCATCGCGCCCCAGACCTTGTCGGGGTCGAGATTGTCGCCGGCCGCATCGAGCAGCGACTTCGGATCGGCTTCGAGAATGCGCGAGGCAAAACGCTCGCGGATCAGCCCGCCCTGCCCGTAACGGCCGTTGGAATTGAAGCCGTAGCCGACGACGCGCCTGCCGTCGCGCACGACATCGGTGACGACGGCGACCAGGCTCGTCGTCATCCTGGTGAAGTCGATATAGGCGTTGCGGATCGGGGAGGAGATCGGCTTGGTGATCTCGCGGACGTCGACGATGCGGACGGACATGGGGGGCCTTCGGTGGCTATTGTCGTCATTGCGAGGAGCGAAGCGACGAAGCAATCCAGACTGCTTGTGCGGAAAGATTCTGGATTGCTTCGCTGCGCTCGCAATGACGAGGGGAGAGAGCGCTCCTCGCAATGACGACGAGAGAGCGCAGTGCGCGCCTGGCGCTTACTTCTTATCCCGGAAATACGGCTCGACCGGGCCATGCACCTTGATGGTCAGCGGGTTGCCGTAGCGGTCCTTGGCGTTGCCGGCGGTGACGCGGACCCAGCCTTCGCTGATGCAGTACTCCTCGACATTGGTCTTCTCGATGCCCTTGAAGCGGATGCCGACGTCGCGCTGGAGGATCTCGGCGTTGTAATAGGGGCTGTTGGGGTCGACCGACAGTCGATCGGGAAATTCATCGCTCATGGGTGTCTCGCTCATAACAGGGTTTCGATTTGCTGCCGCAGCCCTTCCGGCCGTGCGGTCGGCGCATAGCGCGCGGTCACCTTGCCGGCACGGTCCACCAGGAATTTGGTGAAATTCCATTTGATGGAGGAACCGAGCAGACCGGATTGCTGCCGTTTCAGGTACTCATACAGGGGATGCGCGTTGGCGCCGTTGACGTCGATCTTCTCGAACAGCGGAAAGGTGACGTCGTAATGGGTCGAACAGAATTCCTGGATTTCGGATCCCTGCCCCGGCTCCTGCCCGCCGAACTGGTTGCAGGGAAAGCCCAGCACCGAGAAGCCGCGCGGCGACAGATCGCGATGCAGATCCTCCAGACCGCGATATTGCGGCGTGAAGCCGCATTTGCTCGCGGTGTTGACGATCAAGAGCACCTGCCCTTCGAAGCGTTTCATCGGCACCTCTTCGCCCGCGAGCGAATTGGCCTTGAAGTCGTAGATCGCAGCCATCGCTAGCCCACGGGATCGATCGGCGAGGCCGGCACGCCGCCGGCCTCGATCGCTTCACCGGCGAGCAGACAGAGATCCTCGCGGTAGCGGCCGGAGACGATGTGCACGCCGACCGGCGCCTTGCCGACGAGGCCGGTGGAGACCACGAGGCCCGGCAGGCCCATGAAGGGAATCGCGATCTGCGGCAGCTGCGCCTCCCAGACCCGCTTGAAGGACTCGTCGTCCTTGCGGTCGAGATGATCCGGGAACGGCAATTCGCCCGAGACCGGCGTCAGCAGCACCGCATATTTTTCGAATAACAGCATCCATTCGCGCGTCAGCGTGGCTCTTCGGGTCAGCGCCTTGGCGTAAGTCGCCTGGTCCATCGGCGTGACCCTGGCGCGGACGCCGCGCAGGCAGGCCAGCGCGCCGGGATCGCCCTCGCGTTCGGCCATCTCGAGCTGTGCCTCGAAAGCATCGCCGAGCCAGAGTTTGATTTGCCACTCGACCGCTTCGCGCATCGGCGGCGTGTTCTCGATCACATCGACGGTCCAGCCGGCGCGCTCGAGGCGCTTGCCGGCGTCGGTCACGGCGGCCTTGACCTCAGGCGTGGTGGCAAGACCATCCGGATTGAGGCAGAGCGCGGCGCGCTTCTCGCGCGCCGGACCTTGCAATGGCACGGGCACGTACCAGGGATCGCGCACGTCGCGCGCCGACATCGCCGCGAGGGAAATCCTGAGGTCATTCACAGTGCGCGCCAAGGGGCCCGAGACGGCCATGATCTGCGGACCGATCGGTCGCTCCGGCAGCGCCGGGTTGAAGGCGGGGATGCGGCCCAAGGTCGGGCGCAGGCCGTGGACGCCGCAGGCATAGGCGGG
>NZ_LJYG01000026.1:161852-245796 GCF_001440035.1 Bradyrhizobium manausense | reverse complement strand
GAGCCGGCACCGCCGGACGAGCCGCCCGGGGTCAGCGCGGCATCGCGCGGGTTCTTGGTGTCGCCATGGACGAGATTGGTGGTGAACCAGCGATAGGAGAAGGCCGGGCAATTGGTGCGCCCGAGGAGAACCGCCCCGGCTTTGCGGAAATTGGCGACGACAGGATTGTCCTCGCGCGCGATCAGGTCGCGCTGGAGTTTCAAGCCGTTGGTGGTGGCAAAGCCTTCCTGGTCGACATTGGCCTTGATGGTGACGGGCACCCCCGCCAGCAAGCCGGGATCCTCGCCCCTGGCGATGGCGGCATCGACGGCGTCGGCCTGCTTGAGCACGTCCTCGGGCCGGTGGTCGATCACGGCGTTGAGCCTGGGATTGACGGCATCCAGGCGGTCGAGGCCGGCCTTGGCGGCCTCCCGAGCAGACACCTTCCTGGATTTGACGAGGGCAGCGAGGTCGGCGGCCGACAGGCGCCATAGATCTTGCATGACATGCTCCGTGTGACCGGCGTCTTTTAGCGCCGGGATCGCGGCAAAGCCATGCGGATTTCGCGGGGAGGAAAGGCGGTTTCGGCCGGGGTAGTGCCTCATCCTCCGTCATTGCGAGGAGCTCTTGCGACGAAGCAATCCAGACTGCCCCCGCAGAGGGATTCTGGATTGCTTCGCTTCGCTCGCAATGACGGGGAGAGAGCGGTTCGCCTCGCTAATGCTTGGTGGCGGACTCGTCCGGGATGTCCAGCAATGCCTCGGTGAAGGGAAACTCCAGCACGATCTCGCCGTCGTCATCGGTCACCTCGATGACCGCCTCGAGCAAGGCCGGCTGGGCGCCTTCGGATTTCACCACCTCCAGGATCATCTGGCGGGCGACCTCCCAGGCGCGATCGGGATTGCGCAGATCCTCGCCATCGGGGTCCACGATCAGTTCATCGCCGATACGGGTGTTGAAGAAATATTTTGGCATCACGAGATCCAGCTAAAGCGGCCTGTACCGGATTGAAAGCTGCACTGCACTCACAACTGCTTTATCAGGACAGGGTTCACGACCGAATGCGCCAGACGCAAGGCCGTATCACCAGAAAGTACTGTTCCCCCCGTATGTCTCGCGGCGCAATATGGCTCTGCTCGGGAAAATTTCACTGGCGAACTTTTCCGCCCGCAGTAATTTAACCCCGGGCGGAGACGTCCCAAAATCGCGAAAATGGAGAGCCGAAATGGCCTGGAAAGCCCCCAAGATCGTCGAAGTGCCCTGCGGCATGGAAATCAACATGTATGTGAGCGCCACCCGCAAATAAGCGGTTGGCAGTCAAGCGTTCTGCGCAGGTGGGTCTCTCGGTCACGATCGGTTTCCGACTGATGGAAACCGTGTCGTCCAAGTCTTTTTGATCCTGAGGATCCACCTGGCGGCGTTGCCTCCAGGAGACTGATCATGCTTCGCGTCGTCGTCCTGGGCGCCGGGGCGGGCGGCGGAGTCCCGCAATGGAATTGCGGGTGTGAGGGCTGCCGGGCGGCCCGTGAAAACGGCCACGAGCTTTGTCGAACCCAGGCCTCGGTCGCCTTCAGCGGCGACGACGAGCATTGGTTCCTGATCAATGCCTCCCCTGATCTGCGCCAGCAATTGAATGCCACGCCGCGGCTGCATCCCAAGGCGGGCGCGCTGCGCCATACGCCTGTCGCCGGCGTGATCCTGACCAACAGCGAAGTCGATGCCGTGGCCGGCCTTCTCTCGATGCGCGAGGGTTCGCCCTTCACGGTCTATGCGCATGAGAAGGTACTGGCGATCCTGGCCAGCAACAGCATCTTCAACGTGCTGAACGAGAAGAACGTCAAGCGCCAGCCGATTGGAATCGGTGAGCCGTTCGAACCGCGATTGCCTGATGGTGCGCGCTCAGGGCTCGAGGTGCTGCCCTTCGCGGTGCCGGGCAAATCGGCCTGGTATCTCGAGGGCAAGGTACATCCCGGCGGCGAGAGCGGCGATGGCGATACGCTGGGCCTGAAGATATCAGACAAATCATCAGGCAAGTGCTTCTATTTCATCGCCGCCTGCGCCGAGGTGACCGACGCGCTCAAGGCCGAGATCGACGGCGCCGCGCTGGTGTTCTTCGACGGCACGGTCTGGCAGGATGACGAAATGATCAGGTGCGGCCTCGGCCACAAGACCGGCAAGAGCATGGGCCATGTCGCGATGTCCGGCGAGAACGGCGCCATTGCGCGGCTGGCCGATCTCTCGATCGGCAGAAAGATATTTCTACATATCAACAACTCGAACCCGGCACTGCTGCCTGCCTCGCCTGAACGCAAGACGGCCGAGGGCGCGGGCTGGCAAATACCCGCCGACGGAACGGAGATCGTGCTGTGAATGCTGCATCCATGACGGGAATGACCGCGCTCTCGATCGGCAAGGACATCAAGCTCACGAGCGCCGAGGAGCTCGAGGCGACGCTGCGCCATATCGGCGCGACGCGCTATCACAGCCTGCATCCGTTCCATAAGCTGCTGCATGGCGGCAAGCTGAACAAGGGCCAGGTGCAGGCCTGGGCGCTGAATCGCTACTATTACCAGAGCACGATCCCGATCAAGGACGCGGTGGTGATCTCGCGCTTCCGCGACCGCGCCACGCGGCTGGAATGGCGTCACCGCATCGAGGACCATGACGGCGATGTCGGCTCCGAGGGCGGCATCGAGCGCTGGCTGAAGCTGACCGAAGGCCTCGGCCTCGACACGGCCTATGTGGAATCAACCGAAGGCATCTTGCCGGCGACGCGCTTCGCGGTCGAGGCTTACGTGCATTTCTGTCGCGAGAAGAGCCCGCTGGAGGCGATCGCCTCCTCGCTCACCGAGCTGTTCGCGCCGAGCATCCACGAAGAACGCATCGCCGGCATGTTGCAGCATTATGATTTCGTCAATCCTGACATCATGAGCTACTTCAAGCGCCGGCTGACGCAGGCGCCGCGCGATGCCAATTTCGCGCTCGATTATGTGAGGACGCATGCGCGGACCCCGGAAGAGCGGGCTTCGGTCTGCAATGCGCTGATCTTCAAGACCAACGTGCTGTGGGTGCAACTCGACGCGCTCTATCATGCCTATGTAGAGGGCAACATTCCGCCGGGCGCATTCGTGCCCAAAGCGAGCTGAGGACAACAGATGGCCGGGCCGCGGAACATCAGCATCAGCGAGGCAAGCCGCCCCGTGCTGCCGCGGCATGCCAAGCTGAGATATGACGAGACGCGAAAGGTCTGGGTGATCCTGGCGCCGGAACGCGTGCTGGCGCCGGACGAAATTGCCGTCGAGGTCTTGCAGCTCTGCAATGGCGAGCGCAATGTCGGCGAGGTCGCCGATCAATTGGCGGCGAAATACGCCGCGCCGCGCGAGGCGATCCTGGCCGATGTCATCGCCATGCTGCAGGATCTCGCCGACAAGGGCTTTTTGGCCGAAGCCCGGGAGAAGACGCCATGAGCGATGTGCCCCTGGTCACCCCGCCCGCCGCCAGCGACAGCCTTGCGGTGCTGGAGAAGAGCCGCTCGACGGCGGAGACCTTCGGTATTCCGCTCGCCGTGCTGCTCGAGATCACCCATCGCTGCCCGCTGCAATGCCCGTACTGTTCCAATCCGATCGAGCTGGATCGCTCGGCCAAGGAGCTGACCACCGACGAATGGAAGAAGGTTCTGAGCGAGCTCGCCGAGATCGGCGTGCTGCAGGTGCATTTCTCCGGCGGCGAGCCGACCGCGCGGAAAGACCTGGTCGAGCTGGTCAAGCATGCCAGCGATGTCGGGCTCTACACCAACCTCATCACCTCGGCCGTGCTGCTGACGCGCGAGAAGCTCGGCGAGCTGGCCGATGCCGGGCTCTGCCATGTGCAGATCTCGTTCCAGGGCATCGAGGAAGGCCTCGCCGACCGCGTCGCCGCCTACAAGGGCGGCCATCGCAAGAAGCTCGAGGTCGCCAAATGGACGCGGGAGCTGGATTTGCCGCTCACCGTGAACGCGGTGATGCACCGGCAGAACCTGCACCAGCTTCCCGAGATCATCCAGATGTCCATCGATCTCGACGCCGACCGGCTCGAGGTCGCCAATGTGCAATATTACGGCTGGGCGCTGAAGAACCGCGCCGCCTTGATGCCGACGGTGGCGCAACTCGACGAGTGCACCCGCACCGTCGAGGACGCGCGCGAACGGCTGAAGGGCCGGCTGACGATCGACTACGTCGTCCCTGATTATTACGCGCTGCGGCCGAAGAAATGCATGGGTGGCTGGGGCCGACAGTTCTTCAACATCTCGCCCGCCGGCAAGGTGCTGCCCTGCCATGCCGCCGAGAGCATCACCGGGCTCGATTTCCTGTCCGTGCGCTCCAACCATTCGATCGCCTGGATCTGGCAGAACTCCGACGCCTTCAACCGCTATCGCGGCACCGGCTGGATGAAGGAGCCGTGCAAATCCTGCGAATTCCGCGAGATCGATTTCGGCGGCTGCCGCTGCCAGGCCTTCGCGCTGACGGGCGATGCCGCCAACACCGATCCGGCCTGCGCGCTGTCGCCGCTGCACGAGACCATCTTCAAGCAGGCGGAAGCCGAGGCCGAGGGCGAAACCAACCGCTTCCTCTACCGCAATTTCGCCGGCGGCACCCTGGAATCCGAGAATGGCGCCTGACGCCGACGCTGCCGCATCCGCCAGGCGCGCCGATCCCTTTGCGCCGCTGACATCGGACATGCTCGATGTCGGCGACGGCCATGAGCTCTATGTCGAGAGCATCGGCCGCGCTGGCGGCATTCCCGCGATCTATCTGCATGGCGGCCCGGGCTCCGGCTGCCAGCCCGATCACCGCCGGCTGTTTGATCCGGAGCGCATGCATGCGGTGCTGTTCGACCAGCGCGGCTGTGGCCGCAGCCGGCCGAAGGCATCGCGCGAGCATAACACCACGGCGCATTTGATTGCGGACATGGAGAAGATCCGCGAGAAATTCGGCATCACACGCTGGATCGTCGTGGGCGGCTCCTGGGGCGCGACGCTGGCCCTGGCTTACGCAGAGGCTCATCCCGAGCGCGTCTGCGGTATTGCGCTGCGCGCGACGTTCCTCGGCACGCAAAGCGAAGTCGAGACCGCCTTCACCTCGCGCCTCGCACAATTCTATCCGGCGCTGCACGAGGATTTCTTGAGCGTGCTGCCGCCGGAGGAGCGCGCGCAACCGGTGCAGGCCTATTATCGCCGCATCCTCGATCCTGATCCGGCCGTGCATGGTCCCGCCGCGCGCGCCTGGCACGACACCGAGCGCGCGTTGTCCGAGCACAAGGCGGCCAAGACGCACATCGACCTTGCATCACTGAACGTCTGGCGCACGCTGCCGGCGACGCCGTTCATGGAGGCGCATTATTTCGTCAACAACTCCTTCATGAGCGACAACCAGTTGCTGCTGAATGCGGACAAACTCGCCGGCATTCCCGGCATTATCGTGCAAGGCCGCTACGACCTGTTGTGTCCTCCTGAGACATCCGCGCGGCTCGCGAAACTGTGGCCGGGTTCCGAGGTCAGGATCGTGGAAGAAGCCGGACATTCCCTCTATGATGCCGGCGTGCGCGATGCGGTGATGAAGTCGATCGCCGACCTTGCGTCGAAGACCGTGCGCTGACGCGCGAAAGTAAGGACAACAAGAAAATGCCGCTCGCCGGGACAGGCATGCTGCTGACGTCGATGGATATCGACGCGGCTGACGAGGCCGATTTCAACCGCTGGTACGATCGCGAACATCTGCAAGAGCGCGTCGCGATCGAGGGATTTCTCGAAGCGCGCCGCTATGTCGCGCACGCGGCCTCTCCGAAATATCTCTCGCTGTATTCGACCACGACGCTCGACGTGCTCGACAGTCCTGCCTACCGCGCCCGGCTTGCCAACCAGACCGAATGGTCGCGGCGGACCATGGCGCAATTCAAGAACATGCTGCGCGTGGTCGCCCGCATCACCATCAGCAAGGGCACCGGCCGCGGCGCCGCGCGTGGCCTGGTGCGGCTGCGGCCCACGCCTGACAATGCCGGCGCATGGCGTGATGCACTGCGAGAAAAGCTGGCGCCGGGGGATCGTGACGGCATCATCTCGATGCATCTGCTCGAAAGCGAGCCGGAATTGTCCGGCGCAACGGCGGACATCCCCGCGGTGCGCAACGAAGGCGCGCGCGACTGGTTCGTGCTGATCGACGGCACCGATGTCGGCGCCGTCTCCGCCGTCATCGCCGAACGCTTCACCGGCCCTGCGGCCGCGCCCTTCCCGCTCCCGGTCTCCGTCGGCACCTACTGCCTGATGTGGGACCTTGCCAAGAGCGATATTGCGGGCAGCTGAGGTGCCGAGATTGCTGCGCTGCCACCAACCCCGTCATTGCGAGGGCAGCGAAGCAATCCAGGGTCTTTCCGCGGTGGCAGTCTGGACTGCTTCGCTGCGCTCGTAATGACGACGGATGGAGCAGAGTGCGATGCTGCACCGCACGCATCTCGCGCGCGCGGCGCTAATGCTGTGTGCGCTTAGCTCCCATGAAACGCAGTGATCGCACAAATTTGCCGTTGTACTCCGGAACGGTTCTAATAAGCTAACCCGATGACGTCATTCAGAAACGAGATCGCCGCGCGTTAAGCGTCGACAAGCTCAAAGAAGAGGCCGCCAGGTCTTTGAGCCTGCGCGGACGAGGGTAGGAATGAAACCGACCGATATCGCGGCCCCCGACTACTTTCACAAAGTGGTCGATTGTCAATGGGCCTGTCCCGCGCACACCCCGGTTCCCGAATACATCCGATTGATTGCGCAAGGCCGCTACAGCGACGCCTACATGATCAATTGGAAATCGAACGTGTTTCCCGGAATTCTGGGACGCACTTGCGATCGTCCATGCGAGCCGGCGTGCCGCCGCGGACGCGTCGAGGAAAATCCGGTCGCGATCTGCCGCTTGAAACGCGTCGCGGCCGACTTCAAGGACGACATCAAGCAGCGCCTGCCGCGGCCCGCAGCCAGAAACGGCAAGCGCGTTGCGCTGGTCGGCGGCGGTCCCGCCTCGCTGACGGTGGCGCGCGATCTCGCGCCGCTCGGTTATCATTGCACCGTGTTCGATGCCGACCCCGAAGCCGGCGGCATGATGCGGACGCAGATCCCGAAATTCCGCCTGCCCAATTCGGTCATCGATGAGGAGACCGGCTATATCCTGGGTCTCGGCGTCGAGTTCAGGGGCGGCCATCGCATCGAGAGCATGAAGGCGCTGCTTGCGGAGAAATATGACGCGATCTTCGTCGGCTCCGGCGCGCCGCGCGGACGCGAGCTCGACATTCCCGGCCGGAAAGAGGCCGCCGGCAACATCCATATCGGCATCGAGTGGCTGGCCAATGTGTCGTTCGGCCATGTCGACAAGATCGGCAAGCGCGTCATCGTGCTCGGCGGCGGCAACACCGCGATGGATTGCTGTCGCACCGCGCGCCGTCTCGGCGGCGAGAAGGTCACGGTGGTCGTGCGTTCCGGCTTCGAGGAGATGAAGGCCTCGCCCTGGGAGAAGGAAGACGCGATCCACGAGGATATCCCGATCCTCAACTACATGGTGCCGGTGGCCTTCAAGCATGTCGCCGGCAAGCTGATCGGCGTCACCTTCCAGCACGTCAAGGCCGAATACGACGCCAAGGGCCGCCGCAACCTGGTGCCTTCGGGCGATCCCGATCAGACCATTCCCTGCGACGACGTGCTGGTCGCCGTCGGCCAGGAGAACGCCTTCCCCTGGATCGAGCAGGATTGCGGCATCGCCTTCGACAAATGGCATATGCCCAAGGTCGACCCGAAGACCTTCGTCTCGACCAATCCGAAGGTGTTCTTCGGCGGCGACGCCGCCTTCGGACCGAAGAACATCATCTGGGCGGTGGCGCACGGCCACGACGCCGCGCTGTCGATCCACAAGATGCTGTCGGGCGAGGACATCACCGAACGGCCGCTGCCGGAGGTGCAGATCTCCTCGCAGAAGATGGGCATCCACGAATGGAGCTATGACAACGACATCTCCATCGACAAGCGCTTCAAGGTGCCGCATCGCGACAAGGTGATCGCGTTGAAGGACGTCAAGACCGAGGTCGAGCTCGGCTACGACGTCAAGCTCGCGCTCGGCGAAGCGCATCGCTGCCTGAACTGCGACGTGCAGACGGTGTTCTCGACCTCGCTCTGCATCGAGTGCGATGCCTGCGCCGACATCTGCCCGATGGACTGCATCACCTTCACTGACAATGGCGAGGAGAGCGACCTGCGCACCCGCCTGAAGGCGCCCTCGCCGCATCCGGACCAGGATCTCTACGTCTCGTCCGATCTCAAGACCGGGCGCGTCATGGTCAAGGACGAGGACGTCTGCCTGCATTGCGGGCTGTGCGCCGAGCGGTGCCCCACCGGGGCCTGGGACATGCAGAAATATTTCATCGAGATGACTCACGCAGGTTCGACATGCCCGACAAAAAGCCGATCAGCAGCGTAAACGACTTCGTCGTCCGCTTCGCCAACGTCAACGGCTCGGGCTCGGCCTCCGCGAACGAGATGTTCGCGCGCGCGATCCTGCGCCATGGCGTGCCGGTGTCCCCGCGCAACATCTTCCCCTCCAACATCCAGGGCCTGCCGACCTGGTACGAGGTGCGGGTGACTGAAGCCGGCCATCTCGGCGCCCGCGGCGGCGTCGACATGATGGTGGCGATGAACCCGCAGACCTGGGACAAGGACGTCGCCGGCATCGAGCCCGGCGGCTATCTGTTCTACGATTCCACCAAGCCGATGCCGTCGACCAAATTTCGCGACGACATCACCGTGATCGGCGTCCCCTTAACTGCGATCACCAACTCGACCTATACCGATCCGCGCCAGCGCCAGTTGTTCAAGAACATCATCTATCTCGGCGCGCTCAGTGCGCTGCTGGAAATGGACCCGAAGCTGATCGAGCAGCTGATCGGCGAGCAGTACAAGGGCAAGGAGAAGCTGCTCTCCTCCAACGTCCATGCGCTGCATCTCGGCCGCGACTGGGCGCTGCAGAATTTGAAATGCCCGATCGGGCTCAGGGTGAAGAAATCCGACAAGGTCGGCGACCGCATTTTCATCGAGGGCAACAGCGCCGCCGCGCTCGGCGCGGTCTATGGCGGTGCCACGGTGTGCGCCTGGTATCCGATCACGCCGTCATCGTCGGTGGCGGAAGCCTTCACCGCGCATTGCAAGAAGTACCGGCACGATCCGGAGACCGGCAAGGCGAAATACGCCATCGTGCAGGGCGAGGACGAGCTCGCGTCCATCGGCATCGTCATCGGCGCCTCCTGGAACGGCGCCCGCGCCTTCACCGCGACCTCGGGGCCCGGCATCTCGCTGATGACCGAGTTCATCGGCCTCTCATATTTTGCCGAGATCCCGGCCGTGATCATGAACATCCAGCGCGCCGGCCCTTCCACGGGCATGCCGACCCGCACCCAGCAATGCGACATCATCGCCTGCGCCTATGCCTCGCATGGCGACACCAAGCATGTCCTGCTGTTCCCGGAAGATCCGGCCGAAGCGTTCGAGTTCGCCGCGGCCGCGTTCGATCTCGCCGAGCGGCTGCAGACCACGATCTTCCTGATGCTCGACCTCGACATCGGCATGAACCACCGGCTCTGCCGTCCGCTGAAATGGGACGATGCGCGGCAATATGACCGCGGCAAGGTGATGACCGCGGAGATGCTGGAAGAAGGCCGCGACTTCGGCCGCTATCTCGACGTCGACGGCGACGGCATTCCCTACCGCACCTATCCCGGCACGCATCCGACCAAGGGCTCCTATTTCACCCGCGGCACCTCGCGTGACCGTTACGCGCGCTATTCCGAGGAAGGCACCGTCTATGCCGACAACATGCAGCGCCTGGTCCGCAAATTCGAGACCGCGCAGGACCTGGTGCCGCGGCCGCTGCAGGCCAACGCGGAACGGCCGACCAAATATGGCGTGATCTATTTCGGCTCGACCTCGCCGGCGATGGACGAGGCGATCGGAATGCTGGAGGCGCGCGGGCACCAGCTCGATCGCCTGCGCATCCGCGCCTTCCCGTTCCACTCCAGCGTCGCAAGCTTCCTCGCCGAGCACGATTTCGTCTATGTCGTCGAGCAGAACCGCGACAGCCAGCTCCGTCAGCTCATCGTCAACGAGAACGGCATCGATCCCGTCCGCCTCGTGCCGATCGTGCATTATGACGGCACCCCGATCACCGCCCGCTTGATCGCAAAAGCCATTGGCGACCACCAGGATCACCTCAAGGTGACCCCGCTCCGCAAGGCCGTGTCATGATGGCAGAGCGGATCCACATCCGTCATTGCGAGCGCAGCGAAGCAATCCAGAGTCTCGCCGCGGAACAAGTCTGGATTGCTTCGTCGCAAGGGCTCCTCGCAATGACGATGTGGATGCAGCGGAGGACTATTCCATCGTTCTCTTCGCGAGAAGATACCGCGAGGAGAGGGAGCAAAGAGAAACAGTCATGACCTATATCGCAAAGCCGAAATTCCATCATCCGGGCCTGAAGAAGAACGAGCTCGGCTACACGCATCGCGATTACGAGGGCAAGATCTCGACGCTGTGCGCCGGCTGCGGCCATGATTCGATCACCGCCTCGATCATCGAGGCCTGCTACGAGCTGTCGATCGAACCGCACCGCGTCGCGAAGATCTCCGGCATCGGCTGCTCCTCCAAGACGCCGGATTACTTCCTCGGCAATTCGCACGGCTTCAACTCCGTGCACGGCCGCATGCCCTCAGTGCTGACAGGCGCCAACCTTGCCAATCGCGACTTGATCTATCTCGGCGTCTCCGGCGACGGCGATTCCGCCTCGATCGGCTTCGGCCAATTCGCGCATTCGATCCGGCGCGGCGTCAACATGACCTATATCGTCGAGAACAACGGCGTCTACGGCCTGACCAAGGGCCAATTCTCGGCCACCGCCGACCGCGGCTCGAAGTCGAAGAAGGGCGTCACCAACACCGACAACGCCATCGACCTCGTCGCGATCGCGCTGCAGCTTGGCGCCACCTTCGTGGCGCGCTCGTTCTCCGGCGACAAGGACCAACTGGTGCCGCTGATCGCCGCCGCAATCCGACACAAGGGTTCGTCTTTCATCGACGTCATCAGCCCCTGCATCGCCTTCAACAATCACGCCGGCTCGACCAAGAGCTTTGATTATGTCCGCGAGCACAATGACGCCGTGAACCGGCTCGACGTGCTGGTCGGCCGCGATCCGATCGCGGTGGACTACGCGCCTGGTACCGTGCAGGTGGTGGAGCAGCATGACGGCAGCAAGATCGCGCTGCGCAAGATCGACGCCGATTACGATCCGCATGACCGGCTAGGGGCCCAGACCTTCCTTGCCAGGCACGCCGCCAAGGGCCAGATCGTCACCGGGCTGCTCTACGTCGATCCTGACGCGGAAGATCTGCACGCCCATCTCAACACGGTCGAGACGCCGCTCAATACGCTGGAGGCGGACACGCTGTGCCCGGGCTCGGCGGTGCTCGACAAGATCAACGCCAGCCTGCGCTGACGCGACCGGCCGAGCGATCGGTCGCTAGCTGACGGGCTCCGGCGTCGCACGGCGCAAATGAGCGAGCCGGCTGGCCGTCCAATATTGCCTGCAGGTCCGGGACAAGGTCTCGGCGTCCATGGTCAGGCCGCCGGCATTGATGATCACGCCGTCGGCGCCGAGCGCCTTGTTCATCAGCGTTACGATGTGCTTCAGCATGCCTCCGGCAAACTGCTCGGCAACGAGGCGATCAACCTTCAGTACCACGATCTTTTGGGTGCGAAGCTGCCAGACCAGGATGTCGCGCACCGACCGCCAGGCGATGGTGTCGTCGGCGATCCTGGTGTCGCGGATGCCGACGCGGGTGATGAAGATAACCGGCTCCCGGGCGGAGACCAGCCGCCAGATCGCCTGGCAGGTCGCAAAGCCGAACAGCGCAACGCCGGCGGAGCAGATCACGATCTGGAGCGAGCTGATCTCCTTGCCGTGCAGCCAGTTGAAGGCGACGGCGGCACAGAGCAACGTCAGCAGCAGGCCCGCGCCGAGCACCTTCAACGACCTGGCCAGGGAATAGCCGATCGCAAGATTGGGCAAGTTCTGACTTTCGGACATGTTCAACCGCCTCCAGCCATTTGCAACAGCCCGGGGTCTTTCTGCGCCCCCTCGCAAGGGTTAAGCCTGGAACCTTGCGCGAGGCTGCCGGCCGGGCGCGCGGTTGAACGCGCCGCGTGCGGCTTGCGACTAACCGCTGGTGGCCCGTCACCATCCCGATGCGGGCCCCAAATGGCTGACCCGGTGCAATCATGAAAATTGCCCTTATCGTTCCGCTTGCCTTCGTGGCCTTCATCGGCGTCGCCCGGGCCGAGGAGGCCGACGACTTCCGCGAGGCGAACAAGACCGAAGCCGAGACCTTCAACGCACGGATCTATGCGGGCACGCCAGGCAAGACAGCCTATGCCTGCTTCGTCCGCCGCTACGATGCCGAGCATCTGGCGCGACATCCGAAGCAGAAGGTCGCTTCCATGAAGCTGCTGGTCTCCGCGGAGACCGACAGCGAGGACAAAGAGCTCCACAACTCGTTCCGGCTCGGCTTCCGCTATCGCCACCGTAGCGGTGATTTCGATTCCAGCGGCTCGTGTCACCACACGGTGCTCACCAAGGAAGGCAACGAGGTCAGACTCGGCTGCGGCGTCGATTGCGAGGGCGGCGGCATCGGTATCGCGCTCTCGAAGGACGACAAATCGGCCATCGTACGGCTCGAGAGCGTCAGGGTCTGGCTGCACAACAAGCCCGACGACGAGGCCGAGCGGTCGCTGGTCGCTGGCAGCGATGACGGGATTTTCCGGCTCGACCGGGCTGACAACAGCGAATGCGCCGCGCTCGCGACCGACCGCAAGGAACTCGCCGCGCTCCGCCACAAGTGATATCGCTCCGGCAAACACGGGCGTCATCAAAGGACATCGCCATGAACCGCCGGAACATCTTGTGGAGCGCCGTCTCGGCGCTGGGCGCGGCCTTTGCCGCCTCGCGCGCCAACGCTGCGACTGAAGCTGCAAAGTCAGACAAGCTGAAGGTGGTGTATCACCTCAGCGACGCCGACAAGGTCAATTTCGTGCTCGGCAACATCCAGAACCACATCGACGGCGTCGGCGGCCCCGACCATGTCACCCTCGCGCTCGTCATCCACGGGCCGGCGCTGAAGGCGTTCCATCAGGCACAGGCCAATCCCGACGTCAGGGGGCGGATCAGCAATTTCGCCAAGGACGGCGTCGAGCTCGCCGCCTGCGGCAACACCATGAAGGCGCAGAACATCACGCTGACGGATCTGCTGCCGGGCTTCGTGAGCGCGGACAAGGGCGGCGTGGTTCGGCTCGCTGAACTGCAGTCGCAGGGGTATTTGTACTTGCGGCCGTGAGCACCGCTCCATCCGCCGTCGCAATGACGGGAGAGAGGGCTGAGCGCACCAGCACCAGCTCCTGTGCCGGCCTTGACTTACCCATAACTGTAGGGTTATGAATCAATCCATAACCTCGGAGTTATGGATCTCCCATGTCCTCCACCCCTGACCTTCTGTTCCGGACGCTCGCCGACCCGACGCGGCGGGCGATCTTCGAACGGCTGTGCCGGGAGGGGGAGCAGACGGTCGGAGCACTGACGACGCGATCGGGCGTTTCGCAGCCGGCGGTGTCAAAGCATCTCGGCGCGCTGAAGCTCGCCGGCCTGGTGCGCGACCGGCATGAGGGACGCCAGACCCATTATAGCGCGCAGCCCGGCGCGCTCGATCCGCTGATCGACTGGACCAGCCAGATGGCCGGCTTCTGGCAGAACCGGCTCGATGCACTCGACGATCTCCTGAAGAGGATGGACCAATGACTGAGGCTGCGACCGAAACACGTTCCGTGGTGATCGAGCGCGAATTCGCCTATCCGCCTGAGCGGCTGTGGCGCGCGCTGACGCAGCCGCATCTGATCGAGGAATGGCTGATGAAGAACGACTTCAAGCCCGAGGTCGGCCACCGTTTCAATCTGCGCGGCGAATGGGGCGGCGTGCTGGATTGCGAGGTGCTCGCCATCGAGCCACAGCGCTCCCTCGCCTATACCTGGAATTTCACCAACGAGGACGCAGCCTACGACCTCAGAAGCGTGGTGACGTTCACGCTGACCCCGCAAGGAGCGGGCACGCATCTGCGTGTCGAGCAGGCGGGCTTCCGCCCCAGCCAGAAGCAGGCCTATGGCGGCGCGCATGCCGGCTGGAAGCAGTTTTTCACCAAGCTCGACGAGCTGCTGGCACGGGCCGAATAGCGAGCCACAAACGCTGATCCCGAATATTCCCAGAGGAGACTTTAGATGAACTCGAACATGTGGGTCCGGCAAATCCATCGCTGGCTGTCGATTGCCTTCACGCTGGCTGTGATCGCCAATATCGTTGCGCTGACCATGCAGATTCAGGCCACATGGATTGGCCTGATGGCTTTCGTGCCCTTGATTCCGTTGCTCGCGACCGGGCTCTATCTGTTCGCACTGCCCTATCTCGGCCGCGGCAGCGAGGCGAGGACATGAAGAAGACCGTGACCGCGAAGAAAGAGACGGACGGGCCATCACCATCCAAGATGATCGACGGCCGGATCAAGGAGCTCGGCGACTGGCGCGGCGAGACGCTGAAGCGGATCCGTGCCCTGATCAAGGAGGCCGATCCTGATGTGGTCGAGGAATGGAAGTGGCGCGGCGTTCCCGTGTGGGAGCACGACGGCATCATCTGCACGGGGGAGACCTACAAGGCGGTGGTGAAGCTGACCTTTGCCAAGGGCGCGGCTCTGGACGACCCCGCCGGCCTGTTCAATTCCAGCCTCGACGGCAATGTGCGGCGCGCGATCGATATCAGCGAGGGCGCTGATATCAACGAGAAGGCGCTGAAGGCGCTGATCCGCGCGGCGGTGGCGCTGAATGCGGCGAAGAAGAAGCCGGGGAAGAAAGCCTGACCTGATCTCTTCAGCAGCCGCGGACTGGCTCTAACCTCTCCCGCAAGCAGGCGGGGGAGGGAGCGCACCGCCTTCTGCGCGCGGGTCTCATAGCACAGTGAAAGTTGCCTCAGGCCACCGCGGCCGCAATTGGACGCGGGCTGACGACGTATTCGCGCAGCACCTTGTCGTTGGCATCGACCTCGATCAGCGCGACGTCGTAGGTCCAGAGATCGGCGAGGTGCTGCAGCACGCGCTTGGCGTCGGTCTCGTTCAGCTGCGAGCCCTTGATGACACGGTGATGCAGGATCAGCCGGCGGTCGCCGGAGAGATCGACGTCGACCACCTCGATATTGGCATCGATGAAGCCGACATCGTGCTGGCGCGCCAGCTCGCGGCGGACGCGGCGGAAGCCGCGCTCGTCGTGGATTGCGTCGACCCGGATGCCGGCGCGCTCCTCGGGATCGTCGTGCAAATGGAACATGCGGAAGTGCCGCATCAGCTTCGGGCTCAGGAACTGGCCAATGAAGCTTTCGTCGCGGTAATTGGCCCAGACGTCGCGCAGCACGCCCATCACGTCGTTCTTGCCGGCGATATCAGGGAACCATTCGCGGTCCTCGTCCGACGGACTGGTGACGATGCGCTCGATGTCCTGCATCATGGCGAAGCCGAGCGCGTATGGATTGAAGCCCGAGAAGCGTGGATCGTCGAATTCGGGCTGGAACACCACATTGGTGTGCGAGCCCAGAAACTCCAGAAAGTTGCCATCGGTGATGCGGCCCTGCTGATGCAGCTGGGTCATGATGCGATAATGGACGTAGGTCGCCGTCCCCTCGTTCATCACCTTGGTCTGGCTCTGCGGATAGAAATATTGCGCGATGTGGCGGACGATGCGCAACAATTCGCGCTGCCAGGGCGCGAGGCGCGGCGCGCTCTTCTCCAGGAAGTAGATCAGGTTTTCCTGCGGCAGGCCGAGCAGCTTGCGGCGGCGCTCGATCGAGAGCGCGGACCGGCTCTTGCTCTTGCCTGTCGGCACGGTGCGCCAGAGGTCGTTGAAGACCTCCTCCTCGTGCTGGCGGCGGCGCCCTGCCCGCTTCTCCTCGGCGCGCAAATCCAGCTTCTTCTTGCCCGGATACCGGTCGATGCCGTGCGACATCAGCGCATGCGCGGCGTCCAGCGTGCGCTCCACCTCGATGCGGCCGTAGCGCTCCTCGCACTGCATGACATAATTCTTGGCGAAATCCAGATAGTCGAGAATCCCTTCCGCGTCGGTCCACTGCTTGAACAGGTAATTGTTCTTGAAGAAGTGGTTGTGGCCGAAGGCGGCGTGCGCGATCACCAGCGTCTGCATCGTCGCCGTGTTCTCCTCCATCAGGTAGGAGATGCAGGGCGAGGAGTTGATCACGATCTCATAGGCAAGACCCATCAGGCCCTTGCGATACGAGGCCTCGTGATAGGCGAAGTGCTTGCCGAACGACCAGTGCTTGTAGAACAGCGGCATGCCGACGGACGAATAGGCGTCCAGCATCTGCTCGGCGGTGATGACCTCGATCTGGTTCGGGTAGACGTCGAGCCCGAGATCCTTCAACGCAACTTCTTCGCAGGCATCGGTGATGCGCTGCAAGGTGTGGAAATCCCAATCGGCGCCTTCGAACAAGCGTTCCGTCATGGAGCGGCTTTCTCCTGGGCAGTTTCGCGGCGCTGGAACAGATCGTGGAACACCGGGAAGATCTCGCTGCGCTCGGAAACCTTGCGCATCGAGAGCGGCGCGCCAGAGTTGCGCAGGCGCTCATAGAGCGTCCAGAGCGAGGAGTCGGAGAGATCGAAGGCGCTGCCGCCTGATTCCCCGACCTCGAGATAGGCAAAGAACTGGCAGACCGGCAGGATCTTCTCGGTCAGCAGCAGGCCGGTCAGCTCGCCATCGGAATAGGAATTGTCGCCGTCGGAGGCTTGCGCGGCGTAGATGTTCCAGTCCGCCGGGCTGAAGCGCTCGCGCACGATCTCGTGCATCGCCTGCAGCGCGCTGGAGACCAGCGTGCCACCGGAGGCCGGGCCATAGAAGAAGGTCTGCTCGTCGACCTCCTCGGCGCGGTCGGTATGGCGGATGAAGACGATCTCGACATGCTTGTAGCGCCGCTTCAGGAACACGTAGAGCAGCATGTAGAAGCGTTTGGCCAGATCCTTCATGTGCTCGGACATCGAGCCCGACACGTCCATCAGGCAGAACATCACGGCCTGCGCCACCGGCCGCGGCACCTTCTCGTAGCGGCGATAGCGGATGTCGAGCGGATCGATGAAGGGAATGCGCTTGGTCTTCGCCTTCAGCTTTTCGAGCTGGGCGATGAGCTCGGCACGCTCGTCCTCGTCGGTACAGGCCTCGATCGCGGCTTCCAGCTCCTCGACCTCGTCCTTGCGCGGGCGCTTGAGCGCGATGCGGCGCGCGAGCGCCAGCTTCACGGTGCGGCTGACCGAGATATTGGCGGGCGAGCCCGAAGTGGTATAGCCGGCGCGCTGGATGCCTTCGCTCTCGGTCTGCGCGATCTTGCGCTTGGCGAGATCAGGCAGCTCGAGATCGTCGAGAAAGAGATCGACGAACTCGTCGCGGCTGAGCACGAAGCGGAACGCATCTTCGCTGTCGCCTTCACCGGGACCGGAATCCTTGGCGCTGCCCTGGCCCTGACGCTGGAGATAGTCGCCCTCGACGAACTTCTTGTTGCCGGGCAGCACCATGTCGCGCGTGCCGCCTTCACGGCGGAAACGCGGCTCGTGCATCCCGTCGAGCGGGATTGTGACCTCTCCTCCCTCCAGGACGTCCTTGATGTCGCGTTCCTGAGAGGTCTTCTTGACGGCGCCCTGCACCAGGGATTTGGCCCGACGCAAGAACCGCTGGCGGTTCTCAAGACTCTTGCCGCCTGGATTCAGGCGCCTGTCAATGATGTGAATGGCCACTTTCTCATCCGCCTCAACCGGCTTGCTTCACGCGCATGTACCATTCGACCAGTCGGCGAACCTGACGCTCGGTGTAGCCGCGCTCCACCATGCGTGCCACGAACTCGCCGTGCTTCTTCTCCGTCTCGCCGTCCTTCTTCGAACCGAACGAGATGACCGGAAGCAGGTCTTCGACCTGGGAGAATATCCGCTTTTCGATCACATCGCGAATCTTCTCATAGGAGGTCCAGGTCGGATTCTTGCCGCCGTTCTGGGCCCGGGAGCGTAACGAGAATTTGACGACCTCGTTCCGGAAGTCCTTGGGATTGGCAATGCCCGCCGGCTTCTCGATTTTCGTCAATTCCTGGTTCAAAAGCTCGCGATCAAGCAGCTGGCCGGTGTCGGGGTCCTTGAAGTCCTGGTCCTCGATCCAGGCATCGGCGTAGTCGACATAGCGGTCGAACAGGTTCTGGCCGTAATCCGAGTAGGATTCGAGATACGCCTTCTGGATCTCGTTGCCGATGAATTCGGCATAGCGCGGCGCCAGCTCGGCCTTGATGAATTCGAGATAGCGCTTCTCGACTTCCTCGGGCAGCTGCTCCCTGCGGATCGACTGCTCCAGTGCGTACATCAGATGCACGGCGTCGGCGGCAACCTCCTGCGGATCGTGGTTGAAGGTCGCAGCCAGGATCTTGAAGGCGAAGCGGGTGGAGACGCCGTCCATGCCTTCGTCGACACCGGCGGCATCGCGATATTCCTGCACGCTGCGCGCCTTCGGATCGGATTCCTTCAGGCTCTCGCCGTCATAGACCCGCATCTTGGCGAACAGCGTCGAGTTCTCGTGCTTGCGCAGGCGCGACATCACCGAGAACCGCGCCAGCGTCTCCAAGGTCGAGGGTGCACACGGCGCAGCCGCCAGCTCGGAGCCCTGGATCAGCTTCTCGTAGATCTTCTGCTCCTCGGTGACCCGGAGGCAGTAGGGCACCTTGATAACGCAGATGCGGTCGATGAAGGCTTCGTTGTTCTTGTTCGACTTGAAGCTCGCCCACTCCGCCTCGTTGGAGTGCGCGAGGATGACGCCGGTGAACGGGATCGCGCCGATATTCTCGGTGCCGATGTAATTGCCTTCCTGCGTTGCCGTCAGCAACGGGTGCAGCATCTTGATCGGCGCCTTGAACATTTCGACGAATTCGAGCACGCCCTGGTTGGCGCGGTTGAGGCCGCCGGAATAGCTGTAGGCATCGGGATCGTTCTGCGCGTAGGTCTCGAGCTTGCGGATATCGACCTTGCCGACCAGCGAGGAGATGTCCTGGTTGTTCTCATCGCCGGGCTCGGTCTTGGCGATCGCGATCTGGCGCAGCCGCGACGGCTGGATTTTTGCGACCCTGAACTGGGAAATGTCGCCGCCGAAGGCCTCGAGACGCTTGTAGCACCACGGGCTCATCAGGCCGGTGAGACGCCGGCGCGGAATGCCGTACTTCTCTTCCAGCATCGGCCCGAGCTGATCGGGATCGAACAGGCTGAGCGGGCTCTCGAAAACAGGCGAAAGCTCATCACCGGCCTTGAGCACGTAGATCGGATGCACCTCCATCAGCGACTTCAGCCGCTCGGCGAGCGAGGATTTGCCGCCGCCGACCGGGCCGAGCAGATAGAGGATCTGTTTACGCTCTTCGAGACCTTGCGCCGCATGACGGAAGAAGCCGACGATGCGCTCGATAGTCTCTTCCATGCCGTAGAAGCCGGCGAAGGCCGGATAGGTCCGGATGGTGCGGTTCAAAAAAATACGGCCAAGGCGTGGGTCCTTGGCCGTGTCAATCGTCTGGGGCTCACCGATCGCTGCAAGTAGTCGTTCGGCCGCATTCGCGTATTTCATGGGATCGCTTCGACACGATTCCAGATATTCCGCCATCGACATGTCGTGCTGGCTTCTCGCCTCGAACGACCGAGCGAAAGCGTTGAATAGAGAATCGTTGTACATGATCCCTCTCCGCGTGAGTTCCGCTACAAGCTGAAACGAAAGCAGTTACTAGACTGTTCCTCAGGCCGCTTCTCGAATCAGCGTGAGCACATGCCGATCATTGGACACCCGGGTGCCGACACGACGCAACGCACAAGGTAGGCACTCGCTGAATTACGAACAGGCACTTGCCTGTAATTTGTGCGAATCTTCCTATATCTTGGCGTATTTCCAGAAATTGTCACTGGCTGGCCACATCCGGGCGATACCGGGGCACCAATCCTCCGGCACTGCAACATGACGATTTCCGAGCGGCAAACTTATGACACTTGCAGGACGATCGCGTGGGTGCCGCGGTCATCTTCCTGCTGCAATGCGGTGCCCCGGCTGCCCGCAGCGGCCTGCTTACTTGCAGCCATGACAGCCGCGACAAGCGCGCAGCATTCAAAATCGGTCGCCAGGCCCTCCTGACGGATAACGTCGTTCTGCGTGGCAGCTCGGATGCAGTCGCATCAGGTATTGACCGACGTCGGGATCACAGGATGCGCCGACGCAGGCGACCGACGCGATCGATCGCCGGTGACCGGCGACGCCGTCAGGACTTGCGCGCATGCCTTCTCCCAGCATGACCATTCGCGACCGAGCCGATCAGACAGGTCAAACAACCGCTGACCACACTCCGCGACGCGACAGATGTCCTCACGCAGCAAGACGTTGGTCGAACCATCCCAGATTTATATTACGCATAAGCACGACTGCCGCCTGGATCGCCATGATCGCGACGGAGTTAGACCGAGAGAATGACGCCAATACCCTTGATTGGTTCCCTCCCGGGAGCATGTGGGCTAAAGGATAGCGCGTCAGGACCGGCGCGGAAACCCCCTCCGCCCGCAGGCTTGGAGATAATAAGCATCATGAATCCCGTCAAAGAACTGGAAAAGCACGGACAAGCCGTCTGGCTGGACTTCCTCGCCCGCGGCTTCATCGCCAAGGGCGACCTGAAGCGGCTGATCGACACCGATGGCGTCAAGGGCGTCACCTCCAATCCCTCGATTTTCGAGAAGGCGATCGGCAGCTCGGACGAATACGACGCCCCGATCGGCAAGGCGCTGAAGCGCGGCGACCGGACCGTGGCCGATCTGTTCGAGGCGGTCGCGGTCGAGGACATCCAGGCCGCCGCCGACGTGCTGCGCCCGGTCTATGACCGCCTCAAGGGCGGCGACGGCTATGTCAGCCTCGAGGTCTCGCCTTATCTCGCGATGGACACGTCAGGCACGATCGCCGAAGCACGCCGGCTCTGGAAGGACGTTGGTCGCAAGAACCTGATGGTGAAAGTGCCGGCCACGGCCGAGGGCCTGCCGGCGATCGAGACGCTGATCGGCGAGGGCATCAGCATCAACATCACGCTGCTGTTCTCCAAGGCGGTCTATCTCCAGGTCGCCGAGGCCTACCTCGCAGGCCTCGAGAAATATGTTGCCGGCGGCGGCGACCCCTCGCATGTCGCCAGCGTCGCCAGCTTCTTCGTCAGCCGTATCGATACCATGGTCGACAAGCAGCTCGACGAGAAGATCGCGCGGGCCAACGACCCTAGCGAGAAGGAGCGGCTCGCCGCGCTGAAGGGCAAGGTCGCGATCGCCAATGCCAAGGTCGCCTATCAGGATTACAAGCGACTGTTCTCGGGCCCGCGCTGGGAGAAGCTCGCCGCCAAGGGCGCCAAGCCGCAGCGCATGCTGTGGGCCTCGACCGGCACCAAGAACAAGGATTACAGCGACGTCCTCTACGTCGAGGAGCTGATCGGCCCCGACACCATCAACACCGTGCCGCCGGCAACGCTGGATGCATTCCGCGACCACGGCAAGCTGCGCGACAGCCTGGAGGAGAATGTCGAGGAGGCCTACCGCGTGCTGGAGGAGCTGGAACGCTCCGGCGTCTCGCTCGATGCCATCACCGAGGAGCTGGTCAAGGACGGCGTCAAGCAGTTTGCCGACGCCGCCGACAAGCTCTACGGCGCGGTCGCCCACAAGCGCGCCACCGTGCTCGGGCCGGCAATCGACCGCCAGCTTCTCTCGCTCGGCGACGGCCTCGGCAAGGCCGTGGCCAAGAGCACCGAGGAATGGCGCGCATCGGCAAAAATCCGCAGGCTGTGGCAGCGCGACAAGTCGGTCTGGACCGGGACGGACGAGGACAAATGGCTCGGCTGGCTCGACAGCGCCGCCAAGGCCGACGTCGCCGATTATGAGGACTATGCCAGCCGCGTGAAGGGCCAGAAATTCTCCGACGCCGTCGTGCTCGGCATGGGCGGATCGAGCCTCGGCCCCGAGGTACTGGCCGAGACCTTTGCCCGGAAGCCCGGCTTCCCGAAGCTGCACGTGCTCGATTCCACCGATCCGGCCGAGGTGCGGGCGATGGAGGCCAAGATCGACATCGCCAACACGGTGTTCATCGTCTCCAGCAAGTCCGGCGGCACCACCGAGCCGAACGCGATGAAGGACTATTTCCATGAGCGCGTCGCGCAGGCCCTCGGCCCCAAGGCCAAGACCGGCTTCCGCTTCATCGCAGTGACCGATCCCGGCTCCTCCCTGGAGAAGGCGGCCAAAAAGCTGAGCTATGCCCGCATCTTCCATGGCGAGCCCTCGATCGGCGGACGCTATTCGGTGCTGTCGCCGTTCGGCCTGGTGCCGGCGGCAACCGCCGGCATCGACGTCAGGACCTTCCTCAAGCATGCGCTTGCGATGGCCCGCTCCTGCGGCCCGGACGTGCCGCCAGCCGAGAACCCGGGCGTGCAGCTCGGTCTCGCCATGGGCCTTGCCGGCCTCGAAGGCCGCGACAAGGTGACGATATTCTCGTCGAAGAAGATTGCCGATTTCGGAGCCTGGGCCGAGCAGCTGATCGCGGAATCGACCGGCAAAGAGGGCAAGGGCCTGATCCCGATCGCCGGCGAGCCGATCCGCGAATCCGCGGTCTACGGCAATGACCGCTTCTTCATCGACATCCGCACCGAAGGCGAAACCGATGCCGCCCATGACTCGGCGCTCGCCGGAATCGAGGCGGCCGGTCATCCCGTCGTGCGCATCGTGATGAAGTCGATCGACCATCTCGGCCAGGAATTCTTCCGCTTCGAGATGGCAACGGCGGTGGCAGGCAGCATCCTCGGCATCAATCCGTTCGACCAGCCGGACGTGGAAGCGGCCAAGATCAAGACCCGCGAGCTGACGTCGGCCTTTGAGAAGACCGGCGCGCTGCCGGCCGAACAGCCTGTCGTCAGCACCAAACAGTTCGATCTCTACACCGACGACCACAACGCCGCTGCGCTCCGCACGATGGGCGCCAATGGCGACCTCACCTCCTGGCTCAGGGCCCATATCACCCGCTCGCGGCGCGGCGATTACTTTGCCCTGCTCGGCTACATCACGCGCGACAAGGCCAACATCGAGGCGCTGCAGCAGATGCGCACCGCCGTGCTCGAGAAGCGGCACCTGGCAACCGCCGCCGAATTCGGGCCGCGCTTCCTGCACTCCACGGGGCAGGCCTATAAGGGCGGACCGGACAGCGGCGTGTTCCTCCAGATCACCGCCGACGACGCCAAGGACCTCGCTGTGCCGGGCCAGAAGGCCAGCTTCGGCGTGATCAAGGCGGCGCAGGCGCGTGGCGATTTCGACGTGCTGACCGAGCGCGGCCGGCGCGCGCTCCGGGTGCACCTGAAGGGACCGCTCAAGAAAGGTCTCGCGGCGCTCAATGCCGCGCTCAACGACGCGCTGAATTAAGGGAATTTCTCACATGCAACTCGGCATGATCGGCCTCGGCCGGATGGGCGGCAACATCGTTCGCCGGCTGATGCGTCACGGCCATTCGACCGTGGTCTATGACAAGGACGCCAAGGCCGTCGCCAGCCTTGCCGCCGACGGCGCCGTGGGATCGGCGACGCTTGAAGAGTTCATCTCGAAACTGGAGCGGCCGCGCACGGCCTGGGTGATGCTGCCGGCGGGCCGCATCACCGAACAGACCATCGAGACGATCGCCGGCGTGATGCAGGACGGCGACGTCATCATCGACGGCGGCAACACCTTCTGGCAGGACGACGTCCGCCGCGGCAAGGCGCTGAAGGCGCGCGGCATCCACTATGTCGACGTCGGCACGTCGGGCGGCGTCTGGGGCCTCGACCGCGGCTATTGCATGATGATCGGCGGCGAGAAGCAGGTGGTGGACCGGCTCGATCCGATCTTCGCAGCGCTCGCGCCCGGTGTCGGCGACATTCCGCGCACGCCGGGGCGCGAGGGCCGTGATCCCCGCATCGAGCAGGGCTACATCCATGCCGGCCCTGTCGGCGCCGGCCATTTCGTCAAGATGATCCACAACGGCATCGAATATGGCCTGATGCAGGCCTATGCCGAAGGGTTCGACATCCTCAAGAACGCCAATATCGACGCGCTGCCGGCCGATCATCGCTATGATTTCGACCTCGCCGACATCGCCGAGGTCTGGCGCCGCGGCAGCGTGATCCCGTCCTGGCTGCTCGACCTCACCTCGACGGCGCTCGCCGACAGCCCGCAGCTCGCAGAATATTCCGGCTTCGTGGAGGATTCCGGCGAAGGACGCTGGACCGTGAATGCGGCGATCGACGAGGCCGTGCCGGCCGAAGTGCTGACGGCTGCGCTCTACACACGCTTCCGTTCCCGCAAGGACCACACCTTCGCCGAAAAAATTCTTTCCGCGATGCGCGCGGGTTTCGGCGGCCATAAGGAGCCGAAGCAACCGGCCGCTTCGAAGCCCGAATAAGAACTCCATCAAGCGAAGGCCAATCGTTCGTGACCAAAGACCCGCAACCAAAGCGCAAGCCGGAAAACTGCGCCTTCGTCATTTTCGGTGTCACCGGCGACCTCACCCATCGCCTGGTGATGCCGTCGCTCTACAACCTCGCGGCCGAGCACCTGCTGCCGGAAAAGTTCTGCGTCGTCGGCGTGGCCCGCAGGGCCCAGTCGGACGACGAGCTGCGCGACGGCCTGATGAAGGGCCTCAAGCAATTCGCAACGCGGCCCGTGGACGACGACATCGCGACGAGGCTCTTGGAATGCGTGACCTTCGTCGAGGCCGACCCGAAGGACCCGCCCTCCTTCGACCGCCTGCGCGAGCATCTGGATACGCTGGAATGCGCGCAGGATACCGGCGGCAACCGCCTGTTCTATCTCGCGACCCCGCCGGCCGCCTTCGCGCCGACGGCGCGCGAGCTCGGCCGCACCGGCATGATGAAGGAGAATGGCGCCTGGCGCCGCCTCGTGATCGAGAAGCCTTTTGGGACCGACCTCGCCTCGGCCAAGGCGCTGAATGCCGAGCTCCTGAAGATCATGGACGAGCACCAGATCTACCGGATCGATCATTATCTCGGCAAGGAGACGGTGCAGAACATCCTGGTGCTGCGCTTTGCCAACGGCATGTTCGAGCCGATCTGGAATCGCAACCACATCGATCACATCCAGATCACCGTCGAGGAGAAGCTCGGCGTCGGTCATCGCGGCGGCTTCTATGATGCCACCGGCGCGCTGCGCGACATGGTGCCGAACCATCTGTTCCAGCTGATGTCGCTGGTCGCGATGGAGCCGCCGGCGCGCTTCGACGCGCATTCCGTGCGCTCCGAGAAGGCCGAGGTGCTCACGTCGATCCAGCAGCCAAGCCGGGAAGAGGCGTTGAGGAATTCGGTGCGCGCGCAATATCTCGCCGGCCGAATCGGCGACGAGGACATCCCGGATTATCGCAAGACCGAGGGCGTCAAGCCCGACAGCACCACCGAGACCTTTGTCGCCCTGAAGCTGATGATCGACAATTGGCGCTGGGCCGGCGTTCCGTTCTACTTGCGCACCGGCAAGGCACTGGGCCACAAGCGCACCGAGGTGGCGATCAAGTTCAAGCAGGCGCCGCTGTCGATGTTTTCAGGCACGACGGTCGACCGACTCTCGCAGAACTTCCTCACCATCGGCATTGCGCCGACCGAAACCATCGAGCTTCAATTCAATGCCAAGATTCCGGGGCCGAGCATCACCATCGACGGTGTCGAGATGAAGTTCAGATACGGCGACTATTTCCGCGCCGATCCCTCCACCGGCTATGAGACGCTGATCTACGACTGCATGATCGGTGACAACATCCTGTTCCAGCGCGCCGACGGCATCGAGGCCGGCTGGGCGGCGGTGCAGCCGTTCCTCGACGCCTGGAAAACCGAGGGCAGCAATGGCATCGAGACCTATGAAGCCGGCAGCGACGGCCCCGCCTGCGCTGATGAACTGCTGCGCCGCGACGGCCGCAGCTGGCGGAAGTTTTCGTGATGGCCGCGGCCGCAGAGCCGAAGCTGATCGTCGTCGCGGACGCCGAAGCCCTCGCACAAGCCGCCGCCGAGCGCGTGATGGCGCGGATAGCAGCCAATCCCGGCCGTATCGCGATCTGCCTGACCGGCGGATCGAGCCCGAAGAAGCTGTATCAGCTGCTCGGCAGCGACGGCTATCGCAGCAGGATTCCGTGGGACCGCGTGCACTGGTTCGTCGGCGATGAGCGCTTTGTCCCCGAGAGCGATCCGCTCAACAACATGGCCGTCGCGCGCGCCATTTTTCTCGATCGCGACGCGCCGTCGGGCCATATCCATCCGATCCCCACGCTGGTTGAAAATCCCAATGAGAGCGCCGCGGCATACGCACACGAATTGCAGGCCTTCTACGGATCTGAACGCCTCGATCCGGCACGACCGCTGTTCGATCTCGTCCTGATGGGCGCAGGACCCGATGGGCATACCGCCTCGCTGTTTCCCGGCTATCCCGAGATCGAGGAAACCGCGCGCTGGGTGGTCGGCGTGCCCAAGGCCAATGTCGCGCCGTTCGTGCCGCGGGTCTCGCTGACGCTTCCCGCGCTGGCCTCGTGCCGCGAGATGCTGTTCGAGATTGCAGGGCATGACAAGCAGCCGATCTTGACGCGCCTTCTCAATGGCGAGAATCTGCCGGCGTTACGCGCGCGCTCGCATGGTGAGACCGTCTGGATGGTCGATCGGGCCGCGCTTCCGGAGGGGATTCGTGGGCCGCGTTAAAGCACCTTGTGCGTTGATTGTCATGGGCGTGTCGGGATCGGGCAAGAGCACGATCGCGGCTGCACTCGGCGAGCGCCTCGGCTGGCGCTTCGAGGACGGCGACAGCTTCCACCCCAAGAGCAATGTCGAGAAGATGCGGGCCGGCCATCCCCTCACCGATGAGGACCGCTGGCCCTGGCTCAACGCCATCGCCGACGAGATCGCGCGCGCCTGCGGCAAGGGCGAGCACGTCATCATCGCGTGCTCGGCGCTCAAGCACAGCTATCGCGAGGTGCTGCTGCGCGGACGTGACGACGTGCGCTTCGTGTTCCTGAAAGGCACGCAGGAGCTGATCGCCGACCGGCTGGCGCACCGCAAGGGCCATTTCATGCCGCCCGGGCTGCTCACCAGCCAGTTCACCGCGCTGGAGCCGCCGGATGCGAGCGAGCACGTCATCACGGCCTCAATCGACGAATCCGTCGAGGCGATCGTCGACGGCATCGTGCGGCAGCTGAAAATCGACGGCGGGAAAAGCAGGGCTGAGCCATGACGAAGATTTCACTGGTCGTCTCCGATGTCGACGGCACGCTTTTGACCAAGGACAAGACGCTGACGGACCGCGCGAGGAGCGCGGTGCAGCGGCTGCACCAGGCCGGCATCGGCTTCACCATCACCTCCAGCCGTCCCGCGATCGGCATGCGCTTCCTGATCGAGCCGCTGGCGCTGTGGCTGCCGGTCGGCCCGTTCAACGGCTCCTCGATCATCGATCCCGAGATGAGGCCGGTCGAGCAGCATCTGATCCCGAAAAGCGCCGCCGAAAGGTCGCTTCAGATCCTGCGCGAGTTCGGCGCCGACATCTGGCTGTTCACCACCGACCAATGGCTGATCGGTAACCCCAGCGGTAAATACGTCGCGCATGAGCAGCACACGATCCGCTCCGATCCCACCATCGTCACGGACTTTGCGCCGTATCTCGCCGGTGCCTGCAAGATCGTCGGCGCCAGCGCCGATGCAGCGGGCCTCGAGGCTTGCGAGAAGGCGATGCAACAGGCGCTCGGCAGCGAGGCGACCGCGGTGCGCTCGCAGACCTATTATCTCGACATCACCCCGCCCGGCTTCGACAAGGGCACCTTCGTGCAGGCCATGGCCAAGCGCCTCGGCGTTTCCCTGGATGCGGTCGCCACCATCGGCGACATGCAGAACGACCTCGCCATGTTCCGCGTCAGCGGCACCTCGATCGCCATGGGCAACGCCACCGACAATGTCAAGGACCAGGCCACCAACGTCACCGCGAGCAACGAGCAGGATGGTTTTGCCGAGGCGATGGAGATGATCTTGAAGCGGAATGGGGTGGGCTAGGCATCCCGCGAGGGCGGGTTGAAGCGGCCCCGGCCGCTCATCCTTCGAGGCTCGCCAAGCACCGCTTCGCTTCGCGTCGCATGGCTCGCACCTCAGGATGACGGGTCTGACATGGCATCCTTGCGCGCAATCGAAGTTGATCTTTCGAGCTATTTCGACCGCTGCATCGCCGGCTTGTCGCTGGCGTGCCTTGCCGCCGAGAGATTGTGTGCGGTGTTGATCAGCGCAATATGTGTCAGCGCCTGCGGGAAGTTGCCGGTCTGGCGGCGTGCCACGGAATCATATTCTTCGGCGAGCAGCCCGACGTCATTCGCAAGACCTGCGATGCGATCGAACAGCGCCTGCGCCCGATCGAGGTCGCCCGCGAGCACGTGGGCGTCAGCCAGCCACAAGGTGCAGGCCAGGAAAGCGCCCTCGATCGGCTGTGTCTCCTCGGAGACCTCGCGCGGATCGTGCCGCAGCACGAAGCCGTCGCGCATCATGTGCTTCTCGATGGCCGCGACGGTGCCGCGGATGCGCGGGTCATCGGCCGGCAGGAAGCCGACACCCGGCAGCAGCAGCAGGCTGGCATCGAGCCGTTTTGAGCCGTAGGACTCGACGAAAGCGTTCTCTTCGGTATCAAAGCCCCTGTGGCAGACGTCGCGGTGGATGGCCTCGCGCAAGGTGCGCCAATGCAGCAGCGGCGCCTTGAAGCCAAAAGTCTCGGCGCTCTTGATGGCCCGGTCGAAGGCAACCCAGGTCATCACCTTGGAGAAGACGTAGTGCTTCGGCCGACCGCGCCGCTCCCAGATGCCGTGGTCGGGATGATCCCAGACTTCAGCGAGATGATTCAGCACGGCGCATTCGAGCGCCCAGGTCGCCTCATCGTCGAGCTTCAGCTTGGCCATGCGCGACTGATGGAAGGCATCGATCAATTCGCCGTAAACGTCGAGCTGGAGCTGGGCATGCGCGGCATTGCCGACCCGCACCGGCTTGGCGCCTTCATAGCCGTCGAGCCAGGCCGCCTCCCATTCCAGGAGCCGCCGCTGGCCCCAGATGCCGTACATGATCTGCATATTNGGCGGGCGAGCCGGCGGCCGCACGCAGCAGCCAATTGTGCCAGGCCAGGGCTTCCTCGGTGTAGCCGGAGTTCATCAGCGCCAGCAGCGTGAAGGTGGCATCCCGCAGCCAGCAGAAGCGGTAGTCCCAGTTCCTGCCACCGCCGAGCTTTTCCGGCAGCGAGGTGGTCGGCGCCGCGACGATGCCCCCCGTCGGGCCAAATGTCAGCGCCTTCAGCGTGATCAGCGAGCGCATGACGAGATTGCGATACTCGCCATCATGGGTGGAGCGGCTTGACCACTCCTTCCAGAACTTTTCGGTCTCATGGAGCGCGATCTCCGGGTCGATTGCCGCAGGCGGATCGAGATGCGAGGGGCCGTAGGTCAGCACGAACGGCACGGTCTCGCCGGCCTTGACGTCGAAATCGGACACCGTGGTGAGATCCTCGCCGCGGATTTCGACCGGCGTGCGCAACACGGTCATGTCCTGGCCGGCGACCGCCAGCAGGGACCGATCTTCGCAGCGGCGCACCCAGGGAATATCGACGCCGAAGCCGAAGCGGATGATGAGCTCCATCCGCATCTTCACCGTGCCCTTGACGCCGCGCACCAGCCGCACGATGTCGGAAGCCTTGCCGCGCGGCGGCATGAAATCGATCAGCACGGCGGTGCCGCTCTTCGTTTCAAAGCGCGTTTCAAGGATGAGAGTGTCGCCGAGATAGCGGCGCGAGATGCTTGTAACGTCCTCGCTCGGAGCGATCAGCCAGCGGCCGTTCTTGCGCGTGCCGAGGATGGCGGCAAAGCAGGCGTCGGAATCGAAGGCCGGCCAGCACAGCCAGTCGATCGAGCCGTTGCGCCCGACCAGCGCCGCGGTCTCGCAGTCGCCGATCAGCGCATAGTCCTCGATCCTCTGCGACAATGTTTTGCGAGCCTAAAACCCTCGATATCAACGCCCACCGACGAGCGAACGTTCCCGCGTCGCGGCCTTCAGGGCCGCGAGATCGATCTTGGCGGCGATCTGATCGAGCGCGACCGGGAGCCGCTGCCGCCAGTTCGGGTGCTCATCGATGGTGCCGGGAATGTTGGGTTGGTCGATCACGCCGAGCAGGTCCTCCAGCGACACGGCGAGCAGCCGCGACGGCGTGCGCGACAGGAAGCCGAGCACAGAGTAGAGATCGTTGGCCTTGATCCCGTTCTGGCGCAGGATCTCGTCGAGCGCACCGAGCGCGTCCCAGCGCGCCTGCTCGTTCTCGCCGGGATCGAGCCCCAGCGAGCGCTTCATCTTGAGATCGCTGAACGAGCGCCAGCCCGCATAGGTGCAGAGATCATGGGTATTCAGCGTGACCAGCGCGTTCGGCCGGTAATGGTCGACATTGCGGAAATGGCCGGCGTCGTCGCGCTCGAACATCATGACGAGGTAGGACCAGATGCCGAAATCCTGCATGGTCTCGCGGAATCCTTCGGGCACGGTGCCGAGGTCCTCGCCGATCACGATGCATTTATGGGTCACGCTCTCGCACACGACCGCCGCCAGCAGCGCCTCGAGCGGCATCTGCACATAGGCGCCGTTGTCGGGCTTGAAGCCGCGCGGCACCAGGTACAGCCGCTTCAAGCCGAGCACGTGATCGAGCCTGATGGCACCGGCATGCCGCATCGAGGCGGCCAGCATGTTCGCAAAGGGCACGAAGGATTGCGCCTCCAGGCCGCCGGCGTTGAAGCCGGCAAGGCCCCAATCCTGGCCGACGGTATTGAGAACATCAGGCGGGGCGCCGACCGCGAGATGGCGGGAGATGGACGTCTGCTCGTTCCAGGCATCGAAGCCGTTGGACTGCACGCCCACGGCAACGTCGAGATAGAGCCCGACGCGCATGCCGAGCTCTGCGGAGAGCTCCTTCGCAGCGCGCAACTGGCTGTCCGCCGTCCATTGCACAAATTCGACGAACTCGATCTTGTGCTTGTCGGGTCCGTTGCGCAATTCAGCGCATTTGGCATCGTCCGGCTGCTGCCATTCCACCGGCCATTCCCACCACGGCACATTGAAACGATGCCGAAGTACCTCGAAGCAGGCAAAGCGCGACAACAGCGGCCCGCGGTCCGCTCGAAAAGCATCGAACTGGTTGCGCCGGACACCGGTCGCTGACTTCACGAAGCTGTCAAAGGCGGCGCGCAGGCCCAGCCATTTCAGCGCCGCCATATCGGCGTAAGGGACACGATCGCCTTCGCGCAGCCGCGCCGCGGTCCTGGCAGCGTCCGGGATGAGGTCGGCCGAATATTCGGGGATGGCCTCCACGTCGATATAAAGCGGATTGAGAAACAGCCGGCTGTTCGGCGAATAGGGGCTGCAATCGGCCGGATGATCGTCAAACAGGACATGGAGCGGATTGAGCCCGACGCCGTCGGCGCCGAGTTGCTTGGCGAGCCTGACAAGGCCGGCGAGGTCGGTGAAATCGCCGATGCCCCAATTGCGATCCGAGCGGACGCTGTAGAGCTGCACGGCCAGCAGCCAGCCGCGGTCAAACTCACCGCCGAAGGCCCGTTCAGGCGCCACGATCATCGGCACCTCTTCGGTCGCGCCCGCAGCGTCGGTCAGCGTCAGCCGGTGATAGCCCAGCGGCAGGCCGGCGGGCCAGGCGATGACAGGCTCGTGCGTCTCGCCCTGCCCGATCATGTTGCCGTTGCCCGTGATCTTCCATTGCAGCGGCGCGGCGCCGACGGAAGCGAGCTCGGTGCGCGGATTGCCGAGCGCGCGCACCACGACCGGACCGCTGACGAAGCGATAGACCCGCTTTTCCGGCAGGGCATCGAGGATGGACTTGAGCGCCTCGGGCGCAGTGACCCGCAGCTTGCCGAGGGCATCGACGAATTCGGACTGAACGCCCTTGATCCGGGCTTGAGCTAAAAGATCCATTCGGCACGCAGCTTGCAGGCCATTGTTTGGCCGGGGGCATGGATTTTAACGAGGTCGCGGAAGAGGTTAGTCAGGGGTAACTCGCAAACTGGGCCTGCCGTTCCCAAGGGAACCAATGACACACAAGCGGCTTTCTATAGTGGTACCAAGCGTAGGTTCCCGACAAGGGAAACGGGCTCCTGCTTTCTTGTCAATGGCATCACCGTGAACAAGACAATTCAAACTGTCGAGAGTGCCGCCGCCGGCAGCGCTTTCCTCATCGAAGATATCTATCCGTTGATCGATGGCGGCCGCTTCGCCGTGAAGCGGATCGCGGGGGATCGGGTCGAGGTCTGGGCCGACATCTATCGCGACGGCGAGGCGACCATCAGAGCCGCGCTGATCTGGCGTGGCGAACAGGACCGGGAATGGCGGCGCGAGCCGATGACCCATCATGGCGACGACCGCTGGTGCGGCGCGTTCACGCCAACCGAAGCAGGCCAATATGTCTATGCCATCGAAGCCTGGACCGACGAATTCGCCACCTGGCGTCACGGGCTCGAACGCAAGCAGCTCTCGGGCGGCGACGTGACGCTCGATGCGATCGAGGGCGCCGGCCTTTTGACCAAGGCGCATGGCGCGCGGCAGGACGCTGCGGCCGTGATTTTCAGGCAATGCGAGGATTATCTCCAAAACGGCGACGTCGCTTCGCTGCTCGCAACTGATCTCGGCGAGGCCATGGCCGAAAGCCAGGCGCGGCCCGACCTGACCCGCTCGCCAAACTTCCCGCTGATTGTCGACCGCGACAAGGCGCGCTTCAGTGCCTGGTATCAGATGATGCCGCGCAGCCAGAGCACGGTGGCCGGCCGGCACGGCACGCTCCGCGACTGCATCGCCCGCGTACCCGACATCGCCGCGATGGGCTTTGACGTCCTGTACTTCACGCCGATCCACCCGATCGGGCGCACCAGCCGCAAGGGCCGCAACAATGCGCCGGTCGCAACCGAGGGCGAGCCCGGTTCGCCCTATGCGATCGGCTCGGCCGAGGGCGGGCACGATGCGCTGCATCCCGAGCTCGGCACCATCGAGGATTTCCGCGCGCTGGTCGCGACCTGCCTCGAATACGGTCTCGAGATCGCGCTCGATTTCGCCGTGCAATGCTCGCCGGATCACCCCTGGCTGAGGCAGCATCCGGAATGGTTCAAATGGCGGCCGGACCGCTCGGTGCGGACGGCGGACGGCCCCTATTCCGACATCGTCATCCCCGATTTCGCCTCGGTCGACCGGGTCGGGCTGTGGAATGCGTTTCGCAACGCCATGCTGTTCTGGATCGACCATGGCGTGACCATCTTCGCCATCGACAATCACGACACCGCGCCGCTGCCGTTCTGGGAGTGGCTGGTCCACGAGATCAGGCAGCGGCATCCCGAGGTGATCCTGTTCGCCAAGACGTTCGCGCGGCCGAAGCTGATGAAGGGTCTCGCCAAGCTCGGCTTCGCGCAGTCCTTCAGCTATTTCCCCTGGCGCACGGCGAAGTGGGAGCTGGAGCAATATCTCGGTGAGCTCTCGCGCTATCCCGAGCGGGATTTCTACCGGGCAAACCTGTTCGTCAACACGCCGGACCTGCTGCCCTATCACCTCCAGAGCGGCGAGGCCTGGATGTTCAAGTCCCGTGTCGCTTTGGCAGCAACGCTATCAGGCAATTACGGCCTCTATAGCGGGTTCGAGCTGCTCGAGCACGAGGCCGTGCCCGGCCACGAAGAATATCAGGATTCCGAGAAGTACCAGATCCGCCAGCGCGACTGGGACAAATCAGGCAACATCAAGCCCTGGATCACAGCGCTCAACCGCATCCGCAACGACAATCCGGCGCTGCAGCAGACCACCAATCTGCGCTTCCTCGGCATCGAGGACGGCGAGACCATCGCCTTCGTCAGGGCGGCCGCCGAACCCGCCAACACTGTTGTCGCGGCCATCGCCCTCTCGCGCCATGTGCGCGAGACCTGGTTGCCGCTCGGCGACCTCACCATCGACGTCGGCGGCGAACGCCGCCCCGTCACCGCTGTTGAAAATCTCATGACAGGCGAACAGTCCCGCATCGAATGGGGCGGGATCAAATTGCGTATCGATCCCGACCGCGATCCGGCCCTGCTCTTCCGCTGCCTGGCGTAAGGATCACGCCATGAATGTTCTGTCTTCCGTCGACACCAAGAAGGCCGAGGCTGCCGAGGTCGTGGATGAGCTCTGGTACAAGGACGCGATCATCTACCAGCTCCACGTCAAGGCCTTTGCCGACAGCAACAATGACGGCATCGGCGATTTCGCTGGCCTGACCGAGAAGCTGCCTTATCTGCAGGACCTCGGCGTCACCGCGTTGTGGCTGCTGCCGTTCTATCCCTCGCCCGGCCGCGACGACGGCTACGACATCGGCGATTACGGCACGGTCAATCCCGATTTCGGGACGATGAAGGACTTCAAGCGCTTCATCCAGGAAGCGCAGAAGCGCGGCCTGCGCGTCATCACCGAGCTCGTCGTCAACCACACCTCGGACCAGCACAAATGGTTCAAGCGCGCCCGCCGCAGCCCGGCCGGCTCCAGCGCCCGCAACTGGTATGTCTGGAGCGACACCGATCAGAAATACCAGGGCACGCGGATCATCTTCACCGATACCGAGAAGTCGAACTGGACCTGGGATCCCGAGGCCGGCGCGTTCTACTGGCATCGCTTCTTCTCGCACCAGCCCGACCTCAATTTCGACAATCCGCGCGTCGTCAGCGCCATCATCCAGGTGATGAAGCGCTGGCTCGACGCCGGTGTCGATGGCTTCCGGCTGGACGCGATTCCCTATCTGTGCGAGCGCGAGGGCACCTCGAACGAAAACCTCCCGGAGACGCATGCGATCATCAAGCGCCTGCGCCAGGAGCTGGACGCCTATTCCAAGGGAAAGCTGCTGCTGGCCGAAGCCAACCAATGGCCGGAGGACGTGCAGGAATATTTCGGCCGCGGCGACGAATGCCACATGGCCTACCACTTCCCGCTGATGCCGCGCATCTATATGGCGATCGCGCAGGAGGACCGCTTCCCGATCACCGATATCCTGCGCCAGACGCCTGATATCCCCGCAAGCTGCCAATGGGCGCTGTTTCTGCGCAATCATGACGAGCTGACGCTGGAGATGGTCACCGACGTCGAGCGCGACTATCTCTGGACCACATACGCCAACGATCCCCGCGCCCGCATCAATGTCGGCATCCGCAGGCGCCTTGCGCCGTTGATGGACAATGACCGGCGCAAGATCGAGCTGATGAACTCGCTGCTGCTGTCGTTCCCCGGCACGCCGATCATCTATTACGGCGACGAGATCGGCATGGGCGACAACATCTATCTCGGCGACCGCAACGGCGTGCGCACGCCGATGCAATGGAGCCCGGACCGCAACGGCGGCTTCTCGCGCTGCGACCCCGCCCGTCTCTACGCGCCGCTGATCATGGATCCGGTCTATGGCTATGAGTCGGTGAACGTGGAGGCGCAGTCGCGCAGCCTGTCGTCGCTGCTCAGCGCCACCAAGCGGCTGATCTCGGTGCGCAAGTCGACGCTGGCCTTCGGCCGGGGCACCATGACCTTCATCCGCCCGGCCAACCGCGCCGTGTTGGCCTATGTCCGGCAATATCGCGACGAGGTCATTCTCTGCGTCGCCAATCTGTCGCGCGCGGCGCAGGCGACCGAGCTCGATCTGTCGCCGTGGAAGGACCGCATCCCGCAGGAGATGCTGGGCCGCACCCGCTTTCCGGCGATCGGCGAATTGCCCTACATGATCACGCTCGGGCCCTACGGCTTCTACTGGTTCCAGCTCCAGGAGCGCGACAAGTCCGAGCCGGTGGTGCCGCGCGCGGTGCCGGAGTTCGAGACGCTGGTGGTTCCGGTCAACTCGAACTGGGTGTCGCTCGCCCGCGAGCGCGGCGTGTTCGAGCGCGACGTGCTGCCGGGATTTCTGGCAAGGACGCGGTGGTATCCCGAGCATAATCCCAAGCACATCAAGGCGACGCTGACGTCAGCAGTGCCGTTCAGCGACATCGGCGACAACAGGCCCTGGATCGCGTTCTTCGACACCGCAGGGAATGATGTCACGACGCGCTACGTGCTGCCGATGCAGATCGAGTGGGTGCGCTTCGACCGCGAGCGCTTCAACCCGAAGGCGCTCGCCGCCGTGCGCCAGGGCGCGCGCGAAGGCACCCTGCTCGACGTCGCCACCGACCAGATCTTCATCGGTCTTTTCCTGCGCGGCTTGTCTCAGAACCTGGTGGTGGACGAAAACAATCTGCGGCTCGAGTTCAAGGCGACGAGCCGTTTCGCCGACTACACCGTCAAGGAGCCCGAGCGCATCCGCGCGATCGAGCAATCCAACAGCACCGCGCTGGTCGACAATCAATATGTGGCCAAGATCTATCGCCGGCTTGAAAGCGGTCCCAATCCCGAGATCGAAATCGGCAATTATCTCACCGAGGTCGCACGCTTTGCCAATACACCGGCGCTGCTCGGCAGCGTCGAGCTGGCCGAGGGCGACAGCCGCAGCGCCATCGGCGTGCTGCATGCCTATGTCGAGAACCAGGGTGACGGTTGGGCGGTCACGGCGGGCTATCTCGACCGCTATGTCGACGAGCAGCGGGTGCTGCCGCCGGACGAGGAGTACCGGACGACCCAGGAGCAGACGATCTATCTGCACTTCGTCGCGCAGATTGGCCGCCGGCTTGCCGAGCTGCACATGGCGCTCGCCGCCGCAAAATCCGCCGACCTTGCCCCTGAACCAACCGGCAAGGCCGACGTCAAGCGCTGGACGAACGACCTCATGGGCCGAGCCGAGCGGGTCTTCGACCGGCTGGCCGATGCCCGGGACGGCCTGCGCGAAGGCGACCGGCCCCTGATCGACCAGATTGTCGCGGCGCGCGCGAGCTTGCCGCGCCACATCAACGCACTCTTGCCATCCGAGATCGGCGGGTTGAACATCCGTCATCACGGCGATTTCCGCCTCGGACAAACCCTGATCGTGAAGGACGACATCTTCATCATCGATTTCGACGGCGATCCGCACCTCGCACTGGCCGACAAGCGGCGCAAGCTGCCTGCCGCGCGCGATGTCGCGGGCCTGGTGCGCTCGATTGATCTTTCGGTTAACGCAGCGCTTGGCCGCGCGGGCTCGGGCGGCGGCGACGAACAAGGCCGGATCACGGCCGCGCTCGACGAATGGCGCGAGCGCGCCACCGCAACCTTCCTGTCCGCCTATCATGAGGCCATGACCCACCGGCGGCTCTGGCCGGAAGACGCGCACGGCGCGGAAAGCATGTTAAGGTTTTTCCTGCTTGACCTAGCGTTCGACGAGGTAGAGTACGAGCTGTCCCACCGGCCCGACGGGCTCCATGCGCCGCTGACCGGCCTGCTTCGCATTCTGTCCAGTGCCGGGAGCGAAGCCCATGCCTAAACTGCCAGCCGAAGCCTACGCCATCATCGAGGGTCGCCACTCCGATCCCTTCCACTATCTCGGGATGCATCCCGAGGGTGGCAGGAGCGTGGTGCGCGCCTTCCTGCCCGAGGCCTCCAATGTCGAGGCAATCGGCGAGCATGGCGAAGTCGCGCCGCTCGACCGTGTCCACGATTCCGGCCTGTTCATCGGCGCCCTGCCCAACGGCTCCAAGCACTACCAGCTTCGCGCCAAATTCGGCGACAACGTCGTCGAGTTCGAGGACGCCTATCGTTTTCCGCCCATTCTGACCGATTTCGATCTCTATCTGCTCGGCGAAGGCACGCATCAGCGCCTCTACGACAAGCTCGGCGCCCATCCGATGCGGCTGGAGGGCATCGACGGCGTCGGCTTCGTGGTGCTGGCCCCGAATGCGCGGCGCGTGTCCGTGGTCGGCGATTTCAATTTCTGGGATGGGCGGCGTCATCCCATGCGGGTGCGCGGCGCCGGCTATTGGGAATTGTTCATTCCGCACGCCAAGAGCGGCGATCACTACAAGTTCGAGATCATCGGGCCGCACGGCCATCTGCTGCCGCTGAAATCCGACCCGCTGGCGTTCGCCAGCGAGGTGCGGCCGAAGACCGCCTCGATCGTGTTCGACGAGGCGCATCTGCCGCGTCCGCGGCCGGCGCCCGACGGCATCAACGCACTGTCGGCGCCGATGTCGATCTACGAGGTTCATCTCGGCTCGTGGCGGCGCAAGAACGGCAATGAATGGCTGACCTATCGCGAGCTCGCCGAGCAACTGCCCGCCTACGCCCGCGACATGGGCTTCACCCACCTCGAATTCCTGCCCGTGAGCGAGCACCCGTTCGACGGCTCCTGGGGCTATCAGCCGACCGGCCTCTATGCGCCGACCAGCCGTTTCGGATCGCCGGAGGACTTTGCGGCGCTGATCGATGCCTGCCATCGTGAAGGCATCGGCGTGCTGCTCGACTGGGTGCCCGGCCATTTCCCTGACGATCCGCACGGGCTCGGCAGCTTCGACGGCACGGCGCTGTACGAGCACGCCAACCCGCTGCAGGGCCGCCACCTCGACTGGGGCACGCTGATCTACAATTACGGCCGCACCGAAGTGACGAACTTCCTGGTGTCGAACGCGCTGTTCTGGCTCGAGCGCTACGCCATCGACGGCCTGCGCGTCGATGCGGTGGCATCCATGCTCTATCTCGACTACAGCCGCCCGCCGGGCGCCTGGATTCCCAACCAGTATGGCGGCCGCGAGAATATCGAGGCGATCAACTTCCTGCGCCGCTTCAACACCGAGCTGTTCGCGCGCTTTCCGCAGGCGACAACGGCAGCGGAGGAATCCACCGCGTGGCCGCAGGTCTCGCGCCCGGTCGAATTCGGCGGGCTCGGCTTCGGCTACAAGTGGAACATGGGCTGGATGCATGATACGCTGAACTACATCAGCAAGGATCCGATCCACCGCAAATATCACCACGGCGAGATCCTGTTCGGCCTGCACTACGCCTTCTCTGAGAACTTCATCCTGCCGCTGTCTCATGACGAGGTCGTGCACGGCAAGCGCTCGATCTTCGGCCGCATGCCCGGCGACGAATGGCAGCGCTTTGCCAATTTGCGCGCTTACTACAGCTTCATGTTCGGCCATCCCGGCAAGAAGCTGCTGTTCATGGGCGGCGAGATCGCGCAGAGCCGCGAATGGAATCACGACCAGTCGCTCGACTGGCACCTGCTCGAATACAAATATCATCAGGGCATCCAGGCGCTGGTTCGCGACCTCAACCGCCTCTATCGCGCAGTGCCGGCGCTGCACCAGATGGACTGCGACCAGGCCGGCTTCGAATGGCTGATCACTGACGATGCCAACCGCAACGTGTTCGCCTGGCTGCGCAAGGGCTTTGACGAGCACGCGCGGTGTCTCGTGGTCGTCAACTTCTCCCCCAATGTCTATCGCAACTACCGCGTCCCCGTGCCCTTTGCGGGCAAGTGGAAAGAGGTTTTCAACTCGGATTCCGCCCATTATGGCGGCACCAATGTCGGGAACATCGGCGAGGTGCAAACCGTTGCCGGCAAGGCGCCCGAGCTCCGCCTCACCGTTCCGCCGCTCGCCGCGATCTTCCTCGTTCCGGAAAGCTGACCGATGCGCCTGACTGCTGGATCGCCCGCGCGCCTCGGTGCAAGCTGGGACGGACGCGGCACCAATTTCGCACTGTTCTCAGCCCACGCCGAGAAGGTCGAGCTGTGCCTGTTCGACAGCCAGGGTCGGCGCGAGCTCGAGCGCATCGAGCTGCCGGAGCGTACCGAAGATGTCTGGCACGGCTATCTCAACGACGTCTCGCCGGGCCAGCTCTACGGCTATCGCGTGCATGGCCCCTACGAGCCAGAGCACGGCCACCGCTTCAACGCCAACAAGCTGCTGCTCGACCCCTACGCCAAGCGGCTCGCCGGGCGGCTGGTCTGGAGTGACGCGCACTTCGCCTATCGCACCGGCTCGGCGCGCGAGGATCTGTCGTTCGACCGGCGCGACAATGCACGCGGCATGCCCAAGGCGGTCGTGGTCGACGAGACTTTCAACTGGGGCCGCCGCGAGATCAGGCCGAACATCGCCTGGGAAGACACCATCATCTACGAGGCCCACGTCAAGGGCCTGACCCAGAAGCGCGACGACGTGCCGCCGAATCTGCGGGGCACCTATGGCGGATTGTCGTCGCCGGCAATGATCGAACATCTGAAGAGGCTCGGCGTCACCACGATCGAGCTGTTGCCGGTTCACAGCTTCGTCGACGACCGCGTGCTGGTGGAGAAGAAGCTCACCAACTACTGGGGTTACAACACGCTGTCCTTCTTCGCGCCGGAGCAGCGCTACGCCCAGGACAATGCGCTGGATTCCTTCCGCACCGCGGTGGCGCGCCTGCACGATGCGGGCATCGAGGTGATGCTCGATGTCGTCTACAATCACACCGCCGAAGGCAATCACCTCGGCCCGACGCTGTGCTACCGCGGCATCGACAATGCCTCCTATTACTGGCTGAACCGCGAGAACCCGCGCTATTATGACGACTTCACCGGCTGCGGCTCCTCGGTGAACCTGACCCATCCGCGCGTGCTGCAGATGGTGATGGATAGCTTGCGCTACTGGGTCGAGGTCTGCCATGTCGACGGCTTCCGCTTCGACCTCGCCACCACGCTGGCGCGCGGCCCGAACGGTTTTGACCGCGGCAGCTCGTTCCTCACCGCTGTCAGGCAGGATCCGGTGCTCGCCACCGTCAAGCTCGTCGCCGAACCCTGGGATCTCGGCCTCGGAGGCTACCAGGTCGGCGCCTTCCCCTCGCAATGGTCGGAATGGAATGACCGCTATCGCAGCGCCATGCGCCGCTACTGGAGCGGCGAAGGCAGCCTGATCGGCGACATCTCCAGCCGCATGACGGCCTCGTCCGACCTGTTCAATCACGACGGGCGCCGGCCGCGCGCAAGCATCAACCACATCACCGTTCATGACGGTTTCACGCTGGCGGATCTCTTCAGCTACAACGAAAAGCACAACGAGGCCAATGGCGAGGACAATCGCGACGGCTCAAACGACAACCACAGCAACAATTGCGGTGTCGAGGGCCCGACCGATGATCCCAAGATCCTTGGCCTGCGCCGGCAGCTTCGCAAGAACGTGCTGGCCTGTCTGATGCTGGCGCAGGGCGTTCCGCTGATCCTTGCCGGCGATGAGGTCGGTAACACGCAATTCGGCAACAACAACGCCTATTGCCAGGACAACGAGGTCGGCTGGGTCTCTTGGGACAATCTCGGCAAGGACGGCGATGACATGATCGATTTTGTCGCTGATCTCGCAGACATCCGCCGAAAATTCTCGCAGCTGCGCAGCCATCGCTGGCTCGACGGCCGGCCCAAGGACGGCATCTCCTACGGCGCACTGTGGCTGACGCCCGAAGGCAATGAGATGACCGAGAGCGACTGGACATTCCCGGACGGCCGGTTCCTCTCTTATGTGATGGGACCGATGGAACCGGGCAGCGCGGCGCTCTTTATCGTTCTGAACGCCGCCCCGGAAGAGATTGCATTCAAATTGCCCAAAATGCCCGAATACAAGAGCTGGCAGCAGATCCTGAACACGACGGATGCCAAGCTGAACAGCGTTGATTTACTGTCCGGAAGCGACAGCAAGGCGCCGCCACGTTCCGTGCTCGCCTTCGCGGGGGCGCTATGAGGCCATCCTTCGGAGCGAAGCCGACCAAGGACGGCGTGTCGTTCCGGCTGTGGGCGCCCGCCGCGCGCCGCGTCGATCTCCTGCTCGAAACGCGACATGCGATGCAGCGCCGGCAGGATGGCTGGTATGTCGCCGAGATCGCCGGCCTCGCTCCTGGCAGCCAATACAAGTTCAGGATCGACGACGAGATCGACGTGCCGGATCCCGCCTCCGCGTTTCAGCCCGAGGATGTGTTCGGCCCGAGCGAGGTGATCGATCACGACGCCTTCGCATGGCGCGCCAAGGATTGGCGCGGTCGCCCCTGGGAAGAGACGGTGCTGATCGAGACCCATGTCGGCACCTTCACGCGCGATGGCACCTACCGTGCCATGATCGACAAGCTCGATCATCTGGTCGCATCCGGTATCACCGCGCTGGAGCTGATGCCGCTGGCCGATTTCGCCGGCCGGCGCGGCTGGGGCTATGACGGCGTGCTGTGGTACGCGCCCGACAGCGCCTATGGCCGTCCGGAGGACTTGAAGACGCTGATCGACGAGGCGCACCTGCGCGGGCTGATGGTCTTCCTCGACGTCGTCTACAATCACTTCGGCCCGGAAGGAAACTACCTCGGCCGCTACGCGCCATCTTTCTTCACCGACGCGCACACGCCCTGGGGCAGCACGATCGATTATCGCATGCCGCAGGTGCGCGCCTTCGCGGTCGAGAATGCGCTGTCCTGGCTGGCTGACTACCGGTTCGACGGTCTCAGACTGGATGCCGCCAACCACATCATGGCGATCCCGGGCGAGCAGTCGATGCTGCACGACCTCAGCGTCGCCGTCGGCGAGCTCGCGAAGGCCACCGGACGGCACATTCATCTGGTGCTGGAGAATGGCGACAACCGCGCCAGCCTGCTCGATGCCGCGCAGGAGCCGCCGAGCGGCAAATATCGCGCGCAGTGGAACGACGACTATCACCACGTCTGGCACGTGATGCTGACCGGCGAGCTCAACGGCTATTATGCCGACTACCAGACCCCGCGCATCGACCTCGCGCGTGCGCTCGCCTCAGGCTTCGTCTACCAGGGCGAGATCTCGGAGTTCTGGGGCAAGAAGCCGCGCGGCGAGCCGAGCGGTGAGCTGCCGCCGGTGACCTTCGTCAACTTCCTGCAAAACCACGACCAGATCGGCAACCGCCCGCTCGGCGACCGGCTGGAGAGCCTGGCCTCGCCCGAGCAGATCGAGGCCGCGCTCGCGGTGACGCTGCTCGCGCCGATGGTACCGATGCTGTTCCAGGGCGAGGAATGGGGCTCGAAGATGCCCTTCCCGTTTTTTTGCGATTTCCAGGGTGGCCTCGCCGATGCCGTGCGCAAAGGGCGCAGGCAGGAATACGCCTGGGCCTACGCGAAATATGGCGACGAGGTGCCGGACCCGCTTGATCCTGCCACGCCGCAATCGGCCGTGCTGGACTGGACCGGCCGCACGCCCGAACAGGACGCTCGGCTGGCGCTGGTGCGCGACTTGCTCGAGCTTCGCCGCAGGGAGATCATGCCGCGGCTGAAAGACGCGCGCTTCGGCGATGCCGAGGCGAAAGACAACGGCCTGCTCACCGCGCATTGGCGCATGGGCGACGGCACGACGCTGCGGCTCACCGCCAATCTTTCCGACAACGACATCGCGTATGCCAACGACAACGCGGGCACGCCGATCTGGGGCGGCGCTGCCGGCGACCGACTCCCGCCCTGGTCGGTGGTCTGGCATCTCGGAGGTTGAAATGCCTTCCGCGATCCCTCTTGCGACCTACCGGCTCCAGCTCACTGCGGATTTCGACTTCGACAAGGCCGCCGCGGTCGTGCCTTATCTGAAGGCACTGGGGATCACCCATCTCTACGCCTCGCCTGTGATGAAAGCGCGCAAGGGCTCGACCCATGGCTATGACACTGTCGATCACAGCCAGTTCAATCCCGAACTCGGCGGCGAGGCCGGCTTTGCCCGGCTGAGCGAGGCGCTCGCACAGAACGACCTCGGCCTGATCGTCGACTTCGTGCCCAATCATGTCGGCGTGCATTTCGCCGACAATCCCTGGTGGCTCGACGTGCTGGAATGGGGCCAGGCCTCGCCGCACGCCGTTTCCTTCGACATCGACTGGGACCAGCTCCCCTATCGTGCCCGCGGCGGCGTGCTGCTGCCGATCCTCGGCGCGTCCTATGGCGAGGCGCTGGAGCGCGGCGAGATTGAGCTGCGCTACGATCCCGAGGAGGGCAGCTTTTCTGCCTGGTATTTCGAGCACCGCCTGCCGATCGCGCCGGAGCGCTATGGCGAGATATTGCGGATGATCGTGAAGGAGGCGGATGCTGCCGATACCGTTGCCGGCAAACGCCTGCTCTCGCTCGCCGCGCGCTATACCGGCCTGCGCAGGCCGAACCGCAAGGAGGCCCCCGCCTTCAAGGCAGAGCTGAAGGAGATCGCAGGCGGCGCCGACATCGTCATGCACGGCCTCCTCGCCTATCGCGCAGCCAAAGATCGCCCGGCGCAGACGCTGGCGCTGCATCACCTGCTGGAGCGGCAGAACTACAAGCTCGGCCATTGGCGGCTTGCCTCCAGCGACATCAACTATCGCCGTTTCTTCGACGTCAACGGGCTCGCCGGCCTGCGCGTCGAGGACGCGAGCACGTTCGCCGCCACGCACCGGCTGGTGAAGCAGCTCGTCGCCGACGGAAAACTGCAAGGCATCCGCCTCGATCACATCGACGGCCTGCGCGACCCTGCGCAATATTGCCAGCGGCTGCGCCGGCTGGTGCGCGACGCGCAAGGCAATGCCAAACCATTCTACACGGTGATTGAGAAGATCCTGTGCGAGCACGAGAAGCTGCCGCACTTCGCCGGCGTCCAGGGCACCACGGGCTATGAGTGGATGAACGCGATCACCCAGGTGCTGGTCGATGCCAAAGGGCTGGAGGCGCTGGACGAGACCTGGCGCCAGATCAGCAACCGGCCGCCGCGGCTCGCGCCCTATGTCAAGGACGCGAAGCGACGCGTGCTGGAAACGCTGCTGACCAGCGAGTTCACCGTGCTGACCCGCCTGCTCGCACGCATCGCCAACGGGCACTATTCGACCCGCGATTTCTCCGCCGACAGCCTGCGGCAGGCGCTCGAGCTCTACGTGCTGCACTTCCCGGTCTATCGCACTTACTTGACGCATAGCGGCCCGACCGCGCTCGACCGCAAGCTGATCGACGACACCATCGCGCGCGCCCGCACAGAGTGGTTCGCCGCGGATGAAGGCATTTTCGACTTCCTGCGCGATGCGCTGACCATGGACCTGCTCAAGCCCGGCCGGCCGCCGCACAGCGCGCCGCGGGTGCGCCGCTTTGCACTGAAGGTGCAGCAGTTCACGGGACCGATGATGGCGAAATCACTGGAGGACACCGCGTTCTACCAGTTCCACCGGCTGCTGGCGCTGAATGAAGTCGGCGGCGATCCCGCCAGCAAGGGCCTCACCATACCGGCCTTCCACGAGGCGATGCGCGCCCGCGCCAGGGAATGGCCGCAGGGGATGACGGCGACCGCAACCCACGACACCAAGCGCGGCGAGGATGCGCGAGCGCGGATCACGGCGCTGAGCGAGATATCAGGCGAATGGACCAGCACTGTTTCGCGCTGGAAGGTGCTGAACGCGCCGCACCTCGCGCTGTCAGGCAATCTGCGCGCGCCGTCGGCAACGTTCGAATACATGCTCTACCAGACCCTGCTCGGCGCCTGGCCCCTTCAAGGGCCGGATGCCAGTTTCGTCGAGCGCATCCAGGCCTATGCGCTCAAGGCCGCCCGCGAGGGCAAGGAGGAGACGAGCTGGCTCAATCCGCATGAAGCGTATGAAAACGGCGTCAACAGCTTCATCGAGAAGATTCTCGACCCCAGCCTATCAGGCGAATTCCTGGATGCGCTTGCCACTCTGGCCCGCCGTATCGCGCTGCTTGGTGCGCTGAATTCGCTGAGCCAGCTCACGCTGAAGGCGACGCTGCCGGGGGTGCCTGATTTCTACCAGGGAACCGAATATTGGGACCTGTCGCTGGTCGATCCGGATAATCGCCGCCCGGTGGATTTTTCTGCACGGCAAGCGGCGCTGGCTTCGCTGGAAACACCTGATTGGGGCGGGCTGATCAGGACCTGGCCGGACGGACGGCTCAAGCTGGCCTGGACGCGGCACCTTCTCAGGCTCCGGACTGAGCTCGCCGACGTTTTTGCGCAAGGCGGTTATCAGCCGCTGGATGTTCGCGGCGCGCACGCCGATCATGTGATCTCTTTTGTCCGCCACCATGGCCGCGCTGCAGCGATCGTCGTGGTGGCGCGCCAGTTCGCGCCCTTCACGCAAGCGGGACGCGAGTGGCCGGCGCTCGAAGGTTTTGACGCAACCGTCGACATCAGCGGCTACACCGCGCCGGGCCTTGCGGGCAACGAATTGCCGCTCGCGCAGGCGTTCCGTGATTTTCCCGCTGCGGTCATCAAGGCGCGCGCAGCCAGTGCGGTCAGGCCCCGGCGACAGCGCGTGGGCGCCTGACGCTCACTTTCCCTCATCCTTGGTCAGCAGCAATTGCCCGCGCTTCTTGATGGTCGCCTGCGCCATCTCGGCGAAGCGCTGCAGCAGCCACGGCAGCACCACCTCGACCTTGACATGGTCCTCACTAACGTCGACCTGCCCGCTCGCGACCTGGCCCAGTGCGCGAATGCGGAAATTCATGGTGTCGCCGCTCCAGCGCTCCTCCTCGACCTGCATCACGGGAATGCTGGCGGCGGCGCGGCCGAGCCCGGTCTTGAGCCGGCGCACCGCCTCCTCGCGACCGAGGCGATGCGGAATGGAGACGACGAGCGGTGCTGACATGGCCCTGCCCCGTGGTGACTGGATCCTCACATAGTCATGCCTGATAGAGGCGTAAAGGTTCCATGCAGGTCGGAACTGTCGTCCCGTTTCAAACCCGGAACTTTAAAACCCCGGGCAAGTTGCCCTCCGCACACAACGGGACAGGTTGCAACAACCCTTTCGATAAAGGGCTGGAGGAGATTCGCATGTCTATCGGTACGATCATTCTGATCATCCTGGTTATCGCGCTGCTGGGCGGCTTCAGCGGCATCGGCGGCGGTCCGTTCTACGGCACCGGCTATTACGGGGGCGGTGGGCTTGGGCTCGTCATCATCATTCTGCTGGTCCTGCTGCTGATGGGCCGGATCTAGGACGAGATCTCGTAGGGTGGGCAAAGGCGCGACGCGCCGTGCCCACCTAATCTTCGCTACAACGAAAAGATGGTGGGCACGCTCCGCTTTGCCCACCCTACAGCAGTTGTGCCCGGCGCGCGGGTCTACTTCTTCGCAGCCAATTTCTTGATCGCCGCCTTGATCGACGCGGCGGCATCATCGTAGCCATCCCATGCCTTCGACCGCGCCAGCAGGCCCGGCACGGTGCGAACCGTGTAGCGCTTCGGATCGAGATCGCTCTTCACCTGCGCCCAGGTCAGCGGCATGGACACCGTGGCGCCGGCACGTGCGCGCGGCGACAACGGGGCGACCGCCGTCGACATCCGGTCGTTGCGCAGATAATCCAGGAAGATCTTTCCCTTGCGCAGCTTCTTCGACATGTTGAGCAGATAGCGCGCGGGATCGTCATCGGCCATCCACTGACAGATGCCTTGCGCGAATGCCTTTGCTTCCTTCCAGTCCACCTTGTCGCGCGCGCCATGCAGCAGCGGGACCACCACATGCAGGCCCTTGCCGCCCGTGGTCTTGCAGAAACTCTCCATGCCGATATCGGTGAGCCGCTGCCGCATCTCCTTCGCCGCTTCCACCACATCGGGGAATTCGACATCGGGCGCAGGATCGAGATCGAACACCAGCCGGCCCGGAACGTCATAGGCGTAGGGCGCACAGTTCCAGGGGTGCAGCTCGACCCCGCCGATCTGCGCGACCGCGGCAAGGCCTTCGATACGGTCGATCTGCAGGTAAGGCTTGCGATCGCCTGACACGCGCGCGAGCTCGAGCAGGTTCGAGGTGCCCTGCATGGCGTGGCGCTGGAAGAAGCACTCTCCCTTGATTCCGTCAGGTGCGCGGATCAGCGAGCATGGCCGGCCCTTGAGATGCACGATCATCCATTCGCCGACAGCCTCGAGATAACGTGCGAGGTCGAGCTTGGTGACCGGCGCGCCCTCCCCATCGTCGGGCCACAGCTCCTTGTCGGGCTTGGAGATCACGACACCCATCACTTCGGCGGTGCCCTTCCCTGCCGCCGGCTTTGCAGCAACGCGCTTCCTGGTAGAGGGCTTGGCGAGTTCGGTATCCGTAGGCGTCTCCGCCTCGACCTCTTCGGCTGGCTTGTCCTGCCGCAGGCCTTTGAAGGCGGCCTGGCGGATGTTGCCATCAGCCGTGAATCCGGCGAACTCGATCTCGGCGACGAGCTCGGGCTTCAGCCAGTGCACGTCACGGGTCTTCTTCGGCGCATTCTTGCCGCCGAAGGGACTTTCCTTGGCTTCCATCGCTTTCAGCGACGGCATGATGCGCTTGATCTTGTCGGCACCAAATCCGGTCCCGACCATTCCGACGAAGGCGAGATGATCGCCCCGATGCACGCCTGCCATCAGGGAGCGGAATTTTCCATTGGTGGTCTTGTAGCCGCCGATCACCACCTCATGGCCGGCGCGGCATTTTGCCTTGGTCCAGCTCTCGGTGCGGCCTGAGCGATAGGGCGCGTCCAGCTTCTTCGAGACGACCCCCTCGAGCTCGAGCTTGCAGGCCGATTGCAGCACCGCATCGCCGCCGCTCTCGAAATGCTCGACATAGCGGATCTGGCTCGTCTTCTTCTTGCGCGCCTCCAGCAGTTTCTTGAGACTGGCCTTGCGCTGGCCGAGCGGCAGGCGGCGATAATCGAGATCCTCGGCGAACAACAGGTCGAAGGCGAAGAAGATCAGCTCATCGGTCTTGCCGTCCGACAGCGCGGCCTGCAGCGAGGAAAAGTTCGGCGCGCCGTTATGGTCGAGGGCGACGATCTCGCCGTCGATCATCACGTTCGGCAACTCGGCGGCCTCCTTCGCGATCGACGCGAACTTGCCGGTCCAGTCGAGGCCCTTGCGCGTCTTCAGCGTCGCCTCACCATCCTCGACGCGAAGCTGCACGCGATAGCCGTCGAACTTGATCTCGTGGCACCAGCCATCCGAGGCCGGCGGCCGCTCCACCGGGGTGCAGAGCTGCGGCGCCACGAAATCAGGCATGTCCGAGACCTTCCTGGCCGTCGTCGCTGATGTCGCCTTCTTCGATGCCTTGCTGCTCTTCAGCGCCGTGCGAGGCGCCGGCTTGACCGTGCGCCCCTTGGTCTCTTCAGTGCGGTTGGACTGCCAGACCGCGTCGGCCTTGCCCTTACCCTTCGCCAGCATGAACGGTTTTGGCGCGCGACCCTTCCCGCCTGCGATCTGTTCCATCGCACGGCCGGAGGCCACGGACTTGTCCTCCGCCAAAATATCCTCGTCTTCGCTGGCATATTCGTCGCGGTGCTTGATCAAGAGCCAGTTGGTGCGCTTCTCGCCGCCACGGTTACGCATGCGCACCAGCACCCAGCTGCCATGCAGCTTGTCGCCATGCAGCGTGAACTTGAGGTCGCCCTTCTTGAAGCCGGCTTCGGGGTCATCGGACTCCCAGGTGCCGCGATCCCACAGCATCACCGTGCCGCCGCCATATTGGCCCTCGGGAATGGTTCCTTCGAAATCGCCATAGTCGAGCGGATGGTCCTCGACTTCCACCGCCAGCCGCTTGTCGTGCGGGTTGAGCGAGGGCCCTTTCGTCACCGCCCAGGACTTGAACACGCCGTCGAATTCGAGCCTGAGATCGTAGTGCAGGCGGGTCGCGTCATGCTTCTGGATCACGAAGCGGCGTTGCTTCGAGGGCGCCACCGCGGTCTTGCCCGACGGTTCGGGCGTCTTTTCGAAATCACGCTTCTTTCGATAGATGGAGAGTTTTTGCAGCACGACGGGTCCCACATCTTCTGATCGCGTTGAAGCCTATCACGGCGAAAGTCCCACCCGGAACCAAAACCCAATGGGGTGGTTGGGGTTCCAAAACGCCTTGAAATCACTGGAGAATGAAATGGCCCCGCGCGCCTATTGGAAGGGAACGTTGAAACTCTCGCTGGTCAGCTGCCCGGTCGTGCTCTATCCCGCGACCACGGCCGCCGAGAAGACGCGGTTTCACATGATCAACCGCGAAACCGGCAACCGGCTCAAGCAGCAGATGGTGGATGCCGAGACCGGTGACGTCGTCGAGAGCGACCAGAAAGGCCGCGGCTATGAGCTGCGCAAGGGCAAATATGTCGAGATCGAGCCGGGAGAGCTCGAGGCGGTGCAGATCGAGAGCAACCACACCATCGATATCGAGAGCTTCGTGCCGAGCGAGGAGATCGACCAGCGCTATCTCAACCATCCCTATTACATCGCGCCCGACGGCAAGGCCGCGGTCGACGCCTTTGCGGTGATCCGCGACGCCATGAAGGACCAGGACCGCGTCGCGCTCGCCAAGATCGTGCTGACCAACCGCGAGCACATCATCGCGATCGAGCCGCTCGGCAAGGGCCTGCTCGGCACCACGCTGCGCTTCCCTTACGAGCTGCGTGACGAGGACGAATTCTTCGGTGACATCAAGAGCCCGAAGATCACCAAGGACATGGTCGAGCTCGCCGGCCACATCCTGCACACCAAGGCGGCGCATTTCGACCCGAGCAAGTTCAAGGACGAGTACGAGACCGCGCTGAAGGCGCTGGTGAAGCGCAAGGCGAGCGGCAAAAAGATCGAGCTGCCGGAGCCCGAGGAGCGGCCGAGCAACGTTGTCAGCCTGATGGATGCGCTGAAGCAGAGCCTGAAGGGGCGCGGCGGCGGAAAAACGGCGGCCAAGTCGCATGCGCGGCGTGCGACGGGACGACATCGTACAGCGAAAAAGACGCACCGGTCGACGGCGCGGCAGAGAAAGGCGGGGTAGCTCTCTCTGTCATTCCGGGGCGCCTCGAAGAGGCGAACCCGGAATCTCGAGGTTCCGGGTTCGATGCTTCGCATCGCCCCGGAACGACGACCAACCTAATCCCCTGCCTTCAGCCGGTACCCGATCCCCGTCTCGGTCAGCACATATTGCGGGCGCTCCGGATCGGCTTCGATCTTCTGGCGGAGCTGGCGGACGTAGACGCGCAAATATTGCGCATCGGTCAGCTCGTCCCAGAGCTCCTTGAGAAGAAATCGATGGGTCAGCACCTTGCCGGCGTGCTGGACCAGCACGCGCAGGAGATCATATTCCTTCGGCGATAGCTTGATCTCGCGCTCGCCGAGCTTGACGATGCGGCGGACCAGATCGACCGAGAGATCGCCGCTACGAAACACCGGACGCTCGCCCTGGACCTGCAACTGGTGCCGTAGCGCGGCGCGCAGGCGCGCCAGCAGCTCGTCCATGCCGAACGGCTTCGTGAGATAATCATCGGCGCCAAGATCAAGCGCCTGCACCTTGCCGGCCTCGTCGCCACGGCTCGACAGCACCACGATCGGCACGGCTTCGTTGCGGGCACGGATGGTGCGCAAGAGCTCGTGGCCCTGGATGTCAGGCAGGCCGAGATCCAGAATGATCAGCGCGGGCTCTTCGGCAAGCTTTTCAAGAGCTAGCTTGCCGTTCGACGCCTCCAGGATCTCGTAACCTTGCGTCGACAACCCCATCCTCAGCAATTTGCGGATCGGCGGCTCGTCGTCGATCACCAAAACCTTGATCGGGGCAGCGCTCATGCGGCGGTATCCAAAGCCTTGGTCTGTGCCGGAACCGGCAGACGGATGGTGAGGACTGCGCCGCTGCGGTCGCTGCGGTTGGCGGCCGAGATCGTGCCGCGCATCGCCTCGACGAAGCCGCGCGAGATGGCGAGCCCGAGCCCGGTGCCGGGGCGGACATGATCGCCCTTCTGCACGCGATAGAACTTGTCGAACACGCTCTCGAGCTCGTCGGGCGGAATGCCGGCGCCCTCGTCAGCGACCTCGAGCACCACATGGTCACGCTCGCGCCGGCTCCTGATCGCGATCGTGGTTTCAGGCGAAGAATATTTCGCGGCATTGTCGAGCAGGTTGAACAGCACCTGCTCGAACAGCACGGCATCGAGCTCGAGCATCGGCAGATCGGCCGCCAGCTCCAGCTCCACCTTGTGCGCTGTCAGGATCTTCGAGGCCCGCCGCAGTGCGCTGCCGACGATCTCGCCGAGATCGTGCAGCGCCGTGTTGGGCACGATGGCGCCGGATTCGAGCTTGGTCATGTCGAGCAGATTGGCAATGAAGCGGTTGAGCCGCTCGGACTCGTCGATCACGGTCGCAAGCAAATCGCGCTTCTCGGTGTCGGACAGCGCGCCGGCGAGGTCGCGCATGGTCGAGGCCGCGCCCAGCACGGAGGCGAGCGGCGTCTTCAGATCGTGCGAGATCGAGGTCAACAGCGCCGAGCGCAAGCGCTCGGATTCGACGGTGCGCTTGACGCGATCCATGTCCTCGACCAGCAGCACGCGCTCGATCGCGAGCGCCCCCTGGTCGACCAGCGCGTCCAGCAGCCGGCGCTGGTCCGGCGTCAGCAGCGGGCCGGTGCGGTCATTGTCGATGCCGATCACACCGATCGGACCGCGCCCGGTACGCATCGGCAGGAACAGCCGCTTGGCACCCGGCAGCGTATCCGAGCCGCGACCGGCGGAACGGTCATTGCTCCAGGCCCAATTGGCGGCGGCAAGGTCGGCCTGGTCGAGCTGGTCCTCCGGCGGATAGCCCGACTTCACCGTGAGCAGGCCGTCTTCCGGCAGCAGCAGCACGACACGCACCTTCAGCATCAACGCGATCTGATAGGCGGTCGCCCACAGCACGTCGTCGAGCGTGGCGGTGCCGGCGAGCTTGCGGCTGAACGCATAGAGCTGCTCGGTGGTCCTGATCCGGCCGATCGCGGTGTCGGCTTGCGTACGCACGCGCGCGGCGACATTGGAGACGATCATCGCCACCACCATGAACAGGAAGAAGGCGGCGACGTTGGTCGGGTCGGTGATCGTGAAGGTGTAGATCGGCGGCAGGAAGAAGAAATTGTAGGACAGCGAGGCCCCGACGGTCGCGAGCAGCGAGGGCCAGAGGCCATAGCGGACCGCCACGGCCACCACCGCCGTGAGCAGCACGAGGTCGACATTCTCGATCCCGAAATAGGGCTGGATCAGCTCCGCGGCACCGAGGCCGACCAGCACGATTCCGAGCGCCTTCAGATAGGGTAGCGGGTTGAACGGCTCGGCCCGCGCGGCGGTCTGCACCGCCGTCTTCGCCGCCGCCTCGCCGGGCAGCTCGTCACCGGGAATGACGTGAACACTGATATTGCCGGCGCGCCGCACCAGATCATGCACGACCGAGCCGCGCGTCATCTCGAACCAGCGCGAGCGTGTCGACTTGCCGATCACGATCTGGGTGACGTTGTTGCCTTGCGCAAAATTGATGACGTCGTCGGCAATGCGGCGGCCGACCGCGGGAATGGTCAGCGCCTCGCCGCCGAGCGACTCCGCGAGCCGCAGCGTGTCGGCGAGCCGATCGCGCTCCTGGTCCGAAAGCTGGAGCGAGCGCCTCGTCTCGATCGAGATCGCTGTGAACGGCGCATGCAGCCGGTCGGCCAGGCGCTTGGTGTAGCGCACCAGGCCGGCCGCGCGGGGATCCTCGCTGACGCAGACGAGGATGCGCTCGCCTGCGGCCCAGGGGCCGGCGATGGCGTTCGCCTGCATGTGACTGAGCAGCTGCTCATCGACCCGCTCGGCCGTCCGCCGCAGCGCGAGCTCGCGCAGCGCGGTGAGATTGCCGGGCGAGAAGTAATGCTCCAGCGCCCGCTCGGCCTGCTTGGGAACGTAGACCTTGCCCTCGCGCAGGCGCTGGATCAGATCGTCAGGCGTGAGGTCGATCAGCTCGATCGCGTCGGCGCGGTCGAAGATCGAATCCGGCACGGTCTCGCGGACCCGCACATGGGTGATCTGGGCGACGACGTCGTTCAGGCTCTCGATGTGCTGGATGTTGACGGCGGTGTAGACGTCGATGCCGTGCGTGAGCAGCTCCTCGACGTCGAGATAACGCTTGGGGTGACGGCTGCCGGCTGCATTGGTGTGGGCGAGCTCGTCCACCAGCGCGATCTGCGGCCGCCGCGCGATCACCGCGTCGAGGTCCATCTCCTCGACGATCTGGCCGCGATAATCGAGCCGCTTGCGCGGGACGACCTCCAGTCCCCGCACCAGCGCCTCGGTCTCGGCGCGGCCATGGGTCTCGACGAAACCGACCACGACGTCGATGCCGGCCTTGCGCCTGGCATGGGCGCTTTGCAGCATCTCGTAGGTCTTGCCGACGCCGGGGGCGGCGCCGACGAAAATCTTCAGCTTGCCGCTCGCGCTCTCCTCCCGGCGCGCGGCTTCCAGCAGCGCCTCGGGCGATGGTCGTTGTTCGGGATCGCGGCGTTGCTGAACCATCAGGCCAATATAATCATCCTGATATTGCCGGCCTAGACGCTACTTCGCGGACGCACGATCCAGCGCCAGATTCAGCGCCAGAACGTTAACCCTGGGTTCGCCGAGCAGGCCGAGCAGGCGGCCCTCGGTGCTGGCGGCGACCAGCCGCTTGAGCGACTCTTCCGACATCTTGCGCGCCTTGGCGACGCGCGGCACCTGGAATTGCGCCGCTTCCGGCGAAATGTCGGGGTCGAGACCGCTGGCCGAGGTCGTGACCAGATCGACCGGCACGGCGGCATCCGGATTCTCGGCTTTCAACCTGTCCACATCCTCCTTCAGCCGGTCGGCCAGTGCCTTGCTGGTCGGGCCGAGATTGGAGCCACCGGAATTGGCGGCGTTGTAGGGCGCCGGGATCGTCTTGCTCGAATCGCTCGGGTCCGGCGCCAGCGTCGCCGAGGGGCGGCCGTGGAAATATTTGTCATCCCTGAACTCCTGCCCGATCAGGGCGGAGCCGATCACCTTGCCGTCCTTCTCGATCAGGCTGCCTTGCGCTTTCGCAGGGAAGATCGCGCCGGCAATGCCGGTCATGGCGAGTGGATAGGCCAGGCCCGTGATGGCGGTGAGCACCAGCAACAGGACGATGGCGGGGCGGATTTCTCTGAGCATGTTGGGTCTCCTATGAGTTCGTCACCGTGAGCGAAGCATCTCCCTGTCGTTCCGGGGCGGTGCGAAGCATCGAACCCGGAACCTCGAGATTCCGGGTTCGCCTCTTCGAGGCGCCCCGGAATGACAGTGAAAATCGCTCCTCTCGATGACGCAGTTAGGCCAGGTGCAGAGCGACCACTACTAGGTCGATCGCCTTGATGCCGATGAAGGGAATGACGATACCCCCTAAGCCGTAGATCAGGAGATTGCGCCGAAGCAGCGCGCCGGCACCGACCGCGCGATAGGCGACGCCCTTGAGTGCCAGCGGGATCAGGCCGACGATGATGAGCGCGTTGAAGATGATCGCCGACAGGATGGCGCTCTGCGGGCTCGACAGGTTCATGACGTTCAGCACGTTGAGCTGCGGGTAGAACGCCAGGAACATCGCCGGGATGATGGCAAAATACTTTGCGACGTCGTTGGCGATCGAGAAGGTGGTCAGCGCACCGCGCGTCATCAAGAGCTGCTTGCCGATCTCGACCACCTCGATCAGCTTGGTCGGGTTGGAGTCGAGGTCGACCATGTTGCCGGCCTCGCGGGCGGCCTGGGTGCCGGTGTTCATGGCGACGCCGACATCGGCCTGCGCCAGCGCCGGGGCGTCGTTGGTGCCGTCGCCGCACATGGCGACCAGCTTGCCCTTGGCCTGCTCGTCGCGGATGAGCTTGAGCTTGTCCTCGGGCGTTGCCTGCGCCAGGAAATCGTCGACGCCGGCCTCGGCCGCGATCGCGGCCGCCGTCATCGGATTATCGCCCGTGATCATGATGGTGCGGATGCCCATGCGGCGCAGCTCGGCAAAGCGCTCGCGGATGCCGCCCTTGACGATGTCCTTGAGCTGGATGATTCCGAGCAGCCGGCCGTCCTTGGCGACCGCCAGCGGCGTGCCGCCGGACTTCGACACTTCGTCGGCAATCGTCTGGATCTCGCGGCCGATCTCGGAGAGAGCCGCAGGCTGGATCGCCCTCGCCGTGTTGCCGGAAGCGACGGCGGTCGGAGCGCCGCCGCCGACATAGTTCAACATGGCATCCACCGCGCCCTTGCGCACCGACGAGCCGCCGGCATCGACGCCGCTCATGCGGGTCTGCGCCGTGAACGGGATGAAGGTCGCGCCAAGCTCGGCCATGTCGCGGCCACGGATGCCGTACTTTTCTTTCGCCAGCACGACGATGGAACGGCCTTCCGGCGTCTCATCGGCGAGCGAGGCGAGCTGGGCGGCGTCCGCCAGCTCCTGCTCGGTCACCCCGCGCACGGGACGGAACGCCGTCGCCTGGCGGTTGCCGAGCGTGATGGTGCCGGTCTTGTCGAGCAGCAGCGTGTCGACATCGCCGGCCGCCTCGACCGCGCGGCCGGACATCGCCAGCACGTTGAAGCGCACCAGGCGGTCCATGCCGGCGATGCCGATGGCCGACAACAGCGCGCCGATAGTCGTCGGGATCAGCGTCACGAACAGGGCGACCAGCACGATTACCGAGATCGAGCCGCCGGCATAGGCTGCGTAGCTCGGAATGGTGACGGTGGCGAACACGAAGATGATGGTGAGGCCGGCGAGCAGGATGTTCAGCGCGATCTCGTTCGGCGTCTTGGCCCGCTCGGCGCCCTCGACCAGCTTGATCATGCGGTCGATGAAGGTCGAGCCTTGGGCCGCCGTGATACGGACGCGGATCCAGTCGGACAGCACCTGGGTGCCGCCCGTCACCGCCGAACGGTCGCCGCCGGACTCGCGGATGACAGGCGCTGATTCACCGGTGATGGCGGCCTCGTTGACGGAGGCCACGCCCTCGATCACCTCGCCGTCGGACGGAATGGTGTCGCCGGCTTCGACCAGCACCAGGTCTCCAACCTTCAGGCTCGTGCCCGGCACCAGCTTGAAATCATGGCCCGCGCCATTCAGGAGCTTGGCCTGGCTTTCGGTGCGGGTCTTGCGCAGCGAATCCGCCTGCGCCTTGCCGCGGCCTTCCGCGACGGCTTCCGCGAAATTCGCGAACAGCACCGTGAACCAGAGCCAGACAACGATCTGGAAAGTGAAGCCGAGATTCACCCCGCCCGTGACGAGATCGCGCAGGAAGATCACCGTGGTGAGCGCGGCCACGACCTCAACCACGAACATGACGGGGTTCTTCACCATCAGCCGCGGATCGAGCTTGGCGAAGGAGGCGCGGATGGCGGGCAGCACGATTTTCGGATCGAGCATGGCCGACATCGGGGCACGCTTTTGCAGTTTCATCGTATCCATCGAGGGCACTCCGGAAATCAGAAGAGGTTAGTCAGAACAGTTGGCTTGCGTTCATCGCAAGGTGCTCGACGATCGGGCCGAGCGCGAGTGCCGGAAAGAAGGTCAGGCCGCCCATGATCAGGATCACGCCGACGACGAGGCCGACGAACAGCCCGCCCGTGGTCGGGAACGTGCCCATGGACGGCGGGATCGATTTCTTCTCTGCGAGCGAGCCCGCAATCGCCATGGCCGGCACGATCATGAAGAAGCGGCCGACGAACATCGCGCTGGCCAGCGTGAGGTTGTAGAAGAAGGTGTTGCCAGTCAGGCCCGCAAAGGCCGATCCGTTGTTGCCGGTCCCCGAGGTGTAGGCGTAGAGCACCTCGGTGAAGCCGTGCGGTCCGGCATTGGCCATGGAGGCCACCGCCGCCGGATAGACCACGCCGACCGCGGTCCAGCCCAGGATCATCAACGGCAGCACCAGTATGGCCAGCATCGCCATCTTGACCTCGCGCGCCTCGATCTTCTTGCCGACATATTCCGGCGTGCGGCCGACCATCAGACCGGCGACGAAGATCGCCAGGATGACGAACAGCAGCATGCCGTACATGCCGGCGCCGACACCGCCGACGACGATTTCGCCGAGCTCGATGTTGATCAGCGGGATCATGCCGCCGAGCGCGGTGAAGCTGTCATGCATGGCATTGACCGCGCCGCAGGAGGCGGCGGTGGTGATCACGGCAAACAGCGAGGAGGCAACGATGCCGAAGCGGACCTCCTTGCCTTCCATATTGCCGCCGGTGAGACCGAGCGCCTGGAGCGTCGAGGTGCCGCTGGCTTCAGCCCAGTAGGTCACGGCGACGCCGGCGATGAACAGCACGCCCATCACGGCGAGGATCGCCCAGCCCTGGCGCTGGTTGCCGACCATGCGACCGAACACGTTGGTCAAGGCAGCGCCCAGCGCAAAGATCGACAGCATCTGCACGAAGTTCGACAGCGCGGTCGGGTTCTCGAACGGGTGCGCCGCATTGGCATTGAAGAAGCCGCCGCCATTGGTGCCGAGCATCTTGATCGCGACCTGCGAGGCGACAGGGCCGACCGCGATGGTCTGCTTGGCGCCTTCGAGCGTCGTGGCTTCGACATAGTCGCCGAGCGTTTGCGGCATGCCCTGCCAGACCAGGAACAGGGTGTAGACGACACAGATCGGCAGCAGCACATAGAGCGTGCAGCGGGTCACGTCGACCCAGAAATTGCCGACGGTGCGCACTGATGCGCGCGAGAAACCGCGGATCAGGGCGACCGCAAGCGCGATGCCGGTCGCAGCCGACAGGAAGTTCTGGTGCGTCAGGCCCAGCATCTGCACGAGATAGGAGATCGTGCTCTCGCCGCCGTAGTTCTGCCAGTTGGTGTTGGTGATGAAGGAGATCGCGGTGTTGAAGGACAGATCCTCGGCGACCGCTGTCTGCCCGGCCGGATTGAAGGGCAGAACGGCCTGGAGACGCATCACGGCGTAGATGATCAGGAAGCCGCCGACATGGAACAGCAGCATGGCGACCGTATAGGTCAGCCAATGCTGCTCGCGCTTCTCGTCGACGCCTGAGATCCAGTAGATGCCGGCCTCGATCGGACGCAGCACCGGCGAGAGAAACGTTGTCTCGCCATTGAACACGCGCGTCATGTACCAGCCGAGCGGTTTTGTCAGCGCGACGATGATGAGGCAGAAAAGAATGATCTGGAGCCAACCGATCACAGTCATGGAATCAACCCTTCAGGCTAGGTGCCCGGCGCAACTGCGGCAGCGGCACCATCAACAGGCAGGCGAACAGCGAGGCCTCTGCCGGCAGCATTCGACAAGCAGCAGCACCGCTCAGAACCGTTCCGGCCGCAGCAGCGCATAAGTGAGGTAGATCAGGAGGCCGAACGAGACGGCACCGGCGAGCGCATAATCGAAGATCATGGTCCGCTCCGTCACAGCCGTTCGCAGGCGTAGGTGTAGCCGATCGCAAGGGCAAAGAAGCCGAAGCCCAGCGCCAGCATGAGAATGTCCATCATGAGGATGCTCCTCGTTGCGCGTGGTTCCAGCGCAACTCTTCCGCAGTTTTGGTTGGGCGATTTGCGCTAAATCAAAAGCAGTTGAATCCGCACACCGCCTGGACTTTTGACCGTGCTGACGTGCCACCACGGACATAGGTTTTCGAGACGAGGGCTATGGCAAAGTTATAGGAATCTCATAAAGGCCAAGCTGCCAGGGACTCGTTGTGCCCCTGGCCGACGGGTCCCATCTTTATGGAATTCCTATATCTCCCCCGCCCGTCCCATCTCGTTTTCCAATGCCCGTCCCGCCATCCTGAAGAGGCCGGCCGACTGACCGACGCCACTTCCGGGAGGCCTGACATGACCTTCGCTTTCGACCCACCATTCCTCAGCGATCGCCTGCGCAAGGCGCAAGGCATGACGCGGCCCTTGATGCTCGAAATCATCGACAAGGCCTGCCGCCGCATTCCTTCACTCGGACAGTCCGAGCGCACCGCCCGACTCATGCGCCTGATCGACGCCGAGGCCTGGACCGACGCCGCCCTTGCACTGATAGAGCTGGAGCTGCCCCTGTGGCACATCCGCCGTATCGCCTACGACGAAGGTGAATGGCACTGCGCGCTATCGCGTGAACGCGAACTGCCGGACTGGCTCGACGCGGCGGTCGAGGGGTGCCATGGCGACCTCGCGATCGCGCTGACGTCAGCTTTCGTGGAAGTCCAGGTACTGACCGCGGAAACCTCGCTGCCCAGCGTTCCCAGCGTGCGCCCCACCGCGGATGCGCTTTACGAGCGGGCGGCCTGCGAGAATTTCAGCTGACCAAGCGCCAAGCCTCGTGCGAAGGCTTATGGCGTTCCTATGAGATCGCTGCGCGCTCTCTCTCGAAATCCTATCCACTGAGAAAGATATTGATCGGGCGGCTGCCTATATCGCCGGCGGCGGCGACGGCGCGATCTCGGAAGTCTGCAACATTGCGCCCGATCTCTGCCGCACGATTTTCTCGCAAATCAGGCAGGACCGTCTGCAAACAGCGCGCTACCTGCACAAGCGCCTCGTTCCGCTGATCGCGTGCCTCGGCAAAGAGAGCCCGGCGGCGCTCAAATATGCGCTGAGCACGCTGGGCCTGATGTCGCCGGCAACCAGGCTGCCGATCGTGCCGCTGGATGACGCCGCGCGGGCCGAGGTCATCAGAGCCTTCGTGGCGATTGCCGATGAGGAACTGATCGACGGCATCGGCGCGTAGGAGGCGCCTTTATGGCGCTCCTATATGACTGCACCGCCGCCCCTCTCGCATTCCTATGCTGCAATGCGCATCATGAGAGGCAGGTTGGGGCGACCGTCGCGTCGCCCCACGGGCAAGGACGACCGACATGTCGATGCTGACGCAGGGGTTTGAACGGCCGTCCGGCTGGGCTGAGCGCCCGGCGCTGACCTCCAGGGAACGCAAGGCCAAGCTCAAGCACGTCGCATTGCGCGCGCTGGCCGTGCTCACGATGGGCGGCGTCCTTGCCGCGTTCATCGCGCTGAAGACCGCCATCTATGTCTGGCACCTTCACGCCTGACCGGCAATGGAGACCCCAATGACCCTGCAGATGTGTGAGGAGGCCGCCATGGCCGCGATTGCTCTTCAGACCACTCATCGCCAGCCGCGACAGGTGCCGGCGCCAGAACTCAAGCCGCTGGACCCTGATGTCGTCAGCGACGCCATTCCGGCCTTCTTCATCGGCCGCAACGCTGCCGGCCTCTGGGTCGCACGCGAGGCGCGCGGGCGCATCGGCGGCCTGTTCGTGCTCAAAAGCTCGGCCGTCGACTTTGCCAGCCGTCAGAGCGCGCCGGCGCGGTGCGCGCTGGTGTTCCCCCTCGAGACTATCGAGCTCGACATCGAGAATCGCGGCAATCCGCTGATCGTGCTGGCCGCGCTAGCCGGGCGAGTCCTGAAGCGGCTCGCTGCGAGGTGACGTGCCATGGTCGAGCTCAAGATCGTCATCCTGTTCGTACTGGTGGCCGCGCTGCTGCTCGGCCTGCGCGTCACCGCTGCGCCCGCCTCGGACAGCTAGCATGCCACTTCTCAAGGGACATCTCGAGCACGCGGTCACCACGACGATTCTGACCATGACGTTGAGCCTGATCTGGGGCGCGATCCTGACGATCGTGATCACGCTCGCGGCGCGCGGCCTCGGCGTCTAGCTCCCGTCGCACCGCCCTGACAGGGTTTCGTCCCTTGCGGAAAACGCCCCGGCCGATCTGGCGCAGCTTCGCGGAACCGTGTTAGATCGGCCGCATGAGCACATCTAGCGTCAACGTCGTCGCCCACCCCCTGGTCCAGCACAAGCTTTCGCTGATGCGGGAGAAGGACCGCTCCACCAAGAGCTTTCGCGATATCCTGAACGAGATCGGGATGCTGCTCGGCTACGAGGTGACGCGCGACCTGCCGCTGGAGCTGGTCGACATCGAGACGCCGATCGCCCCGATGCAGGCGCCGAAGATCGCCGGCAAGAAGCTCACGCTGGCGCCGATCCTCCGCGCCGGCGTCGGCTTTCTCGACGGCATGCTGGCGCTGATGCCTTCGGCGCGCATCGCTCATATCGGGCTCTACCGCGATCCCGAAACCTTGCAGGCCGTGGAATATTACTTCAAGGCGCCGCAGGACCTGTCGGACCGTACCGTGATCCTGATGGATCCGATGCTGGCGACCGGCAACTCGGCCTGCGCCGGCGCCACGTTGCTCAAGGCGCGCGGCGCCCGCGACATCCGCTTCGTCTGTCTGCTGGCGGCCCCCGAAGGGATCGCGCAGTTCGAGAGCGAGCACCCTGATGTGCCGATCTGGACCGCCGCGATCGACGAGCGGCTCAACGATCACGGCTACATCGTGCCGGGTCTCGGCGATGCCGGCGACCGGATGTTCGGCACCAAGTAGACAGGTTTGCGCGATCGGGCTACTCCGGTTGCCATGCATGCCGACGATGCCTCACTGCATTCGCTGATCGAATCGGACACAGCTGCCGATCCAGCCTTCCTGTTCGACGGCACGCCCGTCTCGCGCGCGGAGTTTGCACGGAAGGCCGAACAGACCGCGGCCTGGCTGGCCGCACAGGGCATCGGCAAAGGCGACGTCGTGGCGGTCTGGCTGGTCAACCGCGTGGAATGGATTGCGCTGCTGTTTGCCGCCGCCAGGCTGGGAGCGATCGTCGCCGCCGTCAATACCCGTTATCGCAGCGCCGAAGTCGCGCATCTGCTGAAGCTGTCAGGCGCAAAGCTGCTGGTGATCGAGGCGGCGTTCCGCTCGATTGATTTCGCTGCCATTCTCGCCGACATCGCCAAGACCGATGTCCCCGCGCTGCAACAGCTCGCGGTGGTCGGCGCGGATGCGGTTCCTGCGCAATGGCCCAGTGTGCGCTTCGACGCCTTCGACAAGCATTATCCCCCGGCTCCAGCTCAGCACGACATCGATCTGCCCGTGTTGCTCTACACCACATCGGGCACGACCAAAGGGCCAAAACTGGTGACGCATTCGCAGCGAACGCTGGCGAGCCACGCCAAGGCCGTTGCCAAAGCGCTTCAGCTTTCGCCGCAGCGTCATGCCCTGCTGGCGATGCTGCCGTTCTGCGGCACCTTCGGCATGACGAGCCTGCTCGGCTTCGTCGCCGCCGGCGCCACCGTCCACGTGCTCGACGCCTTCGAGGCGGCGCCGGCGCTGAAGATCCTTGCCGAGCACAAGATCACCCACAGCTTCGGCTCCGACGAGATGTTCCGCCGTATCCTTGCGCTGACCGACGCAAGGCGGCCGTTCCCGCATCTGCAGGTCTGCGGCTTCGCCGCGTTCCAGCCCGGCTGGCGCGAGCTGGCCGCGGAGGCCGAGGCACGCGGCCTGCCGCTGTTCGGCCTCTATGGCTCGAGCGAGGTGCAGGCGCTGTTCTCGATCGGGCGCGCCAGCGACGCCTTCGCCGACCGCATCGAGGGCGGCGGCTGGCCGATGTCCCCGGATGCGAAAGTCCGCGTACGCGACACCGAGACCGGCGAGCTTGCGCCGCAAGGCGTCTCCGGCGAGATCGAAATCAGCGCGCCATCGTGCTTCCTCGGCTATTTCAACAATCCGCAAGCCACCGGGGATGCGATCACTGCGGACGGCTTCTTCCGCACCGGCGATATCGGCCGCCTGCGCGGCGGCGCCTTCGTCTATGAGACCCGCGCAGGCGATGCGATGCGGCTCGGCGGCTTCCTGGTCGCGCCCGGGGAGATCGAGGACGAGCTCAAGTCCTGCGCCGGCGTTGCCGACGCCCAGGTCGTCGCAGTCGATCTGAAGGGCCAGGCGCGCTGCGTCGCTTTCGTGATCGCGGCCGGAGCTCCGCCGCGTCAGGAGGTGCTGACGGCGCGCCTGCGCCAGCGGCTCGCCGGCTACAAGATTCCGGCACGGATCTATGTCGTGGATGCCTTCCCGGTCACCGACAGCGCCAATGGCGTCAAGATCCAGCGCGCAAAGCTCCGCACCATCGCGATGGAGCGGATCGCGGCCGAACCGAGCTAATACGACTTGGCAAGCCCCAGCACCTTTTCCGCGATGAAGCTCAGTGCGAGCTGCGGGCTGACCGGCGCGATGCGCGGGATCAGGATCTCGCGCAGATAGCGCTCGACGTGAAACTCCTTGGCGTAGCCGAACCCGCCATGGGTCATCACCGCCTGCTCGCAGGCATGGTATCCGGCTTCGCCCGCGAAATATTTTGCGGCATTGGCGCCAGCGCCGCAGGGCAAGCCCTTGTCGTATTGCCAGGCGGCCTGCATCACCATCAGCCAGGCCGCCTCGAGCTCGATCCAGTTCACCGCGAGCGGGTGCTGGATGCCCTGATTCTTCCCGATCGGCCGGTTGAACACGATTCGGGTCTTGGCGTATTCGGTCGCGCGCGACAGCGCGAGCTTGCCGAGGCCGACGGCTTCCGCCGCGATCAGGATGCGCTCGGGGTTCATGCCTTCGAGGATGTATTGAAACCCCTTGCCCTCTTCGCCGATGCGGTCCTCGATCGGGATCTCGAAATCCTCGAAGAACAGCTCGTTGGAATCGACGATCTTGCGGCCCATCTTCTCGATCTCGTGGACCTTGATCCTGTTGCGGTCGAAATCGGTGTAGAACAGGCTGAGGCCATGGGTGGGCGAGCGCACCTCCTCCAGCGGCGTGGTGCGCGCCAGCAGCAGGATCTTGTGCGCGACCTGCGCGGTCGAGATCCACACCTTCTGGCCGTTGACGATGTAGCGGTCGTTCTTGGCAACGGCGCGGGTCTTGAGCTGGGTGGTGTTGAGCCCGGTGTTCGGCTCGGTGACGGCGAAGCACGCCTTCTCGCGGCCCTCGACCATCGGCGGCAGCATGCGCTTGCGCTGCTCCTCGGTGCCGAACACGACCACGGGGTTGAGTCCGAACACGTTGATATGCACGGCAGACGCGCCGGACATGCCGGCACCGGATTCGGCAATGGTGCGCATCATGATCGCAGCTTCGGTAATGCCGAGGCCCGAGCCGCCATATTCTTCGGGAACGCAGATGCCGAGCCAGCCGGCGTCGGCCAGCGCTTTGTGAAAATCGTGCGGGAAGCCGCCGTCGTGGTCCTTCTTCAGCCAATAGGCGTCGGGGAAGGCTTCGCAGATCTTGGCGATGGCGTCGCGAATGGCTTCCTGCTGATCGGTGAGCGCGAAATCCATGGTCTTGGTCTCCCTGTTGGGAGCCGCGATTGCGCCATCTCCCGATCGCGTTCCCCGCGTAAAGGCCATGGCGCTTGCCGCGCCCGACATGCCCTGGCTTTTCGGTTTTTTAGCTCGAAAAACCGCATACCGATACGTGAATTTGTCCATCAACTGTGTCTAACATGCATGGCGTCATGCGGCGCAAAGCGACGCGCGCCGTTATTTCGTAAGGAGGGAAACCGCGATGATGCACAAGAGGCCGGCCTGATGCGTTCGATGCTGTTCGTGCCAGGCGATTCCCCGCGCAAATTCGAGAAGGCGAGCGAAGGCAAGGCCGACGCCCTGATCATCGATCTCGAGGACTCCGTCGTCACCGACAAGAAGCCCGAGGCGCGGACCCTGACGCTTGCGATGCTCAGGAGCCGCCCCGGCCCGCACCAGCTCTATGTCCGCATCAACGCGCTCGACACCGGCATGACGCTGAGCGATCTCGCGGCCATCATGCCGGGCAAGCCTGACGGCATCGTGCTGCCGAAATCGCAAGGCGGCGATGACGTGCGCCAGGTTGCGACCTGGCTTGAAGCGCTGGAAGCAGCATCCGGAATCACAGCAGGCGCAACACGCATCGTCTGTGTCGCGACGGAAACCGCCAGCTCGATCTTCGGGCTCGGCAGCTACAGGGGCTGCTCCCCTCGCCTTGCCGGCTTGATGTGGGGCGCGGAAGATCTTTCCGCCTCGCTCGGCGCGACCGAGAAGGCGTCGGGCGGCGTGTTTCACAGCCCCTACCGCCTCGCGCGCGATCTGTGCCTGATGGCGGCGGCCGCGGCAGAAGTGGCGCCGATCGACACTGTCTATACCGACATCGACAATCTCGCAGGCCTCGAGCAGGAAACCCGCGCCGCGCGGCGCGACGGCTTTTCGGCGAAGGCGCTGATCCATCCCAAGCATGTCGACATCGTCAACGCGGCGTTCGCGCCGACCGACGCCGAGCGGGCATGGGCGGAGAAGGTCATCGCCGCGTTCGCGAGCCATCCAAACGCCGGCACGCTGCGCCTCGACGGCCAGATGATCGACAAGCCGCACCTTCGCGCCGCGAAGAAGATCCTGGGCCAGATCTAGAGAAGTGGTCGCGCTGATGGCGCGGACGGTGGATCGGCTGCGGCCGAAGACCACCGCGGCCTGGTTTCAGTCGAATCCCTGAACGGGTGGCGTCGTGGTTGCCGCTGGCGCCGCAGGCGCAACTTGAGCCGGTTGCGACACGGGAGCGGCTTGGACCGGCGGATTGCCGGCGGCGCTCATCTGACCGTTGGCCTCCATCGCCTCGCGGGTGCGTGGGGGCGCACCGGCGGCCCTCGCCCCATACGCCTCGCGACGTGGCGGCTGCCGGTGTCTTGCCGAGCGCGAACCTCTCATGCCCCATGACCGGGCGATGGCAGGACCGGCGGTATAGCCGATCACGGCGCCCGCGACGGCACCGACCGGCCCCAGCACGACCGCGCCGGACACGGCTCCGAGCGCCGCCGAGCCGGCGCGCTCCTGCGCAACGGCGCTTGCGGGCACGGCGGCCAGCATCACAACGGCGGTGATCAGAGCTTTGTTCATGGAGTGCCTCCCTCACCGGAAACCACTCCTTCTCAAATATGGCCACAGGAGGTTCGCTTGCCGGCCAACAAAAGGCAATCGATGGGGGAACCCGGCGGTGGAAGCGGCGATGACCTTAACCTCGCGAGCGCTAGGCGTCGCAGATCGACGTTCACCGGAGGTCGTCATGCATCCACGTTCTTTGTGCCGCGTAACAAGGCGTGGATGGCCGGGACAAGCCCGGCCATGACGATGTGAGCCGGCGGATTTCACTACGGCGACGAGCTCGACCTCGTGGTGGCCGGCGTTTGGCAAATCTCTTGACACGAAATTCGCGCTGCATATTTTTGCGGCGAGAACAGTGTTTCTCACCCTGGGAAATCAAAGGATCCAACGCGACCGTCTGGAGAGACGACGATGCTCGATGAGAATTTGGCCCGGATTCGTGCACATCGTAACAACATCCACCGTTACCGGCGTCTTCTGAAGACCAGGCTGTCGGAGCTCGAACGCCAGTTCATCGAGAGACGTCTCACGGAAGAAAGGTCGGCGCTCGAAAGCCTGACCGCGGCGACTTTCCCGGTTGCTCTCTCTGCCACCCAGGCGCCGATCGATGTGAGAGGAGCAATGCAATGATCAGCCAGCGAGAGCTGCTCATTCGCGGCAGCGAAAAGGTGATCGGCCATTACGAACTGCTCCTGGCAGGCGCAAAGTCCGAGCAGGAGCGCGAGCTCTATCTCCAGCGGATCGAACGCGAGCGAAGGCTGATCCGCGACTTGCAAGGCGAGCAGGATCACCGCGCGGCTTGAGCCGCGATGTCATGCGGCTCACTACCCTCGCAGGGGATACACCGCTGATCCTCGGCCCGCTGCGACCGATTCAACGAACGAGGCGATTGGGCCCCGCGAGGGCGCTGCTGGATTCACTCGCGGGCGCGATCCTGACGCTCACGGTGAGCGGAACGCCGTTCCGCGAGACCGAGAGCCTCACATCCTCGCCGACGCGGGCAAGGCCGATCGTGTTGCGGAGCTGGGCGGCGGTGCGGATCGGGCGGTCGTCTGCTCCGGTGACCACATCCCCCCTGCGCAGGCCTGCCTTTTCCGCAGGCGAATCCGCGGCCACTTCGGCAATGACGGCGCCTTGAATCAATCCCCTGTTGGCCGAGGGATGCAGATCGTTCAGCGAGATGCCGATACGGCCGCGCTCGACGCGACCGTTGGCGATGATCTGCTCCATCACCTTGCGTGCCATGTTGACCGGAATGGCAAAGCCGATGCCGACATTGCCGCCGGCCGGCGAGATGATCGCCGAGTTGATGCCGACGAGTTCTCCGCGCAGGCTGACCAGGGCCCCGCCGGAATTGCCCGGATTGATGGCGGCGTCGGTCTGGATGAAATCCTCATAGCCCTGTTTGCCGATTCCAGTCCGGCCCAGCGCGCTGACGAGACCTGACGTCACGGTCTGGCCCAGCCCGAATGGATTTCCGATCGCGAGCACGAAGTCGCCGACTTCGAGCGCGTCGCTGTCGCCGAAGGGGAGTGCCCTGAGCCCGGTCGGGTTCTGAATCTGGAGTACCGCGACATCGGTGGGTGGATCACGTCCGACGACCTTCGCGGAAAACTGCCGGCCATCCTTGGTCGTGATCTGGACGGCGGAGGTGCCTTCGACCACGTGATTGTTGGTCAAGACATAGCCGCGCTGGGCATCGACGATCACGCCGGAGCCGGTCGCGTTGACCTCCTTCTCGATCTGCCTGGGGACGTCGAAGAACTCGCGAAACATCGGGTCGCGGTACAGCGGGTTATCTTCCCGCACGCGGCCGTGCACGGAGATGTTGACCACGGCCGGCGTCACCTGACGCACCAGCGGCGCCAGGGTCGGCAACGAGCCGCCGGTCTTCAGGTCGGGAATTTGGCCGGCAGCAGGCTGCAACGCCGTGGGCGTCAGCACCAGCATCGCCAGCAGGAGCAAACGCACGCGTCTTCAGTACCTGCTACCTTGCCTGGGATTGGAACGTAAAAGCTCTTGCCTCAGATCTCGGCACGCGCCCCGGCGACGAGGCCTTGCAGAGCCAGAAATGGAACCGCCCAGACTGCCGAAGCCTGGCCGAGCAGCACGAGCCCGAGAACAGTCTGTGTGAGCATCATGCGCTTTGACCCTCGGCGGCGGCCCATGNCCGCATCGGGACGCCGCCGCCGCGCGGCGGGTCGTCATTGTCGTTGTCGCCGTCGAGCTTGCGCAGGGCGGCCAGGATATCGGCGAGCCGGACCGTGTGGCCCATGCCGGGGATCTCGCGCAAGGCGGGACAGGATTCCACCGCGTACATGTCGGACGCCCAGGACGACAGAATGACCCGCTTCTCCGGCGTGGAGAGATCCTGTGCATTCAGGACCTCGGTAGGTGAATCGTAGTGGGCGGCGGGATGAAACAGCGGATTGAGATTGCCGAAATTGGTATTCACGTTGGTCATCGGCGGTTGCCTCCCTCATGCTCCTTTCAGGGACGGGTTCGTTGACGGGGGACGGCGGCGCCAAAGGCCGCCGTCCGGCTTGTTGCTATTGCGTATTGATCGCGATGCGCTTGACGCCTTCGCGCGCCTTCTCGGACTTCGGCAGCGACACGGTCAGGACGCCGTTCCTGAACGACGCCTCGGCCTTGTCCTCCTCGACGCCTTCCAGCGGGATCTGCCGCTCGAAGGCACCATAATAGCGCTCGGTGAAGTACCGGCCCTCGCCGTTGCGCTCCGCCTTCTTCTCGCCGCGGACAGTCAGGACGCCATTGGCGATCTCGACCTGGACGTCCTTCTCGGTCAAGCCGGGAAGCTCGGCAGACACCGTCAGTGTCTTGTCGGTCTCGCTCAGTTCGACCTTCGGCCAGCCGAAACGGCCTTCCATCAGCGGCGACAGACCGGACCCACTGACGCCGCGGAAAACGTCGTCGAACAGACGGTTCATCTCGCGGTGAAGCGTCAGGAAGGGGTCGAAATAGTCCCGCGTGGGCGCAAGCTCCTGGTTTCTCGACCAGGGAATGAGGTCACGAAAAGCCATGCTTGTCTCCTTCATGCATCGGGAGCGCGGCGCGCATTGCACGCCGCGTTCCGCCGTTGGACCGATCGAGCGCTTTAGGCTGCTTTCTTCTGCTCGATCTGCGATGCCGCAGGAGCGCCGCCCGCGATCGGAATCCGACGCGGCTTCATGGCTTCCGGGACCTCCCGGACGAGGTCGATGATCAGGAGCCCGTCCTGGAACGAGGCCTGCTTCACCTGGACATAATCTGCGAGATTGAACACGCGCCGGAACGGACGCGCGGCGATGCCCTGGTACAGGTATTCGCGCGCGGCGGTCTCGGGCTTCCTGCCCTCGATGGTGAGCGCGTTCTGCTCGGCCGTGACGGTGATATCACTGGTGCTGAAACCCGCCACCGCAAGGCTGATCCGGTAATGGTCCTCGCCGGAGCGCTCAATATTGTAGGGGGGATAGTTGTCCTCGGTCGCCTGGCGCAGCGTGCTGTCGACGAGGTCGGCCAGGTGATCGAAGCCGATGGTGGAGCGCCACAGGGGCGCAAAGTCAAAACTGGTCCTCATAACCAAGTCCTCCAAAGAGCAAGATGGATACGAAGGAGCGCAGGACAGGGTATCAGACGGGTCCGACGACCGGCCCGGCGCCCGCACCGGGCCCGATCTGGCGCCCGGCACACCGCTCTCGCGGCGAAAAATCAATTAGAAAAACGGCTGGCGATTTCAAGGGGGAGGCTCGAAAAATTTTTGGCCGCCCAGCCGGTCCCCCGGGATACCTCAGGACTTCAGCGCGTCGCGCGCCGTCTCCGGCGTCATCAAGGTCGCAATGATCGTGATGACCGACAGCGCGATGATGTAGAGCGACACCGGCCAGGACGTGCCGGTCCAGCCGAGCAGCGCGGTCGCGATCAGCGGCGAGAAGCCGCCGCTCAAGGCGGCCGCGACATTTGCCCCGAGCGAGGCGCCGCTGTAGCGCACCTTTGTGCGGAACAGTTCCGGCACGAACGCCGCCTTCGGCCCGAACAGCAGCGCATGCGTCAGCGTCATCGTGACGACGAGCGCGAGCGTGATCAGCACCGGCTCCCTGGTGTCGAGGAACCAGAACAGCGGAAAGGCAAGCGCCACCGTGAATACGCCGCCGGCAACATACAGCGCCTTGCGGCCGAAAAGATCGGAGAGCCAGCCGGCGAGCGGCAACGTGGCGAACTCGACGAGCGCGGCATAGACGACAGCATTCAGGATCACCTGGCGCGGAAGGCCGAGTTTTGTCGTGGCATAAAGCACGGTGAAGACAGTGAGGAGATAAGCGAGCCCGACTTCCGAGATCGTGATGCCGATCGCCAGCAGAAAGCTGCGCCAGTCGCGGCGAAGCACCTCCCACACCGGCTGCGCCAGCACCTCCTTGCGCTCGACCACCTCCTTGAAGTGCGGCGTCTCCGCAAGCTTGAGCCGTACGATGAGACCGACGCCGACCAGCAGAATGCTGATCCAGAACGGCACGCGCCAGCCCCAACTCAGGAAGTAGGCCTCGGGCAGTTGCGTCATCAGCCCGAACATGCCGGTGGAGGCAGCCACGCCGACGGGAAAGCCGATTTGCACCAGGCTGCCGTAGAAGCCGCGCCTGTTACCGGCGTGCTCGACCACCATCACGACCGCGCCGCTCCACTCGCCGCCGAGGCCGATGCCTTGCACAAAGCGCAGGATGACAAGCAGGATCGGCGCCCATACGCCGATTTGGCTGTAGGTCGGCAGGCAGCCGATCAGGAAGGTGCCGAGCCCCATCGCGATCATGGTCGCGACCAGCATCCTCTTGCGGCCGAGCCGGTCGCCGTAATGCCCGATGATGGCGCCGCCGATCGGCCGCGCCAAGAAACCGACCGCATAAGTGGAGAATGCCGCCAGCGCGCCGACGAAGGGATCGAAGCTCGGGAAGAACAGCTTGTTGAGCACGAGCGCGGCCGCCGTGCCGTAGATCAGGAAGTCATACCACTCGATCGCAGTGCCGAGCGCACTCGCCCACACAACATGCGTCGTCGTCGATCGCTCCGTTTCGCCGGAGACCCCTGTTGCCGCCGTCATTGCCCATCCGCCCCAAGAGATCCCGGGAGCATCATGGCCAATCGTGGTGTGGGTTGCAACTTGTCCGCGCAATGCCGTCAACCCGGATCACAGCGGGAGAGGATGCTCACAACTGCTTCAACAACGTCGTTGCGCGGAGCCCTTGCGACGAAGCAATCCAGACTGTCTCCGCGGAAAGATTCTGGATGGCTTCGCGTCGCTCGCAATGACGGGTGCTGAGGCAGTTGCGCACACGTCTCCGCAGCGCTTCTCGGCGAGCAAGGAACTCTCATTGACGCCTGTATTTGTCATTGACAAACTTATTCGCTAATATCTAATTTACCGCCATAACAACCGGCCGCACCCAAGCGGCCAATAACGAGAGGAAACATCGATGAGAGGGCTTTTGGCCTGCGCCATGCTCGCGGCCATGACTTCGGCTGTCATGACCCATGTCGCGCGCGCGCAGGTCTCCGACGATGCAGTGCGGATCGGCGTGCTGACGGATCTGTCGAGCTGGGGCCGCGACAACTCCGGGCCGGGCTCGGTCGAGGCCGCCAGGATGGCGGTGGAGGAGTTCGGGCCGACCGTGCTCGGCAAGCCGATCGAGATCATCAGCGCCGACCACCAGATGAAGACGGACGTGGGCGTGCAGATCGTGCGCGGCTGGTTCGACAATGGCAAGGTCGACGCGGTGGTCGACATCCCCAATTCCGGCATCGCCATCGCCGTGCACAACATGGCGCGCGAGCGGGGCAAGATCGCCCTGCTCTCCGGCCCCGGCGCGAGCTCGCTCACCGACGAGCTGTGCAGCCCGAACACAGTGCACTTCACCTACGACACCTACGCACTGTCGAAGGTGACGGCGTCCGCCGTGATCAAGGAAGGCGGAAAATCCTGGTACTTCATCACCGCGGACTACGCCTTCGGCCAGCAGCTCGAGAAGGACGCCACGCGCTTCATCAACGAGATGGGCGGCAAGGTGCTCGGCGGCGTCAAGCACCCGACCAATACCGCGGATTTTTCGTCCTTTGCGCTGCAGGCGCAGAGCTCCAAGGCTGACGTCGTCGCCTTCGCCAATGCCGGCCAGGATACGGACAACGCCATCAAGCAGTCCGGCGAGTTCGGCCTGGTGCAAGGCGGCCAGAAGCTCGTCGGCCTCTTGATGTTCGACACCGACGTGCACGCGATCGGCCTGAAGTCGGCGCAGGGCACCTACATGACGACGGCGTCCTACTGGAACATGGACGAGGCCACGCGGGCATGGTCCAAGAAATTCTATGAGCGCACCAGGGTGATGCCGACCATGATCCATACCGGCGTCTACGGCTCGGTGCTGCATTATCTCAAGGCCATCAAGGCTGCAGGCACGGACGACCCCGCCAAGGTGATGGCCAAGATGCGCGAGCTGCCGATCGAGGATATTTTCGTCCATGGCGGCAAGTTGCGCGAGGACGGCCGCGTCATCCGCGACATGTATCTGGCCAGGGTGAAGGCGCCCGAGCAGTCCAAGGAGCCCTGGGATTATCTTGACATCATCAAGACCGTGAAGGGCGAGGATGCCTTCCGCCCGGTCTCCGAATCCAAATGTCCGCTGCTGAAGCAGTGAGGTGAGACATGGCCGGCAGCGAGCATAGCGCAAGCGAAATATACGAGTGCGACGTGCTCGTGGCCGGATCAGGCTGCTCCGGCATGTCGGCGGCGATCACCGCGAGATATCGCGGCCTCGACGTGCTGATCGTCGAGAAGGAACCGCGCTTCGGCGGCACCACCGCGCGCTCCGGCGGCTGGCTGTGGATTCCCGGCACCGCCCTGGCGAAAGCCTACGGCATCGAGGAGACGCCGGAGCAGGCCCGTACCTATCTGCGCCACGAGGCCGGCAACAATTTCGATGCGGCGCGCGTCGATGCGTTCCTCAGCGCCGGTCCCGAGGCGGTGGATTTCTTCACCACCAAGACCGCGCTCCGCTTCGACATGCCACTGGTGTTCCCCGACTATCACGCCGAGGCGCCCGGCGGCGCGCAAGGCGGTCGCTCCATGGTGACACGCCCGTTCGATGGCCGTGAGCTGGGCGACCTCATCAAGACGCTCGGCATGCCCCTGCCCGAGCTCACCGTGTTCGGCATGATGCTGGGGTCAGGCAAAGAGATCATCCATTTCATGCGCGTCACGAAGTCGCTGACGTCAGCGGTCTATGTCGCAAAGCGGCTATCGCGCCACCTGATGGACGTGCTGCGCCACGGCCGCGGCATGACCTTGACCAACGGCAATGCGCTGGCGGGTCGGCTCGCAAAGTCCGCGCAGGATTTGAAGATCCCGATGTGGTTGTCCTCGCCGGTGCGCGAGCTGACGGTCGAGAATGGCACGGTGACCGGCGCGATCGTGTCGCGCGAGGGACGCGACGTCCGCGTCCGCGCGCGGCGGGGCGTCGTGCTCGCCTGCGGCGGCTTCCCGCATGATGTCGAGCGCCGCAAGAAGATGTTTCCGCATGCACCGACCGGCGCCGAGCATTTCTCGCCGGGGCCGACAGGCAATACCGGCGACGGCTTGCGCCTCGCCGAAAGCGCGGGCGGACATATCGAGGATCGCCTGCCGAACGCGGCGGCCTGGGTCCCGGTGTCGCTCACGACGCGCAAGGACGGCTCGAAAGGCGTGATGCCGCACTTCATCGATCGTGCCAAGCCCGGCGTGATCGCGGTGATGCGCGATGGCAAGCGCTTTGCCAATGAAGGCAATTCCTACCACGACTTCGTCCAGGCCATGATCAAGGCGGCCAGGCCCGGCGAGGAGATCGCCGCCTATCTCGTCTGCGATCACAAGACGCTGCGCAAATACGGCCTCGGCTGCGTGCCGCCGTTCCCGATGCCGCTGGGACATCATCTCGCGAGCGGCTATCTCATGCGCGGCGATACGCTGGAAGCGCTGGCGGCAAAGGCCGGCATCGACGCGAAGGGCTTTGCGGAGACAGTCAGGCAGTTCAACGCGACCGCGCCGCTCGGACAGGACCCCGCCTTCGGCAAAGGTTCAAAAGCCTATAACCGCTACCAGGGCGACGCGCTACACGGTCCCAATCCTTGCGTCGCGCCGATCGAGAACGGCCCGTTCTACGCCATCAAGATGGTAACAGGCGATCTCGGCACCTATGCCGGTATCGTCACCGACGAGAACGCGCGCGCTCTCGACGCCGAAGGCCGGGTGATTCCCGGGCTCTATGCCGCCGGCAACGACATGGCGAGCATCATGGGTGGCAATTATCCCGGCGCCGGCATCACGCTTGGGCCGGCGCTGACCTTCGGCTACATTGCCGGGCGACACCTTGCCGACTGCGCCACCAAGCGCGACGCGGCGTAGAGCATGATCCGGAAAAGTGTGCAGTGGTTTTCCGAAGAGATCATGCTCAAACAAGGACTCAAGCGCATCGGGAACGCATGAAGAAAGAAAGCCGCGGCATCCAATCGATCGAGGTCGGCGGAGAATTGCTGCGCGCGCTCGCGAGATGCGGCGAGCCGATGATGCTGCGCGATCTCGCGCGCGAAGCCGGCATGACGCCGGCCAAGGCGCATCCTTATCTCGCCAGCTTCTCCCGCATCGGGCTGATCGAGCAGGACGAGACCACCGGCCGCTACGAGATCGGCGCGCTGGCGCTCGAGCTCGGACTGATCAGCCTGCGCCGCCTCTCCGGCGTGCGCATCGCGCAGCCGAAGATCGCGGCGCTCGCAAGCCAGATCGGCCACGCGGTCTCGCTCGCGGTCTGGGGCACGCACGGCCCGACCGTGGTGCAGCTGGAAGAGCCCGGCCAGCCCGTCCACATCGTCATGCGCGCGGGATCGGTGATGGCGCTCTTGGAGACGGCCACGGGGCGTGCCTTCGCAGCGTTCCTGCCGGAGAAGACCATCAACGCCGCGCTCGAAAGCGGGCTCGATCGCCAGGGCGTCGGCTACAATCCGAAGCGGCCGGTGAAAGGCAAGGTCGCGGAGATGCTGACCGAGGTCCGCAAGCACGGGCTCGCCCGCGCGCTCGGCGATCCCCTGCCCGGCGTGAACGCGTTCGCCGCACCGGTGTTCGATCATGCTGGCCATGTCGCGCTGGTCATCACCGCGATGGGGCCGGAAGGCACGTTCGACGCGCGCTGGGACAGCCCGATCGCGCACGCGCTGCGCGATTGCGCGGGGGGTATTTCGAAGCGGCTCGGCCATGGGATGACGGTCGCGGCGGAGTAAACTCGCCCAGTCGTCGTGGCGGAAGCCAGAAATCGCACGGCGGGCAAAGCCGCACTTGCGCCGTGCCCACGATTAGGTGGTGGGCACGCTTCGCTTTGCCCACCCTACGATACTGCAGAAGAACCTCAACTCGCCCCAGCTCTCAGCGCCGCCGGCATATAGATCTGCGCATAGCCTTCCTTGATCGCGGAGGTGATGCGATCGAGGCGGCGGTCGATGTGCTTCTCCAGCACCGAGACGCAGACCTCTTCGTTGCGTGCCATCAGACCCTCGACCACCGCGCGATGCTCGGCCTGGGTGTTGGTACGGTTGATGCTGTCCATGTCGATCCAGCGCACGAAGCGGATGCGGGCGTTGACGTTGCGCAAGACGCGCAGCATCTCGGCATTGTTCGACATCGCCATCAGCCGCTCGTGAAAAGTCTCGTCCAGCTCGACGAGCTCGACCGACGTGCGGTCGCCGGGATCGGGGCCGGTGGCCTCGAGGAATTTCAGCAGCGCGTCGATATCTTCGTCCTTGGCGCGCTTGATGGCGAGGCGGACCGCGGCGACTTCGATCGACTTGCGCAGCTCGTAGAGATCGAAGATCTCGTGGGCGTCGAGCTCGCGGCAGAAGAAGCCCTTGCCCGGCGTGAAACGCAGAAAACCTTCGGTGTTGAGACGGTTGAGCGCTTCGCGCAGCGGCGTGCGGCTGACGCCGAGGCGCTTGGCCAGCTCGCCTTCGTTGAGCCGCTCGCCCGGCTTGAACTCATAGCTCACGGCCATGGCCTTGAGCTGTTCATAGACGCGATCGACGATACTGTCGGAGGCCAGTTCCACGTTGCTCATCATCAACTGCATTCATGCCCGAACACAGCCAAATATACCGGGGCTGCGGCGGCGATTGCAATGCAAACAACAGCAGAGGTGCGAGGAGCTGTGTGACATCAGGAATCAGCCGAAGGTGCGCGGGCGCAGTCCGGCATGAAACCAGGTGATCATGGAATAGATGTCGTAAACGGGCAACCCGACTTCGGCCTGCAGCGCTGCCGCATAAGGCGGCATGTTGGTGCATTCGAGCACGATGGCGCCGACGTCGGGGTTTTTCGCGACCAGCTCTTTGCCGGCCCCGACCACGTCCCGCTCGGCCTGCGCGACGTCCATGTCATCCTTCTCGGCCTTGATCAGGACGCGGAAAAACTCCTTGCCGTGCTCGGTGCCGACCACCGGCGTATCGAGCGGCACGCCGGCACCTTCGAGATGGGCCGGCGTCAGGGTCGAGCCCGATACCGTGACGAGGCCGACGCGCTTGCCAGGCGGCAGGGTCGCCTGCACCCACGGCACCTGCATCAACGACGAGGTCGCAACCGGCACGCCGACCGCAGCGGCGATCTCCTTCTGGAACAGGGAGAGGAAGCCGCAATTGGTGGTGATGGCTTCGGCCCCGAGCCGCACCAGGTCCTTCGCCGCATCGATGAAATCAGGCAGCAGGCCAGCCGCGCCCTTCAGCACCACCTTCTCCGGCGACGCCCCGCTCACCACGCGATAGAGCACGGGGAAGGGCCAGGTCGTGCCGTTGCCCATGTCGCCGGGGATGCGCGGAAAGCGAGCTTCCAGCATCAAAATGCCGAGCGGCGCGCCGTAGATGGCCTTGCCGCCACGAGCGATGCGGGATGAGGAACTGGACGTATAAGTCATGTTGCAAGCTCAGAGGAAGCGATCGGGAGAAAACGGCGCGAGCGGAATTTCGGGCGGCTTGCCGCTCAGGAGCTGGGCGACGAGGCGACCGGTGCGCGCCGAGCCGACCAGGCCGACATGACCATGGCCGAAGGCATAGACGATGTCGCGCGAGGCGCGGGAGTAGCCGATGCAGGGACGTCCGTCCGGCATGCTCGGACGATGGCCGAACCACATCTTGATGCGCGAGGCCGGAATGTCCCTCGGCAGTTTCGGAAACATGCTGAGAAGGTGGTCGCGCAGAATCTCCGCGCGCTTCCAGTTCGGCGCGGCCGCAAGGCCCGCGATCTCGACCGTGCCGGCGGCGCGCAAGCCCTTGTTGGTCCAGTTCGCCACCATCTTGGCGTCGGAGGCCATCATCGAGCTGCGCGGACCTACTTCCGGGTTCTCGATCATGACGTGATAGCCGCGCTCGGTTTCGAGCGGGAGGGAATCGCCGACAGACGCAGTCAGCTGCTTCGACCGCGCGCCCGCGGCCACCACAGCGGCATCGCAAGCAATCTCGCCGGTGTCGGTGAGAACGGCGACGAGCTTGTTGCCGCTCAGCTTGAGCCCGGTTGCCTTGGCACGAACCAACTTCGCGCCACCAGCCAGCGCGTGTTGGGCAAGCGCGGCAACATAAGCGCCGGGATCGCGGCAGCGTCCGGCCTCCTCCACCACCACACCAAAGGTATAGCGCGGATGCAGATCCGGCTCGCGCTGACGCATCTCGTCGGCGTTCAGCTCCAGCCATTCGACGCCAACCTTCCTGCGCAGGCGCCAGCCGAGATCGTTGTCGAAATTGCCGCGCGACGGGAACACATGCATCACGCCGTTGCGCTCGACCAGCTCAGGCACGCCAGCTTCTTCCGCCAGCTTCCGGTGCAACAGCGGCGCGTCCTTCAGGAGGTCGCGCAGCGCGAACGCTGTCTTCTCGACACGCGCCTCGGTCCAGCCCGACAGCAGATATTTGATCAGCCAGGGCAGCGCCTTCGGCAGATATGACCAGCGGATCGCGAGCGGGCCGAGCGGGTCCATCAGATAACCCGGCACCTTCGTCCAGACGCCGGGCTCGGCCGGCGGGATCACCGAATGCGACGAGAGCCAGCCGGCATTGCCGTAGCTCGCCGCCTGCTCGCCACCGGGCTCGCCCGGATCGATCAACGTGACGCGATGCCCCTCGCGCAGCGCCTCGATGGCGCTGATCACGCCGATCGCGCCGGCCCCGATGATGGCGACGTGGCGACCCTCTGCCATCGCTTACGTCTTCACCGCCGGGGTGAAATCCTTGCCGACCGAGATCGCGCGGGGATCGATGATACAGTGGAGGATCGACGGCTTGCCGGAAGCGAGCGCGCGCTCGAATGCCGGTGCGAATTCCTCGGTGCGCTCGACCCGCTCGCCATGGCCGCCGAACGCTTTCGCGTACATCGCGAAATCAGGATTTTTCAGCTGGGTGCCGACGACGCGGCCGGGATAGTCGCGCTCCTGGTGCATGCGGATGGTGCCGTATTGCGAGTTGTCGACCACGATCACGATCAGCGGCGCGTCATACTGCACGGCGGTCGCAAACTCCTGGCCGTTCATCAGGAAGCAGCCGTCGCCGGCGAAGGCGACGACGACGCGGTCAGGATATTGCCGCTTCGCCAGCACGCCGGCCGGCACGCCATAGCCCATCGAGCCCGAGGTCGGCGCGAGCTGCGAGGCAAAGCTGTGGAAGCGATGATGGCGATGAATCCAGCCGGCATAATTGCCGGCGCCGTTGCAGACGATCGCATCCTTCGGCAAGCGGTCACGCAACCAGGTCATGACCTGACCGTACTGGAAATTGCCCGGCAGCTCCCGCGCCTTCTCGGTCCAGGCGAGATAATCGGCATGCGCCTTGGCGGCCTCGCCCTTCCAGGCAACAGTGCCCGAAGGCTTCAGCGCTTCCACGGCAGCGGCGAACGCGGCCGGCGTCGCCTGGATCGCCAGCTCCGGCTGATAGATGCGGCCGAGCTCTTCGGAGCCGGGATGCACATGGATCAGCTTCTGCTTCGGCGAGGGGATGTCGAGCAGCGTGTAGGACGAGGACGGCATCTCCGACATGCGGCCGCCGATGAGCAGAATGACGTCAGCGTTGTCGACGCGCGCCTTCAGGCCCGGGCTCGGCCCGATGCCGAGATCGCCGGCATAATGCGAATGATCGGCATCGATCAGCGAGGCCCGGCGGAACGAGGTCGCGACCGGCAGATCGAAGCGCTCGGCAAACCGCGCGATGCTCTTGGTAGCCTCATCGGTCCAGCGCGAGCCCCCGAGAATGACCAGGGGTGCCTTCGCGCCAGCGAGCAGCGCACCGACACGTTCGATGTCTGGTGGCGCCGGCCAGCTCACCGCGGGCTCGATGCGCATGGCGTCGGCCACAGCGGCGGTCTCGGTCAGCATGTTCTCCGGCAACGCGATCACCACCGGACCCGGACGGCCCTGCATGGCGACGCGGAAGGCGCGCGCGACCAGCTCGGGAATGCGGTCGGGGCGATCGATCTCGACGGCCCATTTCGCCATGGAGCCGAATACCGCCTTGTAGTCGAGCTCCTGGAACGCCTCGCGCTCGCGCATGCCGGTGTCGACCTGGCCGACGAACAGGATCATCGGCGTGGAGTCCTGCATCGCGATGTGGACGCCGTGGCTGGCATTGGTGGCGCCGGGGCCGCGGGTGACGAAGCAGACGCCGGGGCGCCCGGTGAGCTTGCCATAGGCTTCCGCCATCATCGCAGCGCCGCCTTCGGCGCGGCAGATCACGACGTCGATCGGGCTGTCGTGCAACGCATCGAGCGCCGCCAGATAGCTCTCGCCCGGCACGCAGGTGACGCGCTCGACGCCTTGCGCGACCAGCTGATCGATCAGGATCTGGCCCCCGGTTCGGGTGTTTCTGATGGTCATGACGGCTCCCTGCAAGCTTTAGCGAACGCGCTGTTGTTCCGAGGTGGCGTAGGACAGGCGGACATGAGGTGCAAGGCCGATGCTGACAGTGCAGAGAGCATCGGCGCGCCACGGCTTCACAAAGTTTTCTCTCGCTTTGCCAACGAAGTAGGCTCTAACCTGCCTCATCGCTCAAATCCCCGGCAAGGCCGCAATACCATATTGCATTATGTTCTGAATACAGAAATAGTCTGCCTGCCGGGCCAGATCCCATCCCCAGGGAGTACCGACAATGAACCGCAGGGACGCACTCACCACCGTCGCGCTGGCGGGCGCCGCAATGGCCGCGACCGCGCCAGTCAAGGCCGACACCGCGCCGACCTCCACGCTCGATCGCATCAAGAAGAGCGGCGTGCTGCGCATCGCTGTCATCGCCGGCCAGGACCCCTATTTCCACAAGGACCTCGCCACCAATCAATGGTCGGGCGCCTGCATCGACATGGCGAATGACATTGCGGGCAAGCTGGGCGCCAAGGTCGAGATGCTGGAATCGACCTGGGGCAACCAGATCCTCGATCTTCAGGCCGACAAGGTCGACCTCGCCTTCGCCGTCAATCCGACGCCGGAGCGCTCGCTCGTCATCGACTTCTCGACCCCGATCCTGGTGCACTCGTTCACCGTCATCACCAAGAAGGGCTTTGCCAAGCCGCAGACCTGGACCGACCTCAACAAGGCGGAGGTCAAGATCGCCGTCGACATCGGCTCGACGCACGAGACCATCGCGCGCCGCTACTGCCCGAAGGCTGACATCCTCGGCTTCAAGACCCGCGACGAGGCGATCCTCGCCGTGTCGACCGGCCGCGCCGACTGCAACGTCTCGCTCGCGGTGCTGTCGATCTTCACACTGAAGAAGAATCCGACGCTCGGCGAGCTCGCGATCCCGCGGCCGATCCTGACACTGCCGACCAATCTCGGCATCCGCGCCGAAGCCGACCGCCGCTACAAGGATTTCCTCAGCGCCTGGGCCGACTACAACCGGTCGCTCGGCCAGACCCGCGAATGGCTGCTGAAGGCCTATCAAACCGTCGGCCTCAGCGCCGACGACATTCCCGGCGAAGTGCAGTTCTGATCGGTCAATCATGTCGGGGACGCGTCAGCCGCGCAGCCAGCGGCTGATCACGTGCTCGAGCCGGTTGCACCGGACACATTGACGCGGATGCCCTGAATAAACCGGGAGGCTGATATGCGCTCCGCCTTACGTGGCGCTTCCGGTGTTGACGCTGATCCACGCGCGTTTAAGTAGGTGAGACAAAGACTGCAGGGATGGCGACGTTTGCTGGGCTGGTTCCCGTTGCCGTCACCTAAGCAGGACACATGACGACCTCGCCTCACGCGACCTCGCCAAGCGCGAAACCGAAATCCCATTCAGCGCCCCCTCATCTCGCCGTCGTCCTGTTCTCGCTCGCGATGGGCGGCTTTGCGATCGGGACCACCGAATTCGCGTCGATGAGCCTGCTGCCGTTCTTCGCGGCCGACCTTCATATCGACGAACCGACCGCCGGACACGCGATCAGCGCCTATGCGCTCGGCGTGGTGCTGGGCGCACCGCTGATCGCGGTGCTCGGCGCAAAATTCGCGCGGCGCACGCAGCTGTTGGCGCTGATGGCCGTATTCGCGCTCGGCAACGCCCTCACCGCGCTGGCGCCCGGCTTCGGTTCGATGGTCGCGGCCCGCTTCCTCTCGGGCCTGCCCCACGGCGCCTATTTCGGCATCGCCGCGCTGGTTGCGGCCTCGCTCGTGCCGCAACACCGCCGCTCGCAGGTAGTCGGCCAGGTGATGCTGGGCCTGACTATCGCCACCATCATCGGCGTGCCGCTGGCCAATCTGATCGGCCAGATGGTCGGCTGGCGCGCGAGTTTCGGCCTCGTGTCGGTGCTGGCCTTGCTCACGATGCTGCTGTGCGCGTCGTTCGCGCCGCGCGACCGGGCCGGCCGGTCGGATCCGCTGCGCGAACTCGGCGCGCTCAAAAGCCGCCGGGTCTGGACCACGCTCGCGATCAGCGCCATCGGCTTCGGCGGCATGTTCGCCGTCTACACGTATCTCGCGACGACCTTGATCGAGGTCACCAAGGTCAGCACCGAGGTCATCCCGTTCTTCCTGGCCATCTTCGGCATCGGCGCCACGCTCGGCAATCTGTTCGTGCCGCGCTTCGCCGACCGCGCCTTGATGCCGACCGCGGGCGGCATCCTGGTGTTTGCGGCCGTGGCGCTGCTGGTGTTTCCGCTTGTGGCCGGCAATCCCTGGCTGCTCGCGATCGACATCTTTGCCATTGGAGCCAGTGTCGCGCTCGGTGCTGTCCTGCAAACCCGGCTGATGGATGTTGCCGGAGATGCGCAGGCGCTCGCCGCCGCGCTCAACCATTCGGCGTTCAACACCGCCAATGCGCTCGGCCCGTTCCTGGGTGGCCTTGCCATTCGTCAGGGGCTCGGCTGGACGTCGACGGGTCCCGTCGGCGCGGGGCTGGCAGTGCTCGGCTTGCTGATCTGGTTCATCGCCTGGCGCGACAACGGCCCTGCGCAGCTCGAACATGTCTCAGGCAGCGACGCCGCGCCAAGCGAAGCAGCTCCGCTGAAGCAGGCGCCGCCGCTGGCGCCGCGTGAGCGAAGCCGTCCCAAGGAACCCGTGGCCTGACGGGGATTGCGACGCGCTCAGAACAGAGCGGCGTTGAGAGCCTGTCCGTAGATCATCGCGGCGACGAGCGAGACCAGGAGGCCCGCGCCCGAGAAGATCACGAGGATCTTCAGGGTTTCGAAATCGACATTGGTTCCCGTCGCGCGGGATATTGCTCTTGCCAGTGCAGCAATCATCGCCAACTCCGAACTCGGCCGCTTGGACAGGGCCTGACTTCATCTAGCGCAGATCGACGCATTCGCCTGTGAAGCAGATTACAGGGCGCGGCTTCGAGCACCCCGTCTCACGCGCTCAGTTCCGCCCACAGGCGGGCACGTGCGCCTTCGTTCAGGGGCACAACATGAAACGGCTGACCGAAGATGGCGAGCGATTCCTTGTGAGGCTCGAACCGCGGCCAGGCCTCCGCAACATCGGGCATGCCTGATGTCACAAAGCGCAGCAGGCTGGTCTGAAACCGTGCTGCGACGTCGATATCGGCAGGCGTCATCGGGCCGCCCTTGCGCTTCAGGATCGGGCGATCGATGAAATCAGGCAGATGCGCCCACAGGCAGGCATTGTCGGCGCCATGCGTCGGCCCCTGCGACAGAAACGGCTCCAGCGCCGGGCGGTGGTCGAACCGGCTGAGCCACACCGCGCCGCCTGCTTCCGCGTGGCTCCGCGCCAGATCGGCCATCGGGCGATGCCAGAACGCATCCGACAGCAGCGCCTCGTACGGGTCCTCGTCGGGACGCACTGAACCGCGATAGCAGGCCAGCAGCCGTTCCCAGCCGGCATCGCCGAAAGCAACGCGCAAATTGCGCTCGGTGGTGCGGATCATCGCGGCGG